>NZ_JADIJQ010000021.1 GCF_017355265.1 Tessaracoccus sp. SD287
CCCGGCAAGTTGCCCGGCCTGTTCGGTGCGGTGGATCCACCGGTCGACTCTGTCCATGCTCTATCGTACACAGGTACGAATCACGAGCACAAGAGCCGACCCGGAAATTTCTCAGAATCTCTGGTGTGGTTTCTCGGTCAGCGTGCGACCAGAGTGGTGGCCTTGTCGAGGTCGGTGCCGTGGCGGTCCTTCTCGACTTCCAGGTCGTAGTCGGTGTGGATGTTGATCCAGAACTGGTCCGAGCACACTCGCCCGGGTCCTCACAGCAGGGCGAAGGACGCCAGCCAGTGGGTGCTCATGAAGTCGCCCTCGGTGATCGCCAGCCCAGCCCAGCCGTACTGCTCGGCCGAGGAGTCCAGCACCGACGTGCGAGCCGGGTCGTCCAACCACGGCGCCAGGCGACGCAGCATGGCCGAGCGCGACAGCGCCAGTCCGTACAGATGGACGGCCTGGCCGTCGCTCGGGTCCAGCACCTCGGGAACCCGCAGCAGCGCGTCGCCCGGTTCGCCGAGCACCGGCAGAAAGGTGCGCAGCCAGGCGCCGAACTCGACTGGCCCGAGTATCCGGCGCATCAGGTCGGCCTCGGTCAGTGCGGGGGACAGGAAGTCCGCACCGGACGGCTCCCACTGGCTGGGGTAGTCGACGTCGTCGGCGAACCAGGCCAGGGCTGCCGCATCGATGGCCGCGACCACGTCGGTGCGTCCCAGGTGCTCCTGCGCATCGCGGACCAGACCCAGGGCGAAGGCGGTGTTGGAGTGGACGCCGTGGCGCACCGGGGCGGCCAGGTTCGGCAGCCACGCCAGCAACAGGTCGCAGACCAGGTCCGCCAGGGGGCGCAACGCCCCGGCCCACCCGCGGGCACTGGCGGCGAGCGGCCCGGAACCGTCGGCGAGGCGCTGGGCGGTGGCCGCCACCAGGCAGGCCCAGGCCCAGCCGTAGGGCCGCTCGAAACTGCGGTGGCTGGCCAGGTAGTCCACCTCGACGCCGATGTTCTGGCTGGTCAGCCGGGTGTCGAGTTCGTCGAGCAGGTCGCGGTAGGGGGCTGCAGTGAGATCGCCGGCAGCCTCCAGCAGCAGCATTGCCGACCACTGCATGTGCGCCGAGGAGTGCCAGTCGAGGCTGCCGTGGAAGGCGGGGTGCAGCCGGCTCGGGGTGACGTCACAATCCTCGGCCGACAACGACAGGTGGGACGAGACCCACGGCCAGGGTGTGCGCAGGGCGCGGACGACGGTGGTGGCCCAGTCGGAGCCATGGTGCTGGATGCGGGCAGCGGTGGTCTCGTCCATGGTGGCAGTTTATCGACGGGGCTTGACGACGTCGGGTGGCGTGGGGTTATAGTGGAGGTGTTCGAACGGGTGTTCGATTGACGAGTCAGGGGAAGGCTCGTGGTGCTCCTTGCCAAGGGGAGCGCCGGACACCTGTTGGAGCACTGGGACGGCCCCGGTGCGGATGGCTTCGACCCCTGTCCGCGCCGGGGTTCCCGACACCCCGGGTCGAATCGGCGGTGGGCGCATTCCCGGCGCACCGTGAACTGTCGATGGGGCGCGGTCCGGCCAACCGGTCGGACGCCAGCGTAGCCCGCGGTGCCAGCAGCGCCGGGCGTGTGAGTAGGGGAAGACTCAACATGCGTAGACGCGACGACCCGATCGAGGTCACCTGCGACCGTCACGATGCACCCAGCCGGTTCAGCTGGCGAGGCGCCCTGTGGCGAGTGCTCGCCGTCGAGAACCGCTGGGTCGAGACCGGTTCGTGGTGGACCGGGGCCCAGGTGCGGGCCGCCCGGGGGGAACACCTCGACCCCGATGACGACGCCGACCTGCTCGACGAGGTGACGGTGTGGCGCGTGGAGGCCGCGAACGGACTGCCCGGCAGCCGCGGCATCTACGAACTTGCCCATTCCCCCACGCGGGGACGGTGGCAGCTGCGGGGGGTGCTGGACTGATGAGCACGCCCGAACCCCGCACCCCCGAACCGAACTGGGTGCCCGACATCCGTCTGGCCCGCACCCTGGTGATCGAGGCACTGCTGTGCGACACCGACGCCGAGCGCTACCTGCAGGCCCAGCGGGCCGTGGCGCTGGCCGCCGACGCTGCCGTGCTGGCCCGCACCGGACGGCGCATCCCCACCGATCTGGGCGATCCCTGGCCGCTGGTCGCGCGTGCCGTGCCCGGGCTGGGTGAGTGGGCGGCCTACTTCGCTGCCACCCAACCGCGCCGCCGCGCCGTCGCCGCCGGACGACTGGCGGTCGGCACCCGCGAGGCCGACGACCTGGTCCGTGACGCCGACCGCTTCTGCGAGGCCGTGATCACCTGGGCCGAGCAGCCCCACCAGTGGGAGGGCAGGGCCATCGGATGAATGACCCCTTCGTGCACCTGCGGGTGGCCTCGGGCTACTCACTGCAGCACGGCGCCTCCCACCCCGGTGACCTGGTGGCCGCCGCCGCCGACCACGGCATGGACACCCTCGCCCTGACCGACCGGGACGGGCTCTACGGCGTCATCCGCTTCGCCAAGGCCTGCCTCAAGCACGGCATCGCCCCGGTGGTGGGTGCCGACCTGGCCATCCCCGACCCGTGGCGGCGGGCCCCGGCCCGTCGCAGCACCGCCGCGCGTGGTGGCGAGATCCGTGACCAGCGGCTGCCGCGGGTGGTGGTGCTGGCCACCTCGCGCCAGGGCTGGGCCAACCTGTGCCGGCTGACCACGGCCACCCATCTGGCCGGTCACCGCGGTGAACCGGTCAGCAGCCTGGACCTGATCGCCGAGCATGCCGGCGACGGCGACCTGCTGGTGATGCTGGGCTCCGACTCACCCGTGGGCGTCGCCGTCGCCGAGGGTGACCGGTTGCGTGCCCAGGCCGAGCTGCGCCGCTGGGTCGAGGCGCTGGGCCCCGACCAGGTGGCGCTGGCCGCCACCAACCACCAGGTCAAGGGCCATGGGGTGAACTCGGCCGCCCAGGCCGGTGCCCTGGTGGAACTGGCCGACCAGCACCACCTGACCGCGGTGCTCGCCAACCAGGTGCGGATGGCCCGCCGCCAGCAGGCGCCCACCCTGGACGTCCTGGACGCCGCCCGCCGACTGGTACCCCTCGACCTGCGCAACGTTGACCGACGCAACGCCGAGGGCTGGCTCAAACCGGGCAAGCAGATGATCGACATTGCCGAACAGGTCGCTGACCGCTCCGGACGACGCGGCGGCCCGGACGGTGCCGAACGGCTGATCGCCGACACCCGGCTGCTGGCCCAGCGCTGTCGACTCGACCCCCACGCCGACCTCGGCCTGGGCGAGATCCACCTGCCCGAGTTCGGGGTGCTCGGCACCACCGCCGACCAGGCCATGACGGTGCTGCGGCAGCGGTGCGAGGCCGGCATCACCAGCCGCTACGACCACTACCAGCACCCCCGGGTCGTCCAGCGACTCGACGAGGAACTGGCGGTGATCGACCACCTCGGTTTCGCGTCCTACTTCCTGACCGTCGGCGACGTGGTGGGCCTGGTCCGCGAGATGAACATTCGCTGCGCCGCCCGCGGGTCGGGTGCCGGCAGTCTGGTCAACCACCTGCTCGGCATCTCCGGGGTCGACCCGCTGGCCCACGGGCTGGTGATGGAACGCTTCCTGTCGCCGCTGCGCCGGGCGCTGCCCGACATCGACCTCGACGTCGAGTCGGCCCGGCGCACCGAGGTCTACGAAAAGGTGCTGGACGTCTTCGGCAGCGAACGGGTCGCCTGCGTGGCCATGCTGGAGACCTACCGCGTCCGCCACGCCGTTCGTGATGTCGGCAATGCGCTCAGCATGCCCCCCGGCGAGGTGGACGCCATCGCCAAGGCCTTCCCCCACATTCGGGCCCGGGACGCCCGACAGGCCATGCGCGACCTGCCCGAGCTGCGGGCCGCCGGCCTGGCCGAACGCCGCCTCGACGTCTTCTTCGAACTGGTCGAATCGTTGGACGGGCTGCCCCGCCACGTCGCGCTGCACCCCTGCGGAATCCTGCTCAGCGACGCCACCCTGGGGGATCGCACCCCGATCGAGGCCAGCCACGGTGGCTTCCCGATGAGCCAGTTCGACAAGGACGACGTCGAGGACATCGGCCTGCTGAAACTCGACGTGCTCGGCATCCGGATGCAGTCGGCCATCTCGCACTGCCTGGACGAGATCGACCGCACCGGCCATCAGTCGCCGCCCATCGACGACCTGGGCCCCTTCGACGACCCCGACACCTACGACATGATCGGCCATGCCGCCACCCTGGGCTGCTTCCAGATCGAGTCACCCGGCCAGCGCGAACTGGTCGGCAAGTTCGGGCCGTCCACCTTCACCGACATCATCATTGACATCTCGCTGTTTCGTCCCGGGCCGGTGAAGTCCGACATGGTGGTGCCGTTCCTGAATGCCCGACAGGGCTGGAACCAGCCGAAGTACCTGCACCCCGACCTGGAACCGGTGCTGGCCGAGACCGGTGGGGTGGTGGTCTTCCACGAGCAGGTCATCCGCATCGTCGCGGTGATGACCGGCTGCAGCCTGGCCCAGGCCGATGAGGTCCGCCGCGCGCTGGGCGACCTGGCCGGCCAGCGCGACGTGCAGGACTGGTTCGGTCCGATCGCCCGGGAACGTGGGTACCCGGCCGAGACCGTCGAGAAGGTCTGGCAGGTGCTGGTCGCCTTCGCCTCCTTCGGTTTCTGCAAGGCCCACGCGGCTGCCTTCGCGCTGCCGACCTACCAGTCGGCCTGGCTGAAGCGGCACTACCCGGCCCACTTCGTCGCCGGGCTGCTCACCCACGACCCCGGCATGTACCCCAAGCGGCTGATCGCCGAGGAGGCGCGCCGCATGCAGGTGCCGTTGCTCGGCCTGGACGTGAACCGCAGCGGCGCCACCTGGCAGGTCGAATGCCTGCACGGCCCCGACTGGGTGCCACCGCTCAGCGGCCATGCCGACCCGCGGGCCACACCCACCCCGACCACGGTTCTGGATGCCCAGGGGCTTCCCGACGACAGCGCCCACGGCCTGCGCACCGCCCTGGCCGAGGTCAAGGGCATCAGCCAGTCCGAGGTGCTGCGCATCGCCGCCGGTCAGCCCTACACCTCGCTCACCGACTTCTGGAACCGGGCCGGGGTCGAGGCTCCCGTGGTGGAACGGCTGGTGCTGGCCGGCGCCTTCGACGACCTCTACCGGGTCGGCCAGGACGTCGGTGTGCTCGCCGAGGGACAGGTCACCCGCCGAGACCTGCTGCTGGCCACCGCCGACCTCCGCCGACTGCAGGTGGTCGAGAACCGCACCGCCGCCCGGGCCAGGGGACTGGTGCGCAGCAAGTCCTACGAACAACCACGCGAGGATGGCCCGGCCAGCGTGCGGACGCGGGCCCGCCGCCAGGCCGCCGCCGAGGTGGTGCCGTCCCGGGTGGCCGAGTCGTTCACGGGCATCCAACTGGCACTGGACTTCAGCGACCCGGCCGAGGCCGACCCGACCGTCGAGCAGTGGGACCCCGACCTGTGGGGCCACGACCCCCACGACCCCCACGACCCCGACGACCGGACGTCGGGCCCGGGGCAGACCACCCCCACCGACGTGGCCGCCACCGGACTGCCCGAGATGACCCGCATCGAACGCCTCGCCAGCGAACTCGACATCCTCGGCATGGACACCAGCCAGCACATCATGGACTTCTACCGCAGCTTCCTCGACGACCTCGGCATTGCCTGGTCGCGCGACCTGCACGGCCGCCGCAACCAGTCCGAGGTGCTGGTCGCCGGGGTCAAGGTCGCCACCCAGACCCCGCCGGTCAGGTCCGGACGACGGGTGGTGTTCCTGACCCTGGACGACTCCACGGGCCCGGTCGATGCCACCTTCTTCGAGGACGCCCAGGGCGCCTACGCCCACACCGTCTTCGCCAGCTGGTTGCTGCTGGTGCGGGGGGTGATCCGACGCACCGGACCGCAGGGACTGTCACTGCGGGCGACCGGCGCCTGGGACCTGCAGGGCCTGTTCGAGGTGTGGAAACAGGCGTTGGAGTCCGACGGTGACCGGCGGGCAGCCACCGCCGCCATCACCGCCATCATCACTCAGGCGCCTCGTCCGGTCGAGGCTCCCCGCGGGGCCGCAGCCCGAATGCGTGGTGGCCAGTTGGCCCAGGGCGCCGACCCGCGGGACGGCACCGTGGGCGATGCCCAGCAGCACACCCGCGCCGGCGGCATGGGGCAGCGCCGGGTGCTGGTGCATCCCAGCGGGTACCAGCAGTCGCCCTATGCCGACGTCAAACCGGCCGGCAGCCCGGCCGACCAGGCACCGCGCAAGCTGTGGCACTCCAGCCCCGGAAGCTCAGGCAGGTGACCATGGAACAACCCGTGGGGGTGCAGGGGGTCACCCCCCGCGAACAACCCGTGGGGGTGCAGGGGGTCACCCCCCGCGAACAACACGTGGGGGTGCAGGGGGTCACCCCCCGCGAACAGCACCGCGTCATCATGCATGTCGACATGGACGCCTTCTACGCCTCGGTGGAGTTGTCCCGGCGCCCCGACCTGCGCGGCATCCCCATGTGGGTGGGTGGCGCCGAGCGGGGGGTGGTGCTGTCGGCCAGCTATGAGGCCCGGGCCCGGGGAGTGCGGTCCGGCATGCCCAGTTCCCGCGCCCGCCGACTGTGCCCCGAGGGGGTCCCGGTGCCACCGGACTACGACACCTACGCCGCGGTCAGCGATGGTGTCTTCGCGATTTTCCGCAGCATCACCGGGCAGGTCGAGGCCGTCTCCGTCGATGAGGCCTTCCTCGATGTCACCGGCACCCGACGTCGGCTCGGCACGCCCCTGCAGGTGGGCCAGCAGATTCGTGCCCAGGTCGCCGATGAGCAACGGATCACCTGTTCGGTCGGCATTGGTCCCAGCAAGTTCCTGGCCAAGTTGGCGTCGACCCACTGCAAACCCGATGGCATCCACGAGGTGCTGCCCCACCAGGTCACCGCCTTCCTGCACCCGCTTCCGGTCGAACGGATCTGGGGGGTGGGTGAGGCGACCGCCACCAAACTGCACCGGCTGGGGTTGACCACCATCGGCCAACTGGCCCACACCCCCAGGGGGACCCTGCAGCGGGCAATGGGTGCCCATGCCGGCGGCTGGTTGCACGACCTGGCGTGGGGACGCGACTCGCGGCAGGTCACCAGTGCCCCCGCCGAGCGCAGCATCGGCGCGCAGGAAACGTTCAGTCGCGACACCGACGACCCCGAGATCGTGCGGGTCGAGTTGCTGCGGATGGCCGCACGCACCACGTCACGGATGCGGCAGGCCGGGGTGCTCGGCCGTGGGGTGACCCTGTCGGTGCGTTTCTCGGACTTCACCACCATCACCCGCACCACCAGTCTGCCGACCCCGACCGACGTCACCGACGAGGTCTATGCCGGGGCGCTGCGCTGCTGGCACAAGCTGCACCTGCAGCGGGGACGGATCCGTCGGGTGGGGGTCCGGGTCGAGAACCTGGTCGACCGCGACGACGCCTACCAGCAGTTCACCCTGGACGCCCCGGAGCGGGGCATGCGCGAGGTCGAACTGGCAGCAGATGCGGTGATCGCCCGCTTCGGGCCGCAGGCCATCCAGCGGGGGAGCCTCACCTAGCCGGGAACACGATCCGACTTCAGCGACCCTCGTCCTGGCGACGCTTCCAGCGTTCCTCGAGCCTGTCCATGAAGGCCGAGGACGAGTCGGCGTTGCCGCGGTGGGTGCGCGTGGCCGAGTACGACGCCGACTTCGAGGGCTCCCGATGCGGCTGGCCATCGCCGCCGCGTCCGAGCACGAACCAGGCAGCGGCCGCGAACATCGCCACGAAACCGATCACGCTGATGAACCAGCCCCACTGCATGCCGACCAGCAGCAGCGCGATACCGGCCACGAACCCGGCGATGCTGATCGCCAGACGTTTGCCGTTGACGACCATCGGGCGGCTGGTCCCGCGCAAGGTGTGGGCCAGCTTGGGGTCGTCCTCGGACAGAAGCGCCTCGAGTTGCTCGAGCCGTCTCTGTTCTTCCTCGGAGAGGGCCATCATTGCCTCCAAGCTGTGCAGGCGAGTGCTGTGCGCTCCAGTGTAGTTCGCCCGAGCGCGGGGCAACAGTGACGGCCGTCAACGTGATCAACCTGATGTCTGCGGTGCCGGGCCACGCTCAGTTGCCGGACAGTCGCTGCCCCAGATTGGTGAACAGCGACGTCGGCCAGACGACGCTGCGCGCCTTGGCGGCCCCGCTCTGGTGGGCGCGCACGTCCTCGGTCACGTACCGCACGTCCTGGGTGAACTGGTCGGGCAGTTCGCCCAGGCCGCGGCTGTAGCGGGCACGTTCGACCGTCTCGGCGACGCGACCCATGGCCTCGGCCGCCGGGACCTCCAGCACCGCCGCCAGGGCAGCGGCCTTCTCCCGCGGGGAGCCCGCAGGCCAGCCGGCACCGACGTCGCGCATCGTGTCACGCAGCTCGGCCCACAGCGCCTCGGCCCGGTCCTCGGCCGAGCCGCCGCCGGCGAATCGGCGGCGGCGGATCACCTGGCGGGTGACCATGGGCGTCAGCAGCCCGGCGAGAACCAGCAGGGTGAGACCCACCACCGCCAGGAAGCGTCGCCAGGCGAAGGCGTTGCCGTCGGTCGCGACCTCGAACTCGGTCTGGGTGGCCGACGGGGTGTCCATCGACCCGCTGGTGGACGCCGACGGGTCGGTGCTCTGGCTCGTCGACGGGGTGGACGAGGGGCTCTCGGTCGGGCCGCTGCCCTGGACGACGGTCCACTCGGGGGCGTCGGCGACCCCGGCGGTGGGTTCGAAGCGGACCCAGCCGAAGCCTTCGAAGAACAGTTCGGGCCAGGCGTGCATCTCCTTGGCCTGCACCTGCCACGTATCGCCATTCCTGGTGCCGGGCAGGAAGCCCACCGCGACCCGCGAGGGGATGCCGCTGATCCGGGCCATCAGCGCCATCGCCGAGGCGAAGTGGATGCAGTAGCCCTTCCGGTCGGTCAGCAGGAAGTTCTTCATCACCTCGAAGCCGTCGCCGGCGGGCGCGTCGGTGGAGTAGGTGAACGTGCGGGGGTCCCGCAACCAGGCCTGGATGGCGGCCGCCTTCAGCACCGGGGTGGGGGCGTCGGCGGTGACCTCGGCGGTCAGGTCGACGATCTCCTGGGGGACGTCGTCCGGCAGGGCTCTGGTCAGGCCGTCGTCGGGCGGGTTGCCCGGCTGGGCACTGTTGAAGCTACTGGGGTCGGGGTCGGTGACCACGCTGGTGACCGAGTACTCCAACCCGCGGGTCGCGTCGGTGTTGTTGCCCTCGGTCGACAGGATCATCATCGTCACCGGGTCGAAGGACCACTGGCCCGGTGCGGTGAAGCTGCGCGGGGCGTAGGGGGAGGGCAGGTACTGGCTGCCGAAGTTGCCGATCCGGATGGTGGTGGTGGTCTCGAGCTGGCGCGTGCCCAGCCCCGGCGGGTTGGGCAGGGCGCCGTTCTGCAGTTGGACGGCGGTCAGTTTCCAGCTGTCGCGATCCATCACCGACAGCGACGCCATCCGCAGGTACTGGCCCTCGCCGGTGTCGGTGGTGTAGTTCACCACCACCTGCTCGGACTGCTGGGACAGGTTGCGGTGCAGCTCAATGGTCGGGTCCTGCATCTGGATGGGGCCTACCCCCCGGGGCCGCCGCGAGTTCAGGTCAAAGGTGCCCATGGTGGGCACCGCGTTGCCGATCAGCAGCGAGAAGGCCAGCACCGGTACGCCGATGATGGCGGCCATGCCCCACACACCGGCGGTGGTGTGCTGCCTGGTGGCGTCGTCGTCGACCAGATTGCGGGTCCACCCGGCCAACCCGCGGGAGGTGTCGGCGGCCAGGACAACCAGCAGGCCGACGCCCAGCAGCACGAAGGACAGCCACTCGACCTGGGTGTCCAGGGCGAGCGCCGGGATCAGGTACAGGGTCAACATGGGTGCCGCGATCCACGCGGGGGTGTCCAGGGTGAGCACCAGCACGTCGGCGACGATCGTGACCATCCCCATCAGCAGCACCAGCAGCAGGGCGGTGCCGGCATTGGGCGGCATCGGGGCCACGTTGGTCTGGATGTGCAGGATGCCGTCCAGCAGCGCGTCCCACACCTGGCTGATGATGTTGCCCCCGCCCGGGGTGGCGTTGACGCCGAGCCCGATGGTGGCCCCGACCAGGGCGAGCACCTGCCACAGATGGATCAGCACCACCGGCACCCGCAGCCGCCGGGACAGCGCCGAGATCGCCATGATCACCACGATCACCGGCACCCCCAGCACCAGGTAGCGGCGGTCGGAGGTGAGGTTCAGCAGGGTCACGCTGGCCAGGACCATGGCCACGGTGACGGCCGCGGCCATCACGTCTGTCGGGCGGACGATGCGCTTCACAGGGAGGCTCCGATCTGGTCCAACTGGTGCCAGGCCTCGTCGACGGCCATGGGGTGGCGCACCGGCACGACGCGCCAGTTGCTGGCGGCCAGGCGCCGCAGGCAGTCCTGGTGCTCGTCGATCTGCTCGGGGGTGGCCCGGAACCGACGGGCGGTGAAGGAGTCGACGTCCAGCACGATGGCCAACCCCTGGGATCGGCTCTGCCGCATGGTCTGCATGGCGGCGACGTCGGCGGCGGTCAGGCGACCCAGCACCGCGATCATCATCTCGCCGGTCTTGCCGAGGGTGATGGTGTCGGTGGCCAGCCGCAGGTCGGGATCACCTGGGGTCAGCGCGGCGTCGGTCAGGGCCAGCAGCACCCCGTCCTCGGCCGAGGCCGGGTCCATGCCGCCCGTGTCAATGAGCGCCCCGGCGGCGTCCACGATCCGCAGGTTGTAGCCGGCGCGCTGCATGTGGCGGGCGATCGAGGCGATGGCCGAGACGGCCCACTCGAAGGAACTGTCGGGACCGGTCCCGGCGTGGGCCTGGATCCGGGTGTCCAGCAGCAGGGTCAACGACGGGTCCCAGGACTGCTCCTCGCGGCGCACCATGATCTCGTCGCGTCGGGCCGTGGAACGCCAATGGATGCGGCGCACGTCGTCGCCGTCGCGGTACTCCCGGATGAGCACGTCGTCCTGGCCGACCAGACCAATGCGGCGGGGGGTGCTGTCGCCGGTCTGGCCGGAGCCGGGCGCCGAGGCCATCACGCTGAGCGGGACGATCCGGGGGGTGACCAGCACCTGGGTGGTGGAGCTGAACCGCCGGTCGAGCCGGGCCAGACCGAACGGGTCACTGGCGCGGACCAGCAGCGGGCCCACGGTGTAGCGGCCGCGGGCGCTGCCGATGATCGGGTAGTCAATGGTGCGCCGCCAGCTGCCGGCCACGGTGTGCATGGTGAAGCGAGGACGACGGCCGAGCTCGCGGGGCAGGGACTCCTCGAAGCGCAGCACGGCCAGCGGGAAGGAACCCTTGTTGGTCAGGGTCAGCGCCCCGTTGAGCTTTTCGCCCAGCACGCCGCGGGGCGGCCAGACGCGTCGTTCGGCCTTCAGTCGCAGGCCGCTGCGGCTCACCGCCACCAGGCCGATCAGTGGCAGCAGCACCAGGGCGATGGCGAACCACAGGATGTCGCGCTGGCCGAGGCTGATCGAGACGACGACGCCGAGGACGCCGGACAGGAACAGTGCCCATCCGCGTCCGGTCAGCAGCTTCCACGGAGCCCTCATCAGCGGTGGTCGGGAAGCTCCACGGACGCGACCAGGTCCTGCAGGATGTCGGTCACCGCACGGCCACCCAGCTGGGACGCGGTCGAGGGCAGCACGCGGTGCGCCAGCACCGGTATCGCCAGCACCTGGACGTCCTCGGGAATGGCGTAGTCGCGTCCCTTCATGGCGGCCCGGGCACGCACGGCCCGCAGCAGCGCCAGCGACGAGCGGGGCGAGGCCCCCAGTCGCAGGTCCTGGCTGGCGCGGGTGGCCGCGACGATGTCGATGATGTAGTTCTTCACCGTGTCGGCGACGTAGACCTCGCGGCAGATCTTGATGAGGGCCACGACCTGCTCGGCGGTGGCGACCGGCTTCAGGTCGGCCAACGGTTCGTGGGCGCCGTGGTGGTCGAGCATGTCGAGCTCGGCCTTGCGGGTGGGGTAGCCCATCTCGACCCGGGCCATGAAGCGGTCGCGCTGGGCCTCGGGCAGGGGATAGGTGCCCTCCATCTCGATGGGGTTCTGGGTGGCGATCACCATGAACGGTCGTTCCAGCTCGTGGGTGACGCCGTCGGAGCTGACCTGGCGTTCGGCCATCGCCTCCAGCAATGCCGACTGGGTCTTCGGCGAGGCCCGGTTGATCTCGTCGCCGACCACGATGTTGGCGAAGATGCCGCCCGGCTTGAACTCGAACTCGCGGGTGGCCTGGCTGAAGATGCTGACGCCGGTGATGTCACTGGGCAGCAGGTCAGGGGTGAACTGCAGCCGTCGCACCGAACAGTCGATGGCCTTGCCCAGGGCGCGCGCCAGCATCGTCTTGCCGACGCCGGGGACGTCCTCGACGAGCAGGTGCCCCTCGGCCAGCAGGACCACCAGGGCCAGGTCGATCTGGTCGGTCTTGCCCTCGATGACGTGTTCGATGGCGTCGCGCACGGCCGCCATCGACGTGACGACTTCGTGCACCTGCGGTGCTTCGGGGGCGACGGTCACAGGAACTCCTTCGAGGATCCGGGGTTGCCCGCGTCCGCAGGCCGAGATTGTGCCGATACCGAGCCTAGTGGTTGCGATCAACCTGACCAGTCATCCGGGACGAGGTGGTGGCGTCGACCGCGGCAGCACCGGGGTCGGGGGCGGCTGACAGGTTGGTCGCAGAAACACCTCCAACTGTGGTCAAAGTGGAGCGAAGTGGCGTATGGTGGAGCGCAGTGGAGCGAATTGGCGCTTGCTTGAGCCAGGGGAGGGGCCCAGGACATGTTCCTGAACACCTACAACCCGAAGCTCGACGTCAAGGGTCGGTTCTTTCTGCCAGCCAAGTTCCGTGACGAGTTGGCCGACGGGCTGGTGATCACCATGCAGCAGGAACGCTGTCTGGCGATCTACCCCAAGGACGTCTTCGAGCGGAAGGCCCAGGAGGCATTGCAAGCCCCCGGCACCGTGGCTCGGAACCGTGCACTCCAGCGCATGCTGGCGGCATCGGCCTCCGACGAGACACCTGACAGTCAGGGGCGACTCACCATCCCCCCGAAGCTGCGGGAGTACGCGTCGCTGGACACCGAACTCGCGGTGGTGGGTGCCATTGATCGGGTCGAGGTCTGGGACAAGGCGGCGTGGGACACCTACTCCGCTGAACAAGAGGCAACCTTCGCCGACATCAACGAGGACATCTTCTCGTTGTAGTCACCGACTTGGAGTCCGCAGTTCGCGGCTTCGGGCCAGCGTCCGATGCCCTGGCGCACCTTCCCCGGTGCCAGGTCATCCTTCCCGGGACGCTGGACCGAAACCACGGAAGGCGGCCCCCATGTCGACAGACACCGGGCCGACTGACACCGTGCCGACACATATCGCGACGACCGGAGGAGGGCGGATGACGACGGAACGTGACGCTGCCCTCGAAGGCACGCCGCCGACCGACCCGCCCCCAGCCACCCTGGCCGAACAGGCAGCGCTGGCCCACGTCCCCGTCATGCGTGACCGCATCCTCGAGTTGCTCACCCCCGCCCTGGCCGACCGCGGCCGTCCCACCGTCCACGTGGACGGCACCACCGGCATGGGTGGCCACGCGCAGTCCGTGCTGGAACGCTTCGACGACGTCCACCTGGTCGGCATCGACCGCGACCCGCAAGCCCTGGAACTGGCCGGCGCCCGCCTGGAACGCTTTGGCGACAGGGTCAGCTTCGTCCAGGCCGTCTACTCCGAACTGCCCGAGGTCCTCGACGACCTGGGCATCAGCTCCATCGACTCGATGCTGCTCGACCTGGGGCTGTCCTCCCTGCAGATCGATCGCCGCGAACGGGGCTTCTCCTACTCGGTCGACGCGCCGCTGGACATGCGGATGGGCCCGGACACCTCCCTGACTGCTGCCGAGGTCGTCAACACCTACACCGCCGGTCAGCTGGCCCGGGTGCTGCGGACCTACGGCGAGGAGAAGTTCGCCGACCGGATCGCCCAGCGGGTGGTGGCCGCCCGTGAGGACGCACCCTTCGAGCGCTCCGCCCGCCTGGTCGACGTCATCGTCAACGCCATCCCGATGGCGGTCCGGTCGAAGGCCAAGGGCCACCCGGCCAAGAAGTCCTTCCAGGCACTGCGCATCGAGGTCAACGACGAACTGGGTGCCCTGCAGGCCGTGCTGCCCGCCGCGCTGGCAGCCCTCGCGGTGGGTGGCCGGATCGCCGTGCTGGCCTACCACTCGCTGGAGGACCGGCTGGTCAAGGACGCCTTCCGGGAAGCCAGCACCGACAACGCACCCCAGCACCTGCCGGTGGTCCCCGACCATCTGCTGGCCCAGTTCCGTCTGGTCACCCGCGGGGCAGAGAAGCCCGGCGCGGCCGAGACCGCCCACAACCCGCGCGCCGCCTCGGCCAGGCTGCGCGTCATCGAACGCGTGAGAGAGACAGCATGAGCGCAGTACAGGTCCTCGACCCCGTCCAGGAGCTCCCCAAGGGCAAGGCATCGCCCAAGGGCAGGCTCAAGGCAGTTCCCGCGGCCACCCCCACCCGCGTCTCGAGGTTCCCGTTCATCCTCGGACTGGTCGCCCTGATCGCGCTGGCCATGGGCGGTCTGGTGGTCGTCAACACCCAGATCCAGACCCAGGCCGTCGAACTGGCCGCCCTCGAACGGGAGGCCACCAACCTCGGCCACCAGCAGGCAGCCCTCGAGGCGGACGTGAACCAGGCCCGCTCGGCGGCCCACCTCGAGCAGCAGGCACACAAGCTCGGGATGCGTCCCAACCCGAACCCGGCGTTCATCGTGCTGCCCGAGGGCAAGATCCTCGGCACGCCGACGCCGGTCGTCGGCAATGAGCTGGGTGATCAGGTGTACTTGACCTGGGAGCAGGTCGTGAAGATTCAGGAGGACGCCAGGCTCCAGGTGGTCCAGGACAAGCACGCCGCGGCCGAGGCGGCCCGGCAGAAGGCCGCAGCGGCAGCAGCCGAAGCCGATGCCGCCAAGAAGAAGGCAGCCACCACGACCCCGGCACCCACGCCCACCCCCTGAGCACCCAGAACCCGCGCTGCTGACACCCCCGGAGGACACCACACATGGCACAGGCCCGACGCGCTGGCTCCCCGTCCGGACGCTCGTCCGGGACGCGCAGTTCGTCGAGGCCGCTGAGTCCCCGCAAGCCCGGTCCGTCCACCGGTGCGGGCCGGCGCAAGGTCTACAAGCCGGCGCTGCGGATACCGCTGCGCAAGCAGACCCACCGCATCCAGGGGCTGGTCGTGGTGATGGCGCTGGTGATGACTGTCTTCATGGGGCGGGCCTTCTTGCTGCAGGCCTTTGATGCCCGCGCCTACGCCGCGGAGGCCGCCGCGCAGATGAAGGCCTCGCGCGAGCTGATCGCCCAGCGGGGCACGATCACCGACCGCAATGGCGTCGTCCTGGCCGCCTCCGAGCCGGCGGTGCGGATCATCGCCGACCCGATGATGATCTCGCGCAACGGCGTCCACGAGTCGGTCGACATGGGACCCAAGCAGACCCGCAAGGCCCAGGAGGCGCCTGCGGCGATCGCGTCCCTGCTGGCCAAGCACCTGGGTGGCAGCGTCGAGGACTACCTGCCGGCACTGACCGACCTGGACCGCAAGCACTACTCGATCGTGGCCCGGCAGGTGCCGTCATGGACCTACGAGCAGTTGCGCGTCGAACTGTCCGAGGGCAAGTGGTACGGCATCTACAAGGAGGACGACCCGGTCCGCTACTACCCGTCCGGGGACGTCGCCGCCAACATCGTCGGGTTCATGGGTCTCGACGACGACACCCAGCGGCCGGTCGGCGCCGGCGGACTGGAGTACGCCCTCAACCGGCAACTGACCGGCACCTACGGCAAGGAGGTCTTCGACACCTCTGCCAATGGACGCATCCCGCTCGGCAACAGCACCCTGATCCCCGCGATCAACGGCACCAACTACCAGCTGACGATCGACTCCGAGATGCAGTTGATGGCCAACCAGGCCCTGGCCCAGGGCATCACCCGGGCGGCGGCCAAGAATGGCGTCGCCATCGTCATGAACGTCAAGACCGGTGAACTGCTGGCGCTGTCCACCTCACCCGGATTCGACTCCAACGAGCCGTCCAAGGCGGACGCCCAGAACCTCGGCAACACGGCGGCCAGCGCACCCTACGAGCCGGGATCGGTGCAGAAGGTGCTGACCATGGCCGCCCTGGCCGACGCCGGCCTGGTCACGCCCACCACCAAGGTCGAGATTCCCGCGACCCTGCCCTCGGGCGACGGATTCATCAAGGATGCCTTCAGCCACGGCACCATCCACCTGACCGGCAGCGGCGTGGTCGCGAACTCCTCCAACATTGGCACGGTGCTGCTGTCGCGCCAGATGGACAAGCAGACCCTGGTCGACTACTACTCCAGCTTCGGGCTGGGCCGCAAGACCAACGTCGGTCTGCCCGGCGAGTCCTCGGGCTGGGTGCCCAAGGCCGACATGGCCAACTACACCTTCGACCAGATCGTCTTCGGCCAGGGCCTCAGCATGACTGCCCTGCAGATGGCGGCAGCGGTGGCGGCCGTGGCGAACGACGGCATCTACAACGCGCCGACCCTGCTGCGGGCCACCCAGAACGGCACCGGCCAGTTCACCCCGGTCGCCGCCGAGGACCCCCGTCGGGTGATCTCGCCGGAGGCCTCCCGGATGGTGCTGGAGATGATGGAGACCGTCGTCACCAAGGACAAGTCCCGCCAGCTCGCCAACTACCGGGTGGCCGGCAAGACCGGCACCGCGCAGCGGGTGGACCCGACCTGCGGCTGCTACCGCGGCTACACCGCCAGTTACGTCGGCGTCGCCCCTGCCGAGGACCCCCAACTGCTGGTCTATGTGATGATTGACCAGCCCACCAAGGGCAGCGACGGCTCGAAGCTCGCACTCCCGGTTGCCAACCAGATCCTGACCCTGGCGCTGCCGCGGTACGGGGTCAAGCCGTCGACCACCCCAGCGCCGAAGGCCGTCCTCGAGTACGAACCGTGACCCATACCCCACCCTTGCCGACGCCGGACGTCTGGACCCTGCACGACCTGCTGGCTGCCGCCGGGCTGACCGCGCCGCCGGTCGGCACCCCCGACCCGGTGATCAGTGGCCTCACCTTTGACTCGCGTCGGGTGGGCCCCGGCGACTTGTACCTGGCCATGCCGGGGGCCCGCACCCACGGGGCGCACTTCGCCCGGACGGCGATCGAGCAGGGCGCGGCCGCCGTGCTCACCGACGCCGAGGGTGCCGCGTTGATCGGTGCCACCCGGGTGCCCGTGGTCACCAGCCCGACCCCCCGCCAGGCCATGGCGCTGCTGGCGCAGGCCTTCTTCGCCAGCCCCTGTCGGCAGGTGCCGATGTTCGCCGTCACCGGGACCAACGGCAAGACCACCACCACCTTCCTGCTCGAGGCCGCGCTCAGTGCCCTGGGCCGACACGTCGGCACGGTGGGCACCCTCGGGGTCCGTCTGGACGGGGCCGCGGTGCCGTGGACGAGTTCGACGGTCACCACCCCGGAGGCACCCGACCTGCAGCACCTGTTCGCCAGCCTGATCGAGCGGGGCGCCGATGCCATCGCCATGGAGGTCTCGTCCCATGCGCTGGCCCTGTCGCGCGTCGCCGGCACCACCTTCGCCGTGGCCGGGTTCACCATGCTGGGCCGTGACCATCTCGACTTCCACCACGACATGGACGACTACTTCGCGGCCAAGGCGTCCCTGTTCACCGGTGATGCCCTGACCGGGGCCAGCTGTCAGCACGCGGTGGTCTGCATTGACCAGGACTGGGGCCGCAGGTTGGCCGCCCTGGTCACCGACCGGCCGCTGACCACGGTGGGGCGCGCCAGCGACGCCGACGTGCGCATCCTCGAGTCGATCGTCACCCCCGACCACCAGCAGGTCACCCTCGACGTGGCCGGCACCCCCGTCACCTTCGACCTGCCCATGCCCGGCGACTACAACGTCACCAACGCCGCCCTGGCCATCGCCATGGTGCACGCCGCCGGCCTGGACGCCAGTACCGCCGCCACCGGTCTGCGGCATGCGAGCGTGCCGGGACGCATGCAGCGCGTCCCCCTCGGTGAGCGTGCCCCGCAGGTGGTCGTCGACTTCGCCCACACCCCGCAGGCAGTCGCCGAGGCACTGGCAGCGGTCACCGTGCCGGGTCGCCTCATTGCCGTCCTGGGCGCCGGTGGTGACCGGGACGTCGAGAAACGTTCCCAGATGGGTCGCGCCGCGGCCGGGGTGGCCGACCTGGTGGTGGTCACCGACGACAACCCCCGCTCGGAGGACCCCGCAGCCATCCGCGCCGCCGTGATCTCGGGCACGGTGGGGCTGCCCGCCGAGGTCGTCGAGGTACCCGGACGCCGCGCCGCCATCGAGCGTGCCCTGGCCGCTGCCGGTCCCGACGACGCCGTGCTGTTGCTCGGCAAGGGACACGAACAGGGCCAGCAGCTGGCCGACCGGATCGTCGACTTCGACGACGTGCAAGTGGCCCGCGAGGCCTGGGCCGCGGTGGCACCCCACCAGTCAGGAGTCACCTCATGAGACCACGCCCAGCAGCCTGGATCAGCCGCGCCGTCGGCGGCCGCGTCCGCGGTGACGCCGACGTCCAGGTCGGCCCCGACGTGGTCGTCGATGCCCGCCGGGCCACCCCCGGCGCGCTGTTCGTCGCCCTACCCGGCGACCGGGCCGACGGCCACGACTACACCGGGCAGGCCGCCGACGCCGGTGCCGCCGCGGTGCTGGTCAGCCGGTCGAGCGACACCACCGCCACCGAGATCGAAACCCCCGACGGCGTCGCCGCGCTGAGCGCGCTGGCCCGGGCCATCATCACCGAGGCCCACGCCGACGGCCTGCAGGTGCTGGCCGTCACGGGATCCTCGGGCAAGACCAGCACCAAGGACATCCTGGCCCAGCTGCTGGAGTCCCATGCCCCGACCATTGCACCGGTCGGCTCGTTCAACAACGAGATCGGCGTCCCGTTGACGGCCTGCCGGGTCGACGACTCCACCCGCTACCTGGTCAGCGAGATGGGGGCCCGCGGCCCCGGCCACATCGCCTGGCTGTGCAGCCTGGTCGCGCCCGACCTCGGCATGGTCCTCAACGTCGGCACCGCCCACCTCGGCGAGTTCGGTTCGGTCGAGGCCATCGCCGCGGCCAAGGGCGAGATCATCGACGACCTGCCCGCCGACGGCTGGGCCGTGCTGAACCGCGACGACCCCCGGGTGGCCGCCATGGCACCACGCACCCGGGCCAGGCTGGCCTGGTTCAGCGTCGACCCCGACGCGACCCTCGACCCGGCAACCGACGCGTCCGGGCTGCTGGTCCAGGCCCGCAACCTCGGGGCGGACGACGTGGGTCGCTACCACTTCGACCTGGCCGTGCACACCGCTGACGGAGTCACCGTGCGTCCCGTGCAGCTGGCCCTGATCGGTCGTCACCAGGTCGCCAATGCCGTGGCCGCCGCCGCCGCCGCGATCGCCGTTGCCGTGCCCGTCGACGTCGTCGCCGCCACCCTCAATGCCCTGGAGCACCGCTCCCCGTGGCGCATGGAGCTGCGGGAACGCAGCGACGGCGCCGTGGTCATCAACGACTCCTACAACGCCAACCCCGACTCAATGCGCGCCGCGCTGGCCTCGGTGGCCGAGATCGGCGCCGCCCGCCGCCGCGCCCATCCCGGCGCCCGGGTGCTGGCCGTGCTGGGCGACATGCTCGAACTCGGTGACGACGCCCCGGCGCTGCACCAGCAGGTCGGCACCCTGGCCGCGGCCGCCGGGGTCGACCACGTGTACGCCGTGGGCGGTCATGCCCGCGACATCGTCACCGGGGCACGAGCCGGCGGCGCCGCAGCGACCACCTGCACGCCCGAGCAGGCTTCCTCGCTACATTTGGCCCCGAAGGACGTCGTACTGGTGAAGGCATCGCGCGGTCTGGCACTCGAACGAGTGGCGGCGGCGTTGCTGGCCGAATCCGACGCCGAGGATGCAGAGGACACCGCCTTGACCCACCGCCCCGACGAGGCACCCGAGACGGCCCAGGAGGCCCGCTGATGTTGAACATCCTGCTGGCCGGCGGCCTGGCCCTGGTCGGGACCCTGCTGGGCACCCGGCTGCTGATCGGGCTGCTGGTCCACCGCGGCTATGGGCAGTTCATCCGCGACGACGGCCCCACCAGCCACAGCACCAAACGCGGCACCCCCACCATGGGCGGCATCGTCGTGGTGATCGCCACCGTGCTGGCCTACCTGCTGGCCCACCTGATCACCTGGAGCCCCCTGAGCATGTCGGCGATCCTGGTGCTGTACCTGTTCGTCGGGCTCGGCTTCATCGGCTTCCTCGACGACTGGACCAAGATCAGGCAGGAACGCTCGCTGGGCCTCAGCCCTGTCGGCAAGCTGCTGGGGCAGGGATTCGTGGCCATCAGCTTCGCGGTGATGGCGCTCAGCTTCCCCAACGACCGGGGAGTGCGGCCCGCCTCCAACGCCATCTCCTTCCTGCGTGACATCAGCTGGCTGCACCTGCCGTTCCTGCTGGCCGTGGTCTGGATCGTGTTCCTCATCGCCGGATTCTCCAACGCCACCAACCTCACCGACGGGCTCGACGGCCTGCTGGCCGGCTCGGCGACCATGGTCTTCACCGCCTACGGCATCCTGAACATCTGGCAGTTCAACCAGTACTGCGGGTTCACCTCCACCGCCGGGCCCCGCTGCTACGAGGTGCGCGACCCCTACGACCTGGCGGTGGTCGCCATGGCCCTGGCCGGCGCCTGCTTCGGGTTCCTGTGGTGGAACGCCAAGCCGGCCAAGATCTTCATCGGCGACACCGGGTCGCTGGCCATCGGCGGCGCCCTGGCCGGGCTGGCCGTGACCAGCCGCACCGAACTGCTGCTGGTCATCCTGGGTGGGCTGTTCGTCATCGAGACGCTCTCGGTGATCATGCAGGTCAGCTTCTTCAAACTCAGCAAGGGCAAACGCATCTTCAAGATGGCGCCGCTGCACCACCACTTCGAGATCGCCGGCTGGGCCGAGGTCACCGTCACCATCCGCTTCTGGATCATCTGCGGCCTGTTCGTCGCCGGCGGCCTGGGCGTCTTCTACGCCGAGTGGGTGACCGGACAGTGAGCGTCGCCGACTGGCTGGACGAGGCCACCTCCGAGTCGCCCTGGCAGCAGGCCCGGGTCGTGGTCGCCGGCCTGGGACGCTCCGGGTTCGCGGCCGCCGACGCCCTGCTGGAACGTCACGCCCACGTCCGGGTGATGGACGACGCCGACACCGCCGAGAACCAGGACAAGGCCCGGCTGCTCGGCATCCTGGGGGCCGAGGTGACGCTGGGAGCCGGGGCCACCGCCACCCTGCCCGCCGACGTCGACCTGGTCGTCACCTCACCGGGGTGGCGCCCCACCTGGCCGCTGCTGGCCCAGGCCGCCGAACGGGGCATCCCGATCTGGGGCGAGACCGAACTGGCCTGGCGCTTCATGCACCCCCACAAGGTGGTGCCCTGGCTGGCCGTGACGGGCACCAACGGCAAGACCACCACCACCCAGATGCTCGAGTCGATGCTGCTGGCCGCCGGCCTGCGCGTCGCCTGCGTCGGCAACATCGGCCGGCCCGTGATGGAAGCCATCAACGACGAGGTCGACTACGACGTCTTCGCCGTGGAACTGTCCAGCTTCCAACTGCACTGGTCACCTTCCCTGCGGATGCACTCGGCGGCCGTGTTGAACCTGCACGACGACCACCTCGAGTGGTACGCCCACGAGGACGACCCGGCGGCCGCCTACGCCGCCGACAAGGCCCGCATCTTCCACCTGGTCAGCAATTCCTGCGTCTACAACGTCGACGACCCCGCCACCGAGGCGATGGTCGCCGAGGCGGACGTGGTCGAGGGGGCCCGGGCCATTGGCTTCACCCTCGGCGTGCCCGGGCTCTCCATGCTGGGCGTGGTGGACGACCTGTTGGTCGACCGCGCCTTCGTGGAGCAGCGCCAGACCTCCGCCCTGGAACTGGCCAAGGTCACCGACGTGGTGCCCCACGCCCCCCACAACATCGAGAACGCCCTGGCGGCTGCCGCGCTGGCCCGCAGCTTCGGGGTGCCGGCCCAGGCCATCGCCGAAGGACTGCGGAACCTGCACCTGGGCGGGCACCGCATCCAGACCGTCGCCGAACACGGCCAGGTCCGCTGGGTCGACGACTCCAAGGCCACCAACCCGCACGCCGCGAACTCGTCGCTGCGGGCCTTCGAGACCGTCGTCTGGATCGCCGGGGGACAGGCCAAGGGGGTCAGCTTCGACGACCTGGTCAGCGCCCACGCCGAGCACCTGCGCGGTGCCGTGCTGCTGGGCGTCGACCGCATGCTGATCGCCGAGGCACTTGCCCGACACGCCCCCGACGTCCCCGTCATCGTCGTCGACTCCAGCGACACTGGAGCCATGGTGCACGCCGTCGCGGCGGCCGCCTCCCTGGCCCAGGCGGGGGACACCGTCCTGCTGGCGCCGGGGTGTGCCAGCAAGGACATGTGGAGCGGCTACGACGCGCGGGGCGACGACTTCGCCGCGGCCGTGCACGACCTGCTGGGCGGCGACGCACAGCGCTGAGGAGGAGAGGAACCGAGTATGACCGACATCAGCCGCGGCTCCTCCCTCGACGCCATCACCGGCACCCGCGGCAAGGCCACCCGACGCAGCGCGGGCACCCGCCCATCCGCCCGCACCGCCACGGCCGCACGCACCCCGGGCTGGTGGCACAACGTCCTGCACCACCCCCATTCCGATGCCTGGATGGTGGCCTCGGCCGTCACCCTGCTGGTCGGCATTGGTCTGTTGATGGGGCTCAGCTCGTCCTCGGTCTACGCACAGTCCACCGGCAACAGCCCGTACTACTACGCGGTGCGCCAGGCCATCTTCCTGGTCATCGGCGTGCCCGCCGCCCTGGCCCTGGCCATGCTCAAGCAGCGCCTGCTGGAGCCACTGGGCTGGGCCGCCATCGCCTTCGCCATCGTGCTGCTGGGGCTGGTGTTCACCCCGCTGGGGCTCGACACCAAGGGCAACCGGGCCTGGCTCGAACTGGGCCCGATCAGCCTGCAGCCCTCCGAGTTCGCGAAGGTGGCCGTCATCCTGTGGGCGGCGGCGGTCCTGTCGACCAAACAGAAGCTGCTTGACCAACCCAAGCACCTGCTGGTGCCGCTGCTGCCCGGCGCCCTGGTGGTCTGCGGCCTGGTCCTGCTCGGCGGTGACCTCGGCACCGGCATGGTGCTGGTCGGCATCGTCTTCCTGATCCTCTACCTGGTCGGTACCCCCTGGCTGGTGCTGGGGGCCCTGGCCACCGCCGGGGCGGCCATCGTCGGTCTGCTGGTCGTCTCCAGCCCCAACCGGATGCATCGCATCATGCTGTTCATCAACCCGCCGGAGGCCGACGACCTGTCGGTGTCCCAGCAGCCACTGTCGGCGATCTACGCCCTGGCCTCCGGCGGCTGGTTCGGACAGGGTCTGGGGGCGTCCAAGCAGAAATGGGGCGGGCTGTACGACGGCGCCCAGAACGACTACGTCTTCGCCGTCCTCGGTGAAGAGATGGGCCTGTTCGGCACCCTCGGCGTAATCCTGCTGTTCACCCTGCTCGGCTTCGCCGGGTTCCGCATTGCCACCCGCTCCACCACCCTGTTCCACCGGGTCCTGGCCGGTGGCCTCACCGGCTGGCTGCTGCTGCAGGCCATGATCAACATGGCCGTGGCCATGAAGCTGTTGCCGGTGGTGGGGGTGCCGCTGCCCTTCATCTCGGTGGGCGGCTCGGCGCTGCTGGCGAACCTGCTGGCGGCGGGCCTGTTGATTGCCTGCGCCCGCCACGAACCGGCGGCGATCGCGGCCCGGTCGTCCGCTGGGGGCACCGCGCCCCGGGTGACCACGGTCGTCCAACGCGGGCGCGCTTCGAGCCGTCGATGACCCGCGACGGGTAGGTTTGCACCTGGCGCCGCTGCTGGCGCTGAAGGGGAGGGACTCGATGACTGGATCACTACGGGTGGTGCTGGCCGGTGGCGGCACCGCGGGTCACACGTCCCCACTGATCGCCACCGCCCAGGCGTTGCAGCGGCTCACCGACGTGCACCTCAGCTGCATCGGCACCCCCCGCGGCCTGGAAACCACCGTCATTCCGCAGACCGGGTTGGAACTCGACCTGATCGACCCGGTCCCGATGCCGCGGCGTCCAGGAGCCGACCTGGCCAAGGTACCGCTGAGGCTTGGCCGGGCAGTGCACCAGGCCCGCCGCATCCTGCAGGACCGACGTGCCGAGGTCCTGACCGGCTTCGGCGGCTACGTCTCGATGCCTGCCTACCTGGCGGCGCGCAGCCTGGGCATCCCGGTGGTGATCCACGAACAGAACGCCCTGCCGGGCCTGGCCAACAAGGTCGCCGCCCGTTTCGCCACCGCGGTCGCCACCTCCTTCCCCGACACGGTGCTACCAGGGGCGCGGTTCATCGGGCTGCCGGTGCGCACCGAGATCCGTGCCCTGGCGCAGGACGCCACCCCGTCGGCCGACCAGGCCCGGGCGGCGCTCGGGCTGGACCCCGACCGGATGACGCTGCTGGTCAGCGGCGGTTCCCAGGGTGCCCGCAGCATCAACCGGGCCACCACCGATGCCCGCGACCGGTTGTTGGCCGCCGGCGTCCAGGTGCTGCACGTCTGGGGACCCAAGAACCTCACCGCCGACCATGTCGAGGTCACCGACCAGACCACCGGGGCCCGCTACCTGCCGGTCGGCTACGTCGACGGCATGGAGCAGGCCTACGCCGCCGCCGACCTGATGCTGGGACGCTCCGGCGCCGGCACCGTGGTCGAGACTGCCGTGGTCGGGCTGCCGGGGGTCTTCGTCCCGCTGCCGCACGGCAACGGCGAGCAGGCCCGCAACGCCGTCGCCCTGGTCGCGGCCGGGGCAGCCAGGGTGGTGCCCGACGACGAGCTCGGCGCCCAACGGCTGCTCGACGAGGTGCTGCCGTTGCTGGCCGCCCCCGAGCGGTTGGCCCAGATGTCGGCCGCGGGCCGCCAGCTGATGAGTTCCAGTGCCGCCGACGAGCTGGCCAGGCTGGTGATCAGCGCCGCCGCCGGTGCGGGCAGCCGCGGCCGCGCCCGGGGGCGTCGCGCCATTCGCAACCGTGGGAGCAAGTGATGTCAGGTCTACGCACTCCAGTCCAGGTGCCGCCCGCCGACGAACTGGGCCGGGTCCACTTCATCGCCATCGGCGGTGCCGGGATGAGCGGCATCGCGAGGCTCTTCCACGAACTGGGCGTCCAGGTCAGTGGCTCCGACCAGGTCGATTCCCCGACCCTGCGCCAACTCGCCGAGGCGGGGATCGCCACCTACGTCGGTCATGCCGCCGACCAGCTCGGCGAGGTGGACACCGTCGTGGTGTCCTCGGCCATCCGCGAGAGCAACCCCGAACTGGTGGCCGCCCGCGAGCGTGGGCTGCGGGTGCTGCACCGGTCGGCGGCGCTGGCCGCGCTGATGCAGGGACGCACCGGCATCTCCATCGCCGGCACCCACGGCAAGACGACCACCACCGGGATGACGGCGGTGATGCTGACCGCTGCCGG
Source organism: Tessaracoccus sp. SD287 (assembly GCF_017355265.1). Classification (GTDB taxonomy): domain Bacteria; phylum Actinomycetota; class Actinomycetes; order Propionibacteriales; family Propionibacteriaceae; genus Aestuariimicrobium. Next base: position 25,655 of record NZ_JADIJQ010000021.1, read on the forward strand.
TGCCGACCCCAGCTACGTCATCGGTTCGCCGCTGGCCGCCAGCGGCACCAGCGCCCACTTGGGCGACGGGTTGGCCTTCGTGGTGGAGGCCGACGAGTCCGACGGCAGCTTCCTGCAGTACCCGACGTCCATCGCGGTGGTGACCAATGTGGAGGCCGACCACCTCGACAACTGGACCACCCCCGAAGCCTACCTGCAGGGCTTCGAGCGGTTCGCCTCCCAGTCCGGGGTGGAGGCCCTGGTCGCCGGCATCGACGACCCGGGCGCCGCGGAACTGGCGACCCGGCTGCGGGCGGGCGGGCTGAGGGTGGTCACCTACGGCACCAGCGAGCAGGCCGACGTCCGGCTGACAGACCTCGACTTCGAGGGCACCCGCGCCAGCTGCACGCTCAGCTTCGCCGACGAGACCGTCAGGCTGCAGTTGCAGGTGCCCGGCCGCTACAACCTCGAGAACGCGGCGGCCGCCTACGCGGTGGGCCGCATCCTGGACCTGGACCACGAGGCCCTGCTGCGTGGCGCCGCCAGCTTCACCGGCACCCTGCGCCGCTTCCAGTTGGTGGGCAGCCCCAACGGGGTGCAGGTCTTCGACGACTACGCGCACCACCCGACTGAACTGACCGCCGCACTCACCGCAGCCCGCCGTGCGGTGCCGCCGGGAGGACGGCTGGTGGCCTGCTTCCAGCCGCACCTGTTCAGCCGCACCATCGAGTTCGCCGACGAGTTCGGGCAGGCGCTGACCCTGGCCGACGAGGCCTTCGTCACCGACATCTACGCCGCCCGCGAGGATCCTGTCCCCGGCGTCACCGGCGAGATCATCGCCAGCGCTGCCCGCCAGCACGGTGCCAGCGTCACCTACGTCCCCGACAAGCTCGACCTGCCCAGCCGGATCGCCGGCTTCGCCCGTCCCGGCGACCTGGTGATGACCCTGGGCGCTGGCGACGTCACCCTGGTCGGCCCGCTGCTGGTCGCCGAACTCGGCGGCGGCGGCTCCGGCCCGCGCACCCCGGGGGCGGGGGGAACCCTGCGGTGATGGCGCCCCCACAGTCCAGGTCCGCCAAGGGCTCATCCGCGAAGGGCAAGTCCGCCAAGGGCAGGTCGTCGGCTCGCAGGACGCCGGTGGCGGCGCTGCCGGGCAGCATCGCCGACGCCAGCATCGCGATCCGCCGCCGGCGCAGCAGGAACCGTCGGATGATGCTGCGCCGCGGCGCGGTGGGCGCCCTGGTCGCCGTCGTGGTGGCGGCCCTGGTCTGGCTGGTCGGCTTCTCGCCGCTGCTGGCCGCCACCACCGTCGAGGTCGAGGGCACCACGGTCGTCAGCGCCGCCGAGGTCGAGGCCCGCGGCGCCGTCCCGATGGGCACGCCCCTGGCCCGGGTGAACACCGACCACATCGCCGAGCGGGTGGGCACCCTGCCCGCCGTCCAGGCCGTCACCGTCGAGCGCCGCTGGCCGAACACCGTGGCCATCGTGGTCACCGAACGCGTCGGGGTCATCGCGCTGGCCCGGGGCGGCACCTTCAGGTGGGTCGATGCCACCGGCAGCGTCTTCCACCAGACCTCGACCCCCGGCGCCGGACTGGTCGTGGTCGAGGCGCCCGAGGACACCCGCATCCTGGCCGACCTGGCCACTGTCGCCCAGTCGCTGACCGACCAGTTGCGTGCCCGCGTCCAGAAGATCACCGCCACCAGCCCCGACACGATCACCCTGGTCCTCGACCGGGGGCAGAGCGTCATCTGGGGCTCCGCCGCTGATTCGACGACCAAGGCCCAGGTCGCGACGGCGATGCTCGCGGTGGAGGCGACCGTCTTCGACGTCAGCGCCCCGGCCCACCCGACGAGTCGCTGAACCAGTCTCGACCTAGGGTTGAGGTTCTCGACCTCTGGCGTGGCGGTAATGGACATCAGAATCGGCCACTCCATAGGCTGGCCCGGAACCCAAGTCTGGAGACGGACCGGTACCTCGGGAACGGTGCCGGCTGTGACATCCGGCTGTTAGTGGACAATGAGTGAGGCGGGGACGAAGTGGCCAGTGCATCCCAGAACTACCTGGCGGTGATCAAGGTTGTTGGTGTCGGCGGTGGTGGCGTCAACGCCGTCAACCGCATGATCGAGGCTGGCCTGAAGGGCGTTGAGTTCATCGCCATCAACACCGACGCCCAGGCGTTGCTGATGAGCGACGCCGACGTGAAGCTCGACGTCGGCCGCGAGCTGACCCGTGGCCTCGGTGCCGGCGCCGACCCCGAGAAGGGCCGCCAGGCCGCTGAGGACCACTCCGACGAGATCGAGGCTGCCCTCAAGGGTGCCGACATGGTCTTCGTCACCGCCGGCGAGGGTGGCGGCACCGGCACCGGTGGCGCCCCGGTCGTCGCGAAGATCTCCCGATCGCTGGGTGCCCTGACCATCGGTGTGGTCACCCGCCCGTTCAGCTTCGAGGGCAGGCGCCGCTCGGTGCAGGCCGAGGACGGCATCGCGCAGCTGCGCGAAGAGGTCGACACCCTGATCGTCATCCCCAACGACAAGCTCCTCGCGATGACCGACCACCAGGTCGCCATCCTGGACGCCTTCAAGCAGGCCGACACCGTGCTGCTGCAGGGCGTCTCGGGCATCACCGACCTGATCACCACCCCGGGCCTGATCAACCTCGACTTCGCCGACGTGAAGTCGATCATGAAGGACGCCGGGTCGGCGCTGATGGGCATCGGTTCGGCCCGTGGCGAGGACCGCGCCCGCGCCGCCGCCGAGATGGCGATCAGTTCGCCTCTGCTGGAGGCCAGCATCGATGGCGCCCACGGGGTGCTGCTGTCGATTGCCGGTGGCTCCGACCTTGGCCTGTTCGAGGTGTCGGCTGCTGCGCAGCTCATCGAGGAGGCCGCCCACGAGGACGCCAACATCATCTTCGGTACGGTCATCGACGACGCCCTGGGCGACGAGGTGCGTGTCACCGTCATCGCCGCCGGCTTCGACGGGGGATCGCCCCCGGCCCGGCAGCAGCTCGGCCTGCAGACCCGCAACCTGGGCAACCAGCGCCCGGCCCAGCAGGCGCAGCCCACCTTCCACCAGCAGGCTCGCGCCCCGCAGGGGGCATCCGCCGCCGAGGTCGCCCAGCACCAGGACCAGGACCAGCTCACCAGCCGTCAGCCGATCGCCGAGCAGCCCCGCGAGCAGATCAGCCGGCCGCGCAACCAGTTCGGCCAGCCGGTGGCCGCCGAGGACGAACTGGACATCCCTGACTTCATGAAGTGAGGCGCGGGTCGTGTTCCGCATCCTGATCGACGCCCCCACCAACAACGGTGTGGGCGTCGCCTTCACCGATCGCCACTCCGGGGTCACTGAGGGTCCTCGGGGATCACTGAACCTGGGTCGCACCACCGAGTCCACGGTGGCCGACGTCGAGACCAACTTCGAGCGGGTCCGCCGGGCCATGGGGGTCGAAGCCGTCGTCACCACCCACCAGGTGCACGGCTCGACGGTGCTCGACGTCGACCAGGACCTGGTCAACCGGTGGGGTCGACGCTCCCACCTGGGAGCACCGGCCGGCCAGGCGCCGCTGGTGCAGGCCGACGCCATGGTCACCACCCTGGCCGGAATCGCGCTGTGCATCCGGGTCGCCGACTGCGTGCCCGTGATGCTCGCCGACGTGACCCGTGGGGTGCTCGGCGCCGCCCACGCCGGTCGGGTGGGCCTGCTCGACGGGGTGCTGGTCAACACCGTCACCCGGATGCGTGAACTCGGCGCCCGCGACATCGTGGGCTGGGTCGGGCCCCACGTCTGCGGCGACTGCTACGAGGTGCCCGACGAGATGGCCGAGGCCGTCTCGACGACTCATCCCGAGATCGTGGCCACCACCAGCTGGGGGACCGCCTCGCTCGACCTGGGGCTGGGCGCCGAACTGCAACTGGTCGAACTCGGCGTCGAGGCAGTACGCCTCGACCCCTGCACGATGACCTCGTCGGACCTGCACTCCCACCGTCGCGACGGGGACGACGCCGGACGCCTCGGCGGTCTGGTCTGGCGCTCGCGCTGACGCCGGACGTCGATTGGCGCGTGTCGCGCCATGCTTGCCGCCCATGGGGGGCCGGAACCGTTAGCGTGGGTCCGACGACCAGTGGAAGGGGAGGCATATGGCCGGAATCAGGAAAGCCGCTGCCTGGCTGGGATTGGTGCCCGACGATCGATACGGACACGACCCAGTCGACGAGGAGTACACCGAGCAGGTGTACGAGGACGACGAGCGCTCGACCGTCACCCCCATTCATCGCGCCACCGATCGGGTGGAGCCCTCGGCCCCGGTGCCGGTGCGCCCGCGCCACCCCGAACACCAGCAGGAAGGTTCGGCCGCCGTGCAGGAACCCCGTCCCAGCAGTCGTCCCGCCGTGCAGGCCAACGCTGACCTCAGCCGCATCATCACGGTGCACCCCCGCACCTACAACGAGGCCCGCACCATCGGTGAGCACTTCCGCGACGGTGTGCCCGTCATCATGAACCTGTCCGAGATGGACGACGCCGACGCCAAGCGTCTGGTCGACTTCGCCGCCGGGCTCATCTTTGCGTTGCGTGGCACCATTGAGAGGGTGACAAACAAGGTCTTCCTGCTGTCGCCCCCCAATGTGAACGTCACCGCCGAGGACAAGCAACGCATCGCCTCCGGTGGTTTCTTCAACCAGAGCTGAACCACTCGGTTCGCTCGACGAACCGATCACCGGGAGGATCCGTGGCCACGGTGGGCCTTCTGCTCAACCTCGCACTCGAGCTGTACATGTTCCTCTTCTTCGTGCGGATGATCATGTCGTTCGTCCCCGTGATGAGCCCCGGGTTCACCCCGCGGGGAGCGTCACTGGTCGCCTTCGAGACCGTGTACACGCTGACCGACCCGTTGATCAACTTCTATGACCGGTTCATGCCCAACCTGCGGGTCGGACAGGTCTCGTTCTCGCTGGCCTTTGTGTTCGCGTGGCTGACCCTGGTCGTGGGGCAGCGCCTGGTCGTCTGGTTGTTCCTCTGAGCCGACCCCGGCGTCGGGACCGCGGGTCTCAAGCGGTGGTCAAGGGTCCGGCACCGGAACCTGGGTGCTCTTCTGGCCCGCCTTCGGCGGCTGCGGTAGCCTGATTCCGTTCCACGGGCGGCCCCGTCTGCCCGGATCGCCGTTGTCCGCCGCTGGTGTCCGCCCCCCGGGTCGGCCCAGGCCACTGATTTTGGAGAAGAAATGACACTGAGCCTCAGCGAGGTGCGCGCTATTCGATTCCCGATCGCTCGCCGCGGTACCGACGGTTATCGCGCCGGCGAGGTGGACGACTTCGTGGACAAGGTTGACATCACCTTCACCTCGATCCTGGAGGAGAATGATCGCCTGAAGGCCCAGTTCGAAGCTCTGAAGAATGATTCCGCCACCGTCGCCGCCGGGGACTCCCCGGCCGACGAGGAGTTGCGTGCCGAGGTCGAGCGCCTCAAGGCCGAGCTCGAGGCAGCGCGCCAGGACGTCCCCGCCGCCCCGGCGGGGGACGACTCCGAACTGCGCGCCGAGGTGGAGCGGCTGCGCCAGCGTGAGCGCCAGCTGACCGCCGAATTGGAGCAGGCCCGCCAGCAGCCGGCACCGGTCACCAGCACCACCACCGGCAACGTCGAGCGGGTCGAGGTCACCACCTCCGAGCAGGCCAGCCCTGTGGTCATCCGCCTGGTGCAGCTGGCCAGCGAGCAGGCCGAGAACCTGATCGCAGAGGCGGAGGCCGAGGCCGTCCGCAAGCGCCAGGAGGCCGACCGCGACGCCGACGAGACCACCGCCAGCGCCCGCGCCGAGGCTGAGCGCATCGAGACCGCCGCCCGCGAAGAGGCCGAGCGCCTCGCCCGGGAGGCGCAGGCCCACGCCCAGCAGGTCAACATCGACGCCGACAACCGCCGCGCCGAACTGTTCAGCACCCTGGAACGTGAACGCGACGACTTCCAGGGCAAGGTCGACCGTCTGCGGGGCTTCGAGAGCACCTACCGCAGCACGTTGATCGAGCACCTGCGCAAGCAGGCCGACGCCGTCGAGAGCGACCAGCTCGAGCCCCAGGACGTGCCCTCGCTGCTCGCTGACGAGCGCGGCAAGTCCGCCACCCCGCGCCTGGACGCGTTGCTGGCCGACAAGGGCTGAGGCACCCCCGGACACGCACACAGGTGGCGCGGAGCAGAAGCTCCGCGCCACCTGTGCGTCCTGGCGTGTTTGCCGGTTGGGTCGGTCAGCCGATCGTGTCGTAGACCTCAGGGTTGACCACGTGGCGGGGACGCTCACCCCGCAGGAAGGCGGCGATGTCGGCGGCCCCCAACCGGGCCGCGATCCATGCCGCCGACTTGCTGGCGCCGGCCAGGTGCGGCGTCAGGGTGATGTTCGGCGTGTGCAACAACCGGTGGTCGGCCGGCAAGGGCTCGGCGGGCAGCACGTCGCAGGCGGCGGCGTACAGGTGGCCGGAGTCCAGGGCGTCGCACAGGGCGTCGTAGTCCAGCAGCGAGGGCCGGGCACAGTTCACCAGCACCGAGCCGGCCGGCATCAGCGCAATCTGCTCACGACCGATCAGCCCGACATTGTCGGCGGTGGCACGGGCGTGGATGGTCAGCACGTCGCTGCGACGCAGCAGGTCTGCCAGGTCGTCGACCTGCTCGATCCCCTCGGGCAGTTCCTCGGTGAGGTACGGGTCGTAGACCAGCACGTGGGCGCCGATCACCGCCATCACCTGGGCGACGCGACGACCGATGGCGCCGTAGCCGACCAGGCCCACCGTCGAGCCGAACAGTTCGGGACTGACCACCTCGTAGCGGTAGTGGTCGGACCGCCACTGCCCGGCCTTCAACTCGGCGTCCCGCTGGGCCAGTTGGCGGGCAGCCGCCAGGATCATGGCCAACGAGTGCTCGGTGGTGGCGTTCGCGTTGCGTCCCGGCGTGTTGCAGACCACGATGCCGCGTTCGGTGGCCGCCGCCAGGTCGGCATTGACGGGCCCGCCGCGACAGATCACCACCAGCTTCAGGTCGGGGCAGGCGTCCATCACGGCCGCCGTGACCGGCGCGGTGTGGGTGAACAGCACCTGGTGGCCCTGCAGGGCGGCGATCAGGTCGTCGGGGTCACCATTGGCCTCTCGCACGCCGCCGACGTCGACCATCGGCGTCAGCGGCCACGAGTTGCTGGTGCTCGTCGTGCTCGCGGCAATGCCCTGCTCCTCGATGGCGCTGTGCAGGATGGTGGGCAGGACGAAACCGTCGCCCTGCAGGAGAATCTTGACGTCAGTGCTCATGAGTGGTGCAACTTTCGCAGTTCGTCGGCGGGGAAGGTGGTGTCCTTGTCGCCGAGCAGCAGGGAGTAGTAGGTGAGTTTGGCGGCCTCCTCCATGTTCAACGCCTTCCGGTAGGCCGACTCGACGGAGTCGCCCACCACCGCGATGCCATGGTTGCCGAGCACGACCACGTCGTGGGTGCCGTCACGCACCTGGTCGGCGGCGGTCTGGGCCAGTTCGTCGGAGCCGTTCGTGTAGTACTTGGTGAAGCCGTAGCTGCCCACGTAGAAGGCGTGGTCCTGGGTGATGAAACGAATCTGGTGGCCCAGGGCGGTCAGCAGCAGGGTGAACTGCGGATGGATGTGCACCACCGCGTTCGCGTCGGGCCGGGCCTCGTAGAGCGCGGTGTGCAGTTTCCACTCGCTGGAGGCCACCGCGCCCCCGACCTGGCGTCCGGCCAGGTCGAGGATGGCGAACTGGTCGGGGCGCAGCGTGTCGAGCCAGGTGCCCTTGCCGGTGACGGCGATGGTCCCGTCGTCCAGGCGCGCCGACAGGTTGCCGCCCGAGCCCAGCACCAGACCGGCGCGCACGGCGCTGCCGGCGACGTGGATCAACTGCTCAATGAGGGCGGAGTTGTGCGGGGTGCTCACTTGTCCACCCCGGTCTGCTCGTCGGTCTCAGCGTCGGTCTGGGCGTCGGACAGCGCGCGCAGGGCACGCATCGACGACCACGCCGGACGCAGTGCGTCCCGGCTGGAACGGTAGACCTCGTAGGCCTTGGCGTAGATCTCGGCGTGGTCGGTGTTCGGCTCGAACGACGAGGTCGAGGTCAGCATCATCTGCGCCGCACCCTTGATGTCGGGGGAGGCGCCGCAGGCGACCAGCGCCAGGGTGGCGGCGCCCCGCGCGCCGGCCTCGGGAGCATCCTGGCGGATGACCCGGCTGCCGGTGGTGTCGGCCAGTATCTCGCAGATCAGGTCGGAGCGGAACCCGCCGCCGGAGACCACCAGGTCGCCCTGGATCTTGAGCACCTCGGCGCACTCGACCAGCGAGAACGAGACACCTTCGTAGACGCTGCGCAGGATCTGCGCCGGGGTGGTGCTGATGCTCATGCCCAGCCACGAGGCCGAGGCGTTCGGGTCGAGGAACGGGGCGCGTTCGCCGCCCGGTGAGGCGTAGGGCAAATAGACCACGCCACCGGCGCCGGCATGGGCGCTGCGCGCCTGGGCCTCGGCCACGGCCCAGTCCTCGAAGTTGAGGGTGGTCCGAATCCAGTCCAGGTTCGGGGTGCCCGTCATGGGGGCCAGGAACTCCAGCACCTGCCGGTCGCGGCCGGTGGCCAGCACCATCGAGTCGTCGGTGCGACGCTCCTCGACCGACGGCAGCAGGGTGCCGATGAAGCCGGTGGTGCCCAGGATCAGCCAGGCGTCGCCGTCATTGACGGCACCCAGACCGGGGCCGGTGACGGCCACGTCGATCATGCCGACGGCCACGGGGATGCCGGCGGGCAGGCCGGTGCGTTCGGCGGCCGCTGCGGTGACGACACCTCCGGAGGCCTCGGCCGGCAGGATCTGGGGCAGGGCGCCCAGCACGGCCGACAGGCCCAGGTCCTCGGCCAGGCGGGCGTCATGGCCGGCGCCGGTGCCGACGTTGAAGAAGGAGCGTGACGCCTCGGTGTAGTCGGTCGAGAGCTCGTCGGTCAGCTTGAAGCGGACCCAGTCCTTGCAGTGGAACAACGTGCCGATCGAGTCCAGGAACAGTGGGTCCTGCTCGGCGAACTCCTCCAGCAGGACAGGAACCAGAGCGGGGAAGATGGTGGTGCCGGTGACGTCCAGCACGCGCTGGCCGCGTCCGTCGGCCTGCCATGCCTCGACCCGGCGGCCGGCCCGGCCGTCCATCCAGATCGCGGCATTGCGCAACGGCTCGTTGTTCTTGTCCAACAGCCAGGCGCCGTCGCCCTGACCGGTCAGGCCCACCCCGATGACCTGCTTGTCACCCAGTTGGTCGGTCAGTTCGACCAGCCCGTCGGCGACGGCCTGCCAGATGTCGTGCAGGCTCTGCTCGGCCTCGCCGTTCCTGCCGTACTGGACCGGTACCGACCGGTGGGCGGCGGCGATGATCTCGCCCGAGAGTGAGAAGGCGACAGCCTTGACCGCGGTGGTGCCGGCGTCGACGCCGATGACGACCTTTTCCATGGCAACTCCTTTGTGTCTGCGTTCACGCCACCGTACAACAGTTCGCTTGCTATGTACATATGTTCAATCTAGGGTGGACGGCATGCCCCCCGATGCCGTCCCGCGGATCATGATTGACGCCGCCCGCCTGTACTACGAGCACGCCCTGACCCACCAGCAGATCGCCGCCGAACTGGGGGTCTCGCGCATCAAGGTGACCAGGTTGCTGGCCCAGGCCCGCGCGGCCGGGGTGGTGGAGATCAGCATCAACGCTCCCGACGAACCCTTCGCTGAGCTGGCCGAACGCCTCTGCGACCGGTACGGCCTGCAGCGGGTGTGGATCGCGCCCAGCCTGCCCGAGGTGGACGCCGCCCGTGCTGCTGTCGACCAGGCCGGGGCCGAGGCCATCGAATCGATGCTGTCGACCAGCAGCCTGGTGGCGATCGGCCTGTCGGCGACCCTGGGCCGCGCCATCGACCGGGTGGCAACCCGTGAGCACGCCAGCGGGCAGCCGGTCAGTTGCGTCCCCATGGCCGGGGGATGGGGCGGCTGGCAGCACGGGGTGAACCCCGGCGAACTCGCCCAGCGGCTCGGCCGTCGGGTGCAGGGCCGGGCCTATGGATTTCCCGCCCCGCTGCTGGCGCCCTCGGCCGACTTCGCCGACACCCTGTTGTCACTGCCCGAGGTGCAGCAGGCGCTGGCGCTGGCCAAGGGGGCCGACACGCTCCTGTTCGGGGTGGGCTCGCTCGACTGGCAGACCAGTCAACTGCAGGACTCCCTGTCGCAGTCCGAACGCGAGGAGCTCACCGCCAAGGGTGCCGTCGGCGACATCGCCGCCCGCTTCTTCGACGCCCGCGGGGCCGGCATCGACAGCGGCGTCGACCGGCGCGTGCTGGGGTTGGGGCTGGACGACATGCTGACCGTGGAACGGCGATTGCTGCTGGCCCATGGTGCGCCGAAGATGGAGGCCATCCGGGTGGCACTGGCCGCGGGAATGGCCACCGGTCTGTGCACGGACTCCGCGACCGCGCGGGGGCTGCTGCGCTGACCCGTCGCCCACGGCAGCACCGGCGTTCCGGACGCCTTGACAGGGGGTGTATCTTGCATCCCAAGTCACCACAGCGGTGGCTTTTCCCTTCCATCATCAACCCTTCCATCATCAAGGAGTGCGATTCCATGACCGCCACCAAGGCCGCCCCGGAACCCGAGGGCGCCCTGCTGCCAGTCCGCGACGGGGAAGACCCGTGGACTGCCGAGGAGGTCGCCGAGCTGCGCGAGGAACTCACCAGTGAGGTGCAGCGGATGCAGCAGGCGATCGCCGTCGTCGAGGCTGAACTCGCCGAACTCCTGGCCGATGGATCCGACGGCGCCGGGCGTGACCCGGCCGACGTCGGCTCATCCAACTTTGAGCGCGACCAGGAGATGTCGCTGGCCTCGAACACCCGCGAGATGCTCGAGCAGAACATCCATGCCCTGCGGATGCTCGAGCAGGGCAAGTACGGCTCGTGCGAGTCGTGCGGCAACCCCATCGGCAAGGCCCGACTGCAGGCCTTCCCGCGGGCCACCATGTGCGTCACCTGCAAGCAGCGCGCTGAGCGTCGCTGACCTCGTGGCCTCGGAATCGTTGACCACCGCCGACCAGCGAGCGGGACGCGCCGCGACCCTGCGGCGTGGCCCGATCGCGGCCACCCTGCTCGGTGTCTTCGCCGTCTGCTACGCGCTCGACCAGGTCACCAAGGTCCAGGCCGTCCGTCACCTCGACCCGGCCAACCCGCCCAGCTACCTGGGCGGGTGGCTGTCGTTGAAGCTGATCCGCAACCCGGGGGCAGCATTCTCGATGGGTGCCGCCTTCACCGAGGTCCTCTCGGTGCTGGCCATCGTGGCGCTGCTGTTCTGCGCCCTCTACCTCGCACCGCGGGTGACCAGGGTCAGCCATGGCGCCGTCCTGGGGATGGCCATGGCCGGCATCGCCGGCAACCTGACCGACCGGCTGGTGCGGGCTCCCGGCCCGCTCAAAGGTCACGTGATCGACTTCTTCGCGGTGCCGAACTTTGCCATCTTCAACGTCGCCGACATCTTCCTGACCTCCTCGGCTGTCCTGGTCATCATCTGGTCACTGGTCGAATCGCGCCGCGAAGCGGCGCGGGAACGGGCCTGAGATGGCGGTCTTCCTCGTCCCCGACGAACTCGCCGGCGACCGCGTCGACGCGGCCGCCGCGCGCATCACCGGGCTGTCGCGCAGCCGCATCGCCGAACTGATCGACGCCGGGGCCGTGCACCTGGCGGGGCAGGCGGTCGACAAGCCCTCGCAGCGGGTGGCCGCTGGTGCCATGCTCGAGGTCGACCTCGACCAGCCCGAACGCACCGTCCAGGTGACCCCGCAAGTGGTCGAGGGCCTGGGCATCATCCACGACGACCGCGACCTGGTGGTGGTCGACAAGCCGGTCGGGGTCGCCGCGCACCCCTCGGTCGGGTGGGACGGCCCCAGCGTGGTCGAGCACCTGGCCGGGGCAGGGTTCCGCATCTCCACCTCCGGGGTGGCCGAACGCCAGGGCATCGTCCAACGACTCGACGTCGGCACCTCGGGACTGATGGTGGTGGCCAAGTCCGAACACGCCTACACCGTGTTGAAGCAGGCCTTCCGCGACCGCACCGTCGACAAGACCTACCACGCGCTGGTCCAGGGCCACCCCGACCCGTTCTCTGGCACCATCGACGCGCCGATCGCCCGCCACCCCGGGTCGGACTGGAAGATGGCCGTGGTCAGCGGCGGGCGCCGATCGGTGACCCACTACGAGACGATCGAGGCCTTCGTGGCCGCCACGCTGCTGCGCATCCACCTCGAAACCGGACGCACCCACCAGATCAGGGTGCACATGCAGGCCATCAAACACCCCTGCGTGGGCGACCCGACCTACGGCAGCGACCCGGTGCTGGCCGCCAGGCTGGGCCTGACCCGACAGTGGCTGCACGCCACCGAGCTCGGCTTCACCCACCCCGGCACCGGCGAATACGTGACCTTCCGCTCGCCCTACCCGGCCGACCTTCAGCACGCCCTGGACCAGGTCAGCAGCTGGTGACGGGCTGGTCGAACGTCCACCCAGAATCTTTCCGGCTGCCCAGCTTCTCGCCCTGACCGCAATTCCGGCACCCGACCGCAGCATGCCCCGGTGGTCATCGACTAGGGTGGAGGCCGTGCGTAGAGCAAAGATTGTGTGCACGCTGGGGCCTGCTGTCGAGAGCCCTGAGCGTATGGAAGGGATCATCAACGCGGGCATGAATGTTGCCCGCCTGAACATGAGCCACGGCGACTACAGCGAGCATGCCGCTCGCTACCAGCTCGTCCGTGACACTGCCGAACGTCTGGGCAAGCGCGTCGCCATCCTTGCTGACCTGCAGGGACCGAAGATTCGCCTGGGCAAGTTCGCCAACAACGAGAAGCATTACCTCGAGGTGGGCCAGGAGTTCACCATCACCACCGATGACATCGAAGGCACCGTCGAGCGCTGCTCGACCACCTTCAAGGGGCTGCCCGCTGACGTCACCGTCGGCGACTCCCTGCTGATCGACGACGGCAAGGTGATGCTCGAGGCCATCGAGGTCACCGGAAACGACGTCCGGACCAAGACCGTGGTGCCCGGCTACGTCTCCAACAACAAGGGCATCAACCTGCCCGGTGTTGCCGTCAACGTCCCGGCCATGAGCGAGAAGGACGAGTCCGACCTGCGGTGGGCCCTGAAGCAGGGCGTCGACCTGATCGCCCTGTCCTTCGTCCGCACCGGTGACGACGTCAAGCGCGCCCACGAGATCATGGACGAGGAGGGCCGTCGCGTTCCGGTGGTGGCCAAGCTCGAGAAGCCGCAGGCCATCGAGAACATGCAGGACATCATCGACAAGTTCGATGCCGTCATGGTGGCCCGCGGCGACCTAGGCGTCGAGCTGCCGTTGGAGTCGGTCCCGATCGCGCAGAAGCGCATCGTCGAGGCTGCTCGCATCTGGGCCAAGCCGGTGATCGTCGCCACCCAGATGTTGGAGTCCATGACCAACAACCCGCGCCCCACCCGCGCGGAGACCTCCGACGTCGCCAACGCCGTCATTGACGGCACCGACGCAGTCATGCTGTCGGGGGAGACCTCCGTCGGTGACTTCCCCGTCGAGACCGTGGCCACCATGGCCAAGATCGTCGAGAACGTCGAGGCGCACGGCATCGACCGCATCCAGAGGATCGACTGGGACCCGCACACCACCAGCGGCATCATGGCCAAGTCGGCCACCGAGGTGGCGGCCCGTCTGGACGCCAAGTACCTGATCGCGTTCACCAGCTCCGGTGACACCGCCCGTCGGTTGTCGCGGCTGCGGCCCACGACCCCCATGCTGGCCTTCACCCCCAGCAAGGACACCGCCCAGCAGTTGGCGCTGTCGTGGGGCATCGAGTCCTACGTGACCGACACCTACAGCGTCTTCAACGAAATGGTGAAGGCTGTCCAGGAGCTCATGCTCAGCGAGGGCCTGGTCGAGCAGGGCGACCGCATCGTCATCGTCTACGGCTCGCCCATGGGCACCGCCGGCAAGACCAACGCCATCCGCGTCCACAAGATCGGCGGCGCGCTCAACCCCTGAGCACCACCCACCAACGACCAAGGGGCCGGATCCGTCAGGATCCGGCCCCTTGGTCGTTGCGCTGCGTACCCGGGAGGGGAGTCGAACCCCCACAGCCTTCCGGCCAGACGGGTTTGAGCCGTCCGCGTATGCCATTCCGCCACCCGGGCAGGATCGACGCGAACCGCGTCGAGGCGTTGACATTCTGCCACAGATCCGGGACCGGGTCGTCATGGCGCCCCGCCCGCGGCGGCTGCGCGCTAGGATCAACTGGGGCCGGTCCGGACCGGCGCCAAGACATCTGGCACACTGTCGATGCCCGTTGGGCCCCGCAGACGAGACCCCACCTTGACGCACAGGAGTACTGAGTTGACCTCAGGAGACATCGTGAACGAATCGATTACCGCCGACGAGCGACCCGAGGGCCAGCCGCCCGCGGCAGCTGACCGTCCGCGGGTGCTGGTGGCCGAGGACGAGGCGCTGATTCGCATGGACCTGGTCGAGCTCCTCGAGGAGGAGGGCTACGACGTGGTCGGTCAGGCCGGTGACGGGGAGCAGGCGCTGGCCATGGCCCGCGAACTGGAACCCGACCTGGTCGTCATGGACGTGAAGATGCCCAAGATGGACGGGATCACCGCAGCCGAACACATTGCCGAGGAACGCATCTGCCCGGTGGTCATGCTGACCGCCTTCAGCCAGCGTGACCTGGTCGAGCGGGCCCGGGAAGCCGGCGCCATGGCCTACGTCGTCAAGCCCTTCGACGCCTCCGACGTGGTGCCGGCCATCGAGATCGCCATCGGACGCTTCCGCGAGATCCAGGCCCTCGAGGACGAGGTCACCACCCTGGAGGACCGGCTGGCCTCCCGCAAGGCCGTCGACCAGGCCAAGGGGCTGCTGCAGCAGGGATTGGGCCTGACCGAGCAGGAAGCCTTCCGCTGGATCCAGAAGACCGCCATGGACCTGCGCAAGTCGATGCGCGAGGTCGCCGACGGCGTCATCGAGCACGCCCGCCAGGGCAAGAAGCTCGGCTAGTTCGTCCTGTGCGGGGGATGACCCCCTGCACCCCCACTAGGCGCGGGCGGCGACCAGCTGGCAGGTCAGCCGCCCGGTGCCGATCAGCCGATTCGAGTCGTCGTACAGGTGCACCTGGTAGGTCGCGACGCTGCGGCCCTGGTGCAGGGCAGTGGCGTAGCCGGTCACGTGCCCGGTGCGTACCGCCCGGTGGTGGGTGACGCTCAGGTCGACGCCGACCGCCGCCCGCCCGTTCTGCCGCCCCCAGGCGGTGGCGGCCAACGAGGCCAGGGTTTCCACCAGCACCGCCGAGGCGCCACCGTGCCAGATGCCGTGCGGCTGCGTGTTGCCCTCCACGGGCGCGCGCCCCACGCACCGGTTGGCCCCCAACTCACCGACCACCAGACCCATCCGTTCGTCCAGGGCCGAGGTGAAGTCCCACGACCACTCGGGCAGTCGTTCCCTGGCGGGGCGGCTGAAGACGGCGGGATTGATCGGCGAGTCCGGTGGCAGCATGAGCGCCACTCTAGTGGCGGCGAAGTTTGTCGGACCGCTGGACTAAGGTCTGTGGGGTGACTCCCACGGCGCCCCCCACTGACGTTGCCCCCGAACGCCCCCGACTGCTGTTGGTCGATGGCCATTCCGTGGCCTACCGGGCCTTCTTCGCGCTGCCGGTCGAGAACTTCTCGACCACCACCGGCCAGCACACCAATGCTGTGTACGGGTTCACGTCCATGCTGATCAACGTGCTGCGCGACGAGGCGCCGACCCACGTGGCGGTGGCCTTCGACGTGTCCCGTCAGACCTTCCGCACCGTGCAGTACCCCGAGTACAAGGCGAACCGCAGCAAGAGCCCCGACGAGTTCAAGGGGCAGGTGCAGTTGATCAAGGAAGTGCTGGACGCGCTCAACATCGTCCATGTCGAGGTCGACAACTTCGAGGCCGACGACATCATCGCGACCCTGTCCAGCACCGTCGGTGACGACGTCGACGTGCTGATCGTCACCGGGGACCGCGACGCCATGCAACTGGTCAATGGCCACGTCACCGTGCTCTACCCCCGCAAGGGGGTCAGTGACCTGGCCCGGATGACACCGGAGGCGGTCGAGGAGAAGTACCTGGTGCCGCCCGACGTCTACCCCGAACTGGCCGCGCTGGTCGGCGAGACCAGCGACAACCTGCCGGGGGTGCCGGGCGTGGGGCCGAAGACCGCCGCCAAGTGGCTGGCCAGCTACGAGGGGCTGGAGAACCTGGTCGCCCGCGCCGAGCAGGTCCCCGGCAAGGCGGGCGCAAGCCTGCGTGAACACCTCGACGGGGTGATCCGCAACCGCCAACTCAACGCCCTGGTCCGCGACCTGGAGCTGCCCGTCGGGCTGGACGACCTGGCCCGGCAGGACTGGGACCGCGAGGCCGTCCACACGCTGTTCGACGGACTCGAGTTCCGGGTGCTGCGCGACCGCCTCATCGAGTCGCTGCCGAACAAGCCCGAAGAGGCCGAGGGCGGTTTCGAACTCGCCGGTGAGGTGCTCACCAGTGGCCGCGTCGCCGGCTGGCTCGAGACGCACGGCCACGGCGAGCTGACCGGTGTCGACGTGACCGGGCGCTGGGGGTCGGGCACCGGCGACATCGACTCCATCGCCCTGGCGGCCAGCGACGGCACCGCCGCCTGGTTCGCCGTGGCCGATCTTGACCCCGAGGACGATGCCGCCCTGGCCGCGTGGCTGGCCGACGAGGACGTCCACAAGTCCCTGCACGACGCCAAGGGGCCGCTGCTGGCCAGCTGGGCCCGCGGCTGGGACCTGCGCGGGGTGGTCAGCGACACCCTGCTGGCCGCCTACCTGCTGCGACCCGACCAGCGCACCTACGACCTGGGCGATCTGGCCCTGCGCCACCTGAAGCGGGAACTGCGCCTCGACGCCGGTCCCGAGGTGGCCGACGAGCCCCAGGAGGCCCTGTTCGCCGAACCCGCCGACGACCACCTCGTCGCCGGCGCCTCCATGCTGCGTGCCCGCGCCGTGATCGACCTGGCCCGTGCCCTGGCCGAGGAGCTCGAGGTCACCGAGCAGACCCATCTGCTCACCGAGGTGGAACTGCCCCTGCAGCGCACCCTGGCCCGGATGGAACAGGTGGGCGTCGCCGTCGACGTCGACCTGCTCGAGGAGTTGCGCGCCGACTTCGACGCCAAGGTGGCGGCCGCCGAGCAGGACGCCTACGCGGTGATTGGCCACACCATCAACCTGGGTTCCCCCAAGCAGTTGCAGACGGTGCTGTTCGACGAGTTGGAGATGCCCAAGACCCGCAGGACGAAGTCGGGCTACACCACCGACGCCGACGCGCTCGAAGGCCTGTACGCGAAGACCGAGCATCCCTTCCTGGCCCACCTGCTGGCCCACCGCGACTGGATCAGGCTGCGGCAGACGGTCGACGGCCTGCTGAAGACGGTGGCCGACGATGGCCGCATCCACACCAGTTACTCCCAGGTGACCGCCGCCACCGGCCGCCTGTCCTCGACCGACCCGAACCTGCAGAACATCCCGATCCGCACCGAGGCCGGCCGCCGCATCCGGGAGGCATTCGTGGTCGGTGCCGGCTACGAGTCCCTGGCCACCGCCGACTACTCGCAGATCGAGATGCGGATCATGGCGCACGCCTCCGACGACGACCTGCTCATCGAGGCCTTCCGCAGCGGTGAGGACTTCCACACCCGGATGGCCTCGACCGTCTTCCACGTGGCCCCCGACGAGGTCAGCAGCGAGCAGCGGGCCAAGATCAAGGCCATGAACTACGGGCTTGCCTACGGACTGTCGGCCTTCGGGCTGTCGAACCAGTTGGGCATTGCCGTCAGCGAGGCCAAGGGCCTGATGGATGGCTACTTCGAGCGTTTCGGTGAGGTGCGTGACTACCTGCAGGCGGTCGTCGCCGAGGCCCGCAAGACCGGCTTCACCGCCACCCTGATGGGACGCCGCCGCTACCTGCCCGACCTGGGCTCCTCGAACAGGCAACGCCGCGAGATGGCCGAACGGATGGCCCTCAACGCGCCCATCCAGGGGTCGGCAGCCGACATCATCAAGGTCGCCATGCTGCGCCTGGAGGCAGCCCTGCGCGAGGCCGGGCTGGCGTCGCGGATGCTGCTGCAGGTCCACGACGAACTGGTCCTGGAAGTCGCCCCCGGTGAGGCCGAGAGGGTCAACGACCTGGTGCGCGAGTCCATGGGGCGGGCCATGGAACTCAAGGTGCCGCTGGATGTCTCCTCGGGGGTTGGCCGCTCCTGGCACGACGCCGCGCACTGAGCCGGAGTCGGGTCAGGCGCGCGCCTGCTGCAGACGCAACGCGTCGTCCCACGCGGCCAGCACGTGCACGTAGGTCTGCCCGGTGGCGCGGGTCAGGCCCAGCTCGCAGGTGCGGTTGGCCGACAGGTACAGGTCGAAGTGCTGACCGGCCAGTTCGGCGGCCTCGTCGCGGGTCGCCGAGGCGGTCAGTTCCGGGTGCAGCAGTCCCCGGTCGCCGGCGAAGCCGCAGCAGCGCCAGTCGGTGGGTACAACCACCTCGTCGGCCACCAGGTGCGCCAGCGCCAGCAGGTCGCCGGTGGCGCCCAGCCGGGTGCTGGAACAGGTGGGATGCACCGCCGCCCGGGGTACCTTGCCGACGACCGGCAGCCGGTCCGCGATCGCGGCCAGGTAGGTGGTGGCGTCCAGCACCCTGATGCCGACCCCCGCCAACCGCGGCTCCTGGTGGGCCAGTGAGGCGATGATGCCCTCCGAGCAGGACAGTGCGTCACTGATCACCGGCAGTCGGCCGTTGTCGGTGGCCTCCAGCAGCGCCCGGGCCAACTTGGTCGACATGGTGTCGAAACCGGTCGCCATGCCCTTCGACTTCCACGGGGTGCCGCAGCACAATGAGGCGGTGGCCTGCGGCATGGTCACCTTGACCCCGGCCCGGTCCAGGATCGAGAGCACCCGGTCCTGCAGCGGGACGCCGTCCTCGGGGCCGAACATAGTCTGTACGCAGGCCGGCAGGTAGACGACCTCGGCTCCAGGATCGCGACGACGTGCCCGCCGGACACCGCCACCGCCGGGCAACTCGCCCGACAGGATGGGCACCGTCTCGTGCCGGAACACGGTTCGGGCGGCCGTCAGCGGCACCTCGACCAGCGGCTGGGGCACGGTGTCGACCAGCGTCATCCCTGCAGAGGCGGCGGCGGTGAACGGTCCCCAGGCCCTGGCCGCCAGGTCCCAGGCGGTGTCGACGACCCGGGTGCGGTGCTCGGCGCGCAGCCGGCGGACCAGGTCGCCGGTGTTGATCCCGACGGGGCAGGCGGTGGCGCACATGCCGTCCACCGCGCAGGTCTCGCTCACCGGGTAGGTCTGCTCGCGGCGCAGCAGCTCCGCGTGGGCGTGGTCGCCGCGGGACTCTGCGTCGGCGATCGCCCGCTGGGCGACGATGCGCTGGCGTGGGGTCAGGGTGAGGAACTGGCTGGGGCAGACCGGCTCGCAGTAGCCGCACTCCACGCACCGGTCGACCTCGGCCTGCACGGTGGGGGTCTGCTTCAGGTCCTCCATGTGCAGCTGCGGGTTGTCGGTCAGCACCGAGTCGGGGTTCAACACCCCGTGCGGGTCGAACGCCTGCTTGACGTCACGCATCATCTGGTACAGCTCGGGGCCGTACTGGCGCTCCACGAACGGGGCCATGATGCGTCCGGTGCCATGCTCGGCCTTGAGGGTGCCCTGGGCCTCGAGCACCACCGCCACCATGTCCTCGGTGAAGGCCTCGTACCGGGGCAGGCTCGCCGCGGTGTTGAAGTCCTCGGTGATCATGAAGTGGATGTTGCCGTCCTTGGCATGCCCGAAGATCACCGAGTCGCCGTAGTGGTGACGGTCGAAGAGCTCCTGCAGGTCCTCGCAGACCCCCGCCAGGGTCGGCACCGGGACGGCAATGTCCTCCAGCAGGGCCGTGGTGCCGGAGCGGCGGGCCTCGTTCACCTTGGTGAACAGCCCCTTGCGCAGCGCCCACAGTTCGGCGCGGACGGCCGCATCGTCGGTCAGGAGGGGAAGCTCGCGCAGGTCGAGGCCCGTGAACGCGGCCGCGGCCGCCTGCTGCTGGGCCGCCAGCTGGTCAGCGTCGCCGGCCTGGTACTCCACCAGCAGCGCGGCCTCGCCCGGCACCGGCACCCGAGGGATGGCGGTCACCGTGGGGTCGGCGCGGCACACCTGCAGCGAGATGGCGTCGAGCAGCTCGACCACGGCGGCGCCGGAGTCGACCAGCGCGGGCAGGGCGCTGGTGGCGGCATGCAGCGAGTCGAACAGCAGCAGCCCGGTGGCCACCTTGGGCAGCACCGGGACGGTCCGGAAGGTGGCCTCGGCAATGAAGCCCAGGGTGCCCTCCGAGCCCACCATCAGGTGCTCCAGGATCTTGACGGGCCGCTCGTGGTCGACCAGGGAGTTCAGCCCGTAGCCCATGGTGTTCTTCATCGACCAGCGGCGCGCGATGTCGTCGCGGTGTGGCAGGGCCCGTTCCCGCAGGTCGAGCAGGGTCTGGTAGAGCTGCGGTTCCTCGGCGCGCAGCAGGGCGTCGGCGTCCGGGGCTCCGGTGTCCACCACGGTGCCCGACGGCAGCACCAGCACCAGCGACTCCAGCGTCTGGTAGGTGTTGGCGACCACCCCGCAGGTCATCCCCGAGGAGTTGTTGGCGACCACGCCGCCGACGGTGCAGGCGATCTCGGAGGCGGGGTCGGGTCCCAGCTTGTGGCCCAGCGGCGCCAGGAAGGCGTTGACCTCACGGATGGTGCGGCCGGGGCCGACCCGCACCCGGGCCCCGTCGTCGAGCACCTCGATGTCGCGGAACGGGGCCCGGGTGTCGACCAGGATGCCACTCGACAGCGCCTGGCCCGACAGGCTGGTGCCACCCGAACGGAACGTCACGGGGCGCCGGTGCTGGTGGGCCACCTGCATCACCAAGGCCACTTCGGCCGCCGAACCGGCCCGCACCAGCACTTGCGGGCTGAGCAGGTAGTGGGAGGCGTCGACCGCCGCCGTGGCAATGTCCAGGGCCGAGGTGCTCAGGCCGCCCGAGCGGAGGACCTTTTCGAGGTCGGTGACCAGGGACGGGGGAGCCGGAGTCCGAATGCTGCGCTGCATGGGCACAGCCTAATCTCACCCGGCCCCATCTCACCTGACCGGGGCGACCGGCTTCAGGTAGTAGAGGATCCGGGAGTCCCATTCCTTGCCCATGACGTCGTAGTCCCAACAGATCACGATGACCGCGCGCGGCTCACCCGTGAAGTTGTACAGCACGTCGGAGTTCGGGTCGTAGTCCTTGACCCACAGCTTCATGGAGCGCTCCAGGGTGTAGCACTGGGTGTTGCCCCGGGCGTCGGTCATCCGGACCAGGTCACCGTCCTTGAACCCGTTCTTCTGGTCATGCAGCTCGTTCCCGAGGGCCTTGCCGTTCTGGTAGGTGTGGATCGTCAGGATGGCGTGGCCCTGCCGGGAACCGACCTTGGGGCCGTTCTTCCACCAGCCGACGGTGTGCGAGGCGTCCTTGGGTGGGGCAGCAGCAGCACCCGACTCGTCCTCGCCGAGGGAGATCATCGGGGCCTTGACCTTCATCTGGTCAATGGCGAACGAGGTCGCCTCGATCTCGGTGAGGGTGGGCATGCACCCCGCCGGCACCGCGGCGGCCGGCGAGCTCGGGGTGGCGGAGCCACTGCCGCTGGAGGCACCCGCCGGCGTCGTGGCACTGGCGGTGGTGGCGTTGCGGACCGCCGGGGTCTCGGTGGCCGCCGACTCGGGCTGCTGGGGCGTGGGGGAGGCGGTGGCCTCGGTCGTGCCGCGACCCTGCCAGATGACGAAGCCGCCAAGGAGCAGCAGGACGACGAGGATGCTGATCCCCGCCAACAGTCTGTTGCGCATGTGGGCTGCCCTTCATGTCGGTCGCACTCCGCCCTGATCCTATCCGCGGGGGCCCAAAAACCAACGGGCCACCCGCCCGGGCCCGGATTGACCGCCGTCGCGCGGGACAGGTAGGCTGAACGGGCACTGTGGACTGCGTGAACTAGGACAGAGTAGGTCGCGCGCCGCGAAGACGGACTGATCATTGACCACTTCTCGCGGCAGCCGGTTCCAGAGCACCACGTCTCTCAGACAACCCAACGGAGCCCTACTACATGACCTCCTCCACTGAGGCCTCACCTCAGGTCGCCATCGACGACTTCGGCTCACCGGAAGCATTCCTTGCTGCCGTCGATGCCACCATCAAGTACTTCAACGACGGCGACATTGTCACCGGAACCGTCGTCAAGGTCGACCGGGACGAGGTCCTGCTCGACATCGGTTACAAGACCGAAGGTGTCATTCCTTCCAAGGAACTCTCCATCAAGCACGACGTGGACCCTTTCGAGGTCGTCCAGGTCGGCGATGAGATCGAGGCCCTCGTCCAGCAGAAAGAGGACAAGGAAGGTCGCCTGATCCTGTCCAAGAAGCGTGCACAGTACGAGCGCGCCTGGGGCACCATCGAGAAGGTCAAGGAAGAGGATGGCGTTGTCACCGGTTCGGTGATCGAGGTCGTCAAGGGTGGTCTGATCGTCGACATTGGTCTGCGTGGCTTCCTGCCCGCGTCGCTGGTCGAGATGCGTCGCGTCCGTGACCTGCAGCCCTACGTCGGCATGGAACTCGAGTGCAAGATCATCGAGCTCGACAAGAACCGCAACAACGTGGTCCTGTCGCGCCGTGCCTGGCTCGAGCAGACCCAGTCCGAGGTTCGTCACACCTTCCTCACCCAGCTGCAGAAGGGCCAGATCCGCAAGGGCGTCGTCTCGTCCATCGTCAACTTCGGTGCCTTCGTGGACCTGGGTGGCGTCGACGGTCTGGTGCACGTCTCGGAGCTGTCCTGGAAGCACATCGACCACCCGAGCGAGGTCGTCGAGGTCGGTACCCCGGTCACCGTCGAGGTGCTGGATGTCGACATGGAGCGCGAGCGCGTCTCGCTGTCGCTGAAGGCCACCCAGGAGGATCCCTGGCAGACCTTCGCCCGTACCCACCAGATCGGTCAGATCGTGCCGGGCAAGGTCACCAAGCTGGTGCCCTTCGGTGCCTTCGTCCGCGTCGAGGAGGGCATCGAGGGCCTGGTCCACGTCTCCGAGCTGGCCGAGCGCCACGTCGAGATCCCCGAGCAGGTCGTCACCGTCAACGACGAGGTCATGGTCAAGATCATCGACATCGACCTCGAGCGTCGCCGCATCTCGCTGTCGCTGAAGCAGGCCAACGAGGGTGTCGACGTCGCCGCTGACGACTTCGACCCGGCTCTGTACGGCATGACTGCCAACTACGACGACCAGGGCAACTACATCTACCCCGAGGGCTTCGATCCGGAGACCAACGAGTGGAAGGAAGGCTACGAGGACCAGCAGCGCGCGTGGGAGCAGCAGTACGCCGAAGCCCAGGCTCGGTGGGAAGCCCACAAGAAGCAGGTCACCGAGGCCGAGGTTGCCGACCGCGAGGCCGTCTCCGACGCAGGCACGACCAGCACCTACTCGGCCGCCAGCGAGGAGCCCGCTGAGGGTTCACTCGCTTCGGACGAGGCGCTGCAGGCACTGCGCGACAAGTTGACTGGCAACTGAGTCATCCGGTCCCACCCATCCGGTGGGCCTCGACGGCCCCGCACCCCTCACCGGGTGCGGGGCCGTCTCGTTCGGCGGGCACATCGTTGCTGATGACTCATGGTTCCTGCTGACACAATGACCGGCATGGACCAGCCAGCGCCCCCGCCCCCCGCCCCTCCGGACGGTCGCGTCGCGATCGGTCTGACCGGGGGGATCGCGGCCGGCAAGACGACCGTGGCCGACCTGCTCGCCGCCCGGGGCGCGGTCCTGGTGGACTCCGACATGGTCGCCCGCGAGGTGGTCGCACCCGGGTCCGAGGGACTCGCCGACGTCGTGGCCCGGTTCGGTGCCGACGTGCTGGCCGCCGACGGCTCCCTCGACCGGCAGGCGCTGGGCCGCATCGTCTTCGCCGACCCGCAGGCCCGTGCCGACCTCGAAGGCATCACCCATCCACGCATTCGCCGGCGCAACGCCGAACTGGTCGCCGCCGCCCCGGCGGACGCGGTGGTCGTCCAGGTCATCCCGCTGCTGGCCGAAACCGGGCAGGCGCACCGCTTCGACGAGGTGGTGGTGGTGGATGCGAGCCCCGAGGAGCAGGTCGCCCGACTCGTGGCCCGTCAGGGCATCTCGGCCGATGCTGCCCGAGCGCGACTGGCCGCGCAGGTCTCGCGTGAGGATCGTCTGGCGATTGCCACCCGAGTGGTCGACAACACCGACGGCGCCCCGGACCTCGACGGCCAGGTTGACCGCCTGTGGCACGACCTGCGCGATCTGGTGGAACGCAGCCGCCGCGCAGGGAGGTGACGACGTCATCCACCCGGGGGACCTGCCTCGGTGGCACAATGACGCCCAGATGACAGACTGCCACCATTGTCTTTGCCCTCAGCCCACCCGAAAGGACACCCGTGAACTGTCCACGATGTGCCACTGAATTGCCAGCAGGAATGCTGTTCTGCCACGTCTGCGGCCAGGAAATGGCGGCGGGGCAGGCCGGTCGTCGCAGTTTCGCCGTCAAGCCCGATGAACCCGTGCGGTCGTTCAAGGTCGTCTCGACGATCATGCCGACCGGGGCGGCCGAACGTCCCAAGACCTACCAGATCGCCCTGGTCATCGCGGTGGTCGCCGCCATCGGTGCCGCGCTGCTGGGCTGGACGCCGGTGGCGCTGATGGTGGCGGCCTTCGCCATCCCGATCGTCTACATCGTCTACCTCTACGACGTGAACCTCTGGGAGGATGCCCCCGTCCCGGTGACCGGGCTGGCCTTCGTGCTGACGGGTGTGCTGGCCGCTGCGTTCACGTGGTTCTGGAGGCGGCTGCAGTCGCCGCTGTTCGGTGCCGCCGCCGACGGCGGCGGCCCGCAGGCCACCCTGTCCGGGGTGCTGGTCATGGTGCTGCTGGTGCCGGTCGTGGGGGAGCTGATCCGCCAGGTCGGCCCGGTCATCCTGGCCTCGCGTCCCCAGTTCGACGACCTGATGGACGGGCTGACGTTCGGCATCGTCTCGGGCGTCGCCTACGCCACGGCCGACACCCTGGTGCGCCACTGGGCGCTGGTCGAGGGCGGCTTCAACTCACCCGGTGACGGCTGGTCGACGTGGACGACGCTGATGCTGCTCGAGGGCTTCGTCAAACCGCTGGTGATCGGCACCGCCACCGGCATCGCCTGCGCCGAGTTCGCCGGTCTTGGCCGCGGCTACGACGGGTTCACCCGGCGCTATGGCGTCGCGGTGGCCGAGGCCATCGGCTGGAACGTCCTGTACTTCGGCGGCACCTACCTGCTGGGGTTGCTGCGCCCGGGCTGGCTGAGCGTGCTGCTCTCGCTGGTGTGGGGTCTGCTGCTGCTGGCAGCGTTGCTGCTGCGGGTGCGCACCGTGCTGCAGACCGGCCTGCTGGAGGCCGCCCTCGAGAACGCCGCCCGCTTCCACGCCGACGCCGGCGTCGGCCCCGACGGTGACCTGCAGTTCTGCCCGGCCTGCGAGATGCCGCTGCTGGCCGGTGCGGCCTTCTGCGGGGCCTGCGGCGCGGCGCTCAGTGCCAGCACCGCCGGACACCACCGCGACACGGCGGCGGCCATGGCTGGCCCTGCCACCACCGCCACCGCGGCGGACGACGGGGTGGGGCCACCACCGGTCGCCGCCGGGTCGGCACGACTCGACGACGAGGAGGCCACCTCATGAGCACCCCGCAGTACCCCCAGGGCCCCGAGTGGGGGCCGACCGTGCAGCGTCCCATGCGCCCTGGTCAACCCTCGGCACCGGGATGGAACCCGCAGGCGGGGCCGGGCTA
>NZ_JADIJQ010000022.1 GCF_017355265.1 Tessaracoccus sp. SD287
TCGTCGGCAGTGTCAGCTGTGTATAAGAGGTGCCGCCACCGGTGCCGAAACCGCCACCGCCGCCGGAGCCCGGGCCACCGGCACTCAGACCGGAGCCGCTCGGGCTGGTGAAGCTCGGGGTGGTCCCGGTGTTGGGGTCGACACCGGTGAACGAACTCGAGCCGGGACCGTTCGGGGTCGAGTCGAGGTGGTCGGGAATGCCGTCACCGTCAGCGTCGGGCTGGTAGCCATTCGGGGTCGAGTCGAGGTGGTCGGGAATGCCGTCACCGTCAGCGTCGGGCTGGTAGCCATTCGGGGTCGCATCCAGGTGATCAGGAATGCCGTCACCATCAGCGTCGGGCTGGTAGCCGTTCGGTGTCGCATCCAGGTGATCAGGAATCCCGTCACCATCAGCGTCGGGCTGGTAGCCATTCGGGGTCGCATCCAGATGATCAGGAATGCCGTCACCATCAGCGTCGGACTCCGAGCTGGGCCAGGTGTCGGGAATGCCGTCACCGTCGGTGTCAATGCCGCCACCGGCGAAGGTGTCGGCGATGCCGTCACCGTCGGTGTCGACGCCGCCCAGCCCACCACCGGAACCGGCAGCGAAGGTTCCGCCACCGAGCCCGCCGGCACCTAGACCGCCGCCCCCGGCACCGAGACCGCCGCCACCAATCCCACCGCCGAGTCCGCCGACACCGCCGCCACCGCCGCCACCGGCGGGCACGACACCTCCGGCAACGCCAACCGGGCCACCACCGATGCCCATACCGCCGGCTGGGGCGACCCCGCCGGGACCGAGCCCCATACGACCCGCGGCCCCTCCGCCGCCGGCGCCACCTGCCATGCCCATCGGCGGCATCATCATCGGCGATCCCCCACCGCCGCCCTTGTTCTTGCCGCCGGCGGTGCCGTTGGGGTCAAGGAGCG
Source organism: Tessaracoccus sp. SD287 (assembly GCF_017355265.1). Lineage (GTDB taxonomy): Bacteria > Actinomycetota > Actinomycetes > Propionibacteriales > Propionibacteriaceae > Aestuariimicrobium. The sequence goes on from NZ_JADIJQ010000022.1 coordinate 910, forward strand.
CTTCGTAGATGTCGAGATCGCCGAGCTCGTCGTCGGAGTCGGCACGGTAGCCCTCGACCCCACTCATCTGGGCGCGTCGCAGCTGCTGTTCCTGGTCGTCGGGGTGACTGCTCATCAGATCCCTTTCCTCACTTGAAGCCGCGGCGCATCATGGCCAGCAGCTCGTGTCGGTTGTCACTCATTTCGTGCTGCAGTCGGTCACGTTCGCCGGGCTCGTAGGTGGGCGGGACGAACTGGGCCTTGGCGTCCTGGTGTGCCCGGACGACCGCGTCGCTGATCTGCCGGATGCGGGCTGCCTCGAGCCACTGCTTGCCGAACTCGATGCGTTCCAGCTGTCCGTGGACGTTCAGCGTGATGGCGACGGACCGGTCGGGGGCGACACCGGTGGCCGACTGGCCGACCCACCGGCCGTCGGACTCGGGGCCGAGTTGGGCCAGTTGCGATCGAATCCGCTCGTTGCGTTGGCACAGTTCCCACATGGTGTCCCAGTGCAGCGGACGCTTCGCGGTCCGGTCGTCTGCTGCCAGTGACTCGGCGGGCAGCAGGTCACGGAAGTAGTTGTTGATCTGCAGGAACACCAGGCCGAAGGCCGCTTCGAGGCCCTGCTTCCCGACGCGATCACGCCAACTGGGGCTCATCCGCACCTTGTTGATGGTGACCGTCTCGTCGACCCACACCCTGACTGCTCCGTGCGGGTCGCTGAACCCGCGGGCCGCTGTCCAGGGACCGGTGTGTTCGAGCGCATCCGCCTCTTCGGGCTCTTCCTCACCGAAGCTCGCACTCGGCGCGGTCATCGGATCCAGCTCGTCGAACTCGTCATCGAGGTTCAAATCGGCGACCTCCCTCCAACTCGTCACTCGACACCTTCCGTCTGAGCATGTGGACCATCTAAGCAAACCTGCGGGTCACGGCAACGGTCGTCGGACGCCGCTGGCGGCACACCGGTTCCCACGCTGCGGGCTCAGTTCAGTTCAGGGTCTTCGGTCCAGGTGGAGTACCAGGCGGTCTCCCCGCCCTGGCGCCGCAGCACGCGGCGCCACAGGTCCTCCTGGTCGGAGCCGAACACGTCCGCCTCCGTGGAGGGGAAGCGGTGCCAGGAGCCCTGCAACATTTCGCCCTCGAGCTGTCCGGCCTCCCAGCCGGCGTAGCCGGCGAAGATCCGCAGGTCGGAGTAGGCGCCCTCGGCGATCTCGACGGGGGTGTCCAGGTGCAGCAGGCCAATGTCACCGCGGACGCGGCGCCAGCCCGGCGGGTCCTCATGGGGGTTCAGCAGACGGGCGACGCAGACCGCACCGTTGGGTGAGACCGGTCCCCCGGCGAACAACACCCGCGGGGGGCTGACCAGTTCACTCCACTGGGGCAGCACCTCCTCCAGGTCTGCCGGTGCCAGCCGGTTCAGGACCACGCCCAGGGCTCCGCTCTCGTCTGCGTCGAGCAGATAGATCACGGACTGCTTGAAGTAGCCACCGCCGTGTGCGGCTGTGGCCACCAGCAGTTCTCCTGCGCTGGGTCCGGCTGGCATCGTCACATGCCCCATCTTTCCACGTCCTCCGGATCACCGAGGGACCTGTGAACGTGAACGGAAACGACACTGCCCCGGATCCGTGGGGATCCGGGGCAGTGACACTCAGCAGGTTGTGTGCGTGGAGGTGGCGGGAATTGAACCCGCGTCCTCGAGAGGCGAACCAGGGCTTCTCCGGGCGCATCCGACGTTACGTTCTACTTGGCCCCTGCACTCACATCGGCATGTGCAGACAGGCCCAGTCACAGTAAAGTCCCGATCAGCCCCTGCGACGCAGGATGATCAGCAAGCCTTCTTGATGAGGCCAGGGTCCGGACGGAAGGCTACATCCGGTCTGACCCTTCGGTCACTGCTCAGGCAGCGAGAGCGAAGTCTGCGCGATTGTTTTCGGCAGTTATAGGTTTCCAGAGGACATTTACGAGTTGACTCTGGATTCTCGGCCCGCTTCCCCTGGGACTACCGTCCCAAGTCGAAACCAGTCACCCCCTGTTGAGTTGTCCGTCAACCTGAGCCGACGGTGTTCTGCAAGTCTAGCCGCTCCCCGGGCAGACCCACCAACCGATTCCCCAGAACGCGACGTGGTGGGTGGGTCCTGGCCCGAGGGCTGGAGTGCTCAGCGGCCGATGCCGCGGCGGGTGGTCTCGTCCAGGACCCTGAACGGCACCTTGCTCATCACCGGGTTGCTCCAGTTCTCGCCCGAGAAGGCCTTGATGCCGCCGATGACGGTCAGCACGAACCAGGCCATCATCCACAGCCCGCTGAGGAAGCCGATGTCGAGGATGCCGGTGACGATGCCCAGGGCTGCGGCGGCGATGAGCGCGAACAGTTGGAAGTTGAACGCCTTGGCGGCCTGGCTGCGGGCGAAGGAGCCCTTTTCGGAGACGGCGTAGAAGATGCCGGGGCCCAGCAGCGGCGCCGGGATGGAGGACCAGTGGGCGAGTCCAGCGACCAACCGTCCGCTGGCACCGTCGGCGTTCTGGTTGACCACCGGCAGGTAGGCCGGGTGGGTCGCCAGCGCCTGCTGGGTGGGGGTGGTGCGCACCAGACCCTCGAAGGCGCCGTTGAGGTCACGCCGGTTGCGCGCGTTGAGTGCCTGCTCGACCCGCATGTCGAACTCGGTCTCGGTCAGTCGACCGTCCGCATAGGCTTCTTGGAGGTAGTTGATGGCGCGGTCACGCTGGGCGTCGGTGACCAACAGGTTCAGGGAGGGATGTTCGAAGTTGGAGCGGGCATAGGTCGCGTTCATGTCCACCATTCTCCTCCATCGTGGGTGGCGCCAGCCATCGGGCACCACCCTGACCGGCCCCCGATCCGGCGCGACGGCGGCGGTGGCGGCTAGGCTCGGGGCCATGACTGACAAGCCCGAAATCGACTTCCCCGAGGGTCCCGCGCCCACCGAACTGCAGATCACCGACCTCATCGAGGGCACCGGCGACGAGGCCCAGGCCGGACAGACCGTCGACGTCCACTACGTGGGTGTCGCCTATTCCACCGGCGAGGAGTTCGACGCCAGCTACAACCGTGGCGCCCCGTTGTCGTTCCCGCTCGGAGCCGGCCGCGTCATCCAGGGCTGGGACCAGGGTGTGCAGGGCATGAAGGTCGGCGGACGACGCCAGCTGGTCATCCCGCCGCACCTGGCCTACGGCGACCGCGGCGCCGGCGGCGTCATCGGACCCGGCGAGACGCTGATCTTCGTCTGCGACCTGGTCGCGGTGCGCTGAGGCCGTTTCGCTCGTCACCGTTCCACCCGACGGGGCCGCTTCGGCGGCCCCGTTTCCATGCCCGATGCGGGAGTCCCACGGGCCGCAGGGGTCGCAGCGCTCACCAGGAACTGGCTGACCCCCCGCCACCGCCGCCGCCGGAGGAGATGCCGCCGCCACCGAAGCTGGATCCACCACCGAAGCCGGTGCCGGACAGTCCACCGCCGGAACTCGGCGCCGGCGCAGCGACGGTGTTGAGCGAGTTCAGCATGCTGCTGATCAGGTACAGGTCGCTCAGCGTCGCGCCCGACCAGGTGGGAGCCGGCATCCGGCCGGACTCGACCAACGGCGTGCACACCTCCACCCAGCGGTCGGCGACGTCGAAGATGATGGCCCAGGGCAGGTACTTGGAGAAGATGTCCTCCCCCTCCTCGAATTGCAGCTGTTCGGTCTCGGCCGTGGTGAGGTACAGCTCGAAGCCCTCGATCTGGTCGGTGACGGCTCGTCCGACGGCGGTGCGCTGACCCCGCCGCAGCCGTCTGCTGACCACCCCCACGACCAGGACCATCCCGGCGACGGTCGCCAGCAACGGCCACAGGGTCATCAGGCTGGCGCCGGCGGCCGGGATGAGGAAGAACAGAACGCCGAACAGTCCCCCGCAGCCGGACAGGGCCTTGGTGCGCGGCACGTCGGTGAACCAGCCCCGGCTGCTGACCTGGTTGGTGACCGAGGTGACCATGGCGCGGTGGGCTGCCTCCATGGACCCTCGGGCGGACAGTTGCACCCATCCGCCGGGCGGGGCGTCGGCGAACACCGCCCTGATCAGGACACTCTCGTGCGGTGCCCGCACCTTGGCGGCGTCCACCAGCCGCAGGTACAGGTCGCTGCCGCGTCCCTGACGCATCTCGAGGACTCCCCGCACGGCCAGGTCGACCAGGGTCGCGGTGGTCTCGCGCACGTCCACCTGTCCGTCCACCAGCAGTCCGGCCTCGGCCACCGGTATCCGAGGTGGCGAGAAGGCGACCGGCACCTCGATGGGGTCGCTCAACCTGACCGGGACGTGGCTGTGGGCCGGCGGGACCACACCGGGCGGCACCCCCTGGAAGCGCAGGTCTCGTCCCTTGCGACGCACGACGACCGCCCCGACCGCACCGGCGGCGGCGGTGGCCGCCAGCGGCAGCGCGGCCGCTGCTGCGCCCGGGACGGCGGTGTCGATGCGGGTGCTGGTCGACGCCTTCGGCTGCAGGTCCGGCAGCGGGTTGGCCACCTGCCCGCTGGCCAGTTTCACGGCGATGGTGGTGACGTCACCACTGACCCGGTTCTGCTCGGTGAACAGCGCCTTTGTGCCGACGATGGTGGCACTGGTGCAGTCGTTGGTGCCGCCGGCCGGCCCGCTGGAGCAGGCCACTTGTCGGGCTCCCCCGGGCACCTCGACCGAGGCGCTCACCACCTTCGTCGAGGGCGCCTCACCCGAGAGCAGGTCCCACGAGAACTCGTCGTAGTCGGCGAAGCTTCGCATGGCCCCGCGGACGGTGTAGCTGATCGTGTACGTGGCGGTGTCGGCGGCGATGGTGCGGTCCTGTGACCCGATGCGGATGCTCAGCAGGCGGTTGCGGCCGCGGCTGTCCTGGCTGGTGCGGAACTCCTCGGAGGCGTCGGGAGAACTGACGGTGATGTCGCTGATGGTGTAGACCGCGTCCTGCTCGTCGTCCCACGGCTCGCGGGTCACCAGGCTGCGGATGATCCCGTGGCGTCCCGAGTTGGACCCGAAGCGGTAGGTGAGGGTCTCGGTGACGTGGACGAGGCCCTGATCGTCGACCTGGATGGTGAAGCGCCAGGAGTCCACGGTGTCGCCCGCGGCCTGGGCGGGATGCGCCGGCAGGCCGACGAACATCGCCACGGTGAGCGCCAGGGCGGCGAGCAGCCTGAGCACGCGGCCCAGCGGGCCGACCACCGCTGGCGGAGCAGGGCGCACGGTTCAGCCCCGACGACGTTGGCGTTCGGCCAGTTCGCGCTGCGCGTCGCGATCCATGTCCCGGGCCGCGATGGCCTGGCGCTTGTCCCAGGCCTTCTTGCCGGTCGCGACGGCGATCTCGCACTTGGCGTAGCCGTCGGAGAAGTAGATGGCCAGCGGAATCAGCGTGCGGCCCGAGTTGTCGGTCTCACGGGCCAACTTGTCGATCTCGCGGCGGTTCAACAGCAGCTTGCGGGTGCGACGGGTGGCGTGGTTCGTCCAGGTGCCGAAGGCGTACTCAGGGATGTGGGCGTTGCGCAGCCACACCTCGCCGTCGTCGACCGTGGCGAAGGCGTCGGCCAGCGACGCCCGTCCCAGACGCAGCGACTTGACCTCGGTGCCGGTCAGCACCATCCCCGCTTCGAAGCGGTCGCCCAGGTGGTAGTCGTGTGACGCCTTCTTGTTCTGTGCGACCAGCTTGCGGCCCTTTTCGCGCGGCACCCGTTGCCCCTTCCCTGAAGCGATCGGCTCAAGACTAGCAACCGGGCCCGACACCGGAGCACTGCATTTCTGGCGCGCCAGCCGAAACCCCCGGAACGCACGCGCGCCCCGCATCCCGGGGGATGCGAGGCGCGTAGGTGGCCCGGAGGGGGTGGGCAGTGCTCAGTACAGGCTCATCGGGTTGACCAGGCTGCCGTTGGCCCACGCCATGAAGTGCAGGTGGCAGCCGGTGGAGTAGCCGGTGGAACCGACGTAGCCGACGACCTGGCCCTGACTGACCCGCTGTCCCACGCTGACGATGTAGCGGGTGGCGTGGTTGTAGGAGGTGGTGACGTAGCGACCGCCGATGCTGCCGTGGTCGATGATCAGCCGGTTGCCGTAGCCGCTGTTGAAGTACTTCTCCTCGACGACGCCGGCGGCTGCTGCCTTGATGGGCGCGCCACAGGCCGCACCGAAGTCGGTGCCGTCGTGCAGCTTCCAGTACCGCAGGATGGGGTGGAATCGCTGGCCGTAGGAGGAGGTGATGACCGCACCCGACGGGTAGATGAACGAGCGTGAGGGACGCGAGGTCGTCGTCGCCTTTGACCCGCTGGAGGTGCTGGCCTGCTTCTTGGCGACCACGGCTTCGGCCTCGGCCTTGGCGGCGGCAGCGTTGGCGGCGGCCTTCTTGGCGGCCGACGCCTTGGCAGCGGCTGCGCGGGCAGCGGCGGCCTTGCGCTCAGCCTCCTTGGCGCGCTCCGCGGCAGCCCTGGCGCGTGCCTCGGCCTCGGCCTTCGCCCGGGCCTCGGCGGCCTTCTGGGCGGCGATGCGGTCGGCGATGCGCTTGGCGACCGTCTTGCCCTCGGCCTCGAGCTGGGCCTGGTTCTGCTGCTCGGCGGCGACAGCGGCATCAGCGGCCGACTTGGCCTGCTCATTGGCGGCCACCGCCGACGCCTTCGCGTCGCGGGCCCCCTGGCTGGCCGCACGGGCCGCGGCGGACTCGTCGTAGGCCTGCTTGGCGGCCTGGCGCTTGGCGGCGACCTCGGCCTCGGCGTCGGTGGCCTTCTGCTCGGCGGCGTCGGCGGCGAATTGCAGGGCGCGCAGGCGGTCGAGCTTGGCCTGGGTGGAGTCCATCAGGGTTTTCGACCACTGCACCCGCTGGTTGAGGCTGGCCATGTCGGAGTTGCTGGTGAGCACGGCCAGGCCGAGCAGGTCGGTGCGCTGCTGCTGAGTCTGCACCACGGTGCGTCCGACGGTCTTCATCCACTCCTGGACGGCGGCCTCGGCTTTGGCGGCCTCGGCCTTGGCGGCAGCCAGCTGCTGCTGGGCCACGACCAGGGCGGCTGCGGCGGCGCTGTCCTTGGCTGCGGCGGCGGCCTCGGCCTGCTCGGCCGCGGCGAGTTGGCCCTCGGCCTGGCTCAGCTGGGTCTGCGAGGCCTGCAGCGCGGCGGCGGCCTTGGCGGCCGACTCGTTGCGGTCGTGCAGGTCCTGCTTGGACTGCGCGAGCTGGGTCTCGATCTCCTTCTTCCGGTCGTCGAGCTTGTCGGCGTGGGCCAAGGGGGTGACCAGACCCAGGAGCAGGACGGTGAGTCCCACCACCACGGTGCGCCAGACACGGCGGACTCTGAAGACGTCGATGAAGCTGTTTCGCGGGCTGCTGTCGTTAGCGGGGGGAAGGTCCCGGTTCACAGTGTTACCCCAATCCAGTACCGCCAAGGGCTAGACCCTCAGGTACTTCCTGGTTGCAAGAATTGTGGGAATGATAGACAGCGCGATGGCAACCAAAGCAACCGCTCCCATGGCAATCCCCGCGTGGGACCAGTCAATCCATTGCAAACTCTGGATCGAGACTTGAGCGTTTCGCTGCACGATCAGCTCGAAGCCCAGTGCCAGCGTGGCGCAGGCCATCACGGCCCCCACCAGCCCGGTGATCAGGCTCTCCAGCAGGAAGGGAGCCATGATGTAGAAGTTCGAGGCCCCGACGAATCGCATGATGCCGAGCTCGCGTCGACGCGAGAAGGCGGCAATGCGAATGGAGTTGGCGATCTGCAATGAGGCGGCCACCAGCAGCAGCACCGACATGCCGATTGCGCCCCATTGGACGGCATTCAGCCAGCGGAAAATCGGGTCGAGCACGGTGTGCATGTCGACCACGTTCTGCACTCCGTCCAGCCCCAACGCCTCGGTCACCACCCCCTGGTAGTTCTCGGGGTTGACCAGCTTGATCTTGAACGAGTCCTGCATCTGCTCGACCGACACCGTCTCCAGCAGCGGCGAATCCTTGAAGACCTCGCGGTACTCGTCGTAGGCCTCCTGCTTGGTGACGTAGTAGACCTGCTCCACCTCGGGGTTGGCCTTGAGTGCGGCCTCGATCTGGGTGCGCTGGTCCTCGGTGGTGCCGGCACCGGGCTGGCAGTTGCCGCCCGAGGAGTCGGGCACGCACAGGAAGACCGACAGTTCGATCTTGTCGTACCAGCGGCCCTTGACCAGGTCGATCTGCTGGGCGGCCATCAGGCCGGCGCCGAACAGGGTCAGCGAGACCCAGATGGTGACGATCACCGACAGGGTCATCGTCAGGTTGCGTCGCAGCCCCGACCAGGTTTCGCGCAGTGTGTGTCGCATGAAATGTTGCCTCCCTCGTCCCGGCGTCCGCTCAGGCGGTGCCGTAGACGCCCTTCAACTGGTCGCGGATGACCTGGCCCTTGTCCAGTTCGATGACGCGTCGCCGCATCTGGTCGACGATGGTCGAGTCGTGGGTGGCCATGATGACGGTCGTGCCGGTCTTGTTGATCCGGTCCAGCAGCTTCATGATGCCGACGCTGGTGGACGGGTCGAGGTTGCCGGTGGGCTCGTCGGCGATCAGGATCTTCGGACGGTTCACGAAGGCACGGGCGATGGCCACGCGCTGCTGCTCACCGCCGGAGAGCTCCTCGGGCAGGCGGTCCGCCTTGCCGGTCAGCCCGACGGTCTCCAGGGTCTCGGGCACGATCTGCTTGATCTCCGAGGTGCGCTTGCCGATCACCTGCAGGGCGAAGGCGACGTTCTCGTGGACCGTCTTGCCGGGCAGCAGGCGGAAGTCCTGGAAGACGGTGCCGATCTGGCGGCGCAGTCCCGGCACCTTCCAGGTGCTCAGCTTGTTGAGGTCCTGGCCGGCGACGTAGATCGCGCCGGTGGTGGGACGGTACTCCCGAAGAATCAGCCGGATGAAGGTCGACTTGCCCGAGCCGGACTGGCCGACGAGGAAGACGAACTCCCCCTTGTCGATCTCGACGCTGACGTTCTTCAGTGCTGGTCTGGTGCCACCGTCATACATCTTGCTGACGTTCTCGAACGTGATCACACTGCATCCTCACCGGGGTGGACAATGGGGGGAAGTTTCCTGAGATTTCCTCAGCCGGCTCTGCGCCAGTCTAGGCGAGCGCTTCCACCCCGTGGTGCAACCCCGCCTGCGTGTCAGGCGTCTTGCTCGGTGCGGCGCCACCTAATGCCTGCGTCGATGAACCCGTCAATGTCTCCGTCGAAGACGTTGTCGGGGTTGCCCACCTCGTGGTCGGTGCGCAGGTCCTTGACCATCTGGTAGGGGTGCAGCACGTAGGAGCGCATCTGCGAGCCCCACGAGTTGCCGCCGTCGCCCTTGAGTTCCTTCATCTCGGCCAGCTTCTCCTGGCGGGCTCGCTCCAGCAGGCGCGACTGCAGCACCTTCATCGCGGCCACCTTGTTCTGCAGCTGCGACTTCTCGTTCTGGCAGCTGACCACCACGCCGGTGGGGATGTGGGTCAGGCGCACGGCGGAGTCGGTGGTGTTGACCGACTGGCCGCCGGGCCCGGAGCTGCGGAAGACGTCGACGCGGATGTCGTTCTCGGGAATGTCGATGTGGTCGGTGTCCTCGGTGACCGGCAGCACCTCGACGCCGGCGAAGGAGGTCTGGCGGCGGCCCTGGTTGTCGAAGGGCGAGATGCGGACGAGGCGGTGGGTGCCGGCCTCGACCGACAGCGTGCCGTAGGCGTAGGGGGCGTTGACCTGGAAGGTGGCCGACTTGATGCCGGCCTCCTCGGCGTAGGACACGTCGTAGAGCTGGAACTTGTGGTGGTGGCGCTCGGCCCAGCGGGTGTACATGCGCAGCAGCATCTGGGCGAAGTCGGAGGCGTCGACACCACCGGCCTCGGCGCGGATGGTGATCATGGCCTCGCGCTGGTCGTACTCGCCGGACAGCAGGGTGCGCACCTCGAGTGCCGAGATGTCGTTGGACAGCGAGTTGACCTCGGTGAGGGCTTCGGCGGCGGAGTCCTCGTCGGACTCCTCGGCGGCCAGCTCGACCATGATGGCGACGTCGTCCAGCCGGGAGCGCAGTTCCTCGACGCGGTCGACCTCGCTCTGCAAGGCGCTGAGGCGCGAGGTGACGCGCTGGGCGTTGTCGGTGTCGTCCCACAGGTCGGGGGCCGAGACCTGCTCGCCCAGCTCAACGATCTCGGCGCGCTTGGCGTCGAGATTGGCCACCGCCTCGATCGAGCTGAGCTTCTGGTCGAGTTCGGCGATGGTTTCTGGAAGATCTACGAGTGCCACGTTGGCCAACTCTACCGCCTGCACCCGCCATTGCCGCCGATCAGCGGGCCCGGCGAGGGATAACGACACCCCGCGCGCGGGACGACCGCGTCCACTTCCTACTCTTGGTTGCATGCGAAAACTGTTCTGCGTCCTGGCCCTGCTCAGCGTGCTGCTCGTTTCGGCTTGCTCCGCGGAGTCCACCTCGGGCCCTGCCACCAGCACCTCCGGCGACAGCGCGGTGCTGGACCGGCTCGGGTTCGCGGAGCTGAGCGGCAAGCAGATCGTCGAGAAGTTGGACACCAGTCCTGATGCACGCCCGATGGCCTTTTCCGCCTCGGTGCGTCCCGGCGGCGTCATGCTCGCCGACGACCAGGGCGAGGTGACGGTGCCGCTGCCGGCCGACGAGTTCTACCTGTCCGTGGCCCCCTACGTCACCCGGACCCATCCCTGCCACTTCCACTCACTGGCGACCTGCAACGGGGAACTCAAGGGCGTCGACATTGCCGTGAAGATCACCGCCGCCGACGGCACCGTGCTGGTCGACGAGCAGACCACCACCCACACCGGCAACGGTTTCATTGGCTACTGGGTGCCCCGCGGACAGACCGGGACCGTGCAGATCACCACGGCCGATGGCAAGTCGGGCAGCGCTGCCTTCAGCGCGGTCACCGACGAGGACGCGACCTGCATGACCACCCTGCAGGTGCGCTGAGCCGAGCCCCCTGAGCGCCCGAATGAGGCGGCGGCCCGGCTTGCTACAGTGCTGCCTGTGGGGCGCATAGCTCAGTTGGTTAGAGCGCCTGCCTTACAAGCAGGATGTCGGGGGTTCGAGTCCCTCTGCGCCCACTCCAGGCAGTTCTGCCGGGGGACTCCCGTGGAGCGATCCAGCTCCTACCACTGCGACGTGGAAGGCGTGGTCTCGGCAGCTCGCCGCGCCGGCTGCGGGACTCTTGGGCAGCCGTTAGGCATCTCGGTGGGCGAGGCCCCGGCATGCATCTGGGCGCTAGGTTTGGCGCATGGGCACAGGTGAGCTCGCGCGGACACCAGAGCAGTTCTTCAACGGGCTCCCCGAGGGGCTCAGGCTGTATCGAGCAGTGGAGCAGGCCGTCGGCGCGATCGGTGAGGTGTCCATCACGGTGACGAAGAGCCAGATCGCGTTTGGGCGCCGGAAGCGGTTCGCCTACCTCTGGCGTCCAGGCCAGTACCTGCGCAGCGACGTGCCCGCAGTGCTGTCCATCGCCCTGCCCTATGAGGTGGCTTCCCCTCGGTTCAAGCAGGTCTCGCACCCCTCCCCCACGGTATGGATGCACCACCTCGAGTTGAACCTCGTCGACGAGATTGATGAGGAGGTCCGTGGCTGGCTGGCCAACGCCTTTGACAGTGCGGGTTAAGGCTCGCTCAGCCTTCACCGAGCAGATGACGAGGTTGCCGACACTGTGTCGATAAGATGGTCCCATGGAAATCCTCAAGAACCTTGTCCTGGCCCTTCACATCATCGGCGTCGCCGCCATCCTGGGCGGGGTGATCTACCAGAGCAAGGATCTGCGCACCGGCGGCGGCCGCGTGCTGCCGGCCATGATGCACGGGGCGTGGACGATGCTGGTCACCGGTATCGCGCTGGTCGGCCTTCAGTACCCCCTGGACAACGAGGTCAACAACGCCAAGATCTCGGTGAAACTGGCCGTTCTCATCGTCCTCATCGTGGTGGCATGGATCAACCGCAAGCGCGAGACGCTCGCCGGCTGGGTGCTGCCGATGATCGGAATGCTCACCGTGGTCAACGTCCTGCTCGCCACCGTCTGGAAGTAACCCGGGCACGCTGGCAGCGGACCAGGCGCCCCGGATGCCGAAGATCTCTGCTGCCAGCGTGGACGAACACCGCGCCTTCCGACGCACCGCGCTCCTGCGGTCCGGCAAGGCCATCGTCGCCGAGGCGGGCCTGTCCGTTTCGGTGGCAGCAAGGAACCGCCTCCTTCGTGCGCACGGTGCGGATGTTCCTCAGCTACGGTCCGGCGTGCGTCGACGTCGCCTCAGCCAATGGCCGAAACCACAGCGGCCAGCATTCGTCGCCAATTGTTCACCAGGGCGCCAGATGAGCCGATGCACAGGCCGCTAGCGTCGAAAGCATGACCCTCAACAACCTTTCCCGTCGTGTCGTACTGGGCGCCGCCGCTGCTGTGCCGGTCGCAGGACTGTCCGGGCGCGCAAGCGCCGCCCCAGCCAGCACCTTCCGGGTTGCCGTGGCCACCAACGAGCCCTACGGCACCTACCACGTCAAGCCCGTGCTGGACGATGTCATCGCCCGCGGCGGCACGCTGGTGCAGATCGTGCCCGACCTGAGCGCCATCGGAACTGGCGACCCGGTGCCGGTCCTCACCCTCGACCAGGCCCGTGGGCAGGACTTCGACCTGCTCGTGGTCAATGGGGCGACCCAGTGGCCGGCCACCGTGGCCGAGGCACTCCCCGGGATGCCGGTGGTCGCCAGTTCACTGGCCTACCTGCGGGCCGAGTTGGCTCCCTTCGCCGAAGTGATTCGTCCGCGGCTGATCGGCGTCACGGCCAGCTCGGCGGCCGAGGCGCAGACCTTCGCCGGGCACCTGGGAATCGACCAGAACAGGATCCGAATCGTCGGGATTCCCGAGCTCGACACGCTGCCCACCTGGAACCCGGAGCCGGAGACGGTGCTAGTGCTCACCAGCGTTACCTACCCCTCAGCCACCGGCGGCGCCGCGCCCGGCACCCAACTGTTGCTGGACTCCGCCCACGCCCTGGCAGATGCGGGATGGCACGTGCTGGTCGGGCTGCACCCACGCGAGGACCGCACGTTGTGGGACGAGTTCGAGATCGCCGAGGAGGGGTCGCTCGCGGCCTCTGCCCGCGCGCAGGTTGCCGTCGGCATCCCCGGGTCGGTCTTCCCGAAGATTGCCGCGGTCGGGGTGCCGCTGGTGGCCACGATCGACCCGGCCCTCAACGTGCCCGCCTACCTGCTGGGCCTGGCCACCCCCGCAACCACCGTCGCCGAAGTCGTCACTACAGTGGAGCGGGCGACCCCCTTGGACAGGAAGGACCTCAAGGAGGTCGTCGGCCCGTTGGGCCGCGCCGGGAAGACCCTCGCGCAGTACTGGTTCGCCGCGAGCCGCCACCGCTGAAAGACCCCATGAGGGCCCAGCTCGCATTGTTCGTCAGCGAGCTGGGCCTTCAGCGGACCCGCCGCCCCGGGACGGACCTGAGGCGCATAATGAGCGGATGCCGAAGATCTCTGCTGCCACCGTGGACGAACACCGCGCCAGCCAACGCACCGCACTCCTGCGGTCCGGCGAGGCCATCCTCGCCGAGGCGGGCGTGTCAGGCGTGACGCCGCGAGCGGTCTGCGAACGGGTGGGGCTGGGTCGCTCGAGCTTCTACGACTACTTCCCCACCAAGGACGACCTGCTGGTGGCCATCGCCATCGACGCCATCGAGAGGTGGGACGCAGAGCTCGAGCAGGTCCTCAGCGGGGTGGAGTCGGGGCTTCCCGCATTGCGCGCCCTGGTCGAGGCGACCATGGCAATGGCCGCCAGCGGCAGGCACGCGATCGCGGGCACCTTGCGCGAGGCCCAGCTCAGCCCCCAGCGCTTCGAGGACTTGATGACCCTGCACGACGCGCTCCTGCGCCCGGTCGTCCAGGTGCTGTCGGGGCTGGGCGTCCCCGACCCCGCCCACTGGACGATGCTGGTCCAGGGCGTCCTCGGCGCCGGCGTCCAGCTCGTGGAACACGGGACCGACCACCAGCGCGTCGCGGCCGACGTCCTGACCCTGCTGGTCACCGGGCTGCCGCGCTGACGACGGGCACGTCCTGATTTGATCCGACGGAACCAGGGGTGGCATCATCGAAGTTACCGACACCGTGTCGGCACCTTCGGTGCGGGACCCCCATGTTCCTTGCTCTGCGCGAACTGAGATTCGCTCGCGGACGGTTTGCGCTGATGGGCACCGTGATCGCCTTGATCTCCGTGCTCGTCGTGCTGCTGTCCGGTCTGTCCTCCGGTCTGGTCAACGACGGCGTCTCCGGTCTCAAGGCGATGCCGGCCACCGCATTCGCCTTCGACGAGGGCACCCGGACGGACAACGCCTTCAGTCGCTCCGTCGTTGACGACAAACAGTTGACGACCTGGCAGCAGGCACCCGGTGTCCAGGCGGCTGAACCGATGGGGGTCAGCATCGTCAACGCCACCACCAACGACGGCACCCAGATCGACCTCACCCTGTTCGGCATCGAACCCGGAGGTTTCCTCTCGCCCGCGACCTCGTCGGGCGACGGGTTCGGCCCTCTCAACGGGATCGTGGTCTCACCCACGCTGCAGGATTCCGGAGTCCAGATCGGCACCGTCGTGACGCTCGAACGCATTGGCCTCGAGCTGACCGTGATCGGCTTCACCGACGGCCAGGCAACCTTTGGCCACGTCGACGTGGCCTACCTTCCCCTCAACACCTGGCGGCTCATGGCCGCTGGAGCCGCCAGCCCCGGGGCACCCACCCAGCAGCAGGTCGACGCTCTCGACTTTCCGTACTCGAGCGTCGTCGCCCTCAAGGCCGCCGACGGGGCGGATCTCGACGTCGCTGCCGTCGACTCGGCCGCCAACACCACGACGATGACACTCACGGAGTCTTTCAACGCCTCCCCGGGCTACGAGGCCGAGACCCTCACGCTCAGCATGATCCAGGTGTTCCTCTACGTCATCTGCGCGCTGGTGGTGGGCGCCTTCTTCACCGTGTGGACCATCCAGCGCACCCATGACATCGCCGTGCTGCGCGCCACCGGCGCCTCCACCCGCTACCTGCTGCGCGACGGTCTGAGCCAGGCCGGCATCCTGCTGGTCGCGTTCACGGTGATCGGCGTCGCCGCTGGCGTCGGCATGGGAGCAGCGATGCCGGACGCCATGCCGTTCGACCTGGAGGCAGGACCCATCGCGATCGCATCGGTCCTGACGATCGTGCTCGGCCTGCTCGGCGCTGCCGTCGCGGTCCTTCGCATTACCCGCATTGACCCGATCCGCGCCCTGGGAGGCCAACGATGACCAACGACCGCGTTCCTGCCCTCGAGGTCCGCAACGTCGTGATGGAGCTCGGCGACGGCGACTCGCGCGTGCGCGCCCTGGACGACGTCTCACTGACCGTCATGCCCGGCGAACTGGTCGCCATCGTCGGGCCCTCGGGATCGGGCAAGTCCTCACTGCTGGCCAGCGCCGGCGCCCTCACCCGCCCCGACCAGGGCACCGTGCGCGTGCACGGCACCGACCTCGGCACCCTGTCCAGGGCGGCCGCCACCCGATTCCGCCTGCGGACGATTGGCTTCGTGTTCCAGTCCGGCAACCTGCTGGCCGCGCTGACCGCGACCGACCAGTTGCGCCTGGCCGGGCGTCTGGCCGGCAACCGCCACGTGGACACCGACGCCCTGCTCGACGCGGTCGGCATGGGACACCGCGCCGGCCACCGTCCGGGTGAGCTGTCGGGTGGGGAACGTCAGCGGGTGGGCATTGCTCGCGCCCTGGTCAACTCCCCCAGCCTGTTGCTGGTCGACGAGCCCACGGCAGCGCTGGACCGGCGCCGCAGCCACGAAATCGTCCAGCTGCTGGCCGACCAGGCCCACGCCTCCGACGTGGCGGTGGTCATGGTCACCCACGACCGGGACGTTCTCGAGCACTGCGACCGGACCCTCGAGATGGTTGACGGCAGCCTGAGCCAACCCGAGTTGGCCCAGGTGGGGTGAGCCCGGCACCGACCGGGCGCCCTCACCGGCCGGACTCGCCCGGCAACCCGGCCACGAACACCCCGAGCCGCCGCAGGCCCTCTTCCAGGTCCTGCCGCGACGCGGCGTAGGACAACCGGACGTGACGCTCACCGGTGTGGGTGCCGAAGTCGCGTCCGGGTGTCAGCGCCACGTGCGCCTCGGACAGGGCCCGCTCGCAGAACTCCCAGGCGTCCAGTCCGGTGCCCGAGACGTCGACGTACACGTAGAACGCTCCATCGGGGACGACCGGCACCGGCAGGTCGATGGTGGCCAGGCGAGCGACCACCAGCTCGCGGCGGGCCAGGAGTTCCTCACGTCGCTGCTCACAGATGGCCAAGGACTCAGGGGTGAAGGCGGCCAGCGCCGCCATCTGCGCCGGGGCTGAGGCGCACAGGAAGTAGTTGGTAGCCAGGGTTTCGACCACCGGCACCAGCGCCTCGGGCAGCACCGCCCACCCCAGCCTCCACCCGGTCATGCCGAAGTACTTGGAGAAGCTGTTGACGACGATGGCGTCCGGGTCGATCGACAGGACGGTCCGCGCCGGCGTGCCGTCGGCGGACGGGTCGGACAGGTCCAGGTAGATCTCGTCGACGATCCGCCAGGCGCCGCGCTGCTGGGCCAGGTCACAGATGGCCGCCAGCTCGTCGAACGGGATCGAGGTGCCGGTCGGGTTCGACGGGGTGGCCACCATCACGGCACTGGTCCGCTCGGTCCAGGCCGCCGCCACCCCGGCGGCCTCCAACTGGAAGCGGGTCGCAGCAGTCGTCGGCACGGTGACCACGCGCCCGCCGAAACTGGTGATGAACTGCCGGTTGCACGGATAGGACGGGTCGGCCATCACCACCTCGTCACCGGCCTCGGTCGTGGCGGCGGCCACCAGCAGCAGGGCGGACGAGGCACCCGAGGTGATGATGATCCGCCCCGGGTCGACCGCCACGCCGTGCCGGTCGCGGTAGAACCCGGCGATCGCCGTCCGCAGGGCGGGCAGCCCCATCGCCGGGGTGTAGGGCAGCGGTCGGCCGTCCATCACCTCACGCATCGCCGTCCGCACCGCCGGTGGTGCCCCGAAGTCGGGCTCCCCCAGGCTGAGCGTGACCACGTCGTGGCCGGCGGCCCGCAGGTCGGCGGCCTGCGCCGTGAACGCCATGGCGTGGAACGGTTCGGCGGTCCGGGCCCGGTCGGAGATCTTCATGGTGTGGGCAGCGGCTCAGGCCAGGGAGGCCTTGACCTTGGCGGCGACCGCACCGCCCTGGGCACGGCCGGCCACCCGGGCGTTGACCGCCCGCACGATGCCGCCCATCTGCTTCATGGTGGGCTTCTCACCGGCAGCAGCCTCGGCGGCCGCCACCTCCTCGGCGACGATCGCGTCCAGCTCGTCCTCGGTCAACGGCGCGGGCAGGTACTGCTGCAGGAACTCGGCCTCGGCCGACTCCTTCTCGGCCAGCTCGGGGCGGCCGCCGTCGGTGTAGGCCTGGGCCGAGTCCCGGCGCTTGCTGACCTCCTTGGTGACGATGGCGACCTCCTCGTCGTTGGTCAGGGCACGGGCGCTCTCGCCGGCCACCTCCTCGACGCCGATCGCGGCGATCGCCATGCGCAGGTTCGACTTCGCGGCGACATCCTTGGCCTTCATCGCGGTCACCAGATCGGCCTTCAGCCGGTCCTTGAGCTCTGCCATGGGCATTCCTTTCGTCGGGTGCCAGTCTGTCACGCGGCCACCCGGACGCGCATGGTCCATACTGTCGGTGCCGTCGCGCTACCGTGAGCGTGCACCGACGCACGCAGAGGAGCATGACATGGCGCAGATGATGATCATCATGGCCGTGCTCGCCGTGATCCTCGCCATCCGTGTGATCAGCAAGCCGGGCGAGGCGAAGCGACTGGGCCTGCGCGCCGCCGACTGGCTCGGCATCGGCTCCGAGCCCGAGCAGGTCACCGCCGCACCGCGGCATGCCCTCGAATCGGCCCAGTCGCAGCAGTTGCGTCGCGCCGCGGCCATCCGTGGCTTCACCTCGGTCGCCGAGCAGTACGGGGCCCTGCGCACCGACATCGCTGACTACATCAACCACTACGCGCTGTTCGATGCCACCGTGGCGACCACGGCAGCCTTCGACACCTCGTATGCGCGGCTGGCCCACTCGGACCTGGACACCATCGACGTCACCGTCCTGGAGGGCTGGGTGGCCGACCTGCGCGCCACCTGGCAGCGGGCTCTGGACCACGCCCAACGCCACGGCGCCGCCGCGCTCGGTGACGCCAAGCAGGGTGCGCGAGCCGCCAAGCTCGCCGAGAAGGCCAAGTCAGTGACCGGCGCCGAGTTCGACGCGACCATGCAGGCGCTGCGCGCCATCCTGGACGTCCTCGGTGTGGTGCTGCCCCGCCAGGCCCTGCAGCGCCTCGAAGCCTCGCACCGCCCCGAGATCACCGGCTGAGGGGTCGCGATGGGTGCGCGCAGGTGGTGGGCAGCCACGATCAGCCTGGTCCTGCTGCTGCTGGCGGCGGGATGCAGTTCCCCCGCGGACGACGGCCGCCTGCAGGTCTATGCCACCACCGGCCACCTGGCCGATGCCGTGCGCACCATCGCCCCGAACGCGCACGTCTCGACCATGGTGGGCCCCGGCGGCGACCCGCACACCTACCAGCCCTCGACCCGCGACATCGCGACCATCCACGGCGCCGACGTGGTCTTCTGGATCGGTCTGCACCTCGAGGCCCAGATGGACGACCAGCTGCGCAGCCTCGGACGACGCCAGGTGGCGGTCGGCGAGCAACTTCCCGCCGACCTGCTGCTGGACCTGCCCAGCACCGACAGCAGCGGCCGCCCCCTGCACGACCCGCACGTCTGGAACAGCCCCCGGGCGTGGTCCCTGGTGATCAGCTACGTCGCCGACAAGCTCAGCGAGATCGACCCCGGCCGGGCCGCCGAGTACGCCCGCAATGCCGCCCAGTACCGCAGCCAACTGGACGAGGTGCACCGGCAGGCGTCCGAACTGCTGGCCACGGTGCGGCCGCCGCGGATGCTGATCAGCGGCCACGACGCCTTCGGCTACTTCGGCGCGACCTACGACCTGGACGTGCGCGCCACCGACTTCGTGTCCACCGAGGCCAGGCTCAGCGCCCGCCAGCTCAGCGCGCTGGCGACGGTGATCGCCGAGAACCGGGTGCCGGTCATCTTCCAGGACAACCAGGCCAACCCGCAGGCGATCACCAGCCTGACCGAGGCCGTCCATGCCCTGGGGTGGGACGTCCGCGTCTCCGACAAGCAACTGCACGCCGACTCCCTGGGCGCCGAACCCGAGGTCGACACCCACCTGGAAGTCTTCCTGCACAACGCGCGAGCCATCGCCGAAGCCCTGGGGGAACCCCGATGAACCCACCCGTGCCGGCCTGCCGCACCGTCAACCTGAGCGTCGCCTACCGACGCGACCCGGTGCTGCGCCGGGTCGACTTCGAGGCACCCGCCGGGGTGGTGATGGGCGTGATCGGGCCCAATGGGGCCGGCAAGTCGACCCTGCTCAAGGCGATGCTCGGCCTGGTCACCCCCCTGACCGGACACTCGGAGTTCTTCGGGCAGCGCCTCGACGCGGTGCGCCGCCGGGTCGGGTACATGCCTCAGGCCACCACCGTCGACTGGGACTTCCCCACCACCGTCGCCGACGTGGTCCTGATGGGCACCTACGGCGGTCTGGGCTGGTTCCGACGACCCGGCCGTGCCGAACGTCAGCGGGCCGCCGACGCCCTGGACCAGACCGGCATGGCCGACCTGGCCACCCGACAGATCGGCGAACTGTCCGGGGGGCAGCGCCAACGCGTCTTCCTGGCCCGGGCGTTGGCGCAGCAGCCCGACCTGTACTTCATGGACGAGCCCTTCCAGGGCATCGACGCCCGCAGCCAGCAGGCCATCGTTGAGGTGCTGCACCGGTTGCGCGCCGAGGGCCGCACCGTGGTCATCGTCCATCACGACCTGGCCACCGTGAAGGACTACTGCGACCAGGTCACCCTGCTCAATCGGCGCATCGTCGCCGCCGGCCCGGTCGACGAGGTGTTCACCAAGGCCAACATCCGCACCACCTACGAGGTGGCCACCGAGGACGACGCCTTTCTGGGGTTCGCGCTGTGACCCCCGTCGAGTTCTTCTCCGACCACACCTATCGAACGGTGTTCCTGGGCACGGCGGTGATCGGGCTGGTCGCCGGGGCGTTGGGAGGGTTCGCCTACCTGCGCAAGCAGTCCCTGATCAGTGACGTCATCTCCCATGCCTCCCTGCCGGGCACCCTGGTGGCGTTCCTGTTCTGCGTGGTCGTGCTCGGCACCGACGGACGCAACATGGTGGCCCTGATCGTCGGCGCGGTGCTGCTCGGCACCGCGGCGGTGGCCGCAGCCAACGGCATCGCGGAGGGATCGCTGCTCAAGATCGACACCGCCATGGCCGTGGTGCTGACCACCTTCTTCGCTGGGGGAATGCTGCTGCTGCGCCTGATCAGCCGCGGCGACTACCCCGGCAAGGGCGGCATCCAGGACTACCTGTTCGGCAACGCCTCGGTGATCACCACCGCCGACCTGGTCACCAGCGTCGTCGTCGGGGCCGCCGCGCTGGTGATCATGCTGGTGTTCTGGAAGGAGTTCGCGCTGCGCACCTTTGACCCGGCCTACTCCACGGTGCTGGGCATCAACCGGCGTGTGGTCGACGCCCTGATGTTCACCACCATCGTGGTGGGCACCGTCATCGGGGTGAAGGCGGTCGGGCTGGTGTTGATGGTCGCCTTCGTGGTCACTCCCCCGGCCGCTGCCCGCCAGTGGACCCGCACCCTGCCGGCCATGGTCGCCCTGTCGGCGGCGATCGGTGGCATCGGCAGCGGCGTCGGTGCCTACCTGTCCATCTGGCTCGGCGACGTGCCCACCGGTCCGCTGGTGGTGGTGGTGCTGTTCACGATCTTCGCCGTCTCGATGCTGGCCGCCCCGCGGCGCAGCATCCTGGTCCGGGCGATCGGGCGCGCCCGGCTGCGCTCGGCGCTGCGCCGGGAACTGCTGTCCGAGGACCCCCGATGAGCTTCCTGGTCGGCATCATGCTGCTGGCGCTGGTGACGGCCCTGGCCTGCGCCCTGCCGGGGGTCTTCATCGTGCTGCGCAAGGACTCCATGCTGGTCGACGCCATTGGCCATGCGGTGCTGCCCGGCATCGTCGTCGGCTACGCGCTGACCCGCGACCTCGAGTCCCCGCTGCTGATCCTCGGCGCCGCCGTGGCCGGGCTGGTGGTCGTCCTGGGCAGCGAGTGGCTCACCCGCACCCGCCTGCTCGCCGGTGACGCCCCGCAGGGCCTGGTCTTCCCGGCGCTGTTCAGTGCCGGGGTGATCCTGGTCAGCCTCGACTTCGCCGGCATCCACCTCGACACCCACGCGGTGCTGGTGGGCGACCTGAACCTGGCCGCCTTCGCCCAGGTCTACGTCGACGGCGTCTCCATCGGGCCGCGCTACCTGTACGTGATGCTCGCCGTGCTGGCCCTGGTGGTGGGCTTCATCGGGCTCACCTACCGACGCCTGAAGCTCGCCACCTTCGACCCGCAGTTCGCCACCACCCTGGGGATGCGCACCGGACTGCTGAACACCGCCTTCATGTTCCTGGTCTCGCTGACGGTCACCGCCTCCTTCCACGCCGCCGGGGCGATCCTGGTGCTGGCGCTGGTGGTCGTCCCCGCCGCGACCGCACACCTGGTCACCCACCGGCTGGGGTCCATGCTCGCCGTCACGGCCGCGGTCGCGGCCGGCGGCGCCATGGCCGGGTTCTGGATCAGTTTCGCCCTGGACGCCGCCACCAGCGCCGGCATGGCCCTGGTGCAGGGGTTGTTGTTCGCGGTGGTGCTGGCCGGCGTCGGGTTGGCCCGCGGCCGGGAACGGCGTCGGCACCGCAGCGACTAGAGTCGTGGGTGGTCTGGGCCGGTTCCCTCCCCACCGGAAACGTCGCCCGCTGACCGGAAAGGCACAATGTCCTCGCTGTGGAAGGTGCTTCGGCACGTCGACGAACTGCGCTCCTACTACCTGTTCATCGCCCTGGCGTCGGTGCTGATGGCCGCCACCG
This sequence comes from Tessaracoccus sp. SD287, assembly GCF_017355265.1. Lineage (GTDB taxonomy): Bacteria > Actinomycetota > Actinomycetes > Propionibacteriales > Propionibacteriaceae > Aestuariimicrobium. The sequence goes on from NZ_JADIJQ010000022.1 coordinate 22,953, forward strand.
CGCTGGCCTCCCCGTTCCTGCTGCAGGGGGCCACCGACCACGTCGTCGCCCGCCTGCAGGGCCAGGACGCGGCGATCTCGGTGGTCGTGTGGTTCGCCGTCGGCATCCTGGTCGCCGAACTGGCCAACGCCGTGCTGAGCAACTGGGGCGGCTACCTGGGCGACGTGATGTCGATGCGGATGCGCGCCATCCTGTCGTCGCGCTACTACGCCAAGCTGCTGCGGCTGCCGCAGCGCTACTTCGACAACACCCTGTCGGGCACCGTGATTGCCCGGCTGACCCGGTCGATCACCGAACTGACCAACTTCCTGCAGTCGATGAGCAACAGCTTCCTGCCGATGCTGCTCACCCTGGGTGCAGCGCTGGTGGTCACCGGCTACCACTACTGGCCGCTGGCGGTGCTGCTGGTGCTGATCTTCCCGCTCTACACCTGGCTGACGGCGCTGACCAGCGGACGCTGGCAGCGCTATGAGAAGCAGAAGAACGAGCACGTCGACATCGCCGGCGGCGCCTTCGCCGAGGTGATCGCCCAGATGCGTGTGGTCAAGAGCTTCGTGGCCCAGCGCCGCGAACTCGACCGCTTCGACCACGAGTACGAGCAGACGATCGACCTGACCCGTCCGCAGTCGCGCTGGTGGCACCAGATGGACCTGCTGCGGCGCACCAGCCTGGCCCTGGTCTTCTTCGGCATCAACGTGCTCATCCTGATCCAGACCATGCAGGGCAATTTCAGCATCGGCACCATGGTGATGCTGATCCAACTGGTGGGCATGGCCAAGGCCCCGGTGGCGAACATGAGCTACCTGGTCGACACCGCGCAGCGTGCGATCGCCGGCTCCCGTGACTACTTCGCGGTGTTGGAGGAGGACGACGAGCCAGGCGCCACCCTGGACCCCCAGGTTGCCGTCGCCCCGCTGCCGGTCCCCGTGCCCGGTGCCCCGGCGGTCGCCTTCCACCGGGTCAGCTTCGGCTACGACGACGGCCCCGACGTGCTCAGCGACATCAACCTGACCGTGCACCCCGGCCAACGCATCGCGCTGGTGGGTGAGTCCGGTGGCGGCAAGAGCACCCTGATCAACTTGTTGATGGGCCTGTTCCCGCCGCGTGCGGGCAGCATCGAGGTCTTCGGCGCCCCCCACGTCGAGCACGGGCTGGACGCCCTGCGCCGCCGCGTCGGGGTGGTCTTCCAGGATGCCTCACTGTTCTCGGGCACGATCGAGGACAACATCCGTTACGGTGCCCCGCAGGCCAGCCACGAGCAGGTCCGCGAGGCCGCGGCGCGGGCCAACGCCGCCGACTTCATCGAACGCTTCCCCGAGGGCTACCAGACCCTGATCGGGGAACGCGGCCTGAAGCTGTCGGGCGGCCAGAAGCAGCGCATCGCCGTGGCCCGGGCCATGCTGAAGGACGCCCCGATCCTGGTGCTGGACGAGGCCACCAGCGCCCTGGACACCAAGTCGGAGCGGCTCGTCCAGGCCGGGCTGGAGCAGCTGATGGTCAACCGGACCAGCGTCATCATCGCCCACCGCCTGTCGACCATCGCCACCGTCGACCAGATCATCACCCTGCGTGAGGGTCGCATCGACGAGGTCGGCACCCCCGCCGAGCTGGCGGCCAGTGGGGGCATCTACGCCGAACTGCTCGCCCTGCAGGAATCGGGCACCAAGGCCGACCGCAAACGACTGCAGAGCTTCGACATTCTGCGTTGAGCGTGAAGGGACCCATGACCGGCACCACCACCGACACCACCAGCCACACCGACCTGGTCATCGGCGCATTGAGCGACGAGCAGGTCGAGCGCTACTTCGCCACCACCGACCGCGGTCGGGCCGCCGCCGCCCTGCGCGCCGAGCGTCGGGCCGACCTTGACTGCGACCACCCCGCCCAACCCGCCGAACTGCGCGAGGCCGAGCAGGCCTCGGCCGCCGCCGCCCCGGTGGCGCGGACGCTGGGCACGGTGCTGACGACGCTGTTCATGCTCACCGGGTGGGGGTTCCTGCTGATGGGTGGTGTGGGCATCGTGCTGGGTCTGCTGGACGGGGCGCGCAACCCGTTCACCGGCCGCTGGCGGTTCACGGGGGCGGCGTCGGTCCTGGTGATCGGTTCGGCCGCCTGCCTGGCGCTGGCCTGCCTGCTGTGGGCCGTGCGGGAGGCGGTGGAGGCCCATGTCGACCGCGCCCGTGAAAAGGTGCTGGTCGCGTGGGCCGTCGAGCGGCCCGGCCAACTCGGCCGCGGCATCCCCGCCCTGCGGACCGACGCCGGCTCCGGTGTCATCGTGGTCCCACTGCTGCGGGTGGTGGCGGTGCTGCTCGGCGTCGGCGGAGTGTTCATCGCGCCGGTGGCCAAGGTCGCCGCACTGATCGCTCTGGGCACGCTCGACTGGGACTTCCTGCTGGTCATGCTGGGGCTGGCTGCCGTGGGACTGGTGGCGGTCACCCTGGCCTGGCTGCTGTGGCGGGCCACCGGTGTGCTGCGCGGCAGGGACCTGCGGCGCCGGCGTGCCCTGGCCGGACGGTTCGTCGCCGACCAGGACGCGGCTCAGCAGTAGCTCAGCGCCGGGTCGTGGCCTTGGGCCGGACGACCTTCTGCGCCTGCCAGTGGTCGGACACGTCGACCGGTGTGGTCAGTGCCATCCCGGCGGTGTTCACACCCTCGGCGATGTCCTGGGCGTTGACGTGGCCGGGACGCCCCACCTTCGGGGTCATCAACCAAATCACCCCCGTCGTGGACAGGTCGGTCAGTGAGTCGACCAGACCGTCGGCGACGTCACCGTCCTCGTCGCGCCACCACAGCAGCACGGCGTCGACCGCCTCGACAGCCTCTTCGACCAGGTCGTCGTCGATGGCGTCCATCACCGCCGTCCGAAGTCCTTCGTCCACGTCGGCATCCCATCCGAGCTCCTGGACGGCCATTCCTTCAGTCAGACTCATTGCCGTCCGAACTCCAAGTTCCCGCTCTGTCGCGGCCACCACCTGTGCCCAACCCTCCTGCTGCTGTCGTCCCCGCTGATCAGGGACATCCATTGTGGGAACCAGACTGCCAGAGATCGGACCCGACGCGAAAGACGGGGTCCACCCCAGCCGCCCAGCCGACCAACCCGTGGGACGCCACAGGGCCCGCCCCCGAGGGAGCGGACCCTGTGGTGATCGGCGCAGAGCGACTCAGGCGTCGCCGCCGGCGGTCCCCGAGGTGCCGGCGTTCACGTCCAGCAGCTTGTACTTCTCGGCCGCCTGCTGCGCCCACTCGGCAGGGACCTCGCCGCGCTTGGCGAGCAACTGCAGGGTGCGCACCGCCAACGACGGACCGTCGATGTGCAGGTGGCGGCGGGCCGCGGCGCGGGTGTCGGAGAAGCCGAAGCCGTCGGCACCCAACGAGGCGAAGTCGCCGGGCACCCACTGGGCGATCTGGTCCTGGACCTGGCGCATGTAGTCGCTGACGGCCAGCACCGGGCCGGGACGATCCTGCAGCGCCTGGGTGACGTAGGGCACCCGGTTCCCCTCGGTGGGGTGCAGGAACGCCTGCTCGTCGCAGATCATGGCCTCGCGGCGCAGCTCGGACCAGCTGGTGACCGACCAGACGTCGGCGACCACCCCGAAGTCCTGCTTGAGCAGCTCCTGGGCCTCCAGGGCCCACGGCAGACCCACGCCGGAGGCGAGCAGCTGGGCGCGGCGCGCGTCCTCACCGACACCCTCGAAGCTGCCCTCCTTGAACAGGTACATGCCCTTGAGCAGGCCCTCGACGTCCAGGTTCTCCGGCTCGGCGGGCTGCTGCATCGGCTCGTTGTACATGGTCAGGTAGTAGATGACGTCCTCGGCGTTCTCGCCGTACATCCGGCGCAGGCCGTCCTGCATGATGTGCGCGATCTCGTAGCCGAAGGCCGGGTCGTAGGCCAGCACCGCCGGGTTGGTGGCAGCCATCAGCGGCGAGTGGCCGTCCATGTGCTGGGTGCCCTCACCGGTCAGGGTGGTCTTGCCTGCGGTGGCACCGATCAGGAAGCCGCGCGACAACTGGTCGGCGGCCGCCCAGATGAAGTCGGCGGTGCGCTGGAAACCAAACATCGAGTAGAAGATGTAGATCGGCACCATCGGCACGCCGTGGGTGGCGTAGGCCGAGCCGGCAGCGGTGAAGGCCGCGACCGAACCAGCCTCGTTGATGCCGGTGTGCAGGATCTGCCCGTTGGTGGCCTCACGGTAGGCGAGCATCAGCTCGTGGTCGACCGGGGTGTAGTTCTGGCCGTGCGGGTTGTAGATCTTGATCGTCGGGAAGAACGAGTCCATGCCGAAGGTGCGGGCCTCGTCAGGAATGATCGGCACGACGTGCGGGGCGAACTCCTTGTCCCGCATCAGGTCCTTCAGCAGCCGGACGAAGGCCATCGTGGTGGCAATCTTCTGGTTGCCCGACCCCTTCTTGACGCTGGCGTAGGACTTGTCCTCGGGCAGCTTGATCGGCTTGGGCTTCTCGCGGCGCTCGGGCAGGCTCCCGCCCAGTTCGGCGCGGCGCGCCTTCATGAACTTGATCCGCGGGTCGTCGTTGCCGGGGTGGTAGTACGGGGCCGCGTACGGATCCTCCTCCAGCACCTTGTCGCTGATCGGGATGCGCAGCCGGTCACGGAAGTTCTTCAGGTCCTCCAGCGACAGCTTCTTCATCTGGTGGGTTGCGTTGCGTCCGGCGAAGTGCTTGCCCACCATGTAGCCCTTGATGGTCTGGGCCAGGATCACGGTGGGGGCACCGGTGAACTCGGTGGCGCTCTTGTAGGCCGCGTAGACCTTCTGGTAGTCGTGACCACCACGCGAGAGGCGCCAGATGCGCTCGTCGGACCAGTCGCGGACCATGGCAGCAGTCCGGGGGTCACGGTTGAAGAAGTGCTCGCGCACGTAGGCGCCGTCGTTGGCCTTGTAGGTCTGGTAGTCGCCGTCGGTGGTGGCGTTCATCAGGTTGACCAGGGCGCCGTCGGTGTCCTGGGACAGCAGCTCGTCCCACTCGCGACCCCAGATGACCTTGATGACGTTCCAGCCGGCGCCGCGGAAGAATGCCTCGAGCTCCTGGATGATCTTGCCGTTGCCACGGACCGGACCGTCGAGACGCTGCAGGTTGCAGTTGATCACGAAGTTCAGGTTGTCGAGTTCCTCGTTGGCCGCCAGCTGCAGGAAGCCGCGCGATTCGGGCTCGTCCATCTCGCCGTCGCCAAGGAAGGCCCACACGTTCTGCTGTGAGGTGTCCTTGATGCCGCGGTTGTGCAGGTAGCGGTTGAACTGCGCCTGGTAGATCGCGTTCATGGGGCCGATGCCCATCGACACGGTGGGGAACTCCCAGAAGTCGGGCATCTGGCGGGGGTGCGGGTAGGAGGGCAGGCCGTAGGGCTTGCCGTCCTTGAGCGCCGAGAACTCCTGGCGGAAGCCGTCCATGCGCTTCTCGTCGAGGCGACCCTCGAGGAAGGCGCGGGCGTACATGCCGGGGCTGGCGTGGCCCTGGAAGAAGATCTGGTCGCCGCCGCCGGGGTGGTCCTTGCCGCGCCAGAAGTGGTTCATGCCCACCTCGTACAGGGTGGCCGCCGAGGCGTAGGTGGAAATGTGGCCGCCGACGCTGATGTGGGGGCGCTGGGCGCGGTGCACCATGATGGCGGCGTTCCAGCGCAGCATCCTGCGCACCTGCAGTTCCATGTCCTCGTCGCCGGGGTACTCGGGTTCCTGCCCCGGGGCGATGGTGTTCACGTAATCGGTGCTGGTCAGCGACGGGACACCGATCTGGCGCTCGCGGGAGCGTTCCAGCAGCCGCAGCATCAGGTAGCGCGCACGGTTGCGGCCACCACTTTCAATGGCGCCCTCGAGCGAATCCATCCATTCCCGGGTCTCCTCCGGATCGGTGTCCGGCAGGTTCGTCGGGAGGCCGTTCAGGATCGGGCCAACTTCATCGCGTTGCCTCACGCTCGCAGTCCTTTCATCGTGACTGCCGTTCAGCCTACCCGTGGGGTCCTTTGCGGTGCCAACGCCCCGAGAAACCGCCACACTGATTGCCATGTCGACCATGGAGTTCCGCCCGGCCCGCGCCGAGGAGTGGGAGCAGGCCCGCGACCTGCGCCTCGAGATGCTGGCCGACACCCCCATTGCCTACCTGCAGACGTGGGACGACGCTGCCGCGACCCCCGACGAGGTGTGGCGACGCCAGCACCAGGAGCGTCTGGCGATGCCGCGCACTGCCGCCGTCTTCGTGGCGGTCGACGGGCAGGGACGCTGGCGCGGGCAGGCTGCCACCATGGTCAACGTGTTCAGTCGCCCGGTGCGGGTGTGGCTGGGTGCCGTCTACCTGGCACCCGAGGTGCGTGGCAGCGGTGCTGCCGAGCGGCTGGTGGGCCTGGCCGAGGACTGGACCCGTGAAAGCGGCCACGACGAGATCTTCCTCGAGGTCAATGAGCACAACCAGCGAGCGATCAGGTTCTATGAGCGCACTGGCTGGCGACTGACCGGCCAGCGGCGCCCCTACCCCCTGGACCCGACCATGGACGAGTTGGAGATGCGCAAGGCGCTGTGAACCCTTTCGCGTCACGCGGGTGCTCAGCGGGAGGTGAACTCGAGCAGACGGTCGAGCGGCCAGGTGGTGATGATCCGGTCGGGGTCGATGCCCTGGGCCTCGGCGCGGGCAGCCCCGTACTGCAGGAAGTCGAGCTGGCCGGGGGCATGGGCGTCGGTGTCGATGCTGAACAGGCAGCCCATCTCGTCAGCCAGCGCCAGCAGGTCGTCGGGCGGGTCGCAGCGCTCGGGCCGGGAGTTGATCTCGACGGCCACGGAGTAGTCGATGCAGGCCTGGAAGACCAGTTCCGCGTCGAACCGGGACTGGTCACGGGTGCCGCGTCCGCCCTCGACCAGACGCCCGGTGCAGTGGCCCAGCACGTTGGTGCGGGGGTGGGCGATGGCAGTGACCATCCGGCGGGTCATGGCGTCGGGGTCCATCTTCAGCTTGGAGTGCACCGAGGCCACCACCACGTCCAACTGGTCGAGCAGCTCGGGGGTCTGGTCCAGCGTGCCGTCGTCGAGGATGTCGACCTCAATGCCCCGCAGGATGCGCACCTGACGGGTGGCCTGCACCTGCTCGATCTCGGCCCACTGTTGCTGCAGGCGTTCGGGGCTGAGGCCGTTGGCGACCCGCAGTCGGGGCGAGTGGTCGGTGATGGCCTGGTACTCGCGGCCCAGGCGTTCAGCGACGGCCACCATCTCGGCCAGGGGTGAACCGCCGTCGGACCACAGGGTGTGGCTGTGCAGGTCACCCCTCAGCAGACCGAACAGGTCGGACGTGGCCAGCGGGATCGCGCCGGCACTGCGCAGGGCCGTCAGCGTGTCGGCCACTCCCCCGTCCAGCGCCGCCGTGATCACCGCACCCGTCGACTTGCCCACGCCGGCCACCTGCTGGACCCCACCGGGTGACTCGTGCAGCAGGACGAGGTCCTCGGGGTCCAGTCCGGCGATGGCGTCCGCGGCCTTGCGGTAGGCCTCGACGCGGCGGGTCTCCTGCCGGGAGCGCTCCATCCAGAATGCGGTCTCGCGCAGGTGGTCGACGGCGGTGGCGGCCAGGGTGGCCGGGGTGGTGCTCATCACCGCAGCCTAGGTGGTGGCCGCGCCGCTGGGCGTGTTGACGTCGTCGCCGGGTCGTGTTGACGAAACTGCTGCCCGGACCCGTCCATACTCAGTGAAGGGGGTGGACATGGAGCCCGAGGCCTACGCCGAACTGGTCCGCAGTGAGCAGGCCGGCCTGCTGCGGCTGGCCTGGGCGCTCACCCGCGACACCCATCTGGCCCATGACCTGGCGCAGGAGACGCTGGTCCGGGGCTTTGTGAAGCGACGCCTGGTCGAGAAGGCCGACTCGCCGCGTGCCTACCTGCGCACGATCATGCTCAACCTGTGGCGGGGACGACGTCCGCGACCCGAGCATCCTGCCGACCACCCACCGGAGCGCCCCACCATCGATGGCCACCACCTCGAACGCGCCAGTCTGGCGGCGGCCCTGGCCACCTTGCCGCAACAGCAACGGGCGGTCGTGGCGCTGAGACACCTTGACGACCTGTCCGTGCGGGAGACGGCCACCGTCCTGGGTTGCAGTGAGCAGACCGTCACCACCCAGTGCTCTCGGGCGTTGGCGCGGCTGCGGACCCACACCGAGCTTGCTGACCTGCTGGAGGACTGAACCATGCCCATCCTGAGAGACCTCGTTCCCGACATCGATCCGATTGACCCGATCGAGGTCGCCAACGCGGGGCGCCGGCGCCTGCTGCGTCACCGGGTCTTCGGCGCCGGTGCCGCTGCCGTGGTGGCGGTGGCTGCCTTCACCGTGGCAACCCAACTGGTGCCGGTGCGCGACCAGGCGGTCCTTGCGACCACGGCCACCCCCAGCGCCACCGGGAGCCGGCTTGTGACCAGTCACCCCAGCACGTCAACCGACAGGTCAGCAGGTTCCCCCACCTCGTTCCCCGCAGGCTGCCCGTCGCCGAAATCCACCCCCGGATTCGTCGAGATCCCTGCCTACACGGCGATGCTCTACTGGCACGGCAAGATCTACACCCAGACGGACGAGCCCGGCACGCCTGGGGAGCGACTCGGAACGGTGCCCTGCAATATCGTCGAGATCCAGGATCGTGCCCGCCGGGTCTGGGATGGGCCTTGGCCGAACGGCTCCAGCACGATTGGCAAGGTCGGCGCACCCATCCACGTCCAGCAGGGCAGCGATCCAAATTGCGAGATCACCATGCCAGCCATCAGGGTCGGGCATCGACCCACCCCCACCGAGGCAGACGTCTGGCTGGTCTATCGCGCCAAGGACTGCTGACCCGGCAGCCGGGGGGGTTCGACTGCCTGCTTCCTCGATATGCTCTGGTTCCACGGTGGAGGCTCGACCCGAGGAGGACCCGCATGGCAGATCCCATTCCCGGGACGGCCCATGCCCTGGTGCCCTCGGCCCGCGCCCGCGTCGGCCTGTTGAAGCGGCTGGCCAGCGCGACCTCGCAGATGACCACGGCGGCCCTGGACGCCATGGAACAGCGGCTGCCCTGGTTCAACGAACTCGGCGCCCAGGAACGGTCGTGGATCACCGTGGTGGCCCGCTCGGGCATTGACGGCTTCGTCGACTGGTTCGGCGCCGAGCCCGACGCCCCTGTCGCCGCCGGCTCGATGTTCGACGCGGCCCCCCGCGCCCTGACCCGCAAGATCACCCTGCAGCAGACCGTCGACCTCGTGCGCACCACCATCGCGGTGGTTGAGGAGCAGATCCAGACCGCCCTGCCCCGCGGCGACCGTGCGGTGCTGTCGACCGCGATCATCCACTACTCCCGCGAGGCTGCGTTCAGCGCCGCCGAGGTCTATGCCCGGGCCGCCGAGCAGCGTGGCACCTGGGACGCCCGCCTGGAGGCGCTGGTGGTCGACGCGGTCATGCGCGCCGAGACCGACGAGACGGTCGTCTCACGGGCCTCGACCCTGGGCTGGCAGTCACGGACGCCGGTCACCGTGGTCGTCGGCGCAGCCCCCAAGGACACCGCCAGCGCCGCCGAGGACGTGCGCCGCGACGCCGACCGCCACCGGGTCAACGCGCTGACCGCCGTCCAGGGGGAACGACTGGTGGTGATCCTGTCCAGCAAGGACCTGGAGGTGGGTCCCGGCTCGGCGGAACGTGCCGTCACCCTGGCCCGACGCTTCAAGGCCCGATTCGGCAGCGGCCCGATCGTGGTCGGTCCCGTCGTCGATGACCTGGTCGACGCCTCACTCTCGGCGCGTGCGGCCATGTCCGGCCACCGGGTGGCGCCGGCCTGGCCCGAGGGCCCCGACGTCATCACCGCCATGGACCTGCTGCCCGAACGCGCCCTGTCCGGCGACGGCCACGCCCGGCGCATCCTGGCCCAGGACATCTACGAGCCCCTGGCCGCGGCCGGTGGTGACCTGTTGGAGACCTGCGCCAGCTTCCTCGACCACGGCTGTTCGGTCGAGGCCAGCGCCCGGGCCCTGTTCGTCCACGCCAACACCGTGCGGTACCGCCTCAAGCGCATCCAGGACGTGACGACCTACTCCCCCGCCGACCCGCGCGACGCCTACGTCCTGCGTCTGGCCATCACTCTGGGACGGCTCAGCAGGGGCCGTTCCTGAGAAACCGCCCTCGCGCAGCGTCGCCCGTGGCGTCCGCCACCAGCGGTTTTGTGCGTTTCGCGAGGAACGTGGCCACCACCCCCCGCACCAGCCAGACGGGCGTCTTGTGGGAACCCCACAACCGGCCGCTCTCAGATTTCGTACTGTTGGAGCCCTCCCCGGACGCCTCGAAAGGGCAGAGTGGAGGCGTGCTTGCAATCGTCGCGCCCGGTCAGGGCTCCCAGACTCCGGGTTTCCTGACCCCCTGGCTGGAACTGCCCTCCTTCGCCAACCGTCTGGACTGGCTGGGCACGGTGACCGGCATGGACCTGGTGCACTACGGCACCGAGGCTGACGCCGACACCATTCGTGACACCGCCATCGCTCAGCCCCTGCTCGTCGCCGCCGGTGCCCTGGCGGCGCTGGAGATGTTCCCGCATCCGTCCAGCGCTTTCGGGCGGATCGACCTGGTGGCTGGCCACAGCGTCGGCGAACTGACCGCGGCCGCCGGTGCCGGCATTCTGAGCGTCGAGGCCGCGATGGTCCTGGTCCGTGAGCGGGGCGCCCTGATGGCCGAGGCCGCGAAGCTGCGCCACACGTCGATGACCGCGGTGATCGGCGGTGACCGGGACGAGGTGCTCGCCGCGATCCAGACGGCCGGCCTGACGCCGGCCAACAACAACGGCTCGGGACAGATCGTGGCTGCCGGCACCGTCGAGGAACTCGCGGTACTGGCCGAGAACCCGCCGAAGCGCGCCCGCCTCATCCCGCTCAGCGTCGCCGGTGCCTTCCACACCCGGCACATGCAGCCCGCCGTCGACCGGCTCAGCACTTTGGCCAGGGCCGTCTCGACACACGACCCGCGCCTGCCGATCCTCAGCAACCGTGACGGGCAGGTCGTCGACAGCGGGGTCGAGTACCTGGAGCGGATGGTCAACCAGGTCGCCAACCCGGTGCGCTGGGACCTGTGCATGCAGACCATGGGTGAGCTTGGCATCACCGGCATGCTTGAGCTGCCGCCGGCCGGTACCCTGACGGGCATCGCCAAGCGGAACCTCAAGGGTGTCGCCCTGTTCAGCCTGAACACCCCCGACCAGCTCGACGATGCCCGAGCCTTCGTCGCCGAACACGGCGGCGCCGGCCCCGAGGCGTCCCAGGGACCGCTCCGCGGCCAGGACCCTGCCACCACCACCGACGAGGACTGACGTGCCCACCATCAAGATCGCCACCGGACCCGCCTACTCCAAGCTGCTCAGCGTCGCCGGCGTGCGCGGCAACCGCGTCGTCGACAACGACGAGATGTGCACCATGATCGACTCCTCCGACGAGTGGATCCGTCAGCGCACCGGGATCGCCGAGCGCCGCTGGGCCACCGACGAGCAGACCCCGTTGAGCATGTCCCTGGAGGCTGGCGCCAAGGCCATCGAGCGCGCCGGGCTCACCCCGGCCGACATTGACGCGGTCATCATCTCGACGGTCTCTCACTTCAAGCAGACCCCGTCGCTGGCCGTCGAGGTCGCCCACGGGCTCGGCATCGTCGACCCCGCCGCCTGGGACATCTCGGCCGCCTGCGCCGGCTTCTGCTACGGCGTCGGCCAGGCCGACACCCTGGTCCGCGGTGGACTGGCCCGCAACGTCCTGCTGATCGGCGTGGAGACCCTGAGTCGGGTCACCGACCTGACCGACCGCGGCACCGCCTTCCTGTTCAGCGACGGCGCCGGCGCCGTGGTGATCGGCGCCTCCGACGAACCCGCCATCGGCCCGACGGTGTGGGGTTCGGACGGATCCCAGGCCGCTGTCATCGACATCCCTGCCTGGAACCAGACCGCCACCCCCAAGATCACCATGGAGGGCCGCTCCGTCTTCAAGTGGGCCACCACCGCCATCGCCGACAAGACCCACGAGGCGCTCGCCGCCGCCGGCCTGGAGCCCGAGGACCTGCAGGTCTTCGTCCCGCACCAGGCGAACAACCGCATCACCGACTCGATGCTGCGCCACCTGAAGCTCCCCGAGAGCGTCGTGGTGGCCCGTGACATCGTCAACATGGGCAACTCGTCGGCGGCCTCGGTGCCGCTGGCGATGGAGGCCCTGCTCGAGGACGGCACTGCCAAGTCCGGTGACATCGCCCTCACCATTGGTTTCGGCGCCGGCCTGGTCTACGCCGGTCAGGTGCTGCGACTCCCCTGAGTTGCAGTAACCTCCGAAGCCGCACGATCCCACCCAGCAGCACCCAGCCCAGCCACCAGGTTGGACACATCACAAAGGAGGGCCAGATGGCCAGCACCGAAGAGATCCGCGCAGACCTCGCCGAGATCGTCAACGACGTCGCCGGCGTCGCCGCCGAGGACGTCCAGTTGGACAAGTCCTTCACCGACGACCTGGACGTCGACTCGCTGTCGATGGTCGAGATCATCTACGCCTGCGAAGAGAAGTTCGGCGTGTCGATCCCCGACGAGGACGCCAAGAACCTGAACACCGTCGGCGACGCCGTCGCGTTCATCGAGCGCGCCCAGGGCTGAGCCCGCCCCGGGGGCGGAGGTCCTCCTCCGCCCCTGAACGGCTCGCTCACACCCCGCTCGTCCCACCTGCACCCGCACACCCGCGCAGAAAATCTCACGGAGGACACCATGACTGAGGTCGTCATCACTGGCGTCGGCGCCATCACGCCGCTCGGCGCCGACGCCCCCACCACCTGGCAAGGGCTGCTCGACGGACGCAGCGGTGTCCACACCCTGCCCTACGACTGGGCCGAGTCCCTGCCCACCAACTTCGCCGCCGAGGTCACCTACGACCCGCTGGAGCGACTCGAGCGCGTCCAGGCCCGCCGCTGGGACCGGTCGACGCAACTGGCCGTGCTGGCCGCCCTGGAAGCCTGGGCCGACGCCGGTTTCACCCTGGACCACGACCTGGACCGTGACCGCCTCGGCGTGTGCTCGGGCTCGGGCATCGGCGGGTTGCAGACCCTGCTGGGCCAGTGGGACACCCAGAAGGACCGCGGCCACCGCCGGGTCAGCCCGTTCACCATCCCGATGCTGATGGCCAACGCGCCCGCCGCCGAGATCGGTCTGAAGGTCGGTGCCCGGGCCGCGATCCACACTCCTGTCTCGGCCTGCGCCTCGTCCAACGAGGCCATCTCGTTCGGTCTGGACATGCTGCGTCTGGGTCGCGCCGACGTCGCCATCGTCGGTGGCACCGAGGCTGTCATCCATCCGCTGCCGCTGGCTGCCTTCGGCCAGATGCAGGCGCTCTCGCGTCGCACCGATGACCCGGCCGCCGCCTCGCGGCCCTGGGACACCGACCGTGACGGCTTCGTGCTGGGCGAGGGCTCGGCCATGCTGGTCATCGAGACCCTTGAGCACGCCACCGCCCGCGGCGCCAAGATCTACGGCACCCTGGCCGGGGCCGGCATCACCGCCGACAGCCACGACATCGTCCAGCCCGACCCCAGCGGCACCGGTCAGGCCAAGGCCATGGTCAAGGCGCTCAAGGACGCCAAGCTGCAGGCCATCGACGTCAAGCACGTCAATGCCCACGCCACCTCGACGCCCCAGGGCGACACCGCCGAGGCCAGCTCGATCCACGCGGCACTCGGCGAGGCCGTCGATGACATCTGGGTGACCGGCACCAAGTCGATGACCGGCCACCTGCTCGGCGGCGCCGGTGCGGTGGAGACGTTCGCCACGCTGATGGCCCTGAAGACCCGCAAGGTCCCGGGCACCATCAACGTCGACAACCTCGAGCCGAACCTGCCCATCAAGGTCGCCACCCAGGTCACCGACCTGGCCGCCGGCGACCTGGCCGGGTTGAACAACTCGTTCGGGTTCGGCGGTCACAACGTGTGCATCGCGCTCACGAACCAGCACGCCAACTTCTGAGTCAGCCCACCTGGTGCAGCCACCTCACCGAGGTGCTGTCACCGGCGTGGCGGAACGCTTCGAGTTCCTCGTCCCAGGGTGCCCCGAGCAGGTCGGCGAGTCGCTCGTCCAGACCCTCGGGGCCCTGCAGCAGGGCATTCTGCAGGCGCGTCTCGTTGATCAGCAGGTCGCCATGGACGCCGATGCCGGCCTGGAAGATGCCCAGGGCCGGGGTGTAGCTGTAGCGCAGTCCGTCGTGGCCGGGTGAGGGTTCCTCCGTGACCTCGAAGCGCATCCGCCCCCACTTCTGGAAGGCCGAGGCGATGGCCGCAGCGGTGCCGGGATGGTGGCTCCACGACAGCTCTGCCCGGTAGCTGCCCCGCTCCACGGGCTGCGGCGACCACTCCAGGTGGGTGGGTACGCCAAGTACGCCCCCGAGTGCCCACTCCACATGGGAGCGCAGCGCCGACGGCGACGAATGAATCCACACGATCCCACGGGTCGACACGGTTCCTCCTCACGAACAGATCTGCCTTCCCCAGCAATCTCGTTCGTGCACGGTCCCGACGTCGGTGAGACGACGTGGCCAGTCTGCCCCATGATCGTCGTTCGGCCAAGCCCCTGGGTCCGGCCACCCGGCCCATCGGCCGGACATTGTGCCCTCGGCGCCACAATGGCCGCTCGTATCGCCGGATGGACCGGACATTGTGCCCCGGCCGCCACTTTGACCGCCCGCCCAGCCAGATGGACCGGACATCGTGCCATCGGCGCCACAATGGCCGCCCGTATCGCCGGATGGACCGGACATCGTGCCGTGGGTGTCACATTGACAGCCCGCGCGACCGGATGGACCGGACATTGTGCCCCGGGCGCCACTTTGGCCGGCCCACCCAGCGAGATCGACCGGACATCGTGCCCTCGGCGCCACCATGTCGCGCCCGACCCGGCCGTGGACCCACATGGTCCGCGGCCGGGTTTACCGGCCCTCGACAGTGACGGTGCTCAGCGCCCGGTGTCGGGCAGCGGACGCGGACGCACCGGCGGCGGACTGGTCACCCGCGGGCTGGTCACTGGCGGCGTCGTCACTGGCGGCGTCGTCACCGGTGGCGTCGTCACCGGGGTGTTCACCACGCCACCGAAGGTGCCCTGCGGCGAGTTGGGAGTGACCGTGACCGTGCCGGTCACCGTGCCGGCCAGGTATCCCGCCGGGGCCCGGGTCTCGACCAGGGTGTAGTCCCCGTCAGGCAGACCCACCACCAACAGCCCGCCGACGGTGCTGTCAGCGTCATGGGTGCCATTGTCGACGACCGCGAGGCTGAAGGTACCGGGCCCGTTCAGCAACCATTCGGAGCCGCCGAGCAGGGTGCCCGTCGGGTCGGTCTTGGTCCACCTGATCTGGTTCCCGGTGTCGACGACCACATTGACCACCGTGCAGATCACCACGTCGGAGGCGGTGAAGGGTCCGACCTGGAAACCGCCGACGACGTTGGCCACCGTCGCCGCGGCACCGTTGATGGTGCAGATGGCGTTGAAGCCATCCTGCTGCTTGATGGCGAAGTTCGGCTGGGCCTGCTCGGTGATCGTCACCAGGGTCTGGTCACTGGTGTAGGTCAGCGTCGCCACCCCGGAGCCGGTGGTGGTGGCCATGCCCTCGACCGACCCGGATCCGGTGAAGGTCCACCCGGGGGCGGCCGCCGGAGTGGTGCCATCGCCCTGGTCCACCAGCTTGGTGATGTTCACCGACCCCTTGCACGACTCCAGCGCGGCCTCCTTCAGCGCGTCCACGAGGTCGTCGAAGCTGGTGACCGGGTAGTAGGCATCATCGCTGGAGATCTGCCTGATAGCCGTATCGTCGACGCCCGCGCCGACCCCGACGCCCACGACGCGGGTGCCAGCATTCTTCAGGACGTTCGCCGCATCAATGGCCGGGTCGAGCGCGTTCGGGTAGCCGTCGGTGACCATCACCACGGCGTCGTAGTCCAGGGCCAGCGTGGTCACCCGGCTGAACGCCGCAGCCCAGTCGGTGCTGCCACCCAAGCCACGGTCGAAGTTCGCGATGTAGTCCACCAGCGGCTGCGCCGAGGTGCGGGAGGCCACGCTCACCGGCAGGTACTCGATGGGGCCGGTGGCGCCGTCGTGGGGTGAGTCGGACGAATAGGTGTGCAGCCCGACCGACGAGTTGGTCCCCGCCAGCGCCTGCACCGCAGCCACCGAGGCGTCCTTGGACTGCTGGACGTCGGCATCCGACAGCGAGCCCGACAAGTCGAGGATGATGCCGAGCTTCAACCCACAGTAGGACGGCCAGGCGGGGTTGGGTGCGGGGTCGGCGGCGGCAGCACGGGGCCCGGACGCGATGACCAGACCCAGTGCCACCAGGGTGGCGACGACGAACGTGAGGAGTGGTTTGCGGGACATGGACTCTGCTCTCGGTGACGGGAACGGCGCCACGACAGGGGGTGTCGCGGGCGGACCGGACGGCGAGCGGCGTCATTGCCGCACCACGCCGAAGGGCCCAGTGCAGCGGACACTACCGATAGTCAGCGCCGACCACAATGGTGTTACGAAACCCTGCCCGGACCGGTGCTCGCCCCCGTCCGCGGTGGCCGGCCGCGGGCTCTGGGCCAATAGGCTGACAGCGTGTCCACCCCATCCCCCGCCGCCCTGCCCCTCGTCGTCCCGGTCATCGACCACCCCCGGCGCCTGATCGGCAGCCGTGAGGTCGACTTCGACCGGCACGCGGTCGTCATGGCCGTGGTCAACCGGACCCCTGATTCCTTCCACGACCAGGGAGCGACGTTCGCCCTGCACCGCGCCGTCGAGGCCTGTCGGCGTGCCGTCGACGAGGGAGCCGACTGGGTCGACATCGGCGGGGTGCCGTTCTCGCCGCTGACCCCGCCCGTCTCGTCCACCCAGGAGGCAGATCGGGTGCTGCCGGTCATCGAGGCCATCGTGGCCTCCAGCGACGTGGTCGTCTCGGTCGACACCACCCGCGCGTCGGTGGCTCGACGGGCCCTGGACGCGGGCGCCGGGGTGATCAACGACACTTCCTGCCTGGCCGACCCGCAGATGGCGACGGTGGTGGCCGAGTCGGGTGCCACCCTGGTCATCACCCACTCACTGGCCGCACCCTTCGAGAGGCTCGACCACCCCCACTACGACGACGTCACCACCGAGGTGGCCCGGACGCTGCAGGGCCGGGTCACCGATGCGCTGACGGCAGGAGTTCGTCCTGACCAGATCGTCATCGACCCCGGCCATGACCTCAACAAGTCGACGGTGCACACCCTGCAGCTGACCCGGGAACTGGGGGCGCTGACCCAGCTGGGCCATCCCGTGCTGGCGGCGGTCTCCAACAAGGACTTCATCGGCGAGACGCTCGATCGTCCGCGCGGCGAACGCGTCATCGGGTCGGTGGTCAGCGCCACCTGGTGCCTGATGGCCGGCGCCAGGATCCTGCGCATGCACGACGTCGCGGCGGCGGTCGACGCGGTGCGCATGTTCGAGTCCATCATGGGCTGGCGGCCCCCGGCCCTGCAGCGCCACAACATCTGAGCTCACAGCAGTTGGCTGCTGACCTCCGGCAGTTCCGGCACCGGGACGACGACCAGGTCCTCCAACTTCCAGTCGATGTCGACCAACCGGCCACGGATGGCATGCAACTCCTCGGCGCCAATGTCGCGGGCAGGGACGACGAAGACCTCGGTGTGGAAGACATGCCCCAGGTCACGCATCCGCACGTTCGCCGCGTGCACCGCCGGTTCCAGGCTGGCCGCGCGGGTGACCTCGGCCACCAGCGGGTGCGCCGACTCATTGTCGTAGGTGGTGGCCGTGGCATCGGTGACACCCCTGACCGCGTTGCGGACGTTGCTGATGCCGTCGTGCAGGATGTCGACGCCGATCAGGGCAGCCACCGCGGCATCGGCCCACCAGAGGCCGAAGCCAATCAGCCCGAGCCCGAGCACCGCCCCGCCGGAGGTGAGCCAGTCCGCCTTCATCATCTTGGCATCGGAGTACAGGATCTTGTCGTGCAGGGGCTCGGCCAGGCGCATCTTCAGCCGCCCCAGGATGAGCATCGGCACCGCGGTGACGACGAGTCCGGCCATCATCAGCCAGCCCTGCCAAAACGTGTGGCCGAACACCTGCACGGTGCCGACCGTGGGGTGCTCCCGGCTGACCAGCGTCATCGTCGAGTCGACGATGAGGAAGCCGCCCATCACCAGCAACGCCACGGCAGCGACCAAATGCCCGACCGAGACCGAGCGGTGGTAGCCGTACGGATGGCTCGGGTCGGGCTGGCGCAGCGCCGCCCGGGTGGCAGCCAGAAAGGCGATCGCGGGCAGGAAGCCCAGCATGTCCTCGATCCAGGCCGCCTTCATGGCCTGCGAATTGCCCATCACCGCCATGATGATGCCCACCGAGACGGCGGTGACCACCAGGCTGATCCACTCCAGCCGTCGGGCCTTGCGCAGCGCAGTCTGCTGCTCGGCGTCGAGGTTGGTCCGGCCGAACGAGACCTGTCGGCCGTTCCCGGTGCCCATCAGATGCCACCCTTCTCGGAGTCGGGACGCGAGTCGAGGAAGCGTTCCAGCTCGGACACGAACGCGTTCTCACCCAGCGGCACCCCCATCACGTGCTGCTTCTTCTTGCCGTGGCCGTCCAGCGCCTGCGCGTAGCCCCGGGTCACCCCGATCTTCTTCGACCACGGGGTGTCACTGGTCAGCCCGGCCACGAGCAGGTCGAGCTGGCCCAGTTCGACCCGTTCGACCAGGCCGCTCTCGCCATCGACGACCCACTGCGGCTGCACCTCGAGATGCTCGGCAAAGGCTGCTGCCAGGCCCACCTCGATGCCCGCCAGCGGCACCCCGTCGGCGTCGGCCACGGCGTCGGCGCCGTCCAGCGCCGCCTCGCCCACCAGGGTCCACGGCTCGGCAGGTGCCACGCCGATGCGCACCACCCGCTCCCGAAGGATGCGCGTCAAGGTGTCGTCCGGGTCGCGGGGGTAGCCGCTGCACCCGGCCAGGCCCGCGGCAAGCGTGCCCACGAGCAGCGTCCGGCGGCCGACGCCGCCAGGTGAAGTACCCATCCGGCCACGCTAGCGGGGCGCCACCACCCCTGCCCGGAAGCGGCACCTTCGACCCCACCCTCGGGGTGGGCGGGCCACCGCACGGCGTCCGAATGTCTAGGGTGGGCCCCATGACGACGATCCCCCATGGCGCCTGGCCGAGCCCCATCAGCGTGGACGAGGTGCTCGCCGCAGCCGTGGGCTTCACCGAGGTCCGCACCGACGCCGAGTCGGTGCTGTGGCTCGAGGTGCGGCCCGCCGAGAACGGACGCAGCACCATCATGCGCCTCGACCCCGGCGCCTCCGAAGCGGTGGAGCTCAGCCCCGACCTGGACGTCCGCACCCGCCACGGGGAGTACGGGGGCGGCGCCTGGGCCGTCGACCGGGACGTCGTGGTGGCCTGCGACGATCGGACGCGCCGGCTGTGGCTGCTGCGCGAGGGCCACTGGACGCCGCTCTCCAGCGAGGTCGGCGACGTGCGCTACGGCGACCTGCGCCTGCACACCGACCGCGGGCTGCTCCTGGCCGTCCAGGAGGACCATCGGGCAGCCGGGGAACCGGTGGCCCGGATCGTGGCCTTCGACCTGCCCGCGGCCGGGTCCTCGCAGCCGGCGACGCCACGGGTGCTGGTCGAGGGCGCGGACTTCTACTCCGACCCGGAACTGTCCCGTCCCGTCGCTGGGGTCCACGACGGGGTGCTGGCCTGGTGCCAGTGGCAGCACCCGAACATGCCGTGGGACCTCACCGAACTGGTCAGCGCGCCGTGGCCCGACCCGGACGCCGGACTGGGCGCCCACACCGTGGTCAGCGAGGGCACCTCGGCGCTGCACCCGCGCTGGACCCCCGCCGGACTGGTGCATGTCAGCGACCAGTCGGGCTACTGGAACTGGTACCTGGCGAGCCCCGAGGGCACCCGCAGCATCACCACCAGCCCGCATGACCACGACGAGCCCCAGTGGACGCTGGGCAACCAGAGCTGGGCCGTCTGGCCACCGTCGGACCCCAGCCGGGTGGTCGGCATGCGCTACCGCCAGGGGCAGGCCGAGATCGTCACCGCGACCCTCGCCGGCACCGGGGAGACCACCATTGCCGTGCCGGACCTGGCCGCCGTCGAGTCGCTGGCCGCCTCCGAGGAGGCGTGCTGGGCGGTCCTGGCGTTCACCACCCGACCGCCCGAGGTGGTGCGCCTGGACCCGGTGACCGGTCAGGTCACCACCCTGGCCCGCGCCGGCCGGGCTCCCGACGCAGACCTGGTCAGCGTGCCCCAGAGCCTGACGGCCGACGGCCCCCACGGCCAGGTGCAGGCCTGGTTCTACCCGCCGCTGGCACCGGGCATCCAGGCCCCGGCTGGGGACCTGCCGCCGCTGGTCGTGCTCAGCCACGGCGGGCCCACCGGCATGAGTCACTCGAGCTACTCGTCCAAGGTGCAGTACTGGACCAGCCGCGGGTTCGCGGTCGTCGACGTGAACTACGGCGGCTCGACCGGGTTCGGACGCGAGTACCGCAACCGGCTGCGGGGCAACTGGGGCATCGTCGACGTGGACGACTGTCGTGCCGTCGTCGAGGACCTGGTGGCCCGGGGACGGGTGGACGGACGCAGGGTCGCGATCACCGGTGGCAGCGCCGGCGGCTACACCACGCTTCAGTCGCTGGTCACCACCGACGTCTACACCGCCGGTGTCAGCCGCTACGGCATTGGCGACCTGGCCCTGCTGGCCAGCGACACCCACAAGTTCGAGTCACGCTATCTGGACGGGCTGGTGGGGGCCTGGCCGGACGACGAGGCGACCTACACCGAGCGATCCCCCATCCACCACGTGGATGCCCTGTCGGTGCCCATGCTGATCCTGCAGGGCACCGAGGACAAGGTGGTGCCCCCGGCGCAGGCCGAGTCGATGGCCCGGGCGGTCAAGGATGCCGGCCAGCCGGTGGCGATGGTGATGTTCGAGGGCGAGGGCCACGGATTCCGTGGTGTGGACTCGCGGCGGCGGGCGCTGCTGGCCGAGCACGCCTTCTACGTCGAGTTGTGGCAGTTGGACAGCCCGGACGACCTGCCGGCCCTGACCTGGCTCTGAACGACCCTGCGGGGCGGTCGGTCAGGGCCAGCGGGCGGCCAGCGACATCGTCGCCAGGGCGGCCGCGATCCCGAACAGCAGCGCCCACCCGGCGTAGCGTTCGGTCACCTCGATGTAGACCTTCTCGTACCCGATGGAACGCGCGATCTGGGAGTAGGCGTCGGCCAACTCCTTGTCGTTGGCCGCCGACAGCTTCTTGCCGCCCGACTCCTTGGCCACGTCGCTGAGTTCGCGGTGGTTCACCGGCACCGGCTGGCGCACGCCCTTCTCCACGACGTAACCGGTCGCGGTGCCGTAGGCGATGGTGTAGACCGGCACACCGGCAGCCTTGGCGTCACGCGCGGCCTGCACCGAAGGACGTCCGGTGTTGGTGGCGCCGTCGGAGAGCAGCACGATCGCCGCGGGGGCGGTGCTGTTGGGGTCCTGCGGGTCGGGCGGCACCAGCTTCAGCGCGTCCAGACCGGAGTAGATGCCGTCCCCGATGGCCGTCGAGGGCGCCAGTTCCAGGTTGTCGATGGCCCGGCTGACTGCGCCGCGGTCCGTGGTGGGGGGCACCACCAGCGACGAGGTGCCCGAGAAGGCCACCAGCGCCACGTTGAACCGGGGTGGCAGCAGCTTCAGGAACTCCTTGGCCGCGGCCTGGGCCGCCTGCATCCGGTTGGGTGCGACATCCTCGGCCATCATCGAGCGGGACACGTCGATGGCGACCACGACGGTGGCCCGTTCCCGCGGCACCTCGGTGAAGTCCTTGGGCTTGGCGTAGGCGACCACCAGGGCGGCGATCGCCAGCAGTGCCATGCCGACGGCCAGATGCCGCTTCCAGGTCTTGTCGCGCGGCAGCACCCGGTCGAGGTTGGTGAGGCGCTTGCGCGAGCGGGGACGCAGCGAGCTCAGGTACAGGTAGAGCAGCCCGATGGCGGGGACGACCAGCAGCCACCACAGCCGGGACGGGATCAGGAACTCCAGGCTCATGAGGGCCACCTCGCTGCCATCGACACCGCACCCAGTGCGGCCACCACCGCGAAGGCGAGCGCGTAGAACGCCCACTGGGCGGTGATCTCGACGCGGACCTCTTCGTAGCCGACCTCACCGCGGACGTCCTTGTAGACCTGGCTCAGCTCCTTGGCGCTGTCGGCGGTCCAGGCCTTGCCGTCGGTCTGGGTGGCAATGTTCTTGAGCAGTTCGACGTCGGGGGCCACCCGTTCGCGCTTGCCGTCGATGTCGACCCACCCCGTCTGGGTGCCGTAGGCGATCGTGTAGATCTTGATCTTGGCCTGCTTGGCCTTCTCGGCCATTTGTCCCGGCGACTGGCCGGTGGTGTTCTGGCCGTCCGACAGCATCACGATCGCGCCGGGGGCGGGCGTCTCGCCCTCACCGGTGGGCGCCATCTTGAGGGCGTTCAGCGCCGCCTGGATGCCGTCACCGATGGCGGTGGAGTCCTGGTAGTCGAGGGTCTCGATGGCGCGCTGGATGGCGCCGCGGTCGACGCTGGGGGGCATCCGCACCTGCGGGTTGCCCGACAGGGCGACCACGGCCACGTTGTAGCTGTCCGGCAGTGTGCCGACGAACTCGATGGCGGCCTTCTTGGCGGCGTCGAGCCGGTTGGGGGCGACGTCGGTGGCCTTCATCGACAGGGACACGTCGATGACCAGCACGATGGTGGCCCGCTCGCGCGGCACCTTGTCGATGCCCATCGGACGGGCCCAGGCCAGCGATAGCGCCAGCAACGAGCAGATCGTCATGGCCACGGCCACGTGGCGACGCCACGAGCTCTGCTTGGGCAGCACCTTGCCGAGGATTCCGGTGTTGGTGAACCGCATGCCCGACTTGCTGCGCAGCCGCAGGGCGATCAGGTAGGCAATGATCAGCAGCGGCACCAGCGCCAGCACCCACAGGCGGTCGGGTGACTGGAACTCGGGCCAGGTGATCATCGCTACGTTGACCATCATTTGGCGACTCCCTGCGGCGGTGTGTGCAGCATGCTGGCGGTGCGCCGGTACGAGAGGACGAACCGGGCAATGGCGTGGACCCAGTCCTGGTCGGTGCGCAACTGGATGTGGCCCACCCCCGCCCGGCGCAGGGCCACCTTGATGCGTTCACGCTGCGCCATGCTGGCGGCGTTCATGCGGGCCCTGGCCGCGGCATCAGAGGTGTTCACGTAGCGCGAGAAATCCGATTCCGGGTCCTTGATAAGCATCTCTCCGACATCGGGAAAATCAAGCTCACGGGCGTCGACGACCTCGATGGCGAGCACCTGGTTGCGCACGGCCAGGCGGCGCAGGGCCCGTTCCCAGTCGGGTTCGACGTTGGGATCGAGTTCGGAGTCGCCGGGGGTGAGGAAGTCGGAGACGACCACCCGCATGCCGCGGCGGCGCTGGGTGCGGGTCAACTGCTCGATGCCCGCCTCCAGGGTCATCTCACCGGGAGCGTGGTCGGGGACGATCGGTTCGTCCAGCATCTTGCGCAGCAACCCGTAGAGGGCGGTGCGTCCCGACCGGGCCGGCAGTCGGCGCACCGAGTCCTGGCGCATGATCATGCCGCCGAAGCGGTCGCCCATCTTCTGGCTGAGGAAACCGATGGTGGCGATGGCAGCGATGCCGAGGTCACGCTTGGTGATGCCCTCGGTGCCCCAGTTCATCGACGGGGTGACGTCCAGCAGGGCCCACACCTCGAGTTCACGGTCGGCCATGGTGTCACGCACGTGCGGTTCGGTGGTGCGGGCGGTCACGGCCCAGTCCATCTTGCGGACGTCGTCCTGTCCGGGCTGGTAGACCCGGGCGTCGTTGGTGTCGGAGCCGGGGCCGGGCAGCAGGCCCAGGTGGTCGCCGTGCAGGAAGCCCTCCAGGCGTCGCACCACCGTCAGTTCCAGGCGCCGCAGTGCCGCCTCAGGGGCCAGCTTCGCCAGCGGCACCGAGGGGCCCTTCGGGGGTTCGATGACGGTGCGGGCCACGCCCACGTCGGGTCGGGGACCGAACAGTCCACCACCGTGTGTCGGTGGCGCGA
>NZ_JADIJQ010000023.1 GCF_017355265.1 Tessaracoccus sp. SD287
ACGCGGGGCCGGACGACCACCGGTCGCCGGTCGCTGCTGCTGGGTGCCGCGGGCCTCTGCGGCCCCGGGACGGGGTGCGGCGGCCGGGCGCGGGGTGCCCGGGCGAGGTGCCGAGGCGGCACCGGGACGGGGGGCTGCGCCGGGACGCGGCGGGGTCGGGTTGTCACCGGCACCCTGGGGGGCAGCGGGACGTTCGACCTCGACGGGTTCGGCATCAGCAACCGGAGCGACCGGGGCTGAGGCCTCGGGCTGGGCGACAGGTGCCGGCTCGGCGGCGACGGGGGTCGCTGCAGCGGGCTTGGCGCCACCGGGACGCGGTACCGAGGCACCGGGACGCGGCGCGGCAGACGGCCGAGCACCGGGACGGGGTGCACCGGGGCGGGCAGCACCAGCAGGGCTGGGGCTGGGCTTGGTGTCGGTGGAGGAGGATTCCTTGGCGCCAGTGGCGCCCTTGCCCTCGGTGTCCACGGCGTCCTTCAGACGCCGGACGACCGGGGCTTCAACGGTGGAGGAAGCGGAGCGGACGAACTCGCCCATGCCCTTCAACTTCTCCAGTACATCCTTGCTTTCGAGTCCGAGCTCTTTCGCGAGCTCGTAGACGCGGACCTTGGCCACTACTCTCCTTCAGGTCCGGGTCTTTGGGTCACCGAACCAGTTAGTTGTTGTTCTTGCTCATTGCTGGGTACTCATCGAGTGGTCATGAGCGTGAGCCCACCTTCTGGTTCACGTCGCCTGGCGGCGACGAGGTCGGAAAGCTCCGAGCACAAAGAAACTCGGATGCATCGGTCAGTTTAGCGCCCCGGGGCCCCATCCGGCCAATGGGAGTCCTGCAGGACACTCGCATCGACGCTGCGGCGGAAGCTTCGGGCGAACCCGCCGCGCTTGATCGCCAGCTCCAGGCAGTCGCCGCGGGGGTGCAGCCAGGCCCCGCGTCCCGGCTGCCGGTGGTCGGGGTCGGGCAGCAGCCGACCCTCGGCCAGGACGAAGCGGGACACCTCGGCCTGGTCCACGACAGCGCGGCAACCGACGCAGGTGCGCTGGGGTGTCACTGCGCCCCGGCGGGGCCGTCCTGCGGCTCGGTGTCGGGGCGGATGTCAATGCGCCATCCGGTCAGGCGGGCCGCCAGCCGGGCGTTCTGGCCCTCACGACCGATGGCCAGCGACAGCTGGTAGTCGGGGACGACCACCCGGGCCGCCCGGGCGGCCGGGTCGACCACGGTCACGCTGGACACCTTGGCCGGGGACAGGGCCTGGCCGACGAACTCGGCCGGGTCGTCCGACCAGTCGATGATGTCGATCTTCTCCTCGTTCAGTTCGTGCATCACCGCCCGCACCCGCTGGCCCATCGGGCCGATGCAGGCACCCTTGGCGGACACGTCGGGGCGCTTGGACTGGACCGCGATCTTGGTCCGGTGCCCGGCCTCCCGGGCGATCTCCATGATCTCGACGATGCCCTGCTCGATCTCGGGCACCTCCAGCGCGAACAGTTTGCGGACCAGGCCGGGGTGGGTCCGCGAGACGGTGACCTGGGGACCCTTCAGCTCCTTGCGGACCGCCACCACGTAGACGCGCAGACGCTTGCCGTGGCTGTAGTCCTCACCGGGCACCTGTTCAGCGGCCGGCATGATCGCCTCGATCTCGCCCAGGTCGACGCGCACCACCCGGGGGTCGCGGTCCTGCTGGATGACACCGGTCAGGATGTCGCCCTCCGACGCCATGAAGCGGCCGTACTTCTGGTCGTCCTCGGCCTCGCGCAGCCGCTGGAAGATCACCTGGCGGGCGGTGGCGGCGGCGACCCGTCCGAAGTCGGCGGGGGTGTCGTCGTACCAGCCGATGACCGCGCCCGATTCGTCACGCTCGGGGGCGAGCACGCTGACCTTGCCGGTCTTGCGGTCGAGTTCCACGCGGGCACCGGCGGCATGGTGCTCGGTCTTGTCGTAGGCATTGAGCATGGCGTCCTCGATCGCCCGGACCAGGTAGTCCAGGGGGATCTCCTTGTCCCGCTCGATCGCCCGCAGTGCACTCAGGTCGATGTCCATCAGTGGGTCTCCTCGTCATCTGCGTCGTCAGCGGCATCGGCGTCGTCGGCGTCGCTGTCGTCGTCGGCGTCGCTGTCGTCGTCCAGCTCGGGGTCGAAGGGACGGTTCAGCTCCACCTGGATGACCGCCTTGGTGATGTCGTCGAGGCCCAGCTCGCGCAGCTCCGGCTTGGGGTGCTTGACCTGCTTGGTCTGCTCGGGGGTGAACTCGACGGTGATGGTGGCGTCGGTGACGCTCTTGATCCGGGCCGTCAGCGACTCGCCGTCGACCAGGACCAGCTTGACCAGGCGTCCCCGGTTGCGACGGAAGTGCTTCAGTTCGGTCAGCGGGGTGCTGGTGCCGCGGCTGGACACCTCGAGGGTGTAGGGGTTGTTGCCGACGGCCGGGGACTCGTCCAGGGCCTCGGAGATGGCGCGGGTCGCGCGGGCAATGTCGTCGAGCAGCGGCCCTCGGCCCTTGGGGCCCTCACCGTCGACGGCGATGCGCAGCACGGAGCGGCGACCGGCCGCGATGATGGACAGGTTGTCCAGTTCCAGCCCCGCGGCGTCGAGCAGGGGCTCCAGCAGCGCCCGGATGGCGTCTTCCTTCATCACAGTCGGGTGCCCTTCATTCGTTTGTGTGTTGTGTTGTTGTGCAGTTGTGAATGACCAAGCATAGCCGCGCAGAGCGCCTCGGGACTGCCGGTCGGCGCCCACTCGCTAGGCTCGGGGTCATGTCGATGACGCGCCTGAACCGGCGCCACCTGCTGGGCCTGCTCGTCGCGGCACCCGCCGGTGCGGTGCTGGCCGGTTGCACCCGGCTGACCGACCCGGTGGTGCACGGGACCGCCGGTGGCACTCCCCCGCCGGTGCCCTCCCCCGACCCGGCGTTCGTGCGGGCGGCCGATGAGGTGGCCGCCGTGCAGCGCTTGGCCGCAGGGCTGCCGACCAGTGTCGGGGCGCCGTGGCTCCAGGGCGTCACCACCATGCTGTCCGCCCACCTGGCCGTGATCAGCGCGCGTCATCCGCTGGCCGGCCGGACGAGCCCGGCCCCGTGGTTCACCCCCCGGGCAACGCCCGCCTCCACACCCGTCGCGACAGCGGGGCCAGCCGGCTTCCAGCAGGCCGCCGCCGCGCTCGCCGCCGCCCACGCGACCAGGTCGCGGGACGCGGCGACACCCGCGCTGGCGATGCTGTGGGGGTCGATGGCCGTGGCCACCGCCCTGCACGAGGCGCCGGGGGGCCCGGCGCCGGTCGCCGGGCCGCCACCTGGCGAAGTGGCCATCGGCAGCGAGGTCGCGGCACGCAATGTGGTACTGGCCCACCTGCACTCGCTGGCCCAGTTGTTGGAGGTCGGCATCGGCGTCAACGAGGGTGAGGCCCGCACCCCGTACCGGAACCGGCTGGCCCAGGTGCGCACCCTGGTGACCGCCCAGCAGGCGCTGGTCCGCAGCCTGGGCGGTGACCCGGTGGGGCCGCTGCCGGGCTACGACCTGCCGGGGCCGTCGGTCACCGTCTCCGACGTCGCCGGCACCTGGACGCTGGTCGAGCACCAGGTGTTCACCGCCGCGGCGCCGGTGATCGGGGCCAGTGCCCCGTCGCGCCGGGTGCAGGCGATCACCGACATGGTGGGCCAGGGCAGGGTGGTGGCGTCGCGGGGGGCGGCAACCACCTTCTTCCCTGGCTGGGCGTGACCCGGCTCGGTCTGACCCCGGACGGCGGCGGACCCTCAGACCAGGATGGTGAGGGTGTCCCAGCCCAGGCGCACCACCAGGATGGCGATCACGACCAGGAAGACCTTGCGGACGAACGCATTGCCGAACCGCACCGCCATCTGCGCCCCGAGGAAGCCGCCGGTCAGGTTGGCCGCGGCCATCGCCAGCCCGATCGTCCAGTCAATGTCGTGGCGCAGCACGATGATGGCGGCCAGGTTCGTGGTGAGGTTGGCCAGCTTCGCCATCGCCGAGGCCTGCAGGAAGCCGTAGCCGAGCAGTGCCACCATCCCGATGACGAAGAAGCTGCCGGTGCCGGGCCCCAGGAATCCGTCGTAGACGCCCACCACGATGCCGATGGCCACCAGCAGGGCCACCATCTTCGCGCCGGAGTGCCGCGGCTGGTGCTCCAGACCCATCTGCTTCCTGCGGACCGTGTAGGTGCCCACCGCGACCAGGGCCACCAGCACGATCGGGGTGAAGGCCTCGCGCGGCATCAGGGTCACCAACCCGGCCCCGATGGTCGAGCCGACGTAGGCCGACCCCACCAGCGGCAACGCCAGCGCCCAGTTCACCTTGACCTTGCGCAGGTAGACCCCGGTGGCCATCAGGGTGCCGGCGAACGATGAGATCTTGTTCGTGCCACTGATCGTCGGAACCGTGGCCTCGGGCAGCCCGATCAGCAGGGAGGGCAGCTGGATCAGCCCCCCGCCGCCGACGACCGCGTCCACCCAGCCAGCCACCAGCGCGGCCACCACCAGGAAGGTGATGACCTGCCAGGCCAGGTCCACCCTCAGCGTCCGATCTCGGCGAGCACCTCGTCGACGGCTGCCTCGACGGGGACGCTGCGCGCCACCCCGGTCGCCCGGTCCTTGATCTCGAGGGTGCCCTCGGCCAGTCCGCGGCCGACCACCACGCTGGTGGGCATGCCCAGCACTTCGGCGTCGGCGAACTTCACCCCGGGCGAGGCCTTGCGGTCATCCAGCAGCACGGCCACGCCGCGCGCATCCAGGTCGGCGGCGAGCTTCTCGGCGGCGGCAGCGATCTCCTCACCCTTGCCGGTGGCCAGCACCACCACGTCGAAGGGGGCGACCTCGCGGGGCCAGGCCAGCCCCTTGTCGTCCGCGGTGCCCTCGGCAATGGCGGCCACGGCGCGGGAGACCCCGACCCCGTAGGAGCCCATGGTGACGGTGACCAGCTTGCCGTTCTGGTCGAGTACCTGCAGGCCCAGGGCGTCGGCATACTTGCGGCCGAGCTGGAAGATGTGGCCCATTTCAATGCCGCGGGCCAGGGTCATCGGTCCCGAACCGTCGGGGGCCGGGTCTCCCTCGCGCACCTCGGCGACGTCAATGACGCCGTCGGCGGTGAAGTCGCGGCCGGCGACCAGGTCGTAGACGTGGCGGCCCTCGACGTTGGCGCCGGTGATCCAGCGGGTGCCCTCGACCACGCGCGGGTCGAGCAGGTAGCGGACCTTGCTGGTGCCTGAGGCGCCGAGCACGGCGCCGTCCGCGTCGACCGGCCCGATGTAGCCCTTGACCAGCGCCGGGTGGGCGGCGAAGTCGTCGTCGGTGAACGGCAGCGCCTCGGCGGGGGCGACGGCGACCTCGAGGCGCTTGGCGTCGACCTCACGATCACCCGGCAGCCCGATCACCAGGGCCTCGGTGCTGCCGTCCAGGTGGCGCAGCGTGAAGACCACGTTCTTGAGGGTGTCGGCGGCCGACCAGGGCTGCTCGGGGCGCGGGTAGCGCTGGTTGCTGAGCGCGACCAGGGCGTCGATGGTGGTGGCGTCGGGGGTGTCCTCGACGTGCGCGGCGGGCTGGCCGTCGATCGGCACCGCGTCCGGCACCGGGGTCTGGACGGCCTCCACATTGGCGGCGTAGCCGCCCGGCGATCGGACGAAGGTGTCCTCACCGTTGTCGGCGACCGCCAGGAACTCCTCCGATGCCGACCCGCCCATGGCGCCGGCGTCGGCGCGGACGATGACGTAGTCGAAGCCCAGCCGGTCAAAGATGCGGATGTAGGCGTCGCGGTGGGCCAGGTAGCTGGCCTCCAGGCCGGCGTCGTCGACGTCGAAGGAGTAGGAGTCCTTCATCACGAACTCGCGGCCACGCAGCAGTCCTGCCCGGGGACGGGCCTCGTCGCGGTACTTGGTCTGGATCTGGAACAGGCTCAGCGGCAGGTCCTTGTAGGAGCGGTACAGGTCCTTGACGAGCAGGGTGAACATTTCTTCGTGGGTCGGGCCCAGCAGCAGGTCGTTGCCGCGGCGGTCCTTCAGGGTGAACAGGTTGTCTCCGTACTCGGTCCACCGGTTGGTCTGCTCGTAGGGTTCGCGGGGAAGCAGGGCCGGGAAGGCGACCTCCTGGGCCCCCATGGCGACCATTTCCTCACGCACGATGGTCTCGATCTTGTGCAGCACCCTCAGGCCCAGCGGCAGCCACGAGTAGATGCCAGGGGCGGCGCGTCGGATGT
Source organism: Tessaracoccus sp. SD287 (assembly GCF_017355265.1). Classification (GTDB taxonomy): domain Bacteria; phylum Actinomycetota; class Actinomycetes; order Propionibacteriales; family Propionibacteriaceae; genus Aestuariimicrobium. The sequence goes on from NZ_JADIJQ010000023.1 coordinate 6,198, forward strand.
AACCGGCGCGCACCAGCCAGCGGTGGCTGGGCACCTCGGCATCGGCAGGATCCTCGCGCAGGGTGCGCACGAACAGGGACGACATCCGCGTGATCACGAGTGGTGCCTTTCAACGTAGCCGGGTGGGCATGGGTCACCCTATCGAACCGGTGTCCCTGCTCAGTCCAGGCAGAACTCGTTGCCCTCGGGGTCGGTCATCACGATGAAGGCCTCACTGCCCATCTCCGCCGGCATCACGCCCACCAGGAACGCGCCCTCGGCCTCGAGCCGGTCGGCCTCGGCCCGCAGCGCCGCCATCCGCTCGTCCCCGCGCAGACCCGGAGCGGCGCGCACGTCCAGGTGCACCCGGTTCTTGAAGTGCTTGCCCTCCGGCACCCGCTGGAAGAACAGGCGCGGCCCGACCCCGGTGGGGTCGGAGCAGGCGCTGCGCGCATTCCACATGTCCTCGGGGACGTGCCGCGCCACCAGGAACGTGTCCCAGGAGTCGAAGCCGGGCGGCGGGGGGTCCATCTCGTAGCCCAGTGCCACGCACCAGAACTGGGCCAGCAGGTCGGGGTCGGCGCAGTCAAAGGTCACCTGGACAGTGCGCACCCGGGGGGTCGGTGCCGTCTCGTCACTCGGTCTCGTCACGTCACTCATGGGCACAGCGTGCCACTCGTCGGTCCCGGTTGCAGCCACTGGTGCGGTCCCGCCGGTCGGGCACACCCCTGCGGTGCCGGCCGGCTCAGTACAGGGCCGCTGGCTCAGTACAGGACGGTGGCGAACTCGCCCACGGTGTCGAAGCCGACGGTCTGGTACAGGCGCCGGGCGCGGGTGTTGAAGTCGTTGACGTAGAGCGACTGGATCGGGTACCGGGGCCGCACCAGCCGCACCACTGCCGCCATGGCAGGGACCGAGGCCCGCTTCCCGCGCAACTCGGGTGCCAGCCACACCCCCTGGATCTGGCAGAACGGCCCGAAGACCGCGCCCACGTCCGCCTTGAACAACACCTTGCCGTCCTCGACGATGCCGAAGGCGCGTCCGCTGGTGACCAGTTCGGTCACGTACCGACGATAGGAGCCGGAGGCCTCCAGCGGTGAGACCCCGACCTCCTCGGTGTACATCGCCACCGCGGCCTCGAAGTAGGCGCCGAAGTCGGCCATGGTGATGGTCCGGACCCGGGGGTCGCCCTCGACCAGGGGTTCGCCGCGGATGGCCATCAGCGGTTGGCGGGCGCGCACCTCGCGCACCCGGGCCCAGCTGCCGCCGCGGGCGCTGAGCGCCTCCCACAGCCAGCGGACCTGGGCGGCGGGACCCATGATGGACGAGGCGACCCGGTGGGGGCCGAGTTTCTCGGCGAACAGCCGCGTCGCCTCCTGGTCGGCGCTGACGGGCACGACGTTGGAGCCGGCGTGGCACAGCGAGACGAGTTCGCCGTCACGCTCCAGTCCGAGCACCTCGCAGCCCAGCACCAGCCGCTCCAGGCCGAAGGCGCCGACCCGGGCCAGCACGAAGAGGTTCTCGATCGGGTTGGCATTGAGCAGGGCCATCGCCTGTTCCATGTCGGGTCTGCCGAGCACCCGAACCCGGGTGCGCATGTCAGCCGACCGTCACGTCGGGTGCGCCCACCTCGGGCATGTCTGCTGCCAACCGGTTGGCCTCGGCGATCAGGGTCTCGACGATCTCGGCCTCGGGCACGGTCTTGATGACCTCGCCCTTGACGAAGATCTGGCCCTTGCCGTTGCCGCTGGCCACGCCCAGGTCGGCCTCGCGTGCCTCGCCCGGGCCGTTGACGACGCAGCCCATGACGGCCACGCGCAGCGGGACGGTCATGCCCTCCAGACCCTTGGTGACCTGTTCGGCCAGGGTGTAGACGTCGACTTGGGCGCGCCCGCAGCTGGGGCAGGACACGATTTCGAGGTGGCGGGGGCGCAGGTTGAGCGACTCCAGGATCTTGATGCCGACCTTGACCTCTTCGACGGGCGGGGCCGACAGTGAGACCCGGATGGTGTCCCCGATGCCCTGGGACAGCAGCGCCCCGAAGGCCACGGCGCTCTTGATGGTGCCCTGGAAGGCCGGGCCGGCCTCGGTGACGCCCAGGTGCAGCGGGTAGTCGCACTTGCTGGCGAGCTCTTCGTAGGCCTGCACCATGACGACCGGGTCGTGGTGCTTGACCGAGATCTTGAAGTCGCCGAAGCCGACGTCCTCGAACAGGCTGGCCTCCCACAGCGCGGACTCGACCAGCGCCGCCGGGGTGGGGGCGCCGTACTTGGCGAGCAGACGCTTGTCGAGGGAGCCGGCATTGACGCCGATGCGGATCGAGACGCCGGCGTCGGCGGCGGCCTTGGCGATGTCGGCGATCTTGTCGTCGAACTGCTTGATGTTGCCGGGGTTCACCCGGACGGCCGCGCAGCCGGCCTCAATGGCGGCGAACACGTAGCGCGGCTGGAAGTGGATGTCGGCGATCACCGGGATCTGCGACTTCTTGGCGATGATCGGCAAGGTGTCCGCGTCGTCCTGGCTGGGCACCGCGACCCGCACGATGTCGCAGCCCGAGGCGGTGAGCTCGGCGATCTGCTGCAGGGTGGCGTTGATGTCGGTGGTCTTGGTGGTGGTCATCGACTGCACCGACACCGGTGCGTCCCCGCCCACCATCACCTTGCCAACCTTGATCTGGCGAGTCCTGCGACGGGGGGCCAGTACTGGAGCCGGGCGCGCGGGCATGCCGAGATCAATGCTCATGGCTCCACCCTACTAGCACGACGACCCCGCCACAGAAGTGGCGGGGCCGACGTGGGCGACGCGGGCGTCGCTCAGTTGCTGGGGTCAGGCGAACAGCTTGTCGGTGGCAAAGCCGTCAGCCAGTTGGCGCTGGTAGGTCCAGCCCCCGTTGCCATTGTTGAGGTAGCCCCACATCCGGCCGGAGCCGTCGACCCCGACCAGGTCGAAGCGACCGTCCTTGTTCAGGTCGCCGGGTGAGAAGGCGGCCTTGAAGCCGTCCCAGTGGCGACCCACCTGGCGGGCGTAGCCGATCCGGCCGTCGCGCTGCCCGAGGTAGAGCCACAGGGTGGCGTCGGAGGCGCGGATGCCCATCAGGTCGGCCAGTCCGTCACCGTTGAAGTCGCCCACCGAGAACAGGTGACTCATCGAGTCCCAGTTCTGGCCGATGATGGCGGCGCGGGTCAGACCGTTGGTGGTGAGGGTGTAGCGGTAGAGGCGGTGGTTGTCCTTGTTGCGGGCCACCACGTACCTGGCGCTGGAGCCGTCGAGGGAGCCGACGTAGGTGATGATGTCCATCCCCTGCCAGTTCTGCCCGACCTGCTTGTACGCCACCAGCGCGCCGGAGGCGTCCGAGGTGTAGAGCCACAGGTTGCCGTCGGCAGGACGGACCAGGGCGTCGGAGCGCCTGTCGCCGTTCCAGTCGCCGATCTGGGCGATGGCCACCACGTTGGCCAGGCCCTTGCCGCGGGTGCCGAGCAGGCTCGCCGAGGTCGCCGAACCCTTCCACAGCTCCAGGGTGCCCGAGGCGGTGATCACGTAGATGTCGGCGACGCCGTCACCGTCGTGGTCGCCGAAGACGCCCGAGGCCGGGTAGGTCGGCAGCGGGGTGGTGTCCGGGGCCGTGATGCCGACGACCACCGGGTCGTGGTCGGAGGAGGCGAACTCGTCGTCGGCATGGAAATCGGTGATGTTGTAGTTGCGACGCGAGTACTGGAAGGCGATGGACTCATCACCGTTGATCTCCCACACCGCGGCATCGCTGATGAGCGCCCGGGCGGCGTCGTTGGCGAGGATGTGGTCGAGCGAGCCCAGACGTCCACTGAACTGGTAGGTCGCCTGCCAGTCGGTGATGACGTTGGCGTAGCCAGCCTCGTAGAGGATCTGCATGGGCTCTTCCATGGTGTAGGCGTTGAAGTCGCCGGTCAGGAAGACGGCCTGGTTGGCGAACACGCTGTCGGCCCAGGCAGCCAGGGCGGTGGCCTGCTCCTTGCGGGACTGGTTGGCATTGCCCTGGCCGGTGCCGTCGTCGTCACCGGAACCCTTCGACTTGAAGTGGTTGGTGATCACCACGAACTCGACGTCGGAGCCGTTGACGGAGAACTTCTGGGCCAGCGGCTGGCGGGCATTGGCGAAGGCCGGGTCCTGCAGGATCAGCGAGCCGTCGACGGGGGTGACCTCGGCGGCCCGGTAGATGAACGCCAGCCGAATGTTGTCCTCGTTGGAGGGCACCTGGCCGGCGTTGGTCGGCACGTAGGCCCATCCCTTGGTCGGGTCGTCGGCGTTCAGGGCGTCGACGAGCTTCGAGAGGGTGTAGTCGCGGGGGTGGCCGAAGTTGGCCGAGTTCTCGATCTCCATCAGCCCGACGACCTCGGCGTCCATGCCATTGATGGCAGCCACGATCTTGGCCTGCTGGTCGGCGAACGCCTCGGGGCTGTAGGCGCCACGGACCTGGCAGTTGTTGGCCCCCACCGGGTTGCCCTCACGGTCGGTGTAGGCGCGGCAGCCGGCCTCGTCCTGGCCCAGGCTGGTGAAGTAGTTCAGCACGTTGAAGTTGGCGATCTGGATGTCGCCGCCGACGGCAGGCACGGTGGACGGACGGTCGTTCTCGCTGGTGATGAAGTCGGCGGTGGCGCCGACCACCTGTCCGGTCGGCTGGAAGTTCCACTGGAAGCGGTAGTCCAGGATGACCGGCTTGGTGAAGGTGACCTGCGAGTTGGTGCGCATCGGGGTCGCGGCCGACAGGTACGGCAGCGGCGAGTTCTGGGCCGTGGCGTTGCGCAGGTAGTCCCACGAGGAGCCGTCGTCCAGGGTGATGGCCCGCTTGACCTGCTCGGCCTCGTAGGCGGGGGCCTGCTGGTAGGGCACCACGTCGGTGGCCTGCTTCAGCGGCTCGGTGCCCTGGGCCAGCCCGAGCTGGCCGTACTGGTTCAGGGCGTAGTTGTTGGTGATGGTGTAGGGGCCCTTGGGCAGCACCAGCATGCCCTCGTAGACCTCCTTGTCGGCGTCGGTGACCGGCAGGGTGGCCAGTTCGGTCGGCACCACCGGGTCGCAGGCCTCGGTGGCCGGGCTGATCGTGGGGCCGGTGATCTGGGTCAGGGTGAAGTACTCGGTGGCGGTGCCGGTGACGACGACGCAGGCCCCGATGCTGACGCTGGGGGCGGCACCGGTGAAGACGAAGATGCCGTCCGAGGCGTCGGTACCGGCGGTCTTGGCAGTGCCACCCGAGCCGGGGGTCTGCAGGTAGAAGCCGTTGAAACCCCCGGACGGGTAGGTGGCCGTGACGACGCCCCTGGTGGTGACGGTGCCGCCGGCGGTGGCGGCCCCGGTGCCCTGGATCTCGGCGATCGGGGTGATGGTGCCGGGGGTGGTCGGGGTGGTCGGCGTCTCCACCGGGGTGGTGGGCGTGCCGGTGGCATTGCCCAGCACCTGGTCGGTGTTGATGGTGCCGGGGGTGGGTGAGGTCTTGAAGACGAAGTCGGTGGCGTTGTTGTTGGTGTCGTTGTCGCTCAGCCGGTTCAGCGAGCCGGCGTCGCTGTTGCCGCCGGTGTAGGTCGCGGCGGTTCCCTCAGGGGAGTTGGAGGTGCCGAAGCCCAGCTTGTCGATGACCTGCCCAGGGGCGGTGTCCGGGTTGATGGCGGTCGCCGAAGTGGCAAGGAAGACGGTGCCGTTGGCACCACCGGGGTTGAAGCCGGCGGCCACCTGGTTGACCTTGTCGGTGGGCAGCGCAGCACCATTGCTGCCGTTGCTGCCGCCCTGCAGGACGAAGAAGGCTCCGGGGGCGAGGTCGACGTTGTCCAGGGCGACGGCGGTGTTGGCGTCCGCCGTGCCGGTGGCCGAGCGGTACTGCAGGCTGAGCCCGCCCAGGTTGATCGTGGCCGAGGTGGGGTTGTACAGCTCGACGTACTTGTGGGTGTAGGGCTGGGTGGCGGAACCACCCCGGGCATAGACCTCGTTGATGAGCAGGTGGCCGGCGGCCGCGGAGGCGGACGTGGTGGTGGCCACGAGCCCGGCGGCGACCAGCGCAGCCGCAACAGCGGTGGCGGTCACCGCCCGCAGGCGGCTCAGGGGAACTGACATGGGGACATCCTTCTGGTGTCGAACAGGGGATTCGGGCACAGCAGGGAAAGCGCCACCCGACACCATGAGGCTAGGGCCGGTGCGGGCCCCAATGCCCTGTGTCACCGACCATTCACCCAGACTTCGCCGGGGGTTCCACGGATTATGGACGACACCGGTGGCCGCTGTCTGGAACGGGGCCGGATTGCCCGGTCCGGATCGTCAGAAAAGCTCTCTAGAAAAGCTGGATGGGGCTGACGATGTCGGCGATGATCAGCACTCCCCCGGCGAGCACCAGAAAGCCTCCCACCAGGTAGGCGACCGGCAACATCTTGGCGGTGTCGACGTGGCCGGGGTCGGCTCGGCCACGCAGCCTGGCCCACCAGCGGCGCAGCCCCTCCCAGATGGCTCCGGCCATGTGGCCGCCGTCCAGCGGCATCAGCGGCACCAGGTTGAGCAGCGCCACGAAGAGGTTCACCGAGCCGAGCATCATGAACCAGCTGGCGACCCGGTCGTTGACCGGTATCGACTCCTCGACGGTGATCTCGCCGGCGGTGCGGCTGGCGCCGACGATCGACATGGGCCCGTTGATGTCGCGGGGCTGGCCGGTGACCACGTCGGCGGCCACGTTCCACACCTTGGCGGGGAAGTTCAGCAGGCCGACCACCGACTGTTTGGTCATCAGCCAGATGTCCTGGCTGGTGCCGATCGGCCCGGTGGTCTGTCGTTCGTAGGTGGGCCCGACGCCCAGGAAGCCGGCCTCGAGGGTGCGCGACGGGTTCAGCCTGTCGCTGACCCCGGTGATCATGGTGGGCGTGGTCGGCAGGGTCAGCTGCTGGCCGTCGCGTTCGACCACGACGGTGGCGGGCCGGTCCCGGTTGTCACGGATCAGCTCGGTGAACTGGTTCCAGGTCGACGGCGTGACGCCATTGAACGACACGATGCGGTCGCCGGCCCGCAGGCCCATCCGGGCGGCGGGGGCGGCGGGGTCGCCGGCCTGGCAGGTGCGGTCGCTGCGGCTGGCCGGGACGACGCACTCACTGACGGTGGAGACCACCAGCTGCGGCCGGTACTGGCCGTGGACGCCGTTGACGGTGCCAATGATCAGGAACGCCAGCAGGATGTTCATGAACGGCCCGCCGAACATGATGACCAGCTTCTGCCAGGTCTTCTTCTGGTGGAACAGCCGCCCATCGTCGGCGGGGGTGATGTCGAGGTACTCGGCCTCGCGGGCGCTGTCGGCCAGCCGAGTGACGGCGCCGACCTTGCCCTGGTGCGCCCTGGCGGGCGGGTACATGCCGACGAGCTTGACGTAGCCGCCCAGCGGGATCGCCTTGAGCCCGTACTCGGTCTCACCGCGGCGGCGTGACCACATGGTCTTGCCGAAGCCGACGAAGTACTGGGTGACCTTCACCCCGAACAGTTTCGCGGGCACCATGTGCCCCACCTCGTGCAGCGCGATCGAGGCCATGATCAGCGCGAAGAACAGCAGCGCCGAGGCCACGATGATGACCACGCTCATGCTGCGCCCTCGTCCCGGGTGATCCGCTCACGTGCTCGGGCGCGTGCCCACGCGTCGGCGGCGAGCACGCCCTCGACGCTCAACTGGTCGTCGGTGAGGTGTCCGTCGCCGAGGCCGTTGACGTGGTCCTCGACGACCTGGGCGACCGTGTCGACGATGCCGAGGAAGCTGAGCCGGCCCTGGCAGAAGGCGTCGACGCACTCCTCGTTGGCGGCATTGAAGACCGCCGGTGCGCTGCCGCCGAGCATGCCGCAATGGCGGGCGAGGTCGACGGCGGGAAACGCCTCGTTGTCCAGCGGTTCAAAGGTCCAGGACGCCGCCCGGGTCCAGTCGTTGGGTGTCGCGGCGCCGGCCATCCGGTCGGGCCAGGTCAGGCTCAGCGCGATCGGCAGCCGCATGTCCGGCGGTGAGACCTGTGCGATGGTCGACCCGTCATGGAACTCGACCATGGAGTGGACGATCGACTGCGGGTGCACCACGGCCACCACGTCATCGAGCGGCACGTCGTAGAGCAGCCCGGCCTCGAGCAGTTCCAGACCCTTGTTGACCAGGGTGGAGGAGTTGATGGTGATCACCCTGCCCATCGCCCAGGTCGGGTGCGCCATCGCCTGCTCGGGGGTGACCGCGCCCAGTTCGTCGCGGCGCCTGCCGCGGAACGGGCCACCCGACGCGGTCAGGATGAGTCGGCGCACCTCGTCCTGGCGGCCGGAGCGCAGGGCCTGGGCGAAGGCGGAGTGTTCGGAGTCGACGGCGACGATCTGGTCGGGGGCCGCGGCCTGGGTGACCAGGCGTCCACCGATGACCAGGGACTCCTTGTTGGCCAGCGCCAGGGTGGTGCCCGCCGCCAGGGTGGCCAGGGTGGGCAGCAGTCCGGCCGAACCAGTGATGCCGTTGAGGACGACGTCGGCGGGCATCCCGGCCAGTTCGGTGGCGGCCCGCGGGCCGGCGATGATCCGCGGCAACCTCAGGTCACCCTTGTTCCAGCCCCGCTTGCTGGCCTCGGCGTAGAGGGCGAGCTGCAGGTCCTGGACGACGGTGGGACGGGCCAGGGCCACCACGTCCGGGGACAGCTCCAGGATCTGGGCGGCCAGCGTCGGGATGTCGGAGCCGCCGGCTGCGAGACCGCTCACCCGGAACTGGTCACGACGAGTCGAGATGACGTCGACGGCCTGTGTGCCGATGCTGCCGGTGCTGCCGAGGATGATGACGCTGCGCTGGTCTGCCACGGGTCAAGTGTGGCACGGGGTCTTTGTGCGTGCTTCTTGGTGCTCTTGGCACACTGGGAGGGTGACTGTTGCTCCTCGCTCTTCGACGTCCCTGCGGCAGAAGTCGCAGATGGCCCAGGCTGCCATCGTCAACGGTGTGCTGGTCGCCGTGATGTGGGTGCTGGAGGCGATCGACACCCTGCTGCGCGGCACCCTGGACCTGCTGGGCATTCGTCCCCGTGACCTCGACAACATCTGGTCGATCTTCACCGCACCGTGGCTGCATGTGGGCTGGGACCACCTGATCAGCAACACCATCCCGTTCTTCGTGCTCGGCTTCTTCGTGCTCTCGTCGAGCTGGCGCGAATGGCTGGGTGCCACCGCCGGGGCGGTCCTCGTCGGCGGACTGACGGTGTGGTTGCTCGCCCCTGCGAACTCGTTGACGCTGGGCGCCAGCGGCATCATCTTCGGTTGGTTCGGGTACCTGTTGGTGCGTGGCTTCATCACCGGGCAGGTGAAGCAGATCGTGGTCAGCATCGTGGTGGGGCTGCTCTACGGCGGCATCCTGCTGGGCGTGCTGCCGGCCGACAGCGGCGTGTCCTGGCAGGGCCACCTGGGCGGTCTGGTCGGCGGCGTGCTGGCGGCCTTCGCGATGCATCGCGGGCGACCGGCCTCGGCGAGGGTCAGCGCACCGTAAGCTCTGCCGGGTGCACCTCGAGATCGACACCCTTGACGCCTTCGATGCCTGGGCCGCCGACCAGTCCCCGACCCCGCACCAGTACTTGCGGCCGGGCGCCCAGTCGGGTGTCTCGGTGCAGTCGTTGGACCTGACCGATCGCGGCCCGGCGCTGCGGCGAGCCCAGGTCTCCGGCGTCATCTTCCTGGGCTGCGTCCTCACCGAACCGGACGTCGACAGCCTGCTGGACCGCGGCGCGCTGATCTTCCCGAAGCTGCCCGACCTGCCCTTCGACGCCTACCGCAATGGCATGCACGTCGGCGCCGAGCTGTACGCGGGACTCGACCACGGCTACGCCGCGACCCCGGACGCGCAGGTCTACGCCTGGTTCCAGTCACCGGCCGCCAGCAGCCTGGCCGGCACCCTGGCCCAGTCCCTGCACGACCACGGGGTCAGTGACGCCCTCGACGAACTGCTGGCAGGGGTCCCCGCCGACCACTGCGTCGGCATCATGGGGGGCCATGCCGCCCAGCGCGGCGGCCAGACCTATCGCGAGGCCGCCCGACTCGGGGCCCTGTTGGCGCATCACGGCCGGATGGTGCTGACCGGAGGCGGTCCCGGAGCGATGGAGGCCGCGAACCTGGGGGCGCGACTCACCGCCCCCGGTGACGCCGTCAACGCCGAAGCCCTGGGTCAGGCCATCGACCTGCTCGCGGAGGTTCCCGGCTTCGCCCCTGTCGAGCAGGGCGGTCCGGGGATCACGGCGTGGGCACGACGAGCCGTCGAGGTGCTGCGGGGCTGGTCGGCGCCGGGCACCTCGGTCGGCATCCCCACCTGGTTCTACGGCCATGAACCGCCGAATGTCTTCGCCACCCACATCGCCAAGTACTTCTCCAACGCGATCCGCGAGGACGTGCTGCTGCAACGCTGCCGCGGTGGTGTCATCTACCTGCCGGGCGCCGCAGGCACCGTGCAGGAGGTCTTCCAGTTCGCCACCGGCAACTACTACCTGCCGCCGGGCACCCCGCCCGCACCCATGGTGCTGGTGGGCCGGGAGCACTGGACCCGGACGCTGCCGGTCCATCCGCTGCTGCAGGCCCTGGGCCACGGCCGCCCGATGGGGGCCGTCGTGCACCTGGTGGACACCGTCGACGAGGCGCTGGCCCTGGTCTGCGACGTCGCCGACCCGGACGGGGCCCGGGCGTGACCTGGCCGGGGCTGCTGGACGACGTGCACGGTCTGCTTCGCGGGTGGCCGACGTCCGAGCCGGGACAGGTCGCGCTGCTCGAGCGGTACCGGCACGTGGCCGCACGCGACGGGGTGGGGGCCCTGCGCAAGGGCGAGTTGCCCGCTCACTTCACCGCCGCGGTCGTGGTGCTCGACGACCGGCTCGAACGGGTGCTCCTCACCCACCATCGCAAGGCCGGTGCGTGGCTGCAGTTCGGCGGTCATCTCGAGGCCGGTGACGCCTCGATCGAGGCCGCGGCCCGGCGTGAGGGCACCGAGGAGTCCGGCATCGCGCTCACCCGCCAGTTGGTGCCCGTCGAGTTGGATGCCCACCGTCTCGGCGCAGGGTTCGGTGCCTGCGCCGAACACCTGGACCTGCGCTGGGTGACCACGGTGCCGGGCGACGCCGTCCCGGTGACCTCGAACGAATCCCACGACGTCGCCTGGTTCGAGGTGGACGCCTTGCCATCCGACATCCGCGCCGAGGTGCGCGACTTGGTCGGGCGGGCGGTGGCGGTGGCCCGCGCGTCCGAGGACCTCAGAGTCGACTGATCTCGACCCGGGGACGGACCGCGACGTCGGTGATCTGCACGTCGGGTGGGGCGTCGACCACGTAGCGCACGGCCGCGGCCACCGAGGCGGGGCTGATGTAGCGCTCGGGGGTGTACGGCTGACCACCGGCGCTCATGCTCGCCTGCAGCATGGGGGTGTCGGTCTGGCCGGGTGCCACGGTCGCGACCCGCACCCGGTGCGGCGCCTCGTCAATGCGCAGCACGTCGGCCAGCCCGCGCAGGGCATGCTTGCTGGCGGTGTAGACGGCACTACCCGGCACCGGTCGGGTGCCGGCACCGGACCCGATGAAAATGACGGTCCCCTGCCGGGCCCGCAGTCCGGGCAGCAGCCGGCGGGTGAGTTCGGCGGGGGCAATGACATTGGTCGTCAACTGGTCGTGCCACTGCTCAGCGGTGGCCTCGGCCACGCCCAACGGGTGCCCGATGGCGGCGGCATTGATCAGCACGTCGACCTGTCCGACGGCCTCGACCACCCGGTCGAGGTGCGCCGGGTCGCGCAGGTCGCCCAGGTGCACCCGGACGTGCGCCGGCAGGTCGGCGACCGAGTCGGCGCGTCGGGCCAGGGCATGCACCTGGTGGGTGGCTGCCAGGTCGAGCACGATGGCCCGGCCCATGCCGCCACCGGCGCCGGTGACCACCGCCACCGGGGGTGCGCTCATGAGGCCTTCTCCAGGTCCTGTGCTTCCTGGACGAGGAGCAGGTCGAGCAGGCGGGCCGCCACTGCCCCGGCCTCGCGCAGGGTGCTGGAGTCAATGCCCGGCACCGGTGCCTGGATGGTGTCCCGGCGGGCCCCATCGACCGGAATGCCGACCATGAACAGTCCCGGCACGGGGTCCCCTGTGGCGCCGATGAGTTCCCCGGTGGCGGGCAGCACGTCGAACGAGCCGCCATGGACCCGCCTGCCGGAGCCGTCTGGTCGTGACAGTGGACGCGCCAGTCCGGCGTCCAGCAGTCCGCTGACCAGGGGGTCGGCGCTGCGGGTCGCATGCGGGCTGCGCATCCAGGCGTCCACCAGGGCATTGGACGTCACCGTCGAGTCGGGGACCTGCGGTGACCACATCTCGAAGCCCTGCTCGCCGAGCCTGACCTGGGTCCGGGGCCCGACGAAGTGGACCAGGCCCGCCTCGTGCAGCGCCAGCAGCTGCTCGTTGCGGAAGGCGGGCGGGCCGGAGCCGAGCATCCCACCCCAGCGCATCAGCCGCTGCAGGTCCTGCTCGCCGTGGGCGTCGACATCGTCAAAGGTGCAGGCCAGACCGACGTGCATGCGGGCCGCCGAGATGGCCCACAGTCCCGCCTTGATGGCCGAGTCGTGGCCGAGGTCGGCCTCGGCCAGGTCGCGCTGCAGCAGCCCGACGACGAAGGCGTCGAAGGCGTCCGGCCCGTCAAAGGTGGCCTGCGCGGCGGGGTGCTCCCAGTCGGTGGGTTCGAACCGCCACCTGCTGGGGACGTGGCGGGCGATTACGCGGCGGACCACGTCGAGGTCGGCATCCTGGGGCAGGGACTCCAGCGCCGGCACCAGCTGGTCGGGGTCGGTGAGCTCGTCGGGGCGGGTGCGCACCAGGACGGCGGCATGGGCGGTGATGGCGTCGCGCAGGATGGCCGGCCACAGGCGCCCGACCGGCAGCGGCCGGGGAGCGCCGGCGATGGCGGCGCGCAGGTTCGTCATGGCCGGCCGCGGCGGCATCGAGCCGTAGCGGGTCTTGGACAGGAACGGGACGCCACGGTCGCTGCCGACGTGCAGCACCGGTTCACGGCCGCTGGGGTGGTAGACCAGCCCGGCGCCCGAGGAGTAGTCGTCCAGGGTCTCGAAGCGTCCCCCGCGGCCAATGGTGAGCTGGGACATCAGGTCGAAGAAGCCCATCCCGATGCCGCGCACCAGCACCTGCTGGCCGGGTTGCAGCCGGCTGAGGTCCTGGTCGATGGGTGAGTCCGGGCCCACCCAGGTGAGGTCCTCAGCGTCGGGGCGGGCGGCCAGGTCGGCGGCCAGGGCGGCATCGGCGGCGCCGGGCAGCACCGGCACCCAGCCCAGCGCCAGGACGACGGCGCGGACCCGTTCCTGGCTGCCGTCGGCCAGCCCGACCAGGTAGTGGTCGCCGTCGCGGTCCAGCGCCACGGCCCGGGTGCGGTGCTCGACGATGGTGACCCGGCCGGTCTCGGCCAGGGTGCGGGTGGCACGCCGGAAGGCCCACGAGCTGTAGTGGCCGAACAGGGCCCGGCTGGGGTGGGAGTAGGGCAGGGTGAGGTCGAGTTCGTGGGCGAAGGCGGCCAGGTCGACCCCGTCGTCGGTGCGGCGGGCCCCGCGGACCTGCTGGGCCCAGTCGTAGAAGGTGGGGCCAGTGACCGTTGGCCCGGGCCCGGTGTAGGAGTCGTCGGTGAACAGCGTGGAGCCCGCGGCCAGCGTGTTCATGCACAGGTCGCCGGGCTGGTCGGTGCGCCACACCGCCCCGGCCCCGAACTGGGTCGGTTCGACCAGGTGCACGGTGATGGGGTCCACCGAGCCGGGGTTCTCGGCCAGGTGGTGATCCAGCAGGGCGGCCAGGCGTTCCAGCACGATGGTGCCCCGCGGCCCGACCCCGACGATCATCAGCGCGTTCACAGCGCCACCTCGACGGCGCTGCGCAGGGCGGTGAACACTTCGGGGTTGGCGTCGGTGTGCATGGTGCAGTTCGGGCCGACGATGATGCGGTCGCCGGCCTCGCGGCGTTTGGCCAGCACCGCGTCGTGCACCTGCTGGGTGCTGAGGTAGCTGGCGGTGCGTTCGTCCAGGCCCAGCAGCGGGATGCGTCCGGCGGCCAGCACCTGGGCGATGGTCGGCGCCGAGACCGCGTCGGACCAACTGGTGACCTCGTGGGGGTGTCCGGCGTAGGCGTCCACGTCGATGTCGTCACCGTGCAGGTGGGCGATGCGGACCAGGCCGTCGGCGGCGGTGAGCACGGTGATGTCGTGGGGTGCGACCCAGCGGCGGTGCTGTTCGGTGGTGAGCCCGAACGAGGTCCAGTCGACAGACGCCCCGGTCAGCGCCAGGAACAGTCCGTCGACGCCGCTCTGGGCCAGGCCGGCTGCGTAGTCGGCGAGCAGCACGGCGGCCCGTCCGATGACCCGGTCGGCCAGGCCGGGGTCGGCCTGGAACACCGGGACGACGTCCTGCCCGAAGGCCCGCACCAGGCTCTGGAACGGCGAGAACAGGGTCTCGACGATGGCCACGTCCGGGGCCTGCCGGCGCAGTTCGGCCAGCACCGTACGCTGCCGCTCCAGACTGGCCGCCTCGGTGCCGAGGGTGCCGAAGGCGTCCAACCGTTCGGCCAGGCTGCCCTGGCTGGGGGTGGGCAGCCGGAAATCGTGCATGACCTTCAGGTAGTCCCACTGGTAGGCCCGCAGGAAGTCCAGGTGTACGGCGGCGGCCAGGTCGGGCTCGGCCAGTGCCGTGCCGAAGTGCACCCAGGCGCCGACCGGGGGCCGGTCGACGGCCTGCCCCCGGGCGGCGGCCAGGAAACGTTCGCGTCCGTTCACAGTGCCGGCGCTCCGCCCAGGTAGGCCTCCTGCACGGCCTCGTCGTGCAACAGTTCCGCGGCGGTGCCGCTGAGGCTGAGCCGGCCGGTGGTGAGCACGTAGCCGCGGTGGGCGATGCTGAGCGCCAGTTCAGCCATTTGCTCGACCATCAGCACGGCCACCCCGAGGTCGCGGTTGAGCCGGGCGATGGTGTCCAGCACCTCGTCGACCAGCCGCGGCGACAGACCCATGGTGGGTTCGTCCATGCAGATCAGGGTGGGGTTGCTCATGCAGGCCCGGGCAAAGGCCAGCATCTGCTGCTCGCCGCCAGAGAGGGTGCCGGCGGCCTGGTGGCGTCGCTCCCGCAGCCGCGGGAAGCGTTCCCACTGTTCGGCCAGGTCGTGCTGGACCTTTTTGTCCCGGCCGCGGCTCCAGGCGCCGACCAGCAGGTTGTCCTCGACGCTCATCTGCGGGAAGACCCGACGGGCCTCCGGCACCGAGGCGATGCCGGCGGCGATGCGACGGGCGGTGGGCCATCCGGTGATGTCCTCGCCCTTCCACAGCACCCGCCCGGCGGTGGGTCGCACCAGCCCGAGCACGGTCTTCATGGTGGTCGACTTGCCGGACGCGTTGCCGCCCAGCAGCGAGACGATCTCACCCTCGCCGACGGTGAGGTCGACCCCGTCCAGGGCCCGGGCCTCGCCGTAGTGGACGTCGACGCCCTCGAGTCGCAACAGCTCAGTCATTGTCTTCTCCGTGTGTCTGCTCGTCCTCGGTGACCTGGTGACGTCGACCCAGGTAGGCGCTGATCACCTTGGGGTCGTGGCGCACGTCCTCGGGTCGACCCTGGGCGATGATGCGGCCCTCGTCCATGACGATGACCCGGTCGGACAGGGTCATCACCAGGTCGAGCTTGTGCTCGACCAGCAGGATGGTCTGCCCCGAGGCCTTGAGGTCGAGCAGCTGCTGCAGCACCTCACCGGTCTCGGACTGGTTCATGCCGGCTGTCGGTTCGTCCAGCACCAGCAGCTGGGGTTCGCTGACCAGTGCCCGGGCGATCTCGGTGCGGCGCCGGTTGGCGTAGGACAGCGTGTGGGTGCGGTGGTCCACCCGCGGGCCGAGCCGTTCGGCGAAACGCTCCACCTGCTGGGCCACCCGCCCGTCGGTGCCGGCACGCTCGGCCTTGATGGCCGGGGTGGTCACCAGCGCGGTCGCCACCTCGCCCAGCAGGGTGAGCCAGCGCAGCACCGGCAGGTGGGCGAACTTCGCGAACGGACGCTGGGCCCGGATCTGCGAGTGCAGGCCGACCTGGATGTTCTGCGCCACCGTGAGGGTGGCGAAGACACGCCCGTTCTGGAAGGTGCGGGTCAGTCCGTGCTCGGCGACCTCTTCGGGGCTGTGGCCGGCGATCTCGCGTCCGGCCAGCCTGACCGAGCCGGCGTCCGGCTTCAGCGTGCCGGTGACCAGGTTGAGGGTGGTCGTCTTGCCCGATCCGTTGGGGCCGATGATGGCCAGGGTCTGGCCCTCCTCGATGGTGAAGCTGACGCCGTTGACGGCGTGGACACCGCTGAAGGACTTGTCCAGGCCGGTGACCTCCAGTGCGGTGCTCATGCCGTGGCCCCTTCCAGGTGACGGGCGCGGTCGCGGACCAGCACCGGGTCATCAGCCCCCGTCGAACCGCCGCCGGGCGGGCCGGACGCGGTGGAACCGTCGTCGGTCTGGCCGCCCCGACGACCCCTGGCCGCCTCCGAACGGGTGAACAGCCCCTGGGGACGGAACCGGATGATGACCAGCAGCAACAGGCCGTAGCCGAGGATGCGCACGTCCGGGGTGATCCGCAGCAGTTCGGGCAGGCCGACCAGCACGATGGCCCCGAAGATGGCACCGATCGGGGAGTTGATGCCGCCCAGCACGATGATGGTCAGCGCCAGCACCGAGGTGGCGATCAGGAACAGGGTCGGGTCGATGTAGCCGTTCTGGTGGGCCATCAGCGCCCCCGAGATGCCGGCGAAGAAGGCGGCGATGGCGAACGAGAGCGCCTTGTAGTCCCGGGTGCGCACCCCCAGGGACCGGGCCGCCACTTGGTCGGAGCCGACCGCGTTGAGGGTCAGGCCCAGGTGCGACTTGCGGATGCGCATGGTCACCCACAGCGCCAGCACCAGAAAGGCCAGGTCGACCAGGTAGAACTCCAGCGGCAGCGCCAGCACGTGCCCGCCGATGCTGAGCGGCGGGATGCCGGGCAGCCCGTAGGCACCGCGGGTGAGCGGTTCGGCGGCACGGATGAGTGCGACCACGACGTAGCCGACGCCGAGGGTGGCAATCGAGATGTAGTGGCCGCCCAGCTTCCAGATCGGCAGGGTGAGCAGGGTGACCAGCAGCGCCGAGATGAGCCCGGCCGCCGGGATGGCGATCAGCGGCGGCACCCCCAGGTCGAGGGCCAGCAAGGCCGAGGCGTAGGCCCCCACCGCGAGCGGGGCCACCTGGCCCAGCGAGACCTGCCCGGCCGAACCCGACAGCAGCGTCATCGGGACGGCCACGATGGCCATCAGCACCACTTGGTAGGCGACGGCCAGGAAGGGTGCGGTCGCCAGCGCCGGGATCAGCACCACCCCGACGAGGGCCAACCCCACCCAGGTCTTCCGGCCCAGGCGCAACGGCCGGCCACCCCCGAAGAAGGTGCCGGTCATGGGTTCGGTGGCGATCGCCGACCTCGACCCGAACAGGCCGTGGGGACGGACCACCAGGATTACCAGCAGCGCACCGAAGGTGAGCAGGTCACGAATGCCCTCCCCCAGCCAGTAGACCCCGAAGGCCTCCACGACGCCGAGCAGGAATCCGGCCAGCACCGCACCGCTGATCGAGCCCAGCCCGCCGATGGTGGCGGCGACGAAGCCGATCATCCCGGTCAGGATGTGCGAGGTCGGCGAGACGCTGGTGGTGTAGAGGGCCACGAAAATGCCGGCCAGGCCGCCCAGCGACGAGGCGATGGCAAAGGCCAGCGCCTGCACGCGTCCGACGGGGACACCCATCTGGCGGGCGGCGTCCGGGTCCTGCGCGGTCGCGCGGATGGCGCGCCCGTAGCGCCCGTAGCGCAGGAACAGCGCCAGGGTGGTCATGACGACCAGGGTGACGCCGAGCATGACGACGTCGGAGGTGCCGAAGGTGAGGATGCCGATCTGCAGGTTGTTGTTCGGCAGGGCCTCGGGGAAGGACCGGTACTGCGGGCCGAAGATGATCTGGGACAGGTTGTCCAGGATCATCGAGACCGCGAAGGTGGCCAACAGGGCCGCGATGGCCGGTGCCCGGGACAACGGTTTGACCGCCACCGCATTGATGACCAGGCCCAGGATGGCGGTGGCGACCAGCACCGCCGCCACCGACAGCACGAAGGGCCAGTCCAGCACGGCCAGGAACCACCAGCCGAGCATGGCGCCGAACCCGAAGACCGAGCCGTGGGCGAAGTTGACGACATTGGCCACGCCGAAGACCAGCGAGACGCCGACCGCCACCAGGGCGTAGGAGTTGCCGTGGATCAGGCCGGCCAAAAAGGTCTCGATCATTTGAGGACGCCCTTGTTGACGAACTCACCGTTGACGACCTCGAGTTCCTTCAGGACGACCCGCTCGGGGCGGCGCTGGGCGCTGAAGACCAGGTCGCCGAGCAGGATGGTGTGGAAGGACTTGCCGGCGCTGAGCCCCTTGAAGATGCCCTCGCGGCTGGCGCCGCCGATGGCCACGGCCTGGGCGAGCACCTGCAAAGCGTCGTAGGCGTAGATGTTGAACGCGCCGGGGTCGATGCCGAACTTCGTGCGGAACTTGTCCACGAACTCGACCTGGCGTGGGTTGGAGGTGTCGGACAGGGTGAAGTTCTCGGCCAGGACGACGCCCTCGGCCGCCTTCCCGGCGATCTCGAGGAACTGCGGGGTGGTCTGCCCGGCCAGCGTCTTGCCGGTGAAGCCCAGGGAGCGCAGCTGCTTGACCAGCAGTCCCCCGTCGGGTCCGTAGCCGAGGTGGGCGACGGTCTGCGGCTTGCTGTCCAGGGCCCGCAGCAGCACCGGACGGAAGTCCTGGGACTCGGGGTTGATGGCGCTGGAGTAGGTGACCTTCAGCCCGGCCTGGCCGGCGTACTTCTCGAACAGCTCGAAGGAGGTCTTGCCCCAGTCGGTCTGTTGGTAGAAGACGGCCACGGTGTCGCCGTACTTCTTCAGCAGCTTGACGTAGTGCTCCTGGTAGTTCTCCTGGGTCAGCGAGGTGGTCCAGGCCTTGTCGCCGCCGGCGGTGAACCGGGGGTTGGAGTTGGTGAACCCGAACTGCACCAGTCCGGCCTGCTGGTAGACCGGCGTCGCGGCCATGGAGGCGCCGGAGCTGAAGTCGCCGAGTTCGGCGATGATCGAGGAGTCGGCGACGAACTTCTGGGCGACCGGCACCGACTGCTTCGGGTCGGACTGGGAGTCCTCCCAGACCAGTTCGACCTGCTTGCCGTCGACGCCGCCAGCGCCGTTGATGACGTCCAGGGCGACGGCGAAGCCCTGTTCGTAGTACTTGCCGTACTCGGCCAGCGGGCCGGTCCTGGGCGCGGAGACGCCGAACTTGATCACCGCGGAGGCGGCGGCGCCGGTGGTGCCGGCGCTGGACTGCAGCACGGAGCAGCCGCTGAGGGCCAGGGCGGAGCCGGCGGCCCCGAACAGGAAGCCGCGGCGGCCGAGTCGAGTCAGGTTGGAGGTCATGGGAGTTCCTTCGTGCAAGCGCCGTGGTGACGCGTGATGGCCGACGAAAAGTCGGTTCTGGAGGGTGCGAACCTCCCGCGGAGGTCACTGGGGCTCACCAGGGCATGGGCTGGTGGCCGTGGGTGTGGCGGGTGGTCAGTCGGGTCGACCGTCGAGGCCCGGGTGGGGCGACGGGACCAGCTGACCGGGCGGCAGTGCCGCGCGGGCAGTCGACGGGCTCAGCCCATCGACGTCCGGCTACGTCAGTGACAACACACTGGACGAGCGTTGGTGGGACGATCGGAGCTCGGGTGGCAGAACCGGGGCATGCCCAGCACGCGCATGTTGGCGGCACCCGGATGGGTGGTGCCACTGCGACGCGGTGAGCTGTTCACGGCTGCTCCTTCTCGATGCTGTCCTCACCGCAGAGACTAGACGACTGCGCGGGCACCGTTCCACCGACGGCCAGCAGGTGGGCCGTGAGGGTGCCCCGTTCCGCTACCGGCGAACAGCGGGCGCGGCGGGCGTCCCGGGGTGCTGGACCCTCAGGGGGTGACCGTGGCCGCCAACTGGCCGCAGGCACCGTCGATGTCGCTGCCGCGGGTGTCACGGATGGTCACCGGCACTCCCCTGGCCTCCAGGCGACGGACGAACTCGGCCTCCACGGCCGGGTCTGAGGCCGTCCAGATCGACCCGGGCGTGGGGTTGAGAGGAATCAGGTTGACGTGGAACCAGCCCCAGGTGCCGCGCTTGGCCAGCACCTTGGCCAACAGGTCGGCACGCTGCGGCTGGTCGTTGATGTCCTTGATCATGATGTATTCGATGGAGACCCGGCGGCGGGTCTTCTCGGCGTAGTGCCAGGCCGCGTCCACGACCTCGTCGACGCTCCAGCGGGTGTTGATCGGGACGAGTTCGTTGCGCAGCTCGTCGTCGGGGGCGTGCAGCGACAGCGCCAGGGTCACCGGGATGCCTTCGTCGGCGAGCTGGTCGATGCGCGGTGCCAGACCGACGGTCGAGACGGTGACGCCGCGGGCGCTCATCCCCAACCCGTGCGGGGTGGGGGTGGTCAGGGCGCGGACCGCTCCGATGACCGCCTTGTAGTTGGCCAGGGGCTCGCCCATGCCCATGAACACGACGTTGCTGACGCGTCCCGGGCCGCCGGGCAGTTCACCGCGGCTCAGCTTGCGGGCCCCGTCCAGCACCTGCATCACGATCTCGCCCGTGGACATGTTGCGCTGCAGGCCGCCCTGGCCCGTGGCGCAGAACGGGCAGGCCATGCCGCAGCCCGCCTGGGACGACACGCACATGGTGGTGCGTGCCGCGGAATGCTCACCGGCGCGGTAGCGCATCAGCACCGACTCGACCAGGGACCCGTCGTGCAGCTTCCACAACGTCTTGATGGTGGCGCCGCGGTCAGCACGCTGCTGGTTGATTTCCGTCAGCAGCTGCGGGAACAAGGCACTGGACAGCTCCTCGCGGGAGTCTGCGGGCAGGTCGGTCCACTCCTGGGGGTCGTGGGCCAGCCGCTCGAACCAGTGGTGCGAGAGCTGGGTGGCGCGGAACTTCTGGTGTCCCAGAGCCTCGACGGCGGCGATGCGCTCCTCGGTCGACAGGTCGATCCAGTGCGCCTCGGGCTTGCGGCGCCGGGGCGCCTTGAACACCAGCGGCAGCGCCTTGCCACCCTCTGCCAGGGGCTGGGCGGGCATCGGCAGCGGCGCGGCCGCGTGGTTCTTGCCGTGGCCGGCCCGGTTCTCGGCGGCGGGCATCGGCGCCACCTGGTGAGCGGAGCGAGGGCGGGGCGCCACGGCCTGCGCCGCACCGGCGTGCTGGGAGCGGTGGCTGGGCCCTGACTGCTCCTCGGGGATCTCGCCCAACTGGGTGATGCTGTTCACGAGTGACTCCTTGGTTGCTGCAGAGAGGGTTCAGCCGCCGGGGACGGTCAGGTAGAGCACCAGCCACGCCACGGGGGCGCCGACCAGCAGCGAGTCCAGACGGTCCATGACGCCGCCGTGGCCGGGCAGGAAGCTGGACATGTCCTTGATGCCGACGTCACGCTTGATCATCGACTCGATCAGGTCGCCGGCGGTGCCGAAGACGACCATGGCCACCGCCAGCACGACCCCGACCCACCAGGACGAGTCGAGCAGCCAGGTGGTCATCAGGATGCCGGTGGGCACGGCAAACAGCACCGAGCCGGCCAGACCTTCCCAGGTCTTCTTGGGTGAGATGACCGGCGCCATCTTGTGCCTGCCGAACAGCACGCCCAGGACGTAGCCACCAATGTCGTTGGCGGCCACGCAGGCGATGAAGGTGACGATGCGCTCGCGCCCCAGTTCGCTGCCGAGCATCAGCGGCACCGAGGCGCCCAGCAGCGCCACGTAGGCAATGATGAACAGGCTGGCGGCGGAGTCCATGACGAAGCCCTGGGGTCCGCGCAGCATCCGGGTGATCAGGACCACCAGCACCGTCAGGCACAGCAGCGCCAGCAGGGTGGGCGCCGCCCCGATGCCGGCATTGGGGTGTCGGCTGACGTAGAACGCGGCGAACTGGATGGCGAGGATGCCCACGATGATCGGCACGATCGTCGCGTCCAGGCCCAGCCGCCGCATCGCGCTGTGCAGTTCCTTGGCGCCCAGGGACAGCGCCACCGCGACGAACAGCGTGAAGCCCCAGTGCCACCACCCGAGGGTGGCCACCAGGGTGCCGGCCAGTCCCACCGCGACCGCAATCGCTGCGGGCAGGTTCCGTCCGGCCCGACTCGCGGGTTTGGGCGGGTCGCGCAGCAGTTGGGGGTCGAGGTGTTCCTGGCTCATGGGCGACGAAGGGCTCAAGGATCAGACCTCGAGCAGTTCGGCTTCCTTGCCCTTGAGGAGTTCGTCGATCTGGTCGGTGTACTTCTTGGTGACCACGTCGAGGTTCTTCTCCGCGCGCGACAGGTCGTCCTCGGAGATCTCCTTGTCCTTCTGTGCCTTCTTCAACTGGTCGATGGCGGTGCGACGAATGTTGCGGGCCGCCACCCGCGCCTCTTCGGCCTTGTGCTTGGCCAGCTTGGTGTAGTCCTTGCGGCGGTCCTCGGTCAGCGCCGGCAGGGTCACCCGGATGACGTTGCCGTCGTTGGACGGGTTGGCGCCCAGGTCGGAGTCACGGATCGCCTTCTCGATGGCGGTCATGGCCGACCGGTCGAAGGGGGTGATCATGATGGTGCGGGCCTCGGGAATCTGGAAGGTCGCCAGCTGCTGCAGCGGGGTGGGGGCACCGTAGTAGTCGGCGGTGATCTTGTTCAGCATGGCGGGGTGGGCCCGGCCGGTGCGGATGGCGGCGAAGTCCTCCTGCGCATGCTCGACGGTGGCCTTCATCTTTGACTCGGCGTCCGCGGTGATTTGGGCGATCACGGTCATTCCTTCCAGGGTGGTCATGGCCTGCATCAGCACAGGCATCAGTGAAGAGACTACCGGTCGCGCGCACGGGACACCGACCCCCGCGAGCGTTCGCGGGGGGTCGGGGGCAAAACCCGCTGGGCGAATCAGCTGACCGTGGTGCCGATGGGTTCCCCGGCGATCGCCCGGGCAATGTTGCCCTCGGTGTCGAGGTTGAAGAAGATCATCCGCAGCTTGTTGTCGCGGGCCAGGCTGATGGCGGTGGCGTCGGCGATCTTGAGGTCGCGGCTGAGGTACTCGTCGAAGCTGAGCGTGTCGAACTTCTTGGCGCCCGGGGTGGTGTTCGGGTCGGCGTCGTAGACACCGTCGGTGCCCTGCTTGCCCATCAGCAGGACGTCGGCGCCGATCTCCAGGGCGCGCTGCGCGGCGACGGTGTCGGTGGAGAAGTACGGCATCCCCGAGCCGGCGCCGAAGATGACGACACGTCCCTTTTCCAGGTGGCGCTCGGCGCGGCGGGGAATGTAGGGCTCGGCGACCTGCCCCATGGTGATGGCGGTCTGCACCCGGGTCGCAACCCCGGCCTTCTCGCAGAAGTCCTGCAGCGCCAGGCAGTTCATCACGGTGCCCAGCATGCCCATGTAGTCGGCGCGGTCACGCTCGAAGCCGAGCTGCTGCAGTTCAGCGCCACGGAAGAAGTTGCCGCCGCCAACGACGATCGCCACCTGGGTGCCGCTGGCGACAACCTCGGCGATCTGGCGGGCGATCGACGAGACAACCTTGGGGTCGACGCCGAGCTGGCCACCCCCGAAGACCTCACCGGATAGTTTCAACAGGACACGGTTGTAGGCCTGGGGCATGAATTCTCCTTCGATGGACCGACTGCTCGCAGCAGCCTACAACCCCACGACCCTCGAGGGCGCCATCAGGTCACCGGCCTGCGGACACGAACAGGCCCCGCGTCCACTCCGGGACGCGGGGCCTGCACAGGTACTCCTGGGTGGTGCTCAGGCTGCCGAGAAGCGGGCGAACTTCTTGACGGTGACGCCGGCCTGCTCGAGCAGCTTGCCGACGGTCTGCTTGTCGTTGGACACGGCCGGCTGGTCCAGCAGGACGACGTCCTTGAAGTAGCCGTTGACCCGACCCTCGACGATCTTGGGCAGCGCCTGCTCGGGCTTGCCCTCTTCACGTGCGGTGGCCTCCGCGATCCGACGCTCGTTCTCGACCGCGTCGGCCGGGACGTCCTCACGCGAGACGTAGCTGGGGTTCATGGCAGCGATCTGCAGGGCGACGCTGTGGACGAGCTCCTCGTCGTCACCGTCGTACTCGACCAGCACACCGACCTGCGGGGGCAGGTCCTGGCTGCGGCGGTGCAGGTAGACGTGGGCGTTGCCCTCGGCGTAGACCGCGTTCGACAGCTCCAACTTCTCGCCGATCTTGATGGCGAGCTCATGGACGGCCTCGGCCACGGTCTGACCCGAGGCCAGGGTGGCGGCGTTCGCGGCCTCGACACCGTCGGCCTTGGCGGCGTCGACCGCGGCGGCGATCGCGTCGGCCAGGGCGACGAACTCATCGTTCTTGGCGACGAAGTCGGTCTCGGCGCCGAGCTGGATCAGCGCCTTGCCGCTGGCGGCGACCAGGCCGTTGCTGGCCTCGCGGTCGGACCGCTTGGCAGCCTTGGCGGCGCCGGTGACGCGCAGAACCTCGATGGCCTTGTCGAAATCGCCGTCAGCCTCGGTGAGGGCCTTCTTGGCGTCCATCATTCCGGCGCCGGTGGCGTCGCGGAGCTTCTTCACGTCGGCAGCAGTGATTGCCATGAATTTCCAATCTTTTGTGAGTCGTGGGGCGGTGGGGTGTGACTCAGGCCTCGGTCGGCTCGGCCTCGGCAGCGACCGGGGCGTCCTCGACGGCGGGAGCCTCGTCAACGGCAGGTGCCTCGTCAGCGACGGGGGCATCCTCAGCGACGGGGGCCTCGTCAGCGACAGGGGCGTCCTCAACGGGGGGAGCCTCGTCAGCGACAGGGGCGGCTTCCGGGGCAGCGGCCTCGGCCTGCTGGCCGGCGAGCAGGTCACGCTCCCAGTCGGGCAGCGGCTCGGACTCGGTGCCCTCGGCGGACTGGCCGGAACGGGCCAGCAGGCCGTCGGCGGCGGCGTCGGCGACGATGCGGGTCAGCAGCGCGACCGAACGGATGGCGTCGTCGTTGCCGGGAATCGGGAAGTCGACCTCGTCGGGGTCGCAGTTGGTGTCGAGGATGCCGATCACGGGGATCTTCAGCTTGCGCGCCTCGTCGACGGCCAGGTGCTCCTTCTTGGTGTCGACGATCCAGACGGCCTGGGGCAGGCGGGTCATGTCGCGGATGCCGCCCAGGGTCTTGCCGAGCTTCTCCGACTCGCGCTTGAGGCCGAGCAGCTCCTTCTTGGTGAGGCCACCGGCGACCGGGTTCTCGAGGTCCATGCCCTCGAGCTCCTTGAGGCGCTGCACGCGCTTGATCACGGTCTGGAAGTTGGTCAGCATGCCGCCGAGCCAGCGCTGGTTGACGTAGGGCATGCCCACGCGGGTGGCCTGCTCGGCCACGGCCTCCTGCGCCTGCTTCTTGGTGCCGACGAACATGACGTGGCCGCCGCGGGCGACGGTCTCACGGACGAAGGCGTAGGCCTTGTCGATGTAGGTCAGCGACTGCTGCAGGTCGATGATGTAGATGCCGTTGCGCTCGGTGAAGATGAAGCGCTTCATCTTGGGGTTCCAGCGACGGGTCTGGTGTCCGAAGTGGACACCGCTCTCGAGAAGCTGGCGGGTGGTGACGACGGCCATGGCCGGTCCTTTCTGTGGGGCACGGCGCTGCCGACCCCGGGGGTTGCGTCGCGCCGAACGATTCGGCGCTGCCTGGTGCAGTGGTCCAACCCACCCAGCTCTGTCGCTCCTCTCGGAGCACAGCTCAGGGACCTCGGGGCCGGCCAGTTTTCTGCACGGTGAAGTCAGATCGATGGACGACCTGCTGGGGTCATTCTAGGCAGTGCCTACCTGTCGGCGCCAATCGCGGCGGCGCCCACCCAGGGCTCGGACCCGCAAGCCAATCACGACCCAGGTGCAGTAGTTGTCCACAGAGTGTTGTCCGTGCAACGGCGGAGGCGGCGGATCCATCATGACAGCAGGGTGAGAACTGATCGAGTTGAACGCATCGCAGCGCCGCTGCTGGCGGTGCTGGTCGGGCTGGTGGTCGTGGCCGTCGCCGGACCCGCCCCGCCCGCCGCGGCCGACGGTCGGCTGCCCCA
The DNA here is from genome assembly GCF_017355265.1 of Tessaracoccus sp. SD287. Classification (GTDB taxonomy): domain Bacteria; phylum Actinomycetota; class Actinomycetes; order Propionibacteriales; family Propionibacteriaceae; genus Aestuariimicrobium. The sequence continues at coordinate 32,276 of NZ_JADIJQ010000023.1, forward strand.
GGCCGTTCTGCCCCGCGTGCGCCTGGCCGCACCGGTCGACGGCCGCGTCCTGCGCCCGTTCGCCCCCCCGCTGTCGGCCTACGGGGCGGGTCATCGCGGGGTCGACCTGGCCGCGGCGGTGGGCGACCGGGTGCGGGCCGGCGCGGCCGGGGTGGTCACCTTCGCAGGTCAGGTCGCCGGACGCCCGGTGCTGACCATCCACCACGGCGACGGCGTCGACACCACCTACGAACCGGTTCGTGCACGGGTGGCGGCCGGTGACCGGGTGGGGGCCGGTGAGGTGGTTGGGACGGTGTCCACGGGCAGCCACAGCCGAGGCCTGCACTGGGGCCTGCGTCGGGCCGGCGTCTACTTCGACCCGATGCTGCACCTGGGCGACCCCGTGCCCAGAGCCGGACCGATTCGGCTGCTGCCACTGGATGCCCAGCCGACACCGGTGGCGGCGGCACTGGTGTCGGCTGGGCCGGCCGGGGGTTCGGGGGCCGGCGGCCTGCCCGTCCCGGGACCGGTGACCAGCCGCTTCGGGATGCGCCTGCACCCGGTGCTCAAGGTGTGGCGGCTGCATGACGGGGTCGACTACGCGGCTCCCTGCGGGGTGCCGGTGGGATCGGTGTCGGCCGGGAGGGTGGTGCTGGTGGAGCGGCACCCGGCCTACGGCAATCGTGTCATCGTCGACGGTGGCGGCGGCATCCGCCACGGCTATGCGCACCTGGGGGCGGTCAAGGTCCGGGCGGGCCAGCAGACCAGAGCCGGTGATGTCCTGGGGATGGTGGGGTCGACGGGCTACTCGACAGGGTGCCACCTGCACTTCATGGCCTGGCAGGACGGTCGGCTCATCAACCCCGGGTGAGAGGTTTGGTGCGGCGGTCGGTCAGGCGCGCGGGTGGGCCTGCTGGAAGGCGGCCCGGAGTCGTTCGCTGCTGACGTGGGTGTAGATCTGGGTGGTGGCCAGGGACGTGTGGCCCAGCATCTCCTGGACCGACCGCAGGTCGGCCCCGCCCTCGAGCAGGTGGGTGGCCATGGCGTGGCGCAGTCCGTGGGGCCCCAACTGCGGGGCGTCGGGGACGGCCTGCAGCCGTTCATGGACGACGCGCCGCACCACGCGCTGGTCGATGCGCCCACCGCGGGCGCCGAGGAAGACGGCCGGGCCCGAGGCGGCCGTGGCCACCTGTGGGCGCACCGCCAGCCACCGGTCGGTGGCCGCCAGGGCGGGTTGACCCAGCGGCACGGTCCGTTCCTTGGTGCCCTTGCCCAGCACCCGCACCGTCCCGCGGTCCCTGTCAACGTCGTCAATGTCGAGGCCGCACAGTTCGGCCACCCGCACCCCGGCACCGTAGAGCACCTCCAGCAGCGCCACGTCCCGCAGCCCGAGGGGGCCTGCATCGGGGTCGGCTGCTCGGTCCACGGCTGCCCGGAACATGGTGTCGAGGTGGGCCTGGGACAAGTCCGGCGGCAGTGCGCGCGAGACCTTGGGGCTGGCCAGTGCACCGGCCACGTCGACCTCGACCAGGCCCTCGGCGACCAGCCACCGGTAGAAGACGCGGACGGCGGCCGTGCGGCGCTGCAGCGTCGATGAGGCGGCACCGACCCGGTGCATCCGCCCCAGCCAGGCCCGCAGGTCGCTCAGGCCGACGTCGGTCCATCGGGTCAGGCCGCGTTCTTCCATGAAGGCGGTCAGGTCGACCAGGTCGCCGCGGTAGGCCCGCAGGGTGTGGGCGGATCGCTCGGCGGCCAGGTGGTCGAGGAAATCCTCGACCGGTGTGGTGAGCGCTGGAATGGGCACCGCTCCAGCATGACCCATCCGCGCTAGCGTGAGCGTCATGACGCGAACTCTGTGGATAGGTTGCATGACCGACGAGTCCGGCCACGGTGGCCTTGTCCGGGTGGAGGTGGAGGGCGCCGAGGTCGTGGAGCAGTCCGGCTCGTGGGACCTGCCCTCCCCCGGCTGGTTCGACTCCCACGACGGCATCGTCTACGCCGCACTGCACACCGATGAGTCGTCGGTGGCGAGTTTGCGGCTGACCGACCAGGGGCCGCAGGTGCTGGACCAGGTCCCGACCGGCGGGTCGGCCGCCTGCCACCTGACAGTCAGCCCGTCCGGGCGCCGCATCGCGGTGGCCCACTACGGTTCCGGGTCGGTGGCACTGGTCCGGACGGGGCGTGAGGGCACGCTGGAGCTGCTGGATGTTCTCGAGTTCGACGGCCACAGCGGTGCCGTGCCGGACCGGCAGGAGGCGCCGCACGCCCACTATGTCCACTGGCTGTCCGACGACCAGCTGTTGGTGTGCGACCTGGGCGCTGACCTGGTGCGTCGCCTGCAGGTGGTCGATGGCCACTTCATCGAGGACCTGCCCGTTCGGCTGCCCGACGGGTTCGGGCCGCGGCACCTGGTCACCCGCACGAGTCGCGAGGGCCTCGAGGTGGCCGTGGTCGGCGAACTCACAGGGCAGGTCGCCGTCATCGCGTTGGACCTGGAGGGTCAGGCCGCCGTCGTCGGGGTCTTCCCCGGCTCGGCCGACCCGCAGGCGCAGCCATCCGGGATTCGCCTGGACCAGCGCAACCGGTTGTGGGTCGGCCAACGCACGGCCGACACCCTGTCGGTCATGCAGTGGAATGACGATGCCACCGTCGGCGGCTTCACCGAGTACCCCACGATCGGCGCCGGTGTCCGCGACCTGGTGCTGAGTCCTGACAGTTCGCCGGTGACGGCGTGGGTCGCGCTCAAGGCCGGCAATGAGTTGCGCGCCTTCACCGAGACCGGCGATGACCTGGTCAGCGGTGCGCCGTTCACGGTCCAGGCGCCGATGGCCCTGCTGTTCGCCGACCAGATCCGGGACTGACCCGGCCGCGGCTGGACAGCCGCACGGCGCCGCCGAGTAGGTTCAGGGGCATGAACATTGCCATTACCAATGCCCATGTGGAACCGGTCAGCGGGGAGCCCTTTGACGGGGCGGTCCTGATCACCGACGGACGCATCGCCGCAGCCGGGGTCGACATCGACATCCCGGCCGACGCTGAGGTCATCGACGCCGGCGGCCAGTGGCTGTCCCCCGGTCTGGTGGAGGCCCATGGGCACGTCGGCATCATGGAGGAGGGCCACGGCTGGGCCGGGGAGGACACCAACGAGGGCACCGACCACAACGGGGCACGCTTCCGGGCCCTGGACGGCATCCACCCCACCGACGAGGGTTTCCGTGACGCCCTGTCGGGTGGGGTCACCACCATCGTGGTCAAGCCCGGCTCGGCGAGCCCGATCGGTGGCCAGACGGTGGCAGTCAAGTGCTGGGGGCGCATCGTCGACGAGATGGTGCTGAAGCAGCCGGTGTCGATGAAGTCGGCCCTGGGTGAGAACCCCAAGCGTTTCTACGGCGCCGACCAGAAGAAGTTCCCCAAGACCCGCCAGGGGGTGGCCAGCGCCATCCGTGAGGCCTTCACCGCCGCCCGCAACTATGGCGCCAAGAAGGCCGAGGCCATCCGTGACGGCAAGGCCTTTGACACCGACCTCAACAACGAGGCCCTGCTGCTGGTGCTCGACCAGGGCATGCCGTGGTGCCAGCACTGCCACCGCGTCGACGACATTGCCACCGCGATCCGGTTGCAGGAGGAGTTCGGTTACAAGCTGATCATCAACCATGGCACCGAGGCGCACCTGATTGCCGACGTCATCGCCGAGAAGGGGTTGCCGGTCGTGATCGGCCCGCTGTTCACCGCTCGCACCAAGCAGGAGTTGAGCCAGCGCTCCCTCGCCAACCCGGGACGCCTGGTGGCGGCCGGGGTGAAGATCGCGATCACCACCGATGCCCCCGTCGTGCCCATCAACATGCTGAACACGCAGGCCTCGATCGCCGTCAACGAGGGGCTCGACCGTGACGCCGCGCTGAAGTCGATCACCCTGTGGGCCGCGCAGATCATGGGGTTGGACGACCGGGTGGGGTCCATCGAGGTGGGCAAGGACGCCGACCTGGTGCTGTGGAGCGGTGACCCGTTGCAGACCACCAGCCGGGCGACCGCCGTGTGGATCGATGGCCGACGCGTCTACCACTACGATGACTCCACGTCGGAGGGCATCACCCTCGACCCGTACGCCACCCTGGGCACCACCGTGGCCGAACCCGGAAGAGAGCGCCGATGAGCGAGGGCCGAATCCTGCCGATCACCCGCTGGGGTGAGCCCGTCATGCACGAGACCACCCGGCCGGTGACCGACTTCGACGACGAGTTGCACCAGTTGGTGGCCGACATGTTCGCCACCATGGAAGCTGCCGAAGGCGTCGGGCTGGCCGGCACCCAGGTCGGTCGGGACCTGTCGATCTTCGTCTACGACTGCCCCGACGAGAACCAGGTGCGCCGCCGCGGGGTGGTGTGCAACCCGGTGGTGACCCTGCCCGAGGGCCGCAACCGCAACATGGACTCCATCGACGAGGGCTGCCTGTCCTTCCCGGGCGCCTACCAGCCGCTGGCCCGTCCCGACCAGGCCACCTGCACCGGCCAGGACGAGTTCGGCAACCCGGTGACCGTCGTCGGCACCGGCCTGTTGGCCCGCTGTCTGCAGCACGAGACCGACCACTGCAATGGCACCGTCTTCGGTGACAAGCTGTCCTCCCGGGTGCGGCGCAAGCTGGACGAGCAGCATGCCGAACTGGTCAAGCTCTACCCCGACGACTGGCCGGTGACCCCCAAGCTCAAGCGCCACGAGCTCTGAGGCCCAGGACGACCGCCTCAGCGGTTCTTCTTCGCCCCCGGGCGGTCGTCGATGGGCCACGCCGCCCGGAAACGGTCACGCACGCGGGGGCTGGTGTGTTCGTCCACGGCGGTGGACAGCACCGTCAGGGCCAGCAGTCCCAGCCCCACCAGCAGCAGGGTCCAGCCGATTTGGGCGAACTCGGCGTAGATGGTGTGGCCGACGTCGGCCACCAGCAGCCACACGGCACCGACCAGCAGCGGTCCCATCGTCCACAGGCTGGCATGGTGGCTGACCACCGCCCACGGACCGGAGTGCTGGGTGCCGACCACCGCCCGCAGCACCGTGTCCTCGGGGCGGGCCAGGTCGGCCTCCCCCGCGTCGATCCGGCGCACCAGTTCGCGGCGGGTCAGCCAGGACGCCATCACCTCGACCACGCTCCAGACCAGCAGCACCACCGCGGTGACCAGCGCCAGCGCGCCGATCACGATCCAGAACCGGTCCAGGGTCATCTCGACGCCGGGACCATAGCTGCGCGGTTCGCAGCTGCGGCACGGCTGCCGGGCGAAGACCCCCATGACCGCCAGCAGCGCCGTGAGGGTGAACAGCGCGTACTGGGTCGCCGACAGGACCCTGCTGGTGATTCGCCAGGCACGCACCGAGGCCGGCAGCCGACGTTCCTGCTGGTCGTCGGCGGTCTGCGCCATGTCCTCGATGACGGCCACCTGGTCGTCGGACCAGGTCTTGCGCGGTGAGTGGGTGCGGCGATCCCCGCGCAACCGTCGGGCGAAGTACGTGACGAGCAAGCCCAGGGCCAGGGTGATGCCGCCGATCCACACGGCCTGGATGCTGTCGGGGACGTCGTCGGCCAGCCCCACGAGTCCGACGATGAACAGCAGGCCCCCGATCCCCCCGCAGATGCCGGCATAGATCCACAGGCACAGCCGCAGCGCCTTACGGGATTCCCGTGGGTCCCGCTTGAGCTGTTCGGGGGTGGCCACCAGGTTCGGGTGGGCGGGTGCCTGCTCCTCGATGGCCCGCCGGATCGAGACGCCGGCCCAGTGCCAGGCGGCGACCGTCGGCGGGACCAGCGCCACCAGCGCCAGGAACGCGATGCCCATCACGTAGCGGCCCAGCGCGTCCATCTGCTTCCAGTCGCGGCCCAGCACAATGGCCCGCTCCTCGAGGATCAGCAGCGGCAGCAGCAGCACGATGAACGCCAACAGGGCACTGGTGAGCAGCGAGGTCAGGACCGCCTCAGTGATGCGGGGCAGTGCCGGGCTGCCGAACTCGGCGTAGCGCAGCGGGAACCAGGTCTGCCCCGCCGTCGCGGACTCACGCCTGCGTGAGGATCGTGCCGGACGCTTGACCGTTTCAGGAGGCTCGCTCGTGGGCATGGGGACGATTGTGCCGTGCGCGGGGGTCGGACGCTCAGCCCGCCAGCGTGTGGCAGGCGATGGCCGCCGCAGCAGCCACGTTCAACGAGTCGACGCCGCGCGCCATGGGAATGGTGGCCACGATGTCGGCGGCCGCCATCCAGTCGGGGCTCAGACCGTCGCCCTCGGTGCCGAGCATGATCGCCACCCGCCGGTCCCCCACCAACGCCGGGACGTCGTCGAGACCGACGGCGTCGTCGGCCAGCGCCAGCGCCACCAGCACCACCCCGCCGTCCTGCAGGCGACGCAGGTCGTCGGTGCTGGCCATCCGCGCCCAGGGCAGGTCGAAGACGGTGCCCATGGCGGTCTTGACCGCGCGGCGGTACAGCGGGTCGGCGGCGCGCGGTGACAACACGACCGCGTCCCAGCCCAGTCCTGCCGCGCAGCGAATGATGGCCCCCAGGTTGGTGTGGTCGACGATGTCCTCGACCAGCACCAGCCGGCGCAGGCCCAGCACGTCGTCCAGCGGTCGCGGCGTCGGCCGGTGGAAAGCGCCCAGCGCCCCCCGATGGACGTGGAAGCCGGTGACCTGTTCGGCCAGGGTCTCGCTGACCACGTAGACGGGCACGTCCCATGCGTCGACGGCGTCGCGCAGTCCGTCCCACCAGCGGGGCGCCAGCAGCAGCGACCGGGGCGCGTATCCGGCCCTCAGGGCCCGCTCGATGATCTTGGCGCCCTCGGCGATGAACAGGCCGTGCTCGGCCTCCAGGCTGTGCCGCAGCTGGGTGTCGCGCAGCCGCAGGTAGTCGGCCAGACGCGGGTCGGCGGGGTCGGAGATCTCGATCGGCGTGGCCACCCGACCACCCTAGGGCCCAGCACAGCAGCCGTCGGCCGCATTGGGCACCCCTACCCCGAAGCCGGCCCTGACCGGGGTCATACGGTGGCAGCATGTCGCAGACCATCACCCTCAGCACCGCTGGTGCCAGCTTCGACCTGCCCGTCACCGACGGAACCATCCGCGCCACCGACCTCAGGCAGGTCACCACGGCGGACGGTCCGCTGGCCACCTACGACCCCGGATTGATGAACACCGCGAGTTGTCGCAGCGCCATCACCTACATCGACGGCGATGCCGGCATCCTCGAGTACCGCGGCTACCCCATCGACCAGTTGGCCGCCCACGCCAGCCACCTCGAGGTGGCCTACCTGCTGCTGTACGGCGACCTGCCCACGCCCGACGAGCTCGCCGACTGGCAGGACAAGGTCAACACCCACCGCTTCGTCCACGAGAACGTGCGCGGCATCATCCAGTCCTACCGCTACGACGCCCACCCGATGGCGAAGCTGACCAGTGGGGTCGCCTCGATGCACACCTTCTATCCCAGCGCCCGCCAGATCGACGACCCCGAGGCTCGCGAACGCAACATCGTGCGACTGCTCGGCAAGATCCCGACGATCGCCGCCTGGGCCTACCGGCAGTCGATCGGGCGCCACTACGTCTACCCCAACGACGAACTGGGCTACGTCGACAACTTCCTGGCGATGCTGTTCCAGAGCCAGCAGCGGGTCTACCGCGCCGATCCCCGGGTGACCCGGGCGTTGGAGACCCTGTTCATCCTGCACGCCGACCACGAGCAGAACTGCTCCACCAATGCCGTGAGGGCCGTGGCCTCGGCCGGCAACGACGTCTACACCTCGGTTGGTGCCGGCATCGGGGCGCTGTTCGGTCCGCTGCATGGCGGCGCCAACGAGGCGGTGCTGAAGATGCTGGGCGAGATCGGCAGCGTCGACCGCGTCCCCGAGTTCGTCGAGGGCGTCAAGGGCGGACGGGCCCGGCTGATGGGCTTCGGCCACCGGGTCTACAAGAACTACGACCCGCGGGCGCGGATCATCAAGCAGGCCTGCCAGGACGTCTTCGAGGTGACCGGGACCAACCCGCTGCTGCAGGTCGCCCTCGAGTTGGAGAAGTACGCCCTCGAGGACGACTACTTCATCAGCCGCCGGCTCTACCCGAACGTCGACTTCTACTCCGGGCTGATCTATGAGGCGTTGAAGTTCCCCCCGGAAATGTTCACGGTGCTGTTCGCGGTGCCCCGGGTCGCCGGCTGGGCCGCGCAGTGGCTGGAGGCCGTCACCGACCCGGAGCAGCGGATCGTGCGGCCCCGCCAGATCTACACCGGCCAGCGTGGCCGCCAGTACGTGCCCGGCGACCTGCGCTGAGCGCTGCTACTGCGGGGGCTCGGTCCGCCGCGGGTCCTCCATCGGCACCGGATGCGGTTCGGGCTGGGAGACATGCCAGTCCTGGGACGGACGGGAACTGGCGTCCCAGTCCTGGCGGGGAGCCGAGACATCCTCGGCCCGGCCCTCGGTGGCCTGGAACGGCGACCCGTAGGCCTGCCCGGCGTCCTGCTCCGGCACCGCCCCGGCCTCACTGCGGGCGTCGAGCGCCGGCTGGTCGGATCGGCCAGCCACCGATGCCTTGCCGGGCCGCGGCTTCAGCCCGCCCGACCTCTCCAGCGCCTGCGCCTCGGCGATGGCCTTCTCGACGGCGGCATCGGAGTCGGCCTTCTCGCGGTGCTTCTGCGCCTCGATCTCGGCGAACACGTCGACGCGCTCGGGGGCGCTGAACTCCCCGGTCGGCATGTCGAAGGACCGCGGCGCCCCACCGCCGTCACCGCCGCCGATGACCTGCCCGAGCCCCTTGAGGGCCTCGTTCAACTCGCTGGGCACGATCCACATCTTGTTCGAGTCGCCCTTGGCCAGCGAGGGCAGCATCTGCAGGTACTGGTAGGACAGCAGCCCCTGGGTCGGCTGGCCGGCGTGGATGGCCCCGAAGACGGTGGTGATGGCCTGCGCCTCGCCCTCGGCGCGCAGCATCTGCGACTGGCGGTCGGCCTGGGCGCGCAGCACCGTGGCCTCCCGTTCGCCCTGGGCCCGCAGGATGGACGACTCGCGGTCGCCGCTGGCCGACAGGATCTGCGACTGGCGGTGGCCCTCGGCCAGCAGCACCTGGGCCCGCTTCTCGCGTTCGGCGCGGGCGCTCATCTCCATGGCATCCCGGATGGTCGGCGGCGGTTCGATCGCCCGCAGCTCGACCCGGTTGACCTTGATCCCCCACTTGCCGGTGGCCTCGTCCAGCACGGCCCGCAGCCGGGCGTTGATCTCCTCCCGCGAGGTGAGCGCCGCCTCCAGGTCCATCCCGCCAATGATGTTGCGCAGGGTGGTCATGGTCAGCTGCTCGATGGCCGCACGGTAGCTCTGCGCCTCGTAGGCGGCCCGGACGGGGTCGACGATCTGGAAGTAGATGACCGAGTCGATGTTGACCATCAGGTTGTCCTCGGTGATCACCCCCTGCGGCGGGAACGGCTGCACCTGCTCGCGCATGTCCAGGGTGTGGCGCACCCTGTCGAAGATGGGGATGACCAGGTGCGGCCCGGGTTCCAGCGCCCGGCGGAACTTGCCGAGCCGTTCGACCAGCCCGATCCGCTGCTGGCTGATGATCTTGAGGCTCTGCGCCAGCGCGATCACGACGAAGGCGATCAGCACGCCGATGATGATGTATTCCATGGTGTTCTCCTAGTGACCCAACGCTGGGTTCTGCCCGAACGGGTGGGCGTCATTCGAGGGGACGTCGAGCGGGTAGACCATCAATGTGGTGCCGTTGACCTCCTGCACCTCGACCTTCTGGCCGGGGTCCACCAACCCGGGAATGACGAGTCGGGCGTTCCAGAGCTGGCCGTCGACCTTGACCTCGCCACCGTCGGCGGTGATTTCGGCGGTCGCCACCGCCTGGCTGCCCACCAACTGGTTGAGCGAGTTGCGGTAGCCCGGTGCCCGGCGGATCTTCTCCAGCAGGGTGGGCCTGGCCACCAGCAGCAGCAGCACCGCGACGGCCAGGGCGACCACGACCTGCACGACGACCAGGCCGGGCAGGACCAGGGCGGTCAGCCCACCGGCGACGGCCCCACCGGCCAGCATCAGCAGGGTCAGGTCCAGCGTGAGCATCTCGGCAGTGCCCAGCACCAGTCCCAGACCGAACCAGCCGGCCCAGAGGTTCTGCCGCAGCCACTCCCCGAATTCCATCTAGCCCCCGTTCATGAAGGTGGCGCCACTGCCACGGCTCCAGTGTCCCCCACGACACCAACACGGTCGGCCCGGGCAGTCCAGCGGCCCTCGCTGTGGCCCACCCGCAACGGCAGCCCGAAGGTGTCGCTCAGGTTCTGGTCGGTGAGCACCTCGACCAGGTCGCCCTGGGCGACCACCGCGCCGTCGCGCAGCAGCATCGCGTGGGTGATGCCCTCGGGGATCTCCTCGATGTGGTGGGTGACCAGCACGGTCGCGGGGGCGTCGGGGTCGACGCAGAGGTCGCCCAGGGTCGTCACCAGCGCCTCCCGGCCGGTCAGGTCGAGGCCGGCGGCCGGTTCGTCCAGCAGCAGCAGTTCCGGGTCGGTCATCAGGGCGCGGGCGATCTGGACACGCTTGCGCTCTCCCTCCGACAGGGTGCCGAAGGTGCGCGTCCGCAGGTGGTCGACGCGCAACTGGCGCAACAGATGGTCGGCGCGTTGCAGGTCCAACGGGTCGTACTCCTCGCGCCAGCGTCCCATCACGGCGTAGCTGGCCGACATGACGACGTCATCGACGCGCTCGCCCCGAGGGATCCGCTCGGCGATGGCCGCCGACGAGACGCCAATGCGGGGCCGCAGTTCGAAGACGTCGACAGCGCCCAGCACCTCGTCGAGCAGGCCCACCACGCCGGCGGTGGGGTGGATCTGGGCCGACAGCACCTGCATCAGGGTGGTCTTGCCGGCACCGTTGGGTCCGATGATGACCCACCGCTGTCCCTCGTCCACCGTCCAGGTGACATTGTTCAACAATTTGGCGCCACCACGGACGACGTCGACACCGGCGAGTTCCACCACTGAGCTCATGGGCCCAACCTACACAATCGCCACCGTGGAGCCGTTGCGGCCCGCAGGCATAGGGTGGGGCCGTGACTTTGGTGCTGCTGCGGCTGGCGGTGCTGTTGAACAGCCTCGAGGCCGGCCATCTGAACCCGGCCGAGGCCGAGCATGCGCTCGGTGCCCACGTTCATCTGGTCGACGACCGCCACGAACTGCTGGGGCAGGGCCCGGTGCCGAGCCTGCGCATCGCGATGGCGCAGATGCCGCGCCTGGGCGGTGCCGGGTGGGCGCTGGCCCTGGTCGCCCCGGGACGGCTGGGCGGCCTGCGCGGCCCGGTCGCCCTGACCCGTGCGGCACTGGCCGCTCCCACCGAGCCGGAACTGGACGTGGTGCCGGTGGTGGTGCGCCACGACGGCGTCCTGGCCTGGCTCGCCCAGACCGGGATCCCGCAGCAGGAGTCGCTGGACGGCGAGGTGGTGAACCTGGTCCCGGCGGTGGCCGAGCGGCCGCTGTCTCCGCCGACCCCCACGGAGGCGAGCCGGCTGCTGACCTCGGCCATGGTCCAGGCCACCGGTGCCCTGGAGTCGCTGGGGCTGACCGGGGGCAGCCGACCCCGGCCAGCGGGAACGGTGGCCCTGGGTCGCAGCTATTCGACGTCGAACCAGTCGCTGCTCGACCAGGCCATGACGGTGCTGGCGATTGTTGACGCCGCGCGGGACGGTGAGGTTGACCTGCCACACTCACATGCGGTCACCACCCGCGCCGCCCGGCTGGCGCCGCTGCGTTCAGCCGCCCTTGATGCGGTGCAGGCTGCGGTGTCCTGGCCCACCCACCTGATGGTGTGAGTCCCCGGCCGGGAAGGCGGCCGCCAGCTGCAACTGGTCCTCCAGCAGGTTCGGCACCTCCGCGCGCAGGGACCGATAGAGCGCGACCTCGTCCGGGTCGGTGACGATGGCGGCACCGGGGCCCAGCGCCTGGGGCTGCAGGGACCGCACCGCTTCGGTGAGGGTCGTGGCCCGACCCAGCGCCAGCAGGCCCAGGGCGGCGGCGCCCAGGCTGGGGCCGTCGGACTCGCCGATGACCGTCGTCGGCCGGTCGACCATCGACGCCACGATGCGACCCCACAGGGGTGATCGGAAGGCGCCGCCCGAGGCGCGGACGGCAGTGATGGGGCTGACCTCGTCGAAGGCGTCCACGATGGCAGCCAACTGCATGGCGACGCCCTCCATGGCGGCCCTGACCAGGTGACCACGGCCGTGGCTGCGTCGAAGTCCCAGCAGGGTTCCGTGCAGTGAGGGGTCCCACAGCGGGGCCCGTTCGGCGATCAGGTAGGGCACCATCACCAGGCCGTCCGACCCCGCCGGGATGGCCTCGGCCAGTGCCACCAGCGCGTCGTGGGCATGGTCCGGGTCGTCCCGGCACAGGTCGGCGCCGACCAGGTCGAGGGCCCAGGTCAGCACCATCCCGCCATTGGACAGGGGCCCCCCAACGACCCAGGTGTCCTCGGTCAGGGCGTAGCAGAACAGGGTGCCGCGTTCGTCGACGCCGGGTTCACGTGCCAGGGTGCGGACCGCCCCGCTGTTGCCGAGGGTCAGCGCGGCGACCCCGGGGGCCATGGCGCCGGCCCCAATGTTGGCCAGTGGTCCGTCGCCGGCGCCCAGCACCACCGGCAGTCCCACCGGCAGCCCGCAGGCCTGGGCGGCCTGATCGGTCAGCGGGAAGGTGGCGGTGACCGGGTACACCTCGGCCAGCTGGTGCTCGCTGATGCCGGCCAGTTCCAGCAGCCCCTCGTCCCAGGTGCGGCTGTGCATGCCCAGCAGCCCGCTGGCCGAGGCGCTGCTGACCTCGCTGGTCAGTCGCCCGGTGAGCCGCAGCACCAGGTAGTCCTTGAGGCCCACCCACCAGCGCACCTGCTGGCACAGCTCCGGTTCGTGCTGGGCGAACCACATCAGCTTGGTCAGCGGCGACATGGTGTGCACCGGGATCCCGGACAGGTGGTGCAACTCGAAGGCCTGGTGGGAGGCGTACAGGCTGGCGCACTGCTCCCGGGAGCGGTCATCGGCCCAGGTCACCAGCGGGGTGAGCGGATGGTGGTCGGCGTCCAGGCCGACCAGGCCGTGCAGCGCGGCGCTGCAGGCCAGCGCCAGCACCCTGCGCTGCCCCAGGCCCGCGACCAGGTCGCCGACGGTGGCCAGGGCAGCGGCCACCACCACGTCGGGGTCCTGCTCGGCGAAACCCGTCTCGGGGTGCAGCAGGGGGTACTGGCGCACGGCGCTGCCGACCCGGCCCCCACCGACCGCATAGGCCGAGGCCCGGACGGTGGTGGTGCCGACGTCCAGGCCGATGATCACCTCGGCCGTCCCGGCACTCCCCTGCGGCATCCCCGTCACCCCCGTTCGAGTTCGGCGACCAGGTCGCTGACCAGGGTGACCAGGGTGGCGTCAGCGGCCAGGTCGGCGTCGAGCAGGCGCAGCACGGCCGCCACGGCCTGGGTGCCGGTGCCGCTGGTGGCGGCCTCGACGAACGGCTGGGCGCCGGCGTCGGTGACAGGGGTGGTGTGGCCCTGCAGGTGACGGATCCACGCGGCGATGCCGCGGGCGGCGCCGCGTCCCTCGCGACCGGCGGCCCGTTCGGCCCGCAGGGTGGGCAGCAGACGCACCGGCACCTTCTGGGAGCCGTCGGCGGCGATCTGGGCGAGCAGGTGACGAATCTGGCGGTTCTCGAAGCGGCTCACCAGTGCCGCCCGGTAGGCGACGATGTCGGACTCGGGCACCGAGAGGTGCCGGGCGGCCTCGTCCCACCACTGGTCGACCCAGCCGCGGACGACCGGGTCGGTGATGGCCTCGCTGATCACCTGGTGGCCGCGCGCCGGTGCGGCGTAGGCCATCAGGGTGTGGGAACCATTGAGCAGCCACAGCTTGCGACGTTCGAAGGGTTCGACGTCGTCGACGAAGGTCGCATCCCACTGCGGTCGTCCGGCCGGGAAGGTGCCGGCGATGACCCATTCGGTGAACGGTTCGGTGACGACCGGGGCGGCGTCGCTGATGCCGGTCTGCTCAGCGACGGCGGTGACCTCGGCGTCGGTGATCCGCGGGGTGATCCGGTCGACCATGGCGGTGACGAAGGAGTGCTGGTTGACCAGGTCGGCCAGCGCCGGGTCGACGGCCTCGGCCAGCGCCCGGGTGACGCGGGCGGCGACGCCCCCGTTGTCGGGCAGGTTGTCACAGGACAGGATGGCCACCGGGCCGTGGTCGGCGCCGCCGTCACGTCGGGCGATCATGCCGGCGAGCAGCTTGCCGGGAGCGGTCCGGACGGCTTCCAGGTCACCGGCGGCGATGGCCGCGCGGTCGGCGCTGACACCGGCGTCGGCCAGGTCGATGCCGCCGTCGGCACCGCGCAGGTAGCCGGCTTCGGTGACGGTCAGGGTGACGATGGCCAGGTCGGCGGAACGCCAGTAGTCGAGCCAGGCAGCCAGGTCGGTGCCGGCGTGGACGGCCGACACGGAGCTGATCACCTCGGGGCGGTCCCCGTCGTCGGCGCGCACGAGCAGGGTGTACAGGCCGTCCTGGGGGCCCATCGCGTCGGCCAGGGTGGACGAGCGTCCGCTGAACGCCGCGATGCCCCACTGGTCGGCGTCGGCGGCGTGCTCGGTGTACCAGGCCTGGTGTGCCCGGAAGAAGTTGCCCAGGCCCAGGTGGATGAT
>NZ_JADIJQ010000024.1 GCF_017355265.1 Tessaracoccus sp. SD287
CCGAACCAGCGGCGACCCGTTCCCCCTCAGCCGCCACCGATCAAGAAGCCGGGCAAGTGGTACACGTCCAAGCCTGCCGTCGGGGTCGGCGCTGGCCTGGTCGGCTTGGTGATGGGGCTGGCCGGGAGCGGCGGCGGCACAGTGGCCGTCCCTGCCGCAGGCCCCACCGTCACGCTGACCGCCACCGCCTACTCCACCTCGACGGCCACCGAGACGGCGACCGAGACGGCGACCGCCACCACGACCCAGATGGCGACCTTGACGGTGTCTGCCATTGCTTCCACCTCGGCGCCAGCAACAACGGTGGCACCCAAGCAGATCGCCAGCGTGCCGACGACAACCGCGCCGAGGACGACAACCGCGCCGAGGACGACTGCAGCGCCGAGGACGACAACCGCGCCGAGGACCACGGCCGCGCCGAAACCGGACCCGACGACCAAAGCTGCCGACGTCTATTACGCCAACTGCACCGCGGTGAGGGCCGCCGGTGCGGCACCGATCCGCCGTGGCGAGCCCGGGTACAGCAGCAAGTTGGACAGAGATGGCGACGGGGTGGCGTGTGAGAACTGATGGCTGAGAGGAACGGCCAGGCGTGGTGGCAGGGTCGGTGGCTGCTCGGGATCGCAGCTGGCGTCATTGGTCTGGGGGTGGGCGCGGCAGCGATCGCGGGCCCCGCCGCCGTACCCGCACCGCAGGTGCTCGAGACGGTCTCTGGTGAGGTCACTTCGACGCAGAAGCGCACGGCGGCATCGACCACCGTGGCGCCCACGGTGCTGGTCCCAGCGACCCAGACGCAGCCACGCCCGGTTGATGGAGGCAGCGCCCTGGCTGGGCTGCGTTCCCTGCCCGTGAAGGGGCGCGCACCGAAGACTGGATATGACCGGGCACAGTTCGGGCAGCGCTGGTACGACCTGGACCGCAATGGCTGTGACACCCGCAATGACATCCTGCGTCGAGATCTGCAGGACGTCGAGCTGAAGCCCGGAACCCGTGACTGCGTCGTCCTGTCGGGAATGTTGCAGGACCCCTACACCGGGACGCAGATTCCGTTCGTCCGTGGCAATGCCACCTCAAGCGCCGTCCAGATCGACCACGTCGTGTCGCTGAGTGATGCGTGGCAGAAGGGTGCGCAGCAACTGGCGCCCGAGCGGCGTCAGGCATTTGCGAACGACCCGTTGAACTTGCTCGCTGTGGACGGATCCTCGAATGCGTCGAAGGGTGACGGCGACGCCGCGACATGGCTGCCCAGGAACAAGGGCTACCGGTGCGCCTACGTGGCGCGCCAGGTGGCCGTCAAGGTGAAGTACTCGCTGTGGGTGACTGAGGCCGAACAGGCTGCGGGGGAGCGCGTCCTGGTCGCGTGCCCGAGTGAACCGTTGCCCAGCGACTGAAAAATCATGGCCGAGGCTGGCGGGATCCGTGTCATTGCTGCCAGTTTCCGTCCCCCAGTTGGGTCCGACCCCCCTCACATGAGGGGCTGCACCCAACTGGGGGACAGAAACTGGGACCTGACGTGTGAGGGTGCAACTCGGGGAGCGATGGACGGCCACCACCGCTGATGTCAGCGGCGTGGTGACAAGGGATCTTGCGGTCGGGGCGACAGGACTCGAACCTGCGGTCTCCTGCTCCCAAAGCAGGCGCGCTAGCCACTACGCTACGCCCCGATGCCGCCGGGCCATTGACCTGACGACATCGCCCACCCTACTGGACGTTGACCCGTGGTCGGCACCACGCCGACTCGCGTAGCCGACCACCGCGGCACCACCGACGACCTCCGCTGCCCGATCTGACCATCACCGTGGAACCTCCACCGTGGAGGATCGGTACTCACCCAGCACGTGCGCCCAGCCGGGAATGGGTGGACACTGCAGGTAGGGGTGTGAGTGACCCTGCAGCGGACCAAGGCCAAGAGGGGAGATCGCAGTGCGATCCAGGACATTGGTGTTGCCTGCCCTCGCCGTGGCAGCGGCCGAGAGCTATCGCCGATGGTGGCGTCCGTGGTAGTTGCGGTGGGGGGCTTCCGATGAGGAAGTTGCCCGATCGATGCCTGGCGACGAGGTGGTGGTGGTGCCGTCATTCAATGCCACCCGCGCCATTTCCATCGGGGCGCGGCCCGAGGACATCTATCCGTGGCTGGTCCAGATGGGTGTGTCCCGCGCGGGTTGGTACAGCTACGACCTGCTGGACAACCTCGGTCGACCGAGCGCCGAGGTCATCCATCCTGAGTACCAGTCCATCCAGATCGGTGACGTGGTGCCGATGAGTCCTGACGGCACGCAGGGCATGCGGGTGCTCGGGTTCGAGAAGGACCGGTGGCTGCTCTGGTGGGACAACAAGGGCGACAGCACCTGGGTCTGGGACATCCATGCGGCCGGGGACGGGTCCTCCCGGCTCGTGAGCCGGGTTCGGATGAAGTATCGCTGGCTCTCACCCAGCATTCTGTTCAGCCTCCTGGTGGAGTTCTTCGACTTCGCCATGATGAGGCGTGCGATGGTGGGCATCAAGCAGAGGGCTGAAGCTGCGCCACAGCCGTGAATTGCTCTTCCCATCACCCCGACCGCTTGGTCAACGTCCTCGACGACGTCCACATGATCGTCTCACCGGAGGTTCAGGCGTCGGACGACCCGAGCCGGTGACACCACGCGAAGCTCATCCACGAGTTGAGCGTGGCCGACGGCCCTGGTGCCTTGTCGGACGCTTGTCAGGGCTGGATGTTCTGGTTGAGGTGGAACAGGTTGTCGGGGTCGTACAGACGCTTGACCTCACGCAGACGGTCGTAGTTGGTGCCGTAGTTCGCGGCAACCTTTGACTGGTCATCGGCCGAGGCGAAGTTGACGTACCCGCCAGGTTCGGAGTGTGGTGCAATCGCGGCGTAGTAGTCGCGCACCCACTGCGTGTTGGCGTCGTTGTCCGCGGCATCCGGCCACATGCCGGCGATCACCATCGCGTACTTGGCGCCCCGGTGTCCGAAAGCAGTCGCGTCGGCGGCCACGTCATGGCAGGCTCCGTTGATCGGGTACAGGTGGACGGTGGAATTGACCACCGGAACCCTCGGTCCGTGCTCCATGTGGGCGCCGATCATGTCGGTCGACAGATCAGAGGCATACGTCGCCTTCCAGTAGTGCTGCAGCCCACGGGGCACCAGGCCGTCAAAGGCACTGTTGAGGGCCGGATAGGGCATCGACCCCACGTGCTCGGCCACGGGTGCCGCCACCTCGCGGAAGCGCTGCAGTACCGCCTCGCCGTCGGCGGCCGAGCCCGTCCAGCAGGAGATGAGCGCCAAGAAGGGTTCGCCCACCCGGTTCTCGGGCACGAAGGGAAGGGGAGGGGCGATCTGGAAGGCAGGGAAGCCCCCGTACTCGCGTGGCGCGTTCTCGATGAACTCGTTGAAGTAGGCGAGCAGGGCGGGCCCGTCGGACAGTTCGAAGAACATCGGCCCGCCGTAGATCTGGTCCACGGGATGCAGGCGAAAGGTGAACTCGGTGACGACCCCGAAGTTGCCGCCCCCGCCCCTCAGGGCCCAGAACAGGTTGGGATGCTCGTCCGCGCTGGCGGTCAGGGTGGTCCCGTCCGCAGTGACGACCTGGGCCGAGAGCAGATTGTCACAGGACAAACCGTGGGCGCGGGCGAGGTAGCCGATACCTCCGCCCAGGGTGAGTCCACCCACTCCGGTGGTGGAGATGATGCCTCCCGTGGTGGCTCGACCCACCGCGCCGGTCGCCTCGTTGAACTGTCCCCAGGTCGCCCCGCCGCCCACGCGGGCGCTGTCACCATTCTGGTCGACGGTCACCACCGACAGTCCCGCGAGGTCGACGACCAGGGCATCGTCGGCCGTCCCGAAACCCGGCACGCTGTGCGAGCCACCGCGCACGGCGAGCTCGGTGCCGGTCTCGTGGGCGTGCCTGACCACGGCAGCCACGTCGTCAGGGGTCCGGCAGGACACGACGGCAGCGGGCCGCCGGTCGATCATGAAGTTGTAGACCTGCCGGGCTTCGTCATAGCCGGGGTCGCCCGGAGTGGATACCGGGCCGGTCACAGAGTCCCGAAGGGCCTGGATTGTCAGTGCGTTCATGACACCTCCCAATGAGCATCGAGCCCACCGCGATGGGCTGAGGCATGGCCCGACCTCGATTACGAACTGGAGGTCACAGAGCCGGGGTATCGGCGAAACCGCTGCACGCTGGGCAGGACCACACCGCTGGGCAGGATTCGGCGGACATCATGCGGGGCGGCCACAGGCCACGGCCTGGTGCGATCAACGGCAGCGGTCCGGCGGCGCCCCAGTCCACGCCGTACCACCGGACACCAGTATCCTCCGGCCGCCGCCGGGCTACAAGGGATGCTGCGCACCCGCGAGTTGCCCGAGCAGGGTCGCTCCTCCCGTGCGTCGCTGCTCCGCTATTTTGGGCGTCGCAGGTCGAAACGCTGGTCCGCGCTGATCCCGAAGTAGGCCGTCGGCCCGCCACCGCGAAGGACGGGCTCGGCGCTGGCGGTGTCGTACACCCCCTCGATCAGGTACCGGTCGTCGATGTGCACGGCGACCACCTCGCCGATGGTCAGCCATGCCGTCGTCGAGTGGCCTGACGCGTCACGCAGGTTGATCAGCTCGCTGAGTCGGCACTCGAATGACACCGGCGAGGCGGCCACCCGCGGGGTGTCGATCTCGACGGAGTCGGCGGACTGCAGCCCGGCCCGGTCGAACTCGTCGACGTCGTCGGTGGTCGAGGTCGCGTTCATCTGGGCTGCGAGTGGGCGGGTGACGAGGTTCCAGGTGAACTCGCCGGTCGCCTCGATGTTCGCCACGGTGTGCTTGGGTTCGGTGCTGGAGAAGCCCACCAGCGGCGGGGTGTAGTTGAAGGCGTTGAAAAAGCTGTAGGGGGCGAGATTGCGCCGCCCGTCCGCGCTCAGCGTCGCGATCCAGCCAATCGGCCTCGGCGCCACGAGTGCGTTGAAGGGGTCGTGGGCCAGGCGGTGGCCTTCGGACGGGCGGTAGAAGTGGGTCCCCATGGGGACAGTCTGCCGTCTCGACACCGCGCCTGGTCGGGGGTGACACTGGGGCATGGCGACTGAGATGAGCACGCTGTTCTTCAGCGCGATCGGGGACCTGCGGGTCCACCCGGTCCGCAAGTGGATCCGCGCCACCGTGGGCAGCCGCACCGTCGTCGACACTCGCCGGGCCAGGCTGGTCTGGGAACCTCGCCGCGTGGTCGCGTCCTACGCTGTCCCCGAGGACGATCTCGCCGGGACACTCGCACCGGCGTCGGCGCCGGGGACGCCGGCAACCGAGCGGCCGGTGTCGTTGGAGGAGGGGCCGCCGGTCCTCGATCCGAGCACTCCGTTCGCCGCCCACACGGCCGCGGGCACGACGCTGAGCATCCGCACACCGGACGGCGACCTGCCGGTGGCCGCCTTCCGACCTGATGACCCTGACCTGGCCGGCTACGTGATCCTTGACTGGGCCGCCTTCAGCCAGTGGTACGAGGAGGACGAACCGGTGATGGGTCACCCGCACGACCCGTTCGACCGGATTGACTGCCTGCGCTCCAGCCGACGCGTCCAGATCGGCAGCCAGGGCGTCATCCTGGCCGACAGCACCCGGCCGACCCTGCTCTTCGAGACGCCGCTGCCCACCCGGTTCTACCTGCCCCGCGAGGACGTCGCCCTCGACCTGCTCGAGCGCAGCGAGACGCAGACGGTGTGCGCCTACAAGGGACGGGCGTCCTACTGGTCGGCCCACGTCGGTGACACGGTGCTGGACGACATCGCGTGGACCTATCCGGACCCGCTCCACGATGCAGCCCCGGTTCGTGACCTCATTGCCTTCTTCACCGAACGCCTCGACCTCACCCTTGACGGGGTGCTCCAGCCGCGACCATCGACCCCGTGGTCCTGAAATGACCGGTGACCAGCCGAGAAGAACGTGAAAACCTGACTCCGACCGCTGACCGGCAACACATCTCGGGTCTACGATCAGACATGCGCATCGACGAGGTGGTCCGCCGCAAGGGACATGAGGTTGTCACGATCCGCTCTGACGCAACGATCGCCGAACTCCTCGACCTGCTCGAGGAGCGTCGGATCGGGGCGGTGGTGGTCTCCGATACCGACGGGCAGATCGACGGCATCGTCTCCGAACGCGACCTGGTCCCGCTGGTCCGCCAGGACGGTGCTGGTGCCCGCCTGGTCTCGGAGGTGATGACCCGCGAGGTCTACACCTGTGGTCCGCACGAACAACTCGAGGACATCGCCCGCACCATGACCGATCGACGCGTCCGGCACCTTCCGGTGGTCCAGGACGGACGGATGGTGGCGATCGTGTCCATCGGCGACGTGGTCAAGCACCGCCTCGACGAGTTGCAGACCGAGCGCGACCAGCTCGAGGGCTACGTGCGCGGTTGATCCCCCGGGGGCTGCAGCGGACGGGGCGGTTGCTGCCTGTTCCCGCCGATGTCCTCGACGGCCTTGTTCAGCCCCCGCGCCGCCTTCTTGCCCCAGGCACCGAGCCAGGCCGTGTTCTCGCCACCGAAGCCCTGGCGCAGACGTTCCCCGGGGGTCAGTTCCAGCGAATCGGTGATCTTCAGGGCGGCGGGGACAAAGGCGCGGGCGTCCCCCGACGACAGCACCCGGATGGCGCGTGCCGTCCACTCACCGAAGTCACCGCCGCCGGTCCAGGCAATGACCACCACCGACCTCGTCACGTCGCCCTCGGTATAGGTCGCCGACACCTCCGCGGCGCTGTCCCAGGTGAAATTGATGGCCCCGTCCTCGCGGAGGGCACGCATGTGGGTCTGCATTGACTCCGACGCCGCCTGGTGGGTGATCCGGAAGTCCGGTTTCTGGCCCAGGTTGAACGTGAGATAGTTCTGGGCCCACTGCTCTGCGGGGGCGGCGGCCATCACCGCCGCGCCGGGCCGCGCCGGGGCCCCGGGCACCACGAAGTCGGGAATGTCGGGATCGGCCGTGATGATCGTGGTGGCACCGTCGGGGCTGCCGGTGACCGCCCAGCGTACGACGCTGGCCGGGCCGGTCTGGCGCTGCTGCAGGTCACGGAACCAGCCGCGCGGCACGACCACGGTGAACACATTGCCGGGGCTGGTGACCAGTTCCCAGGCGTGCGGGTTGTCCGTCGGTGGGGGACCGGTGGGGTACAGCGGCGGTTGCGTGGTCATGGCGTCTCTTCGGCGAGCGGTGGATGTCCCGGGGGTACCTGCGGTGGACACAGCATCACCCATGCTCGCCACGAAAGCCAGAGCCGGGCGCGCGGGCGGTCCGGCCGAGCGCGCCCACCACGGCCCTACAAATGCCCCTCACACGTCATGGTGTGACATTTCTCACGTTTTGCGGAGGTGCTTGAACAATGCATTTCATGATTGCGAGATCAATCATAATTCGGTTATTTAACTCTGTTGATTCTATTGCTCTCAGGTATGCCTCTCATTAGTTTTGACCTGGTGGCACATCGCCGTGCCACGATCAAGTGGGAGGAACCACCATGATGTTCCGTTCCCGCATCGGTGCACTGATCGTCTCGGGGGCGCTCGTCCTCGTTGCACCGTTGGCGGGTCACGTCACGCCGAGCCTCGCTGCTCCGGCCACCGCAACTGATGAGACGCAAGTCCCCCATTACTTTGGCCCCTACCCGAACTGGGCGCTCAGCCCGCTGACCTTGTCCAAGGCCGCCGTGACGATCACCGGTTCGGGGGCTGACGCCACGGCCATCGCCCAGGTTGACCCGACCACCGGCGGCATCTCGGGCATCACCGTCACCTCACCCGGCCGCGACTACTCTGCCGGGGCCACCGTGACGATCACCGGCGGCGACCCCAATGCCACCGCGACGGCCACCGTCAGCACGTCCGGGGTGGTGATCGGCTTCACCGACGTCGTGGGAGGTTCGCGCTACACCGCGCCCTCGGTGAGCCTGTCCGGCGGCGGGGGAGCGGGGGCCACCGCACTGGCCTCCGGTGGGGTGGACATCGTCACCATCTCCGACGGTGGGCTGGGCTACACCATGCCCACCATCGACTTCGACCTGCCCGACGACCCCAACGGGGTCCAGGCCAAGGCGCACGTGCCGATGGTGGCCAACGGTGACGCCATCGACGGCATGGACGCCAACGGGACCATCACTGCGGTGGTGGTTGACGAGCCCGGCACCGGCTACCTGACGGCCCCGGCAGTCTCCATCCTCAATGGCACCCACTTTGACCCGATCACCCTGGCCGACGGCGGCCGCCCGGCCACGGCCACCACCACACTGGCGATCTCCGCCGTGAACGTCGTGGACTTCGGCGCCGGCTACACCTCGGCGCCCACGGTCACCATCACCGACCCCAACGGCGCCGGCGAGGGTGCCACCGCCCGGGCAATCACCGACACCGGTGCCATCACCGGCATCACCGTCACCGAGCCGGGCGCCGGCTACCTGACCCAGGGCATGCGCAAGTTCGTCGACGACCTGCCCGGCACCTGCACCCCGCCCGCCTGCCCGACCAGCGGCAAGTTCATCCCCACCGCGGTCCCCGCCCAGAAGACCTACAACGGGGTGGTCGCCGACGAGATCGTCATCGGCCTGGTCCAGTACCGCACCCGGTTCTCCTCCGACCTTCCCGAGGGCACCCTGGTGCGCGGCTACGTCCAACTGGAGACCCCCGACAACATCGACATCAGCCAGCACGTTCCACTGGCCAATGAGCTACTGGACGGAAGAAAGGTCCTCGTCGAGGGCGGGTACCTCGGTGTGACCAGCCCGCAGTACCTCGGCCCGTTCATCAACGCCACCAAGGACAAGCCGGTCCGCATCGTCTTCCGCAACCTGCTGCCCACCGGTGTCGACGGCGACCTGTTCCTGCCCACCGACAGTTCGATGATGGGCTCCGGCATGGTTCCGATGACCATGGCCGACCCGGTCGACAACAAGTCGGTCCTCGACGAGGTACGCAACCCGGTGTGCAGCCAGGACCCCAAGCCGGACTCCTGCTTCCCCGACAACCGCGCCACCCTGCACCTGCACGGCGGCATCACCCCGTGGATCAGTGACGGGACTCCGCACCAGTGGATCACCCCGGCCAACGAGTCCACCTCGTGGCCCCAGGGCGTCAGCGTCTCCAACGTCCCCGACATGCTCGACAACCCCGCCGACCCCACCAGCGTGACCTGCCAGGCTGCCGACGACGGTTGCCAGACCTTCTTCTACACCAACCAGCAGAGCGCGCGGATGATGTTCTACCACGACCATTCGTGGGGCATCACCCGCCTCAACGTGTACGCCGGTGAGGCAGCCGGGTACACCATCACCGACGACAC
Organism: Tessaracoccus sp. SD287; assembly: GCF_017355265.1. GTDB lineage: Bacteria > Actinomycetota > Actinomycetes > Propionibacteriales > Propionibacteriaceae > Aestuariimicrobium. The sequence goes on from NZ_JADIJQ010000024.1 coordinate 9,307, forward strand.
CGAGAAGAGGCTCGTGGCCAGCGGCGTGATCCCGCCCGCGGCGGACACGATCCCGCTCGTCATCCAGGACAAGACCTTCGTCCCCGACGAGGCCCAGCTCAAACTGCAGGACCCCACCTGGGACTCCACGCGATGGGGTACCAAGGGCAGCTTCTGGTACCACCACGTCTACATGCCCGCCCAGAACCCCGGCGATCCGTCGGGCATGAGCGCCTACGGACGCTGGATGTACGGACCCTGGTTCTGGCCGCCGGCCGCCGACACCAAGTACGGCCCCATTCCCAACCCGTACTACGAGGCCTCCTGCAAGCTGGACGTCCCGTCGACCTGGCAGTACCAGACCGACCCGTTCTGCGAACCCGAACAAATTCCCGGGACGCCGAACATCTCGGCCGGCATGGAGCAGTTCAATGACACCCCCATCGTCAACGGCGTGGCCTACCCGAAGCTGACGTTGGAGCCCAAGTCGTACCGGCTGCGGATGCTGAACGCCGCCAACGACCGGTTCTTCAACCTGCAGTGGTACCTGGCCGACCCCACCCAGGGGAACGGCACCACCGAGGTCGCGCTGAACCCGCTCGAACTGGCGGCCGCCCAGACCGACCCGAACGTGTCTCCCACCCCGGTGGGCACCAACAACAACGCCTACGGCCCTGACTGGATCCAGATTGCCTCCGAGGGCGGCTTCCTGCCGGCCCCGGCGGTCGTCGACGGGCAACAACCCACCACGTGGATCACCGACCCGACCCGGTTCGACGTCGGCAATGTCGACAAGCACTCGATGCTGCTGGCGCCGGCCGAACGTGGCGACGCCATCGTCGACTTCTCCAAGTTCGCGGGCAAGACGCTGATCCTCTACAACGACGCCCCCGCTGCCTTCCCGGCGCGCGTCCCGTCCTATGACTACTACACCGGCGCCCCTGACCTGAGCCCGAATGGCGCCCCGACGATCCTGCCCGGCTTCGGGCCCAACACCCGCACGGTCATGCAGGTCACCATCGCCAACACCACCCCGGCGGCCGCGTTCAACCTGACCACGCTGTAGAACGCGTTCAAGCACAACGCCGCAGGCACCGGTGTCTTCGAGTCGGGACAGAACCCGATCATCGTCGGCCAGTCGGCGTACAACTCGGCCTACGGGACGACGTTCGCCGCCGGCGGCAACTGCAACGCCCCCAACAGCACCTCGACCAGGTGCGACGGGCTGGTGCGGGTGAGTGACACCACCACCTTCGGTTTCAACACCTTGAAGGCACCCGCCGCCAAGATGACGATGCCGCTCGGCCCCAAGGCACTGCATGACGAGATGAACTCCACGACCTTCGACGAGTTCGGACGCATGCAGGCGACGATGGGTCTGGAGGCGCAACCACCCACGCCAGGGCTGCAGAACGTCACTCTGTATCCCTACGTGAACCCGGCCACCGAATTGATCGATGCCACCAACCTGCCGACGGCTGGGGTGAAACTGTCCGCGGGTGGCCTGCCCGATGGCGACGTCAAGGTCACCCCCATCAGTTCGGCCTCCGACGGCACCCAGATCTGGCGGTTCACCCACAACGGGGTGGACACCCACCCAATCCACTTCCACCTCTATGACGTCCAAGTGCTCAACAGGGTCACCTGGGACAACATCATTCTGCCCACCGAGCCCTCCGAACTGGGCTGGAAGGACACGGTGCGGATGAGTCCCCTGGAGGACACCATCGTGGCCCTGCGGCCGATCATTCCGAAGGTTCCCTTCGAGGTGCCCAATGCGATCAGGAACCTGAACCCGATGATGCCGACCGGGTCCAGGGCAATGTTCAACAATGTCGACCCGCAGGGCAATCCGGCGACCCCCATCGTCAACAAACTGGTCAACTTCGGCTGGGAGTACGTCATCCACTGCCACATCCTCAGCCATGAGGAGATGGACATGATGCGACCGGTTTCGGTGGCGGTGCCGCCGCAGCGACCCGACGGACTGACCTCGGCGGTGGTCGGCAATGGCGGCAATGCCAGGATCAGACTGACCTGGCGCGACAACTCGATCACCGAGACGTCGTTCCTGGTGCAGCGGACCACTGACGGCACCACCTGGGTCGACGTGGGAACCGTGGCCTCCCCGCTCGACCAACCGAACACCCACCAGACCAGGACGTTCACCGACACCACGATGAATGCCACCACGCCACGCCAGTACCGGGTGGTGGCGCTCAATGCGGTCGGTTACGGCGGTGCCCATCCGGCGCTGACCGTCCGGTCGGTGTCCCCGGCGCTGGGTGTCAACGCTCCGGCGGCGCCCACCGCGCTGACCGCAACCCTGCAGGCCGGGCCGCGGGTGAGCCTGAGTTGGCGGGACAATGCCACCAACGAGACCGGCTTCGTCGTCGAACGGGCCACCAACGGTGGTGCGTTCTCGGTGATTGCCTCCCCGGCCGCGCGCGGTGGCACTGGAACCGTCACCCTGGTCGACTCGGCGGTCCTGCTGGGCAACAGCTACGCCTACCGGGTCAGGGCGGTGAACGTGGCGGGTGCCTCGACGGACTCGAACACTGCCACCCTGATGGTCGCGGTACCCACGGCCCCGGTGATCTCCACGGGCACGGCCGTCCGGCAGGGCTCCAACGAGCGCCTCACCCTGACCTGGGCTGACCTGGGCAACGAGTCGAGCTACACGATCCAGTGGAGCACGACCGCGGCCTTCACCTCGGTGAGCGGGTCGGGCACCGCCGCCGCCAATGCCACGTCCTTCACCACCGGGACCATCGCCCGGCAGACGTGGTACGTACGGATTCGGGCGAACAATGCGCTCGGCTCCTCGACCTGGTCAACGACCACGGTGGCTCCCGCACCGTAGCCATCGCGACGTCGTCTGACCCAGGATGATCCGGCGGTGGCTTCGGCCACCGCCGGATTCTTCGTCGCGGCCAGCCAGTCGGCAGCAGGGCCGCTTGTACCCTTGGTCCATGTCCCCGAAATCGTCACGCGCTGCCATGACCGGTGCCGCCGCCGGCGTGGTCGCCATGCTTGCCCTGGTCGCCTGCACGCCTGACGAGGGCACCACCGGCGTCCCCCACACCGCCCAGCAGACGACGTCGGAGTCGTCCAGCGTCCAGCCGTCGGTGGCCGTCCCGAGCGCCACCAGTGCGCCGGATGCCCCCTCGACCAGCGCACCTGTGTCCACCGGTCCGGCCGCCACCAGCGAGCCAGCGGCCACCGCGACCGACCTGCCCACGACGGTGACCACCACCCAGACCACCGGGCTGACGGGGAACCCGCCCGACCCGACCTCGGGGCCCCGCACCAAGCAGTTCGGCGGTGTCACCACCTACGCCGACAAGTCAGCGATCCGCGTCGAGGCGCCCCAGCCGTTCACCCCGACCGGCGGCGCTGCCGGCAAGCATGTGGTGCTGACCATCACGGTGGTCAACAATTCGCCGGCCGCGGCACCCATCGACTTCTGGTACATCTCGGCGCAGGTCGACGGTCAGCCCGTCGAACCGGTCACCGACCGCGCCCAGGGCGTCGGGATGCCGTCCGGTGACCTGGCGCCGGGGCAGCAGCGCACCTTCAAGCTGGCCTACCCCAAGACGTCGGGCCAGCTGCTGGTGCTCGAGGTGGTCTGGCGCGACGGGTACCCCTTCACCTACCAGGCGTGACGGGTCGTGCGGGTCCGGTGGGCCCCCAATTGGGGCATTTACCCAAGCCCTTGGCGAGCGTAGTGTTTTCGCCCATGGAGGGTGGCAATGGTGTCCCCAATCCCGAGGCTCCACGGCACCCCTGTGTGGTGAGGAGAAGCTCATGAAGTTGCGCGCCATCGCTGCCGTGACCGCTGCACTCGCTGTTGTCCTGAGTCCTGTCGGAACAGCTCAGGCAACCCCATCCCGTTCTGGACCCACGACCCTGGCCGATGGACTGGTCTGGCCCCTGCACCTCTCGGTCGGCCCGGGGAAGGTCGTCACCGTTTCTGAATCGTTCGCCTCAAGGCTCAGCAACGTCAGCCGTTCCGGCGTGACCAAGACCATCTACGCCGCGCCGGACTGGGACGTCGCCGGCTCGGAGTACCGCGGCAGCACCCTGTACTTCCTCCAGAGCGCAGGGGCCGGGCCGATGGACCCACGCCCGCTCGCAGGCTCCCTGAAGGCCATCGACGCCAGGGGCCGAGTGACCACCATCACCAGTCAACTGGGGGTCCATGAGACGATGACCAATCCCGACCAGAACACCCGGTACGGACTGTCCGCCGCTGACGCTGCGGCCCATCCGGACTGCGTCGCCCAGCTGGAGGCCGCCCAGGTCCCGACCAGCTACACCGGCGAGGTCGACTCCCACCCGTACGGTCTGGCTGTGGACGGCAACACGGCCTACGTCGCTGATGCCGGCGCCAACGCAGTGCTCACCGTGAACCTGCGGACCGGTGCCATCCGGACGCTCGCCGTCCTTCCCGCTCGACCCGTGAAGATCACGGCCGACCAGGCTGCCGGGTTGGGCATTCCGGCATGCGGGGGACTGACCTACAACTTCGAGTCCGTTCCCACTGACGTGGAGGTCGGGCCCGACGGCTGGCTCTATGTCGCGTCCCTGCCCGGCGGCCCTGAGGACGACAGCCTCGGCGCTCGCGGTGCGGTCTTCCGCGTCAATCCCTGGACGGGGAAGGCGCACGTCTACGTCGACGGCCTGCTGTCTCCCACCGGCATCGCGCTGGACGACCATGGGAACCTCTACATCGCCTCGTTGTTCGGGGCTGGCGTGTACAAGGTTCGCCCAGGTTCCCACCACGCGACGCTCTTCCTGGCAGCCGAGGAAGCCGCCGCCGTCGAGGTGCGCGGTTCGACCCTGTACGTCACCACCCATGTATTCGGCAACGGGACGCTGATCGCCAAGCGGCTCTGACTCCGACCATGTTCAGCGCGCGGGGTGCGGCCCATCACCTGGCCCGCACCCCGCGCGTTGGTCGAATGGCGGGCGCGGCTGCCTCATGGCATACTTGGGGCGCGCCGCGCCCGTCAGGGTCGCGGCCTGCGGATGTAGCTCAATGGTAGAGCCCTAGTCTTCCAAACTAGCTACGCGGGTTCGATTCCCGTCATCCGCTCCACTGGGCCCCGCCACGGCGGGGCCCGACTGGTGTCACGGCAGGGAATGGGCTGCCTGCTTTGGCGTGGGTGGCTCGCGTCGCTAGGATTGACCGGTCAGCCCTGCCGCAGACGCCCATGTTGGGGTGCCTCGCGTACTGGTGGGGCGTCCCCAGTACACCCATCCAGGAGAACACGTGCCCAGCACCCTTGAGCAGCTCAGCCCGAACCGGGTGAAGCTCACCATCGAGTTGCCCTTCAGCGAACTCAAGCCGGCCCTCGACAAGGCCTACCAGGAGATCGGCACCCAGGTCACCGTGCCCGGGTTCCGCAAGGGCAAGGTGCCTGCGCGCGTCATCGACCAGCGTGTCGGCCGGGGGACCGTCCTGGAGCAGGCCATCAACTCGGCCCTGCCCGAGGCCTACGCCGCCGCCGTCGAGGAGCACAAGCTCGTCCCGCTCGGCCAGCCTGACGTCGACGTCACCAAGCTGGAGGACGGCGACCTGGTCGAGTTCACCGCCGAGGTCGACGTGCGTCCCGAGTTCGACCTGCCGGACTTCTCCACGATCACCGCCGAGGTCCCCGTCCTCGAGGTCGCCGACACCGAGTTGGACGAGCGCCTGGACACCCTGCGCGCCCGCTTCGCCACCACCACCGAGGTGGACCGCGCCGCCGCCGAGGGTGACGTGGTCACCCTCGACCTGGCCGGCAAGCAGAACGGAGAGGTCCTCGACGAGGCCAGCGCCACCGGCGTCACCTACAAGCTGGGTTCCGGCGGCATGCTCGACGGACTGGACGAGGCCGCCACCGGGCTCAAGGCCGGCGAGACCGCCACCTTCACCTCGACCCTGGTCGGCGGGGCCCACAAGGACGAGGAGGCCGAGATCGAGTTGACGATCACCAAGGTCTCCGAGCAGGAACTGCCCGAACTGGACGACGAGTTCGCCCAGATGGTCAGCCAGTTCGACACCGTCGAGGAGATGAAGGCCGACCTGAGCGACGCCATCGTCCGCCAGGCCCGCCTGCGCCAGGCCACCGACGCCCGTGACAAGGTGCTCGAGGCCGTCCTGGCCGAGACCGCCTTCGAACTGCCCGAAGGTGTCGTCACCGCCGACTTCGAGGCCCGCCAGCAGCAGATCAACACCCAGCTGGCCCAGGCCGGTCTGACGATCGAGCGCTACCTGGCCGAGTCCGACGAGGAGGCCGAGACGGCTGAGGAGTTCTGGGCGACCATCAAGCAGCGTTCGCTGGACGCCCTGCGCGCCCAGGTCGTGCTCGACAAGCTGGCCGACGAGGACGAGATTGGCGTCGGACAGGAGGAGCTGACCCAGCTCATCTTCGCCAAGGCGAGCCAGTCGGGCAGCACTCCCGAGCAGGAGATGCAGCACATGATGGAGCACAACCACACCCAGGAATGGATGCTGGAGGTGCGCCGCAACAAGGCGCTGACCCAGATCGTCAACGCTGCCACCATCACCGATGCCGACGGCAACGTCGTCGACCTGGCCAAGCTGCAGCAGGACGGCACCCTGGTCAACCAGGACGACGAGGTCGAGGCCGATCAGGCTGACGCCGACGCCGACGCCGCTGAGGTCGAGACCGACCAGGCCTGAGCCACCCCGCACCACTGGACTGCCGCGCCCCCGACCTTGGGGGCGCGGCAGTCGCGTTCATGGGCCATGGTGAGCGCTGCATCTGTCAGGATGGGTCGAGCCCGGTCACGGGTTCGGATGTGATCACCTCGAGTCAGGAGTGGGATGAGCCAGATCGGTCAGTGGGTGAAGGGGCTGTTCGGCGGGAATGCCAACCCGAAGCAGACCGCTCCCGCGTTCGCCGGGACACGCGGCACGCCCCCCACCACCAGCACCACGCCGCGCCCGGTTGATGCCGCCACCGTCGCCACCCAGGCGGACGCGGCGTCCGGGCCACGGCGCGCGGAGTCCGTGGCGTCCCCGCAGAGCCCGTCGACGCTCGGCCCCCGCACGGTGGTGACCCCCAGCGAGTCGCCCGTGGACGCCGAGGCGGCAGCGACCCCGGCCAGTGGGATGGCCTCGACCACGACCAGTGGTGGACGGTCGAACTTCCTCCCCGCGGTGGTGGCCCTGGCCGCGATCGCGCTGGCGCTGTGGATGATGAACCAGTACCGCGACTTCGTGGCACCCATCTTCTTCTCGCTGAACATGATGATCACCGCCTACCCGTTGTTCCGGGTGCTGCGCCGATTCCGGGTGCCCACGCTGATTGCGGTACTGGTGACCGGCCTGGCCGTGATCGCGTTCATGGGCCTGTTCCTGTTCGGCCTGTACTGGGCCGTGGCCGCCATGGTGCAGAAGCTGCCCGACTACAACGCCCAGTTCACGACCATGTACAGCGACATCATCACCTACCTGGCCGGTCTCGGCCTGTCCGAGGAGATGCTCCGTGAACAGGTGATGAGCATCGACCCCTCGCAGATCGCCTCGGTGGCCAGCGGGGTACTGGCCAGCGCCGGCAACGTCGGAGCCCTGCTGGTGGTGATGATCACCGCCCTGATCTTCATGCTGATGGACACCCCGCAGATGCAGGAACGCCTCGACATCGCCCGCTCCGGCCACGGCACGTTCATCGAGGCACTCGGCAGCTTCGCCGAGGGCATCCGCCGGTACTGGATCGTCACCACCGTCTTCGGTCTGATCGTGGCCGTCCTCGACCTGGCCGTGCTGATCGGGCTCGGGGTGCCGCTGGCACTGGTCTGGGCCATCTTCAGCTTCCTGACCAACTACATTCCCAACATCGGGTTCGTGATCGGTCTGGTGCCGCCGGCGCTGCTGGCGCTGGTCGACTCCGGCCCGCGGACCGCCATCGCCGTGGTCGTCGCCTACTCGGTGCTCAACTTCGTCGTGCAGTCGATCATCCAGCCGAAGTTCGCGGGCAACGCGGTGGGCCTGACCCCGACCCTGTCGTTCATCTCGCTGCTGCTGTGGACCGCCGTGTTGGGCCCGCTGGGTGCCCTGCTGGCCCTGCCGATGTCGCTGCTGGTCAAGGCCCTGCTGATCGACCCCGACCCGAAGACACGATGGGTGAACGCGCTGATCTCGTCGCGTCCCCAGGACGCCGCCATGCCCGAACAGGCGGCCGAGCCGACACCGGGGTGAGTTTGGGCACGCCTCCAGCGAACAGCGCGAAATGGGTCAGGTTTTGTCCTGCTGACCGGGTAGGTTTCAAGACGTGAACATTCCAGACAAGACCATCAAGGCCGCTGCCGGCGGTGCAGGCTTCGGCATGACCGACAGCGTCTACCAGGCATTGCTGGCCAACCGCATCATCTTCCTCGGCTCCGAGGTCAAGGATGACAACGCCAACGCCATCTGCGCGCAGATGCTGCTGCTCAATGCAGAGGACTCCGACAAGGACATCTACCTCTACATCAACTCTCCGGGTGGGTCGGTCGACTCCGGCATGGCGATCTTCGACACCATGCAGTGGATCTCGAACGACGTCGCCACCGTGGCCATGGGTCTGGCCGCCTCGATGGGACAGTTCCTGCTCTCGGCCGGAACCCCGGGCAAGCGCTTCGCCCTGCCCCACAGCCGCATCATGATGCACCAGCCCTCGGGTGGGCTCGGTGGCACCGCCTCCGACATCCGCATCCAGGCCGAGCAGTCGCTGCACATCAAGCGGACGATGGCCCGGCTGATCGCCGAGCACACCGGTCAGACCATTGACCAGATCGAGGCCGACTCCGACCGTGACCGCTGGTTCACCGCAGAGCAGGCGCTGGAGTACGGGTTCATCGACCACGTCTACGAGCGCGCCAGCATGATCAAGACCGACGCCCCGAACCAGTGAGGAACCCCCAGATGACCATGTCAATCACCGCAGGTTCCATGCTGCCCGGCGGAATGGCCCCGCAGGCCCCGTCGATGGACTACTACATCCCCCAGTGGGAGGAGCGCACCAGCTACGGTGTGCGCCGCGTCGACCCCTACACCAAGTTGTTCGAGGACCGGATCATCTTCCTCGGCACCCCCATCACCGACGACATCGCCAACGCCGTGATGGCGCAGCTGCTGTGTCTGCAGTCGATGGACGCCGAGCGCCAGATCTCGATCTACATCAACTCGCCCGGTGGCTCGTTCACCGCGCTGACCGCGATCTACGACACCATGCGCTACATCAAGCCCGACGTGCAGACCGTCTGCCTCGGCCAGGCTGCCTCGGCGGCCGCCGTGCTGCTGGCTGCCGGCACCAAGGGCAAGCGGCTGGCGCTGCCGAACTCCCGCATCCTGATCCACCAGCCGGCGACCGAGGGCGGCTACGGCCAGTCCTCCGACCTGGAGATCCAGGCCAAGGAGATCCTGCGCATCCGCTCCCTGATGGAAAACATGCTGGCCACCGACACCGGCCAGCCCGTCGAGCAGGTCACCAAGGACATCGAGCGCGACAAGTACCTGACCGCCGAAGAGGCCGTCAAGTACGGCATCGTCGACGACATCCTGACCTCGCTGAAGGACGTCAGCTAATCACCCGTCCCGGCTCGTTCGTTGGGGGCTGCTGCCCCAGATGCAGTCCCCAACGGGCTAGGGTTGGGACACGAGATCACGGCACACATTCGTTGGAAGGAGGCGCCAATGGCTCGCGTTGGTGAGACCAGTGACCTGTTCAAGTGTTCTTTCTGTGGGAAGAGCCAGAAGCAGGTGAAGAAGCTCATTGCTGGGCCGGGCGTCTACATCTGCGACGAGTGCATCGACCTGTGCAACGAGATCATCGAGGAGGAGTTCTCGGAGGCCTCCGACGTCGGCCTGCTCGAGGAGCTGCCGCGCCCGATGGAGATCCGTGACTTCCTCAACGAGTACGTGATCGGCCAGGACAGCGCCAAGCGGGCGCTGGCGGTGGCCGTCTACAACCACTACAAGCGCGTCCAGGCCCAGGGCACCGACACCCCCCGCCGCGCCGAAGAGGACGCCGTCGAGCTGGGCAAGTCGAACGTGCTGCTGATCGGCCCCACCGGCTGCGGCAAGACCTATTTGGCCCAGACCCTGGCCAAGAAGCTCAACGTCCCGTTCGCGATGGCCGACGCCACCGCGCTGACCGAGGCCGGCTACGTCGGCGAGGACGTCGAGAACATCCTGCTGAAGCTGATCCAGGCAGCCGACTTCGACATCAAGAAGGCCGAGACCGGCATCATCTACATCGACGAGATCGACAAGGTGGCCCGCAAGGCCGAGAACCCGTCGATCACCCGCGACGTCTCCGGTGAGGGCGTCCAGCAGGCGCTGTTGAAGATCATCGAGGGCACCGTCGCCTCGGTGCCGCCGCAGGGCGGACGCAAGCATCCGCACCAGGAGTTCCTGCAGATCGACACCTCGAACATCCTGTTCGTGGTGGGCGGCGCCTTCTCGGGCCTGGACCACATCATCGGCCAGCGGGTCGGCAAGCGTCCGCTGGGCTTCAACAACGGCGAAGAGGCACGCAAGGTCAACGACGACGACCTGCTCTCGCAGGTCACCCCCGAGGACCTGCACCAGTACGGGCTGATCCCCGAGTTCATCGGACGGCTGCCGATCATCAGCACCGTGCGCCCCCTCGACAAGGAGTCGCTGACCCGCATCCTGGAGGAGCCCCGCAACGCCCTGGTCAAGCAGTACCGCAAGTTGTTCGAGCTCGACGGGGTCCAACTGGACTTCACCCCCGGCGCCATTGAGGCCGTCGCCGATCGGGCCCTGGCCCGCGGCACCGGTGCCCGCGGCCTGCGAGCCATTCTGGAAGAGGCCCTGCTCGACGTGATGTTCGAGGTGCCCAGCGAGTCCTCGGTGGCCGGGGTGCTGGTCACCGCCGAGTCGATCACCGGCGACGCCAAGCCGACCTTGCTGCCCCGGGCCAAGCTGGCCCAGCGTGGGGAACTCTCGGCCTGAGGCCAGGACACGACGGGACTTGCCATGACGATCACGGTGGCCGCGGCGCAGGTGCGCAGCACTCCCGACCCGGTCCGCAACGCCCGAACGGTGGCCCGGCTGACGGCCCGCGCCGTCGATGAGGGCGCCCAGCTGGTCGTCTTCCCCGAGGCGATGATGGCCAACTTCACCACCTCGCTGCTGCCGGTCGCCGAACCCCTGGACGGGCCCTTCGTCACCAGCCTGCGCGCGGCGGCCGCCGGCAGCGGGGTGTGGCTGGTCGTCGGGATGTTCGAGCCCAGCGACGACGGCCGGGTGCACAACACCGTGGTCGCCACCGACGGGGACGCCCTGCACAGCTATCGCAAGATCCACCTGTACGACTCGTTCGGCTCGAAGGAGTCGGCCACGGTTGCCCCCGGTGTCGACCTGGTCACCTTCGAGGCGCTCGGCACCACCGTCGGACTGGCCACCTGCTACGACGTGCGTTTCGCCGACCAGTTCATCGGCCTGCGTCGCGCCGGGGCCGAAGTGGTGTGCCTGCCGACTTCTTGGGCACCCGGCGCCGACAAGGTCGACCAGTGGGAACTGCTGGTGCGCGCCCGCGCCATGGACGCGCAGGCCTACGTCATCGGGGCCGACCAGTCGGGCGACCCCAATGCCACCAGCCGGGCACCGCTCGGGGTGGGCCATTCCCTGGTTGCCGGGCCCATGGGCCAGGTCGTGGCCGCCCTCGGCGCCGCCGACGACCTGCTGGTCACCGAGCTCGACCTGACCCAGGTCGGCCGGGCACGGGAAGCCATCCCCATGCCCTGAATGGGTTGGAGGTTTCCCACAGGTTTGGGGGCCGGACTCGCGCCCGGACAGCGTCCCATGCGCACCCCGGATCGGTAGGCTGACCGGATATCCGGCATACCGTCGGCCCATCTGCCCCACCGCGATGATTTGTGAGGAAGCCCTGTGGAGAAGACAGTCCCGCCGATCGTGTCCACCGACAGCATCCGCAACGTGCCCCAGCTGGTGCGCCGCCGGGTGGAGTTGACGCCCACCAAGGTCGCCTTCCGGGTGCAGAAGGACCAGACCTACCATGACGTGACCGCCGAGCAGTTCCTGGCCGACGTCGTCGCCACCGCCAAGGCCATCATCGCCCAGGGCATCCAGGTGGGGGACCGCGTGGTGATCATGTCGGCCACCCGCTACGAGTGGACCGTCTGCGACTTCGCCGCCCAGTTCGCCGGAGCCGTGCCGGTGCCGGTCTATGAGACCAGCTCCCAGGACCAGGCCGCCTTCATCCTCAAGGACTCCGACGCCAAGCTCGTGTTCGGCGAGACCGGACGCCACATCAAGCTGCTCACCGACGCCCTGGCCGCCGAGAACATGGACCTGCCCGGCGGTCTGTGGCGGCTGATGGACGGCAAGGAGAACACCTTCGAGCAGTTCAAGGCCCTCGGGGCCGAGATCACCGACGAGCAGTTGGCCGAACGCGAACAGGCGGCCGGCCCCGACACGATCGCCAGCCTCGTCTACACCTCCGGCACCATCGCCGAACCTCGCGGTGCTGCGATCACCCATGCCAACCTGGCCCATCTGACGGTCAACGTCGTCGAAGGCGTGCCCCAGGTGCTGCACGACCAGGCCTCGACCGTGCTGATGTTGCCGCTGGCCCACATCCTGGCCCGGTTCGTCCAGCTCGCCGCCTTCTGGGGCGGTTCGACGATCACCCACGTCCGCGACGCCAGCCGTGTGGTGGCCATTCTGAAGTCCCAGGAGCCCACCTTCATGGTGGTCGTGCCGCGGGTGATGGCCAAGGTGCTCGCCGCCGTCCGCAAGTCGGCCTCCGAGAAGAAGATGGGCAAGGTCTTCGACCGCGCCGAACAGGTCGCCGTCGACTGGGCCCTGCACCTGGAGGCCCAGGAATCGGGACGACCCAGCAAGGCCAGCTTTGCGTTGAAGGCCCAGCACGCGCTGTTCGACAAGCTGTTCTACTCCAAGATTCGGGCCACCCTGGGCGGTCGACTGGCGTTCATGATCAGCGGCGCGGCACCGCTCGACCAGCGCCTGGGGCACTTCTTCCGCGGCGTCGGCATCAACGTGCTCGAGGGCTACGGCCTGACCGAGACCACGGCCCCGATCACCCTGAACCTGCCGAACCAGTCGATCATCGGCAGCGTCGGCACCCCGCTGCCCGGCTCCAGCGTCCGCATCTCACCCGACGGCGAGATCGAGGTCAAGGGTCTGGGCGTGTTCGCCGGCTACCACCACGCCGAGGACGGCGCTGCCTTCACCGAGGATGGCTACTTCCCGACCGGTGACCTGGGACGACTCGACCCCGACGGCCGGCTGTTCATCACCGGCCGCGCCAAGGACATGATCCTGACCGACTCGGGCAAGAACATCTCGCCCCAGCGCTGGCAGGGCGTCGTCGAGCGCGGGGGACTGGTCGCCCAGGCCGTCGTCGTGGGCGATCGTCGTCCGCACCCGGCCGCCGTGCTGGTGCTCGATCTGGTCGCCGTCAAGGAGTGGGCCAAGGCCAACAACCGTCCCGACCTCGAGGGCAAGTGGGACACCGCCCCGGCCGTCCCCGGCGAAAAGGTCACCGACCCGCAGCTGCTCGCCGCCGTCCAGGCCGTCGTCACCGAGGCCAACAAGGGCGGCAGCCACGCCGAGCGCATCGACGACTGGGCCGCGCTGATCGCCGACGTCAGTGAGGAGACGGGCCTGGTCACCGCCACCATGAAACTGAAGCGGGGCAAGTTCATCGAGGTGATGGAGCCGGTCATCAACGAGCTCTACGCCCACAGCACGAAGAGCTGAGCCAGGGGTCCGGCCCACGGCTGGTCAGCCCCATCAGCACGACCCATCAGCACGACAGTGGCGAGTTCTCCACCGACTTCAGGGGGTAACTCGCCACTGTCGCGTTTGAGGCTGTGACGTTGAGGCCGTGGCGCGACCTGACCGGCCTCAGGCCAGCGGGTCGACCGGGGAGTCCGGCGCCAGGTCGCTGGTGATGATGTCGGTCAACAGGTCAGAGGTGCGCTGTTGCAGGTCCTTGAGCCGCTGCTTGCCGGCCTTGCCGGGCAGGGCGTCCACCAGCGGCAGCTTGGCGCGAATCGCGCTGGCGTCCTGCAGCCACCCGGTGGCCCGATCGGCGCTGGCCGGGTGCTCGGCGGCCTTCAACGCGTACTGGTCGATCTGCTCCAACTGCTTGAGCAGCCGCGCCTGCGGTGAGCGCACCGTGGCGGTGCCACGCAGCGAACCGCCCAGGGACTTCAGCCCGTCGCTGACCCGTCCGTCCTTGTTCAGCGCCTCCCACACCTCGTGGACGACCTTCGCGCCGACGACGATGATGCTGCCGGCGGCGGCAATCTGGTTCTTGTCCAGCTTCTTGGCCATGACCCCAGCGTAGGTGACCGTTACTGGGCAGGTGCCAGTTCGACCTCGACGGCCACCGGGCCCGCGGCCTCGACCCAGACCACCTCACCGGTGATCCGGCCCACTGCCCGCAGGTCGCCCTCCACCGACTGCAGCCGCGCCAGCGACGCGGCCGGGGCGCTGATGGTGGCCTTGACGACCTCGGTCTTCATCGAGACCTTGGCATTCGACTTGGCGCCGCGCAGACCGATCAGGGCCGCGGCGACGTCGTCGAGCACCACCGGGTCGCCACCCTGGGGCAACTCCTCGGTGGTCGGCCAGGCCGCGTGGTGCACTGACTTCTGGTGGCCCCACGACCACACCTCTTCGGTCACGAAGGGCAGGAACGGGGCCAGCAGCCGCAGCATCACGTCCAGGGCCACGGTCAGGGTCGCCACCGCCGAGCGGGCGGCCGTCTCGCCGCGGGCACCGTAGGCGCGCTCCTTGACGACCTCCAGGTAGTCGTCGCAGAAGGACCAGAAGGCCGACTCGGCGGCCTCCAGCGCGCTGGTGTAGTCGAACTTCTCGAAGGCGGCGGTGGCGGTGGTCACGGTCGTGGCCAGCGAGGCCAGCAGCGCCAGGTCGACGGGCTCGGCAATGTCAGCAGCCGTCGTGGCACCCACCTTGGCGGTGATGTCGCCCAGCACGAACTTGGAGGCGTTGAGCACCTTCATGGCCAGGCGGCGTCCGACCTTCATCTGCGACTCGTCGAAGGGCGAGTCCAGACCCGGACGAGCCATCGCGGCACGCCAGCGGACCGCGTCGGCGCCGTACTTGTCGAGGATCTCGGTGGGGACCACCACGTTGCCCTTGGACTTGGACATCTTCTTGCGGTCGGGGTCGACCACGAAGCCCGAGATGGTGGCCCGCTTCCACGGGGCCAGACCGAACTCGAAGTTCGAACGCACCACCCGGCTGAACAGCCAGGTGCGGATGATGTCGTGGGCCTGCGGGGCGATGTCCATGGGGAAGGTCAACCGGAACAGTTCCGGGTCGCGTTCCCAGCCGGTGGCCAGCTGCGGGGTCAGCGACGAGGTGGCCCAGGTGTCCATCACGTCCGGGTCACCAATGAAGCCATGGGCCTGCCCGCGCTGCGACTCCTCGAAGCCCTCGGGGGCCTGCGACTGGGGGTCGACGGGCAGGCTGGCCTCGTCGGCAACGATCGGGTGCGCGTAGTCGGGTTCGCCCTCGACGTCCAACGGGTACCAGACCGGGAACGGCACCCCGAAGAAGCGCTGCCGACTGATCAGCCAGTCGCCGTTGAGGCCACCGACCCAGTTGTCGTAGCGGTGGTGCATGTGCTCGGGGGTCCAGGCAATCTCGTTGCCGCGCTCCAGCAGCGTCGCCTTCAACTCCTCGTCGCGGCCGCCGTTGCTGATGTACCACTGGCGGGTCGAGACGATCTCGAGCGGCTTGTCGCCCTTCTCGTAGAAGTTCGCCATCCGCTGGGTCGGCGTGGGCTCACCGTCCAGGTCGCCGGTCTCGCGCAGCTTCGCCACGGTCAGTTCCCGGGCGCTGAAGGTGGTCTTGCCGGCCAGCTCGGCCCAGAAGTCGGTGTTGACCAGCCACTCGGGCACCTCGGCCTGCAGTCGCCCGTCCCGGTTGATGACGGTGCGCATCGGCAGATTCAGCTCGCGCCACCAGGTGACGTCGGTCAGGTCACCAAAGGTGCAGCACATGGCGATGCCGGCACCCTTGTCGGGTTCGGCGGCCGGGTGCGCCAACACCGGGATCTCCACGCCGTAGATGGGTGAGGTGACGGTGCTGCCGAACAGGTGCTGGTAGCGCTCGTCGTCGGGGTGGGCGATCAGGGCGCACACGCTGGGCAGCAGTTCGGGACGGGTGGTCTCGATCCACACCGGGGTGCCGTCGGGGGTGCGGAAGCTCACCCGGTGGTAGGCGCCGGGGTACTCGCGGGCCTCGAGCTCGGCCTGGGCGACCGCGGTCTGGAAGGTCACGTCCCACATGGTGGGGGCCTCGGACAGGTAGGCCTCGCCGCGGGCGTGGTTGCGGGTGAACGCCAGCTGGGCCACCCGCTGCGCCTCGGGCGAGATGGTCGTGTAGACCGTCTTCCAGTCCACCGACAGCCCGACCCGGCGCCACAGGTCCTCGAAGACCTGCTCGTCGACCTGGGTCAGTTCGTGGCACAACTCGACGAAGTTGCGGCGACTGATCGGCACCTGTCGCTTCGGGTCCGGCTTGGCGGGCGGGGTGAAGTCGGCGTCGTAGGGCAGCGACGGGTCGCAGCGCACACCGTAGAAGTTCTGCACCCGGCGCTCGGTCGGCAGCCCGTTGTCGTCCCAGCCGATGGGGTAGAAGACGTGCTTGCCCCTCATCCGCTGGTAGCGGGCAATGACGTCGGTGTGGGTGTAGCTGAAGACGTGACCGACGTGCAACGAACCCGACACGGTCGGTGGCGGGGTGTCGATCGAGAACACCTGCTCGCGGGCGCCGGGGCGCTGGAAGGCGTAGGTGCCGCGCTGCTTCCAGTTCTCGGCCCAGACCGACTCCAGCCCCTCGAGTACCGGCTTCTCGGGCACGCGGGGGGCGGACGGGGTCGCAGCGTTCTGGGCGAGGTCAGTCATGCGCCCAAGACTAGTGAGTCACGTGGGGGTCTTTCGAATCGTCAGCGGCTCACGAACCGACAGCTGCAACAGTTCGGGCCTGTTGCACGAATTCAATCCGTGCAACAGGCCCGAACTGCTGCAACTGGTCGCTGGCCCGGTGTCGAGCGCAGACTCAGCTGGCGGCGGCCTCGGTGATGGCCTTCTTCCACGCCTCGGGGGTGGGGTCGAGGACCTTCCACCAGTCAGCGGTCCCGCCCTGGGTCTGCACCTGCGGGTTCTTGTTGCCGTTGACGTAGATCGTCGGGGTGCCGGTGACGCCTGCCTTGAAGGCGTTCTCGTTGGTCATCCGGACGAACTCGGCGGTCGCCTTGGAGTCGTAGCACTTCTTCCACGTGTCGTAGTCGGCGCCCGTGATGCCGGCCTGCTGCGGGATCGTCTGCGTGACCACCTGCTCGGTGTAGTCGTCGCCCTCCTGAGCGGGCTGGTTCTTGAAGGCAGCAGTGTGGAACTCCAGGTACGTGCCGGTCAGGTCGGAGCAGGCGGCGCCAATGGCCACCCTGGTCGAGGAGTCATTGCGCAGGTTCTGGTCCATGAACGTCATGGTGTGCAGTTGCAGCTTGATGAAGCCCTCGTCGGCCAGCGACTTCCACACCCCGGCGTAGCGGTCCTCGGACTGCTTGCAGATGGGGCACTGGTAGTCCATGTAGATGTTGAGGGTGTACTGCGCCGTCGCGGCGGTGTCGGGGTTGGCGAGGATGGCGTCCTTGCCGACCGCGTTGGGGGGCGTGATCTGCGAGGCGGCCTCGTTGGCGGCGGCCTCACGCTTGGTTCGTTGGTTCTGGATGACCACCACCGTGACGACGGCGATCACCGCCAGGGCCAGTACCCCGGCCACCAGCGCGGTGATCAGGCCCGTCCGCTTCTGGCGCTGGATCTCGGCCTCACGGCGCGCCTGCAATTGCTCACGGCGGCTGCTGGACTGGGTGCGGCTCGACGCGCTGGTCGGCTTGGCCTTCTTGGTGCTCATCCTCAAGTTCCTCGTCGATCGGTGGGGGCGGAATCGGTCAGGCGCGGTGCGTCGTCCGGCTCGTCGTCGAGCGGGGGCAGCGGGGGCAGCAGGACGTTGTCGACGGCGAAGGCGCTGCGTGGACGGATCACCAACCACAGCCCGGCGGCCAGGAAGAGGGCGTCCCGGGCGAGGTCGAACGGGTACTGCGTCTTGTCGGGGTCGACCAGACCGCCGGTGCCGAAGCAACCGCAGTCGATGCTGATGCCCCGGGCCCAGACCGACGAGATGCCGATGATGAAGGCGACCATGACCAGCGAGCCGACCAGGCTGGTCCAGCGGGTCAGGAAGCCGAGCATGATCATCAGCCCGAGCAGGATCTCGAACGGTGGCAATGCGTACCCGACCCACTTGGCCACCTCGAAGGGCAACAACTGGTAGGCCCGCACCGACAGCACGCTCATCTCGAGGTTGCCGATCTTGGTGAGTCCGGCGATGAACAGCGATCCGCCCAGGACGAGCCGGGCCAGCAGGCCGACCCAGTCACCCACGTCGCGTCCCCGCCAGGTCCTGCGGGTGGACGGGGTCCTGTCGGTGGACGAGCCGTCGCCAGCCGCCGCTCCAGCTGCGGAGCGGGCCTGTTCCCGGGGGTCAGCTGTGGTCACGCTGTGAGCATACCCACGCCCAGATCCCCGTCGGAGGGGGGCCCGGCACCGCGGTGGCGCGGCGTGCCACAGCCGAAACGAAGTAGTCTGGGGCCCACCATGGCATCCCACGACGAGATCACCGCGCGCCTCGTGTCGCGCTGGCCCGAGCACCGGGTCGCCCCCAGCCTCGGACGCATCCAGGCACTGTGCGACCTGCTCGGCAACCCCGAACGTTCCGCACCCGTCATCCAGCTCACCGGCACCAACGGCAAGGGCAGCACCGCCTCGATGATCGACGCGCTGCTGCGCTCCCAGGGGCTGCGCCCCGGACGCGTCGCCAGCCCGCACCTGATCGACATCACCGAACGCATCTGCCTCGACGGTGAACCGATCAGCGCCGAGGTCTTCGACGACATGTACGAGCAGATCGAGCCAATGGTCCGGATCGTCGACGAGCAACTGATCGACGGGGTGCCGATGACCTTCTTCGAGGTGATCATCGGCCTGTCGTTCGCCGTGTTCGCCGATGCACCGGTCGACGTGATGATCCTGGAGGTCGGCATGGGCGGCACCTGGGACGCCACCAACGTGGCCGACGCGCAGGTCGCGGTGGTCACCCCCATCGACCTGGACCACACCCACCTGCTTGGCCACACCGTCGCCGAGATCGCAGCTGAGAAGGCCGGCATCATCAAGCCCGGCGCCACCGCCGTCATCGCTGCCCAACAGCCCGAGGCCGCGCAGGTGCTGATGGCCCGTTGCGCCGAGGTCGGCGCCCTGCCCGTGCTCGAGGGCCCAGCCTTCGGTGTGCTGGATCGCCAGCGGGCCGTCGGCGGCCAACTGCTGCGGCTGCAGACCGCCGAAGGCCCCCTGCCCGACGTGCACCTGCCGCTGCACGGCGAGCACATGGCCGACAACGCCGCCCTGGCCGTCGCTGCCGTCGAGGCGCTGATGGGTGGCAAGGCAATGAACCCCGACGTGGTCGTCGAGGGGCTGGGCGCGGTCGAGGCACCGGCCCGACTGGAACTGATCCGCACCTCGCCGGCCATCGTGCTGGACACCGCCCACAACCCGCACGGGGTGCGCGCCACCCTGGCCGGTGCGGCGGAGGCGTTCGGCTTCCAGCCGATGATCGGCGTGGTCGCCATGATGCGCGACAAGGCCGTCGACGAGGTGCTGGGGTTGCTGGCCGAGGTGCTGGACCAGGTCGTGGTCACCACGGTGGCAGCCACCGACCGCGGCGTGCCGATCGACGACCTCTACGACCAGGCCCAGGGTGCGTTCGGGTCCGAGCGCGTCGAGCAGGCACCCACCATGGCTGCCGCCATCGAGCGGGCCGCTGCGTTGGCCGACCAGGCCGGCCCCAGCGCCGGGGTGCTGGTGATCGGTTCGGTCATCGCCGCCGGTGAGGCCCGCGCCATCCTGCTGCCCGGCAAGAGGGATGAGCAGGCCGAGGCCGACAATGACGCCCTGCTGCGCATCGGCCCGACTCGGGCCGACATGGGACTCGACGACGCCGAGGAGAACTGGTGATCCTGCGTGCTGACAACCCGATGATGCGGGCGTTGACGATGCTTCTCACCTTCGAGGTCATCGTCTTCCTGCTGGCGCTGCCCGGCATGCTGCTGGTCGACCACCGCGACACCGCGCTGAGCATTGCCGTGGTGGTGGGCGCCTCGCTGTTGGCCGTCGTCGCCGCCGCCCGCTGCCGGGCCGGGTGGGGCCAGTGGCTGGGCTGGCTGGTGCAGGTCCTGGCCATCGCCATGGGGGTGATGACCTCGATGATGTATGCCGTCGGCGTCATCTTCATGTTCATCTGGGTGATGTGCATCGTGCTGGGCCGCAAGATCGAGAATTCACCGGGGGTCGCGAAACAGTAGGCTGCCGGTCATGACTGACAGCTTCAGCCCCCAGAACGGTTCCCAGACCCTCGTCCTGCTCAAGCCCGACGCCGTCGAGCGTGGCCTGACCGGACAGATCCTTGATCGCTACCTGACCAAGGGGCTGAGCCTGGCCGCGCTGGAACTGCGCCAGGTCAACCAGGCGCTGGCCGCGGCGCACTACGCCGAGCACATGGGCCGCGACTACTACCCGACCCTGATCACCTTCATCACCTCCGGCCCGGTCATTGCCATGGTGCTGCAGGGGGAGCGCGCCATCGACATCGTCCGGCTGCTCAACGGCGCCACCGACTCGGCCACCGCCGCACCAGGCACCATCCGCGGTGACTACTCGATCTACTACCAGCGCAACATCGTGCACGCCTCGGATTCCCCCGAGACCGCCGCCCGTGAGATCGGCATCTGGTTCCCGAACCTCTGAATCGTTTCCAGTGGGCTCGGTCACGTATCCTGAGCCGTGATGAGCACCGTGACTGAGCCCGAAATCCTGTTCCCGAGGCTGGAGCCGCTGCTGGCGCAGGTCAGCAAGCCGATCCAGTACGTCGGCGGCGAGCACAACTCCGTGCGCAAGGACTGGAACTGTGGTGCCGCCCAGGGCCACCAGACCGTCCGCTGGTGCCTGATGTACCCCGACGCCTACGAGGTGGGCCAGCCCAACCAGGGCGTGGCCATCCTCTACGAGATCCTCAACGAGCGTGACTGGATCCTGGCCGAGCGCACCTACTCGGTGTGGCCCGACATGGCCGAGCAGATGCGCAGCCACGGCATTCCCCAGTTCACCCTGGACAGCCACCGGGCCGTGGGCCAGTTCGACGTGCTGGGACTGAGCTTCGCCACCGAACTGGGCTACACCAACATGCTGGCCGCCATCGACCTGGCCAACCTGCCGCTGCACGCCGTCGATCGCCGCGAGCACGACCCGATCGTGCTCGCCGGTGGCCACGCCGCGTTCAACCCCGAACCAATCGCCGACTTCATCGATGCGGCGGTCATTGGTGACGGCGAGGAGGCCTCGCTTCTGGTCAGCGAGATCATCCAGGAGTGGAAGGCCGAAGGTCGTCCCGGTGGCCGCGACGGGCTCCTGCTGCGGCTGGCCTCGACCGGTTCGGTCTACGTGCCCAAGTTCTACGAGGTGACCTACCTGCCCGACGGACGCATCCAGCGGGTGGCGCCGACGGTGCCCGAGGCGCCGTTCCAGGTGCGCAAGCACACCCTGATGAACCTGGACGAGTGGCCCTACCCGAAGAAGCCGATCGTGCCGCTGGCCGAGACCGTGCACGAGCGCTACTCGGTGGAGATCTTCCGCGGTTGCACCCGCGGCTGCCGGTTCTGCCAGGCCGGCATGATCACCCGCCCGGTGCGCGAGCGCAGCATTGAGACCATCGGCACCATGGTCGCCGAGGGACTGAAGTCGACCGGACTGGAAGAGGTGGGACTGCTCAGCCTCAGCTCGGCCGACCACTCCGAGATCGGTGACATCACCAAGCAACTGGCCGACCGCTACGAGGGCAGCAACGTGTCGCTGTCGCTGCCGTCGACCCGGGTGGATGCCTTCAACATTGACCTGGCCAACGAGTTGAGCCGCAACGGACGACGCTCGGGGCTGACCTTTGCCCCCGAGGGGGGCTCGGAGCGGATGCGCAAGGTCATCAACAAGATGGTCAGCGAGGACGACCTGATCCAGACCGTGGCGACCGCCTTCGGCAACGGCTGGCGCCAGGTCAAGCTGTACTTCATGTGCGGCCTGCCGACCGAGACCGACGAGGACGTGCTGGCCATCGCCGACATGGCGGCCCGCGTCATCGAGACCGGACGACAGGTCTCGGGCACCCGCGACATTCGCTGCACCGTCTCGATCGGCGGGTTCGTCCCCAAGCCGCACACCCCGTTCCAGTGGGCCGGTCAGACCTCGGCCGACATCGTCGACGACCGGCTGCACAAACTGCGCGACAAGATCAAGGCCAACCGGCAGTTCGGCAAGGCCATCGGCATGCGCTACCACGACGGGCGCCCCGGCATCATCGAGGGACTGCTCTCGCGCGGCGACCGCCGGGTGGGGCGGGTCATCGAGGAGGCGTGGCGCCAGGGCGGCAAGTTCGACGGCTGGAGCGAGCACTTCAGCTACGACCGGTGGGTCGCCGCCAGCGAGGTGGCGCTGGCCGGTGAGCCGGTCGACCTGGACTGGTACACCACCCGCGAGCGTGACTACGACGAGGTGCTGCCCTGGGATCACCTGGACGCCGGCCTTGACCGGGACTGGCTGTGGGAGGACTGGCAGGACGCCATCGACGAGACCGAGGTCGACGACTGCCGCTGGACCCCGTGCTACGACTGCGGCGTGTGCCCGCAGATGTCGACCGAGATCCAGATCGGCCCCACCGGCCAGACGCTGCTGCCGTTGACGGTGGTCGGCCGCGACCTCAGCTGAGGGGTCGGTCGATCCGCCTCCACACTGCTGCCATCACGGCAGCAGTGTGGAGTCACGTCGTGACCGGTGCCGAACCGCCCTGGGGAAGGCCGAGTTCGTCCTCGAGTGGGGGACGGGTGATGGTGATGACGCCAGCCACCGTCATGATCACCGACAGCACCAGGAACAGCACCACCGGAGCGGTCCAGGTGCCGGTGAGGTCGTAGAACACGCCCATCAGCAGCGGCCCGAACAGGGCCAGCGCATAGCCGACGCCCTGGGCGAAGCCACTCAGGGCCACGGTGCCGGCACCGGTGCGGGCCTTCAGGCCGAACATGGCCAGGATCAGCGGGAAGCTGGACGTGCCGAGCGCGATCAGGATGGCCCACAGCCACGGCATGGTCGCCGGGGCCACCAGCAGACCGAGGTAGCCGAGGATGCCCGAGGCCGAGATGATGAGCTGCAGTCCCAGGGGGCGCGGGTTGCTGCTGGTGTAGGCCGGCCACAGGAACGCCAGGGGCACCCCGACGGCTGTCATCAGGGCCAGCATCCAGCCGGCGTCGGCCTGGGAGAGGCCAGCCCCCATGTAGATCGACGGCATCCACCCGAACAGGGCGTAGGCCTGGCCCGACTGCATGCCGAAGAACACCGCCATCGCCCAGCCCAGCTTCGAGCGAGCCACGGTCCGCATCGAGATGGCGCTGGCGCGGCGGGCGGCGGCGTGGTGGCCGCGGTCGTGGCGCAGGGCAAAGAGCCACGGGAAGATGGCGACCACGCCGGTAGCGGTGAGCGCGATGAAGGCCGGACGCCAGCCGCCCATGGCTTGGGCCATCGGGACGATCAGGGCGCTGCTGATGCTGACGCCGATCGAGAGGACCAGCGAGTACAGCGCGGTGACCATTGAGATGTGCTGGGGAAAGTGGTGGCGGATGACGCTGGGCGCCAGCACGTTGCCCATGGCCAGCCCACCCAGGGCCACCGCGGAGAGTCCGATGAAGGCCCAGTCGTGACTGACGAAGGAGCGGGCCAGGCTGCCCACCACCAGCGCGACCAGGGCCAGCAGGATGGTGCGGTGCAGTCCCAGTTTGGTGGCGACCGCTGGTGCCACCAGACCGAAGATGGCGAAGCAGATGGTCGGCAGTGAGGTCAACAGTCCGGCCGCGATCGGTGTGATGCCCAGGTCGCGTTGCAGGTCGGACATCACCGGCCCGATCTGGGTGGCGGCGGGGCGCAGGTTGTAGGCCAGCAACAGGATCGCCACCAACATGGGGCCACCGGCGACCCACCACGGTCGTGGGTGACGGGGCCCGGTGCTGCCGGCAGGGGCGGGAATCTGGCTCACAAGGTCGAGAGCCTACGCTGCGCCGCGGAGGACGGCGAAGCGGTCAGCCGAAGGAGTCGCGGTTCACGCTGGTGACCGTGGTCAACAGGAAGACGCTGTCCTGCACGGCGAGTATCGAGTGGGGCTCATGGGTGAGCACCCACAACTCGTCCTCGCCGAACTCGCCCTGAAGACGTTCACCCTCGTCCATCTCGACGCGAATCCGTCCGCGCAAGACCTGCAGGGTGGCGGCCGGGGGAGAGTTGTGGGTCGGCAGCCGGGTGCCCTCGGTCAGCGCGATGACGGTCTGGCGCAGCTCTTGGTCGTGGGCGACGAGTTCGGCACTGCGCCCGTTGTCGCTGGCCCGCGCATTGGCCAATTGGGACTCGGCCAGCGCTCGCAGGTCTGCCATGGTGGTCCTTCCCGCTCGAATGTCTCCGGTGGCCACAGCCTACGGCTCGCTACGATGACCGGGTGAGTTCCGCGAGCGACACCAGCCCAGATTCCCTCAGCCCCACGGGCAACGCTGCCGCGAAGAAGAAGAGCCGTCAGCCACCCGAGCAGCAGGCGCCGCCGGTGCAGAAGCTACGCGTGCGCTACGCCAAGCGCGGCCCCGCCCGGTTCACCAGCCACCGCGACGTCGGACGGGCGCTGGAGCGGGCGCTTCGCCGCGCCGAGATCCCGATGGCCTACTCCTCGGGATTCAACCCGCACCCGCGGATCAGTTACGCCAATGCCTCGCCGACCTCGGCAGCCACCGAGGCCGAGTACCTGGAGTTGGGCCTCAGCCAGGTCTGCGACCCCGACAAGGTGGCCGTGGCGCTCAACGAGGTGCTCGGCCCCGGTCTGGACGTGATCGCGGTCGCGGAAGCCACCAAGGAGTCCCTGCAGGACCTGCTGGCGGCCTCGGCATGGCTGATCGACCTGGGCGAGGTCGACCCCGTCACCCTGGCCAGTGCCGTCAACCAACTGATCGGGTCGGACTCGGTGCTGGTGCGGCGGATGACCAAGACCGGCATGCGGGAGTTCGACGTGCGCCAGGCCATGGTCGAGCTGCGCATCCAGGGCGTCGGCACCCTGTTCTTCATCGGCCGCCACGAGGCACCACTGGTGCGTCCCGACGACGTGGTCACCGCCCTCAGGCAGCTCGAGCCGACCCTGGCCCAGGGCCGTCCGGCACTGTTGACCCGCCTCGGCCAGGGGCGTCTTCCCGAGCAGCCGACGCCCGGAACACTGCTCGACCCGTTCACCGGTGAGCCCGTCGTCATCGGCTGAATCGGCGTGACACTCCCGGGTGATTCGGCGTGTTGTGCCATACTTGCCCCTAGGGACCGGGCATCCAATGTGCTCGCACCGACAGCAGTACCGGTAGTCATACCGCGACGACACGTCGACCGCGGGGGCATTCGGCAGCCTGTCATCCCGCCTGCTTTGGTCACGGCTCGCCCGTGGTCACGATCGCACCCTCGTGGTGCCAGGAGCCTTACATGCTCGATGAACAAGACAACATCACCAGCGACGACGTGGCCCCCGAGGCCAGCACCGAGGTCGCAGCACCCGCCCCTCGCCGGCGCCGCCGCGCAGCCTCCCGCCCGTCCGGACCGCCGGCACCGGTAGCCGCCCCCGAGCCGGTCGCCGTGGCACCCGCGGTGGACGAGACGCCTGCCGAACCCGAGGTCGAGGCGCAGCCCGAGATCGAGGCGCAGCCGGAACTCGTGGCCGAGCCGGAGACCGTGGCCGACGCACCCACCCCCGAAGCACCCGCCGCGACCGTCGAAACCCCGACCGAGCCGGTGGAGGAGCCCGCCGCGGCCGCCCCCGTGACGCCTGAGGCGACTGAGGTTGCCGAGCAGCCTGTCATCGAGGATGTGCCCGAGGCCGCCGCCGAGCAGGACACCACCGTCGAGGAGGTGCCTGCCCCCGTCAAGCGCGTGCGCAAGACCACCGCCCGCAAGCGCGTCGTGCGCGAGGCCGGTGCCCCCCACACCCGCCGTCGCAGCAACACCATCCCCGCGGAGGAGGACGACGTCCCGGTCGAAACCCCGACCACCGCGCCGGCCGCACCCGCTGCCTCCACCGCTCCCGCCGAGGTCGACGAGCTGGGCGCACGCCTTCGTGCCGCCGCCGAAGCCGCCGCCGGACGGGTCCAGCAGGCACCCAGGCGCGGACGACGCGTCAGCGGCGTGGTCGCCAACCCGTTCGGTGCCGCCGCCGAGAACGACGACCCCCAGGCCGTGCTGCAGTCGTTGGCTGCGTCCATCGCCGGCACCACCCACTCCGCCCCCGTCCAGCAGAAGCCCGACGAGGACGAGGTCGTGGCGCAGGACGCCGTCGTCGAGGACGAGGCTCCTGCCGCCGAGGTGACCACCGAGCAGGACACCGAGACCTCGGAGACCGACGTCGAGGTTGCGGATGCCGTCGACCAGGTCGCGACCGACGACTCGACCGCCGATGAGACCACGGACGACACCGCCGCCGACGAGTCCGACAGCGACGACTCCGAGGACGACTCCGACGACTCGGACGACGACAGCCCGCGGCGTCGCCGCCGTCGCCGCGGTGGCCGCCGTCGCCGTCGTGGCACCGACTCCAGTGACGCTGACAGCGACGAGGACGCCGGTGAGAGCGCCGAATCCGATGACGCCGAGTCCAGCGAGGAGTCCAGCACCGACGACTCCGATGGCGCCTCCGCCGCGAGCACCGGGGCCAGCGACTCCAGCGACGGGTCCGATGATGACTCCGGCGACTCCTCGGGACGTCGCCGCCGTCGCCGTCGTCGTCGCCGCGGTGAGGACACCGGCAGCGCCGATGACGACCCCACCGATGTCGTGGTGCGCGTCCGCGAACCCCGGGCCCCCCGCTCCAGCAATGACGAGATCACCGGCATCGAGGGTTCGACCCGCCTCGAGGCCAAGCGCCAGCGTCGCCGTGACGGTCGCGCCGCCGGCCGCCGTCGCGCCCCGATCCTGAGCGAGGCCGAGTTCCTGGCCCGCCGCGAGTCGGTCAAGCGCACCATGCTGGTGCGCCAGCGCGACGACTACAACCAGATCGCGGTGCTCGAGGACGACATCCTGGTCGAGCACTACGTCGACCGCGCCTCGGCCACCTCGCTGATCGGCAACGTCTACCTGGGCCGCATCCAGAACGTGCTGCCCAGCATGGAGGCCGCCTTCATCGACATCGGCCGCGGACGCAACGCCGTCCTCTACGCCGGCGAGGTCGACTGGGACGGTTTCGGCGCCCAGGGCAGCCAGCGCAAGATCGAGCAGGTCTTCAAGTCGGGCCAGACGGTGCTCGTCCAGGTCTCCAAGGACCCGGTCGGTGCCAAGGGTGCCCGGTTGACCAGCCACATCTCCATTCCCGGACGCTACGTCGTCTACTCCCCGGGTGGGCAGCTGTCGGGCATCAGCCGCAAGCTGGCCGACGCCGAGCGTCACCGCCTCAAGGAGATTCTTGGCAGCCTGATTGACGAGGACGCCTCGGTGATCGTGCGGACCGCCGCCGAGGGTGCCTCCGAGGACGAACTGATCCGCGACGTCACCCGGCTCAAGGCCCAGTGGGAGTCCATCGAGAAGAAGGTCAAGCAGGGCTCGGCGCCGCAGCTGCTGTACAGCGAGCCCGCCCAGACCGTGCGCATCGTGCGTGACCTGTTCACCGAGGACTTCGCCGAACTGGTCATCCAGGGCCGCGGCGGCACCGAAGACGTCGGCGACGCCATCGTCGACTACGTCGAGCACGTCGCCCCGCACCTGGCCGACCGGGTGCAGCGTTGGGACGCCGAGAGCGGTGACGTGTTCACCAAGTACCGCGTCGACGAGCAGATCTCCAAGGCGCTGGAGCGCAAGGTCTTCCTGCCCTCGGGCGGGTCGCTGGTGATCGACCGCACCGAGGCCATGACGGTCATCGACGTCAACACCGGACGCTTCACCGGCACCGCCGGCAACCTCGAGGCCACCGTCACCAGCAACAACCTGGAGGCAGCCGAAGAGGTCGTCCGGCAGCTGCGGCTGCGCGACATTGGCGGCATCATCGTGATCGACTTCATCGACATGGTGCTGCCGGCCAACCGCGAGCTGCTGATCCGCCGACTGACCGAGTGCCTGGCCCGTGACCGCACCCGCCACCAGGTGGCCGAGGTCAGCAGCCTGGGCCTGGTGCAGATGACCCGCAAGAAGATCGGCACCGGTCTGGCCGAGGCCTTCACCGAGGAGTGCACCCACTGTGGTGGCCGCGGTTACCACCGCTCGGTCGACCCGGTGGAGTCCCAGTCCCAGGCCGACGGCGGTGACCGTCGCGGTCGCAACTCCGGACACTCCTCGGGCCACTCGTCCGGTGGGGGAGGCAACAGCAACTCCGGCGGCAGCGGCTCCACCAGCAAGGCGGCTTCGAAGGACGTGTCGAGCAGCGATGCCAGCGCGAGTGCCAGCGCGGGAGCGAGCACAGGTTCAAGCAACGACGAGCAGTCGCAGCCTCGGCGTCGCCGTGCCAGCCGCCGGGCCACCCGGCCGGAAGGTGCTTCGACAGCGTCGACGGACGAGTAAGCTGAGAATCAGCAGATGTAGCGGGGCTGGGCCGGGAGGCCCAGCCCCGCTTGGTTTCCGGGGGTCGTTAGCGTACTCAACGGTTCATCGTCGTGACGTTGAAGGTTTAATAACGTGATGTTTATTACAACGGGACGTACCGGTGTTCTTAAACTCGTAGGGGACTGATAACGTCTGGCTCGCCGTCGAAAGTGGAGTGACGCTGACGGCACTCCTACTTTTTTCACTCCACTTCTCAGGAGAATTCATCATGAATCCCTTGGTTTCCGTCTACCTGTTCTTCGCCAACCGTTTCGCCGGCCAGAAGGAACGCGGTGCGACCGCCGTTGAGTACGGCTTGCTTGCTGCCCTCATCGCCGTTGTTATCATCACCGTGGTTACCACCCTCGGTACGGAGTTGCGGGGTGTTTTCCAGTCCGTCGTCGACGGAATCTGAGCGTCTACCTGTAACATGCCCCGGGACGAGTTGTGTCCCGGGGCATGGGCGGTGACTGACTAGTAAATCCCAGGAGCGCGGCATGCATGACACCACTGCCCTCGGAGGCGCGCGGTTAGATGACAGAGCACGCTCCTCTCGCGACGAACGCGGCGCCCAAGCTGTGGAGTTCGCTCTGGTGCTGCCGGTTCTCCTATTGCTCTTGCTTGGCATCATGGAGTTCGGCTCGTTGTACAGCAAACAGATGATGATCACTGAGGCAGCTAGGGCGGCTGCGCGGTCCATGGCGCTATTTAATGTACCGGATAAGGCCCAAACTGCGGCGAAGGATGCTGCGCCCCGCTTGACCCTCACCAACGCTGAAATCAAGATTTCCCCGACGAGTTGTCCACCAACGGGCGATACCGACGTCGTAGTCACCATTACGCGTACCACACCGATGCTCACGGGACTTTTCGGTAATTCAATCACGATCACGGGAACCGGAGTAATGCGATGTGGAGGTTGAACCGCGGGCGAGCCGCGCAGGACGAGCGCGGTGCCACGGCGGTGATGGTTGCCCTGGTGATGGTGCTGTTGCTCGGCTTCTGTGCGATCTCCATCGACGTTGCCGCCCTATACTCTGCGCGACAAAAGTTGCAGGTCGGTGCTGACGCGGCCGCCCTTGCCATCGCAAAGGATTGCGCGGCAGGTGATTGTGGTACCGACGCGAGCCGGCGGGCGACCGCGGACCATTACGCGCGCGCGAACAGCGATCCGTCATCTTCTGGGCGTGTGATTCAACTCTTTTCGAACCGGGTTGAGGTAGAGGCAAGTGCGACCACCGAACACTGGTTTGCGCCGGCGCTCGGTTTCAACTCCAAACTCGTGACGACCAAGGCCAGCGCCGAGTGGGGGCTTCCGGTTGCTGGCCGCGCCATCCTGCCACTTGCCATCGGCGAGTGCGAATGGAATGTGGCCACGCATGGCGGAACGATTTCGAAAACGGACATAACCAAGATCACTGTTCATGTGCCTGCACAAAAGGATAACCGCTGCCCAACAGAGACCGCCTCTGGGTCGGGCTACATGCCTGGCGGCTTCGGTTGGTTGCCGGAGGAAGGTGACTGCAGCGTCGCCACCGAGATCGGTGTTTGGATTCCTTCCCGAGGCGGCAAGCCTTCAAGCTGCCCTGAGAAGTTCTCTAAATATCTGAACCAACCGGTGCTGATACCCATCTTTAAGGAGTACCAAGGTAGCCCTGTGAAGGCATATCTCATCTCCGGTTTCGCGGCCTTTAGCATGACGGGGTATTGGTTCAACGGATCCCAGTGGGGTGGGAAGATTGAGTGCAACCCCAGCGATTCGTGCATCCAAGGTTACTTCCTCGGTTTCGTGGCCGGCAGGGATTGGGAGTTGGGCACAACGGGGAATGATTATGGAGCACATGTCGTGCGACTGACCATGTGATGACGGTAGTTCAAACCCCGCGTGCATCTCCGGGCCCCCCACCACGAATTGAGCAGTTATGAGCAAGCGGACCGTCGCCGCCATTGTTGCGGTCATCCTGGCCCTGATCTCGGGCTTCCTGGTCCTCAGCTACGCCGGCACGGCCGATGTGCGGGCCATGCGCGGACAGGAACCGACCTACGTCGTCGTCACCACCGCGGACATCCCGGCCGGCACCGCCGCCAAGGACCTTAAGGACCTGCTGGAGGTGATCATCATTCCGGCCGTGGGCGTCGCGCCCGGCGCCATGTCCACGATCGAGAATGTGCTGGCCTTTGGTGACCAGGTGACGGCCACCGACCTGGTGGCCGGTGAGCAGGTCATCGCGAACCGCTTCACGGCGCTCGAGCAGGTGAATACCGTCTCGGTGCCCCCCGGATTGCAGGAGGTCTCGCTGACCGTCCAAATCGAGCGGGCCGTGGGTGGTCGGGTCAAGGCTGGCTCCAAGATCGGCGTGGTCATCTCCCTCGGTGCGCCTGAATCGGACCAACCTAAGATCTCGACCATGGCGCTCACCAATGTCCTGGTGACCAAGATGGAAGCCTTGGACAAGGAGGGGGTCATCCAGCAGACCCCGGCGCCGACCGCTGATGGCGAGGTGGTCACGATCGCGGGCTACCTCGTCACCCTCGCCCTCAACGCCCCTGATGTCGAGAAGTTGGTCTACGGCTTGGAGCACGGCGAGGTTTGGCTCACCCTGCAGACCGAGGACACCAAGCACGAAGGTCGACGCATCGTGACCCAGGCCGAGGTCAAACCATGACCAGGCTCTGCGTGGTGACCGACTCCCCGGAATTGGCCCAGGCACTGGCCGCAGAACACCGCGGTGACGTGGTGGTGCTGCCGCGCACCGCGGTGCTCAACGACGCGAACGCGGTGGCCCACATCATGGGTCACGTGCCCTCGGTGGTGCTGTTGGACGTCCCGCAGGACGCGCAACAGTCGCTCCTGCTCGCCGAGGTGATCACCGCACTCGTGCCGGTGCTCATGCGCGCCCAACAACCCGCTGAGGTGGCCCTGCCGGCGCTGCGCGCCGGCGTCCGGGATGTTCTGGGTGCGGACGCGACCGCCGAGCAGTACTGGAACGCCGCCGATCGGGCAGCATCCGCCGCGTACTCCCGTGAGCCGACGGCTGGACAGGAACCGGGTCGGGTGTTGACGGTGCTGTCCCCGAAGGGGGGAGTTGGCAAGACCACGGTGGCCACCAACCTGGCGGTGGGGCTGGCCCAGGCGCTGCCGCAGCAGGTCGTCCTGGTGGACCTCGACCTCCAGTTTGGGGACGTGGCCTCGGCCCTGGACCTGGACCCCGAGTACTCCATCCTCGATGGGGTCCGCGGCTCGGCCCGCGAGGACGCCATGGTGCTGAAGACCTACCTGACCCAGCACCGCTCGGGCCTGTTCGTGGTGGCCGCACCCGCCAGCCCCGAGGCCGCCGACCAGGTCACGCCCGCTGATGCGGCCGACCTGCTGCGCCGACTGGCCGCCGAGTTCGCCTACGTCGTCGTCGACACGGCCCCCGGGCTCACCGACCACAGTCTGGCGGCGCTGGACGTCAGCACCGACATGGTGCTGCTGACGGCCCTGGACGTGCCCGGGGTGCGGGGGTTACGCCGCTACATCGACATCCTCAGCGCCCTCGGCATCGAGGTGCCCCGCTCGGTGGTGCTGAACATGGTCGACAAGCACGGTGGGCTCACCGTCGTCGACGCCGCGGCCACCATCAGTTCACCGATCGATGTGACCTTGCCCCGCTGCAAGTCGGTGCTGCCCTCGGTGAACAGGGGAGTGCCACTGCTGGAGTCCGGAACCTCCAGCCCGTTCGCCTCGCGGATGGAACAACTCGTCCGACGCGTCGCCCCCGACCTGCCCGTCGTGAAGCGGCCACGCGTTCGGCTGGGGTCTCGCGACTCCGCGCCTGAGGCCGTCTCGGCACCGCGTCGCGCGATGGGGTCGCGCCCGACCAAGCAGCGCCGGCTCGAGGGTGGGGCGGCATGAACCTCAGCGAACGTCTGGCCCAGCGGCAGGGCCAGTCCGGCCCGCCGCCCGCGGCTCCCGGTGTCCCGAGCGCCCCGCCTCCCTCCGGCGCGCCACCGCGCCCATCGGTGCCGACCACGGGGGGCCCACCAGCCGCGGCCCCCAACCCGTGGTCGCGGGAGGCGATGGCCGCCCCGATCGTCCCACCGAATGAACCCGACGGCACCCCGGGCGCCGTTCCGCCCATGGACGGCTTCACGAACCCCGCGCCGCAACCTGTCGCCCCGCGGCCCGCGTCCCCCGAGGGCAATGGCGCTCTGGACCGGCTGAAGGAGCGTGCCGCCCAGGAGTTGTTCACCCGCATCGGATCCCGGATTGCTGATGCCAGCATGGGTGAGGACAAGATGCAGGCGCTGGCACGCGCAGAGTTGAGCAATGTCATCGACGCCGAGCGGGTGCCGCTGACCCCTGAGCAGCGCCAGCGCCTCATCAAGGAAATCTCCGACGACGTGCTCGGCCACGGACCGTTGCAGCGCTACCTCGACGATCCGTCGGTCACCGAGATCATGGTCAACGGCCCGGAGATGATCTTCATCGAGCAGCACGGCCGACTGAACCGGGCACCCACCCGATTCACCTCCGAGGCGCAACTGCGTCGGGTGATCGAACGGATCGTCACCCGGGTCGGCCGCCGCATCGACGAGTCCTCGCCGCTGGTCGACGCCCGACTGCCTGACGGCTCGCGCGTGAACGCGGTCATCCCGCCGCTCGCGTTCAGCGGTCCCACCCTGACCATCCGCAAGTTCAGCAAGGATCCGTTCGGGGTCGCCGACCTGATCAAGTTCGGCACACTCACCCCCGAGATGGCGCACCTGCTGAGCGGCTGCGTTCAGGGACGGCTGAACATCATCGTGTCCGGCGGCACTGGCACCGGCAAGACCACCCTGCTCAACGTGCTCTCGTCGTTCATCCCGCACGGGGAGCGCATCATCACCATCGAGGACGCCGTCGAACTGCAACTCCAGCAGGACCACGTGGTGCGCCTGGAGAGTCGACCCGCGAACGTCGAGGGACGCGGCGAGGTGACCATCCGCGACCTGGTCCGCAACTCGCTGCGCATGCGACCTGACCGCATCGTCGTCGGCGAGGTCCGCGGCGGCGAGAGCCTGGACATGCTGCAGGCGATGAACACCGGTCACGACGGCTCGCTGTCCACCGTGCACGCCAACACCCCTCGCGACGCCATCGCCCGACTGGAGACCCTGGTGCTGATGGCCGGCGTCGACCTGCCCCTGCGCGCGATCCGCGAGCAGATCGTCGCGGCCGTCGACCTGGTCGTCCAGATCACCCGCCTTCGGGACGGGTCGCGACGCATCACCGCCGTCACCGAGGTCCACGGGCTCGAGGGGCAGACGGTCACCCTGCAGGACGTGTTCGCCTTTGACTACTCCGCCGGCGTCGACCACACCGGACGATTCCTGGGCCGCCCCCGCCCGACCGGCATCCGTCCGCGCTTCATCGAGCGCCTCGCCGACCAGGGCATCATGCTGCCCCCCGCCCTCTTCGGAGTTCCGGTGCCGGGGCTGGACCGATGATCCCGGTACCGATCCTGGCCGGGCTGCTGTTCGCCACCGCGATCGGGTGCGCCGCGCTGGCCATCCTGATGCCCGGCAAGCCGCGTCTGGCCACCCATCGACGGCGACCCGACCAACCGTTGGAGCAGGGGCTGTTCACCGGCGCGGGCGATGCCGTGGCCAAGGTATTGAATCGCCGCGGCACCAAGTTCCCGCTCCTGGAACTGGCCGCGGTAAAGCTGAGCCCTCAAGATCTGGTGGTGCGCAGCATCATGGCGGCCTTCATCGTTTTCGCCCTCGGTTTCGTCCTGGTCGCACCATGGCTCGGGTTGCTGCTTGCCCTGGTGACACCGCTGTTCGTCTGGGTGTGGCTGCTGTCACGGCGCGACGCCCGGCGCAAGCAGTTCGGTGAACAACTCGACGACACGCTGCAAATGCTCGCCGGCAGCATGCGCGCAGGGCACAGCATGGCGGCCGGCCTGGCGTTCGTGGCCGCGGAGGCACCCGAACCGATGGCGGCCGAGCTGGGCAGGGTGATCAACCAGTCCCGGATGGGTCGCGACCTCACCGCAGCGCTGTCCGAGACCCACGTGCGGATGGACAACGAGGACTTCGGCTGGGTCGTCCAGGCCATCGCCATCAACAGGGAGGTCGGCGGCAACCTGGCCGAGGTGCTGGACGCCGTCAGCAAGACCATCCGCCAGCGCGACGGCCTGCGCCGCCAGGTGCAGGCGCTCAGCTCCGAGGGCAAGATGTCGGCGCTCATCCTGATGGGTCTGCCCGTCGTGGTGATCGTGCTGCTGTCGGTGATCAACCCCAGCTACCTGGCGGTGCTCGTGACCACCTTTCTCGGTTGGGTCTTCATCGTGGCCTCGGTCATCCTGTTCGTGATCGGCGGCTTCTGGATGCGGGCCGTCACCCGGATCAAGTTCTGATGGTGATGGACAGTGAGTGACTCAATGGCCTCGATCGTCGTGCTCATCGCCGTCGGCGCCTGCATGGTGTCGGTGCTGCTGATCGCGTACGCGCTGACCAGCGGCGGACGCCACCGAGCCCAGGTGCTCAGCAACTTGCAGCGCTCCCTGTACGACCCGGACGACTCCCAGGCAGCCGCCCACACCCGCGGGCCGCTGGTACGGGTGGCCTACGCCCTGACCCCGGTCGGGTCGGTCAGGCTGCTGGAACGCCAGCTCAACCGGATCGGACGACCGGCGGCGTGGCCGGTGGACCGCGCGGTAGCGGCCAAGTTCGTTGCTGCTGCACTCGGTGCGGCGGTCGGCTTGTTGATCGTGTTCAACAAGCCCGTGCTCACCATGATCCTGCTGGCCATCGCGGTCACCGTCGTGGGCTGGTTCCTGCCCGAACTGCTGCTCTACAGCCGCGGCATCGAGCGGGCAGAGAAGATCACCCTGGAGTTGCCGGACACGCTGGACCAGATGGTCATCGCGGTCGAGGCAGGGCTGGGTTTCGAGGCGGCCATGGCGCGGACTGCCCAGAACGGCAAGGGTCCCTTCGCCGAGGAGTTGCGCCGCACCCTGCAGGACCTGCAGGTCGGCGCACCCCGCGCCTACGCCTACGAGGGCCTGGCCACCCGCACCAATGTTCCCGACGTTGGGCGCTTCGTGCGTTCCATTACCCAAGGTGAGAAGCACGGCATCTCGGTCGCCGACGTGCTGCGGGCCCAGGCCGACGAGCAACGCCAGAAGCGCAAGATGCGTGCCGAGGAGAAGGCGATGCAGATTCCGGTGAAGGTGATCTTCCCGCTGATGCTGTGCATCCTGCCGGTGCTGTTCATCGTCCTGCTGGGCCCGGCGATCATCAACGTGATGGGGACATTCGGCTGATGACCGACCTCGTGGTGACCGACACCGGCAAACCGACGGGATCGGTGCTGCGGTGGTGGCACTGGTTGCTGGCCATCGGGGGAGCGGCGCTGGGCATCGCGGCCGGTGTGGCCGCCGGCCTCGGCCTCGTCGGCTCGCTGGCCTTTGCGGTCGTCGCGGGGGCCAGCGCGATGTTGGTCGCTATCGACATCGCGACGCACACGTTGCCCCACCGGATCGTCCTGCCGACCCTCGTCGCCGCCGTGGTGCTGTTGGGCGTGGAGGCGCTGCTCGGTGCCGGGCTGGGAACCTGGGGGCGGGCGCTGCTGGGGGCGTTGGTCGCGACCGCAGTGCTGTTCGTGCTGGCTTTCATCAACCCTGCAGGGCTGGGTCTGGGCGATGTCGCCTTCGTGGCGCCGCTGGGTCTGGTGCTGGGATGGCTGGGCTGGGGCACCCTGGCGGTGGGCCTGCTGGCGGCCTTCGTCCTGAACGGGCTGCTGATCGGGCTGCTGCTGGCCCTGCGACGGTCCGGTCGCGGGGCAGAGGTGCCGTTCGGGCCCAGTC
The DNA here is from genome assembly GCF_017355265.1 of Tessaracoccus sp. SD287. Lineage (GTDB taxonomy): Bacteria > Actinomycetota > Actinomycetes > Propionibacteriales > Propionibacteriaceae > Aestuariimicrobium. Next base: position 45,897 of record NZ_JADIJQ010000024.1, read on the forward strand.
TGGTGCTCGGCGCTGTGATCGCGGTGGCGCAAACGCTGCTCGTCTGACGCGCACGAGGGCTCACGGCCAACCCAGCGAAGGACTCAGCCGGCGGTGCTCGTGGGACTCAGCGACACGGGAGGTGTGGTGGGCAGACCCGGGACGCGTCGATGGCAGGTGCCGTCATAGGGATCACCTGACTTGTCACCACCCTCGCCGGGGCAGTAGTCCGGTGTAGGCGGCGAGGTCGGCGGCGAAGGAGCCGTGGTGGTGGGCGTTTGCGTCGTGACGACGGTCGTCGGCTTTGGTGTAGTGGTCTGCGGCGGTGTGCCGCACCGCCGGTCGTAACGGTCACCGGTCCAGTCACCGTTGGGGCAGACGTCCTTGGTGGGCTCGACGATCACCGGTGCGGTGGTGGTGGGGGCCTGGTACGAGGTGGTCTCGACGACCGAGGGGGTTG
>NZ_JADIJQ010000025.1 GCF_017355265.1 Tessaracoccus sp. SD287
TGAGGTGTGTAATAAGGGCAGGGGCATGGGCGTTCGTCGCCCGCGTCCCGAGGGTGGCGCTCCCGCTGGCGGCCGTCCCGGCCCCGGCGCGCGTGAGGGTGGTCCTCGTCCCGGCGGTGCCGGTGCCGATGGCCAGCGGATGCCGCGCCCCGGCGGCACCTCAGGGATGCCTCGCCCGAACCCGGCGATGATGCCCAAGCAGCAGTCCCAGGCCCTGCAGCCGACCCAGGCACGTGGTGCCGGCGGCCGTGGTGGTCCTCGTCGCGGCGGCCCCGGTGGCGGCCCCGGCGGACCCAACCGTGGTCCCGGCATGGGCGGCGGCCCTTCCGGTCCGGTCACCGGTGGCGGCGGCCGTGGCCGCGGTCGTACCGGCGGCACCCAGGGTGCATTCGGTCGTGGCGGCGCCGGTGGGCGTCGTGGCCGCAAGTCCAAGAAGCAGCGCAGGCAGGAATTCGACCAGATGGAGGCGCCGCTGATTGGTGGCGTGCGCGTCCGTCAGGGCGACGGCTCTTCGGTGCGTCTGCGCCGTGGCGCGTCCTTGACCGACCTGGCCGAGAAGATCGGCGTCGAGCCGGCATCGCTGGTGCAGGTGTTGTTCAACCTGGGCGAGATGGTCACTGCCACCCAGTCGGTCTCCGACGAGACCCTGCAGGTGCTGGGCGCCGAGTTGAACTACAGCATCGAGGTCGTCTCGCCCGAGGACGAGGACCGCGAACTGCTGGAGAGCTTCGACCTCGACTTCGGCACCGACGAGGGCGATGAGGACGACCTCGAACAGCGTCCGCCGGTCGTCACCGTCATGGGTCACGTCGACCATGGCAAGACCAAGCTGCTCGACTACCTGCGTTCGGCGAACGTGGCGGGCAAGGAGGCCGGTGGCATCACCCAGGCCATTGGCGCCTACCAGGTCGAGACCACCGTCGACGACGTCGATCGCAAGATCACCCTGATCGACACCCCTGGTCACGAGGCCTTCACCCAGATGCGTGCCCGTGGCGCCAAGTCCACCGACATCGCCATCCTGGTGGTGGCCGCCGACGACGGGGTGATGCCGCAGACGATCGAGGCGCTCAACCACGCCAAGGCTGCCGACGTCCCGGTCGTGGTGGCCGTGAACAAGGTCGACAAGCCGACCGCTGACCCTGAGAAGGTGCGCGGCCAGCTGACCGAGTTCGGTCTGGTTCCCGAGGAGTACGGCGGCGACACCATGTTCGTCAACGTCTCCGCCGTGACCGGTGAGGGCATGGACGCGCTGCTGGAGGCGGTCGTGCTGACCGCCGACGCCGCACTCGACCTGCGCGCCAACCCGAGCATGGCCGGTCAGGGTGTCGCCATCGAGGCACACCTGGACAAGGGACGTGGCCCCGTGGCCACCGCCCTGGTCCAGCGTGGCACCCTGCGCATCGGTGACTCGATCGTGGCCGGTTCGGCCCACGGCCGTGTCCGTGCGCTGATCAACGACCGTGGCGAGAACGTCACCGAGGCCCCGCCGGCAATGCCGGTGCAGGTGCTCGGCCTGACCAGCGTGCCCGGCGCCGGCGACAACCTGCTGGTCGTCGAGGACGACCGGATGGCCCGCCAGATCGCCGACAAGCGCGAGGCCAGGATGCGTGCCGCGGCCCAGGCTGCCGGTTCGCGTCGCAAGACCCTCGACCAGCTGTTCGAGCAGCTCGAGAAGGGCGAGACGCAGGAACTGCTGCTCATCCTCAAGGGCGACGGCGCTGGTTCGGTCGAGGCCCTGGAGGACGCACTGTCGAAGATCGACGTCGGCGACGAGGTGTCGCTGCGCGTCATCGACCGCGGTGTGGGTGCCATCACCGAGACGAACGTCTCGCTGGCAGCCGCGTCTAAGGCCGTCATCCTGGGCTTCAACGTGCGCCCCACGGCGCACGCCGCCCAGATGGCCGACCGCGAGAACGTCGACCTGCGCTACTACTCGGTGATCTACGCCGCGATCGACGAGATCGAGGCAGCGCTGAAGGGCATGCTCAAGCCGATCTACGAAGAGAAGCAGCTGGGCATGGCCCAGATCCGCGAGATCTTCCGGTCGTCGAAGTTCGGCAACATCGCCGGCTGCATGGTCACCTCCGGTCTCATGCGTCGCAACGCCAAGGCTCGTCTCATCCGCGATGGCGTCGTCATCCAGGAGACCAGCATTGCGTCGCTGCGCCGTGAGCGTGACGATGCCACCGAGGTGCGCGAGGGCTACGAATGTGGTCTGACCCTGTCGAACTACAACGACATCCAGATCGGTGACGAGGTCGAGACCTACGAGATGGTCGAGAAGTCGCGCGACTGATTGGTTGCACTAACAACGCACTAGCGTGTGGGGCGGGGCGAGTGATCGCTTCGCCCCACTGCTGTCGCCCCATCCGCACAACAGGAGGAACCATGAGCACCAACCCCCGCGTGGCCAAGCTGGCCGACCAGATCAAGGTCGTCGTGGCCGAGACGCTGGAGCGCCGCGTCAAGGACCCGCGGCTGGGCTTCATCACGGTCACCGACGTCCGGTTGACGGGGGACTCCCGCGAGGCCACCATCTTCTACACCGTGATGGGTGACGAGCAGGAACGCGCCGGCACCGAGGCCGCCCTGGTCTCGGCCACCGGGATGCTGCGCACCACCGTCGGCAAGCGGCTGGGACTGCGCTACGCGCCCAGCCTGGCCTTCGTGCTGGATGCCACCGCCGACACCGCCGCCGCCCTGGAGGACCTGCTCGCCGAGACCCGCCGCCGCGACGCCGAACTGCAGGCGCAGGCCGCCGGTGCCAGCTACGCCGGGGACGCCGACCCGTACCGCAAGGACGAGGACGACGACGAGGACGAGAACTGAGCTGATGGGTCACGCCTCCGAGTCCGGCATCGTGCTGGTCGACAAGCCGCAGGGTTGGACCTCCCACCAGGTGGTCGGGCGGCTGCGGCGACTGCTCGGCACCCGCAAGGTGGGCCATGCCGGCACCCTCGACCCGATGGCCACCGGTCTGCTCATCATTGGCGTCAACCGGGCCACTCGACTGCTCGGCCATCTGGCCGGGCGGGACAAGACCTACCTGGCCACCATCCGGCTCGGCCAGTCCTCGAGCACCGACGACGCCGAGGGCGACCTGTCCGAGGTCGTCGCGGCCGGGCACCTGGACGAGGCCACCGTGGAGGCCGCGATGGTCGGGCTGCGGGGACACATTTCGCAGGTGCCGAGCTCGGTCTCGGCGATCAAGGTGGACGGCAAACGTGCCTACGCGCTGGTCCGCGCCGGCACGGAGGTGGATCTCAAGGCCCGCGTCGTCGAGGTCAGCCGCTTCGAGGTCACCGCGCGCCGCCCGGCCGGCGACCTGCTCGACCTCGACGTGACCGTCGACTGCTCCTCGGGCACCTACGTGCGGGCCCTGGCCCGCGACCTGGGCGCCGCCCTGGGGGTGGGTGGACACCTGACCATGCTGCGCCGGACCCGCATCGGCACGTTCCACCTGCCCGACGACGCGCCCGACCTGGACGACGAGCGGGCGCCGGGGTTGGTCGCCATGGGTGAGGTGGCCCGCGGCGCCTTCACCTGCGTCGAGGTCAGCGAGGCCGACGCCCGGGCCCTGGGCTACGGCCAGCGCATCCCCGTCACGGTCACCGGTGACGACGTCGCAGCGCTGGGCCCTGACGGAGACCTGGTCGCCCTGCTGGGCCCAGACGACGCGCCCGGATGGGCTCGTCCGCGTACCGTCTTCGCCCCAGCCAGCCAGACCGCCTAGAATCCACACTCGTGCAGCCTCAACAGAACAGCGTCGTGGCCATCGGCAACTTCGACGGCGTCCATGTCGGTCACCAGGCCCTGCTTGCCCAGGCCCGGGCGCAGGCCCCGGACCTGCCGCTGGTCGTGGTCACCTTCTGGCCCCACCCCAAGAGCGTGATCCGGCCCGGCACCGAGCCGCCCCTGCTGACGGACCTGCCCGAACGCATCGACCACCTGCGGCGGGCCGGCGCCGACGAGGTGCGGGTGGTGCCCTTCACCCCCGACGTGATGGGCTGGTCTCCCGAGGAGTTCGTCGACCGGGTGCTGATGCCGCTGAACCCGACGGTGATCATCGTCGGTTCGAACTTCACCTTCGGCAAGAGGGCCGCCGGGACGGTCGAGACGCTGCGCGAACTGGGGCAGGGTCGCTACCGCGTCCACCAGGTCGACCTGCTCGCCGTGCACGAGACGACCACCTGCTCCTCCACCGTCCGGGAGGCACTGGACCGCGGCGACGTCGCCGAGGCGGCGGTGCACCTGGGCCGCTTGTTCCGCTACTCCGGCATCGTCATGATGGGCCACCAGCGTGGCCGTGACCTGGGTTTCCCCACGGCCAACCTGCCCGTCGAGCGGGGTCGGGCGGCCCCCGGTGACGGGGTCTACGCCGGCTGGCTGACCGTCGACGGCCAGGACGAGCCGATGCCGGCCTCCATCTCGGTGGGCACCAACCCCACCTTTGACGACGTCCCGCACGTGGTGGTCGAGGCCTACGTGCTCGACCGCACCGACCTGAACCTGTACGGCCGACTGGTGCACGTGGACTTCGTTGAACGTCTGCGCGGCAACGTCAAGTTCTACGGGGTGGACTCACTGATCGAGCAGATGCACCACGACGTCGAACGAACCCGGGAGGTCCTGGGCCGGGTCAACGCATCGTGAGCGACTTGCGGAAGATGGCGAAGTGCTCGCTGGCCGCCTCGGGGTCCTCGACCTGGATGGTGTCGGGCTGGTCGACGAACAAGTGGTCACCGGTCGCCGAGTAGCCCAGGTCGACTGCCATCGGGATCGCCTTCTCGTTGTTCGGGTCGATCGCCATGTGCGTGGCCTCGTAGCCGAGCTCACGGGCCTGGTCCTCGAGCCACCGGGTCAGGGTGGAACCCAACTTCTGCCGGCGGGCATCGGTCATGACCCAGATGCGCTTGACCTCGGGACGCAACTCGCTGATCAGGTCCAGCACCGCAGAGCCGACCACCGTTCCGTCGACCTCGACCACCGCGACGATGGCCTCCTGCAGGGTGGCGGCCTGGAAGAAGACGTCCACCTCTTCGGCATGGGGGAACGAACGCAGCGTGTCCAGATCTGCCTTGCTGGCGGGTCGCACCCTCGCCTCAGTCCTGGCCATCACGGTCCTCCTCATTCCTCGGGCGGCACGTCACGTGCGCCTGTTAGCCACATGCTAGGCGTACCCGGGCACGGCCGCATCAGACGGGGGGCTTTGCTCGGTTGGCTGCGCCCGCGATTTCGCGGGTCCGCGGAGTCGGGGTAGAGTCATCCCTTGGCGTCAGAGCGCCCGCGGAACCAGAGAGCCCGGCCATTGGTCGGTGCGCCGCGCAACGAGACGAAGGGGATCGGCCATGGATGCTGAGACGAAGAAGCAAATCATCGAAGAGTACGCGACCAAGCCAGGCGACACCGGCTCCCCGGATGTCCAGATCGCCCTGCTGAGCAAGCGCATCTCGCACCTGACCGAGCACCTCAAGCAGCACAAGGGTGACCACCACTCGCGTCGCGGCCTGATGCTCATGGTCGGCCAGCGCCGCCGCCTGCTCAACTACGTCGCCCAGGAGGACATCAACCACTACCGTGAGTTGATCGCCCGCCTCGGCCTGCGTCGCTGATCGCGTACCCAGTCCTACCCACGAACGCACCGCTCGTCCCGCCCGGGATGGCCGGTGCGTTCGTCGTTGTGGCATGCCTTCGGCGGCCACGATGAGGCACAAACCTGCGCCGGCGGCTAGACTGGGCGGGAGACAATTGCACAACCATGTACCACCACATCATGTACCACCACGATCGACTGCGAGAACGGTCTGGTCCTCGGTAGTGGCACTCGGGTCATCACGCCCCGCATGCCTCGATCGAAGACCGGCTGGGGCAGTCACCCGGTGAGTTGCACCCATGCCGACCCGGCGCCACCTTCCTGCACATGCCGGAGGTGCGCCCCCACGGCTGGACGCCCGACGCGGAGCAACGCCCGGCCGGTGGTCATGAGCCGCTGTCCACGGTGGACGGCGGCCGATCACGAGAGGAGTCCCCATGGAGGGACCTGACGTTCATTTCACTGAGGCCATCATCGACAACGGCCGTTTCGGCAAGCATGTCGTCCGTTTCGAGTCGGGCCTGCTGGCCCAGCAGGCAGACGGCTCCGCAGCCGTCTACCTCGACGAGGACACCATGCTGCTGTCGGCCACCACGGCCGCCAAGACCCCCCGCGACTCCATCGACTTCTTCCCGCTGACGGTTGACGTCGAGGAGCGCATGTACGCCGCCGGACGCATCCCCGGCTCATTCTTCCGCCGCGAGGGCCGCCCCAGCGAGGGCGCCATCCTGGCCTGCCGCCTGATCGACCGTCCGCTGCGCCCCACCTTCGTCAAGGGCCTGCGCAACGAGGTCCAGGTCGTCGTCACCGTGATGGCGCTGAACCCCACCGTCCGCTACGACGTGGTGGCCATCAACGCCGCCTCCATGTCGACCCAGCTCGCCGGTCTGCCCTTCTCGGGCCCCATCGGTGGCGTCCGGATCGCCCTGATCGAGGGCCAGTGGGTTGCCTTCCCGACCGTTGAGCAGTCCGAGGACTCGGTCTTCGACATGGTCGTGGCCGGTCGGGTGCTGCCCGACGGCGACGTCGCCATCATGATGGTCGAGGCCGAATCGACCGAGACCACCTTCGAGAAGGTCCGCTCCGGTGTCCAGGCCCCGACCGAAGAGGTCGTCGGCCAGGGCCTGGAGGAGTCGAAGAAGTTCATCAAGGCACTGTGCGACGCGCAGGCCGAGCTGGCAGCCAAGCTGCCCAAGGAGACCTTCGACTTCCCGGTCTTCAAGGACTACCAGGACGACGTCTACGCCGAGGTCGAGCGCCTGGCCGCCGAGCAGCTGTCCAAGGACATGCAGATCGCCGGCAAGCAGGAGCGCGACGAGGCCACCCACGGCCTGCGCCAGCAGGTCACCGAGCAGCTGGCCGAGCAGTTCGCCGGCCGCGAGAACGAGATCTCGGGTGCCTTCAAGGCGCTGACCAAGAAGATCGTGCGCCACCGCACCCTCACCGAGGGCGTCCGCATCGACGGTCGCGGCGTCGCCGACATCCGCACCCTGTCCGCCGAGGTCGACGTGATCCCGCGCGTGCACGGTTCGGCCCTGTTCATGCGGGGCGAGACCCAGATCCTGGGCGTCTCGACCCTGAACATGCTGGGTCTGGAGCAGAAGCTTGACACCCTCGCCCCCGAGAACCACAAGCGCTACATGCACCACTACAACTTCCCGCCCTACTCGACCGGTGAGACCGGCCGCGTCGGGTCGCCCAAGCGCCGCGAAATCGGCCACGGCGCCCTGGCCGAGCGGGCGCTGGTGCCGGTGCTGCCCAGCCGCGAGGAGTTCCCCTACGCCATCCGCCAGGTCTCCGAGGCGCTCGGCTCCAACGGGTCCACCTCGATGGGCTCGGTCTGCGCCTCCACCCTGGCCCTGCTGAACGCCGGTGTGCCCCTGAAGGCCGCCGTCGCCGGCATCGCCATGGGCCTGATGAGCGAGACCATCGACGGCAAGACCCACTACGTCGCGCTGACCGACATCCTGGGTGCCGAGGACGCGCTGGGTGACATGGACTTCAAGGTCGCCGGCACCCGCGAGTTCGTGACCGCCCTGCAGCTCGACACCAAGCTCGACGGCATCCCCGCCGACGAGCTGGCCAAGGCCATGCTGCAGGCTCGCGACGCCCGTCACAGCATCCTGGAGGTGATGGCCGAGGCCATCGACGCCCCCGACGAGATGAGCCCCTACGCACCGCGGATCATCAGCGTGAAGATCCCGGTCGACAAGATCGGCGAGGTCATCGGCCCCAAGGGCAAGATGATCAACCAGATCCAGGACGACACCGGCGCCCAGATCTCGATCGAGGACGACGGCACCATCTACATCGGTGCCGACAACGGCGAGTCCGCCGAGGCGGCCCGGGCCATCATCAACGGCATCGCCAACCCGACGCTGCCCGAGAAGGGTGAGCGTTACCTGGGCACGGTCGTCAAGCTGACCACGTTCGGCGCCTTCGTGTCGCTGCTGCCCGGCAAGGACGGACTGGTGCACATCTCGAAGCTGAAGGAACTCAACGGTGGCAAGCGCGTCGAGAACGTCGAGGACGTGCTCTCGGTCGGCCAGAAGTTGCAGGTCGAGATCAGCGACATCGACGACCGCGGCAAGCTGTCGCTCTCGCCGGTGACCGAGGACCACGCTGACGACGAGGCCCCCGCTGAGGCCGACGCCCAGTGACCCACCGGGATACCCATCCCACCGGCACCGCTCGGCAGGACCGCGACGTTGTTCGTCGCAGCGTCCTGCCGGGCGGTGTCCGCATTGTCACCCAGCGCGTACCGGGCAGCCGCTCGGCCCACGTGGGCTTCTTCATTGGCGTCGGTTCACGTCACGAGAGGCCTGATGAGCACGGCTGCTCCCACATGCTCGAGCACCTGCTGTTCAAGGGCACCCGGCGCCGCAGCGCCCAGGACATCTCCGCCTGCCTGGAGGTGCTGGGCGGTGACCTGAACGCGTGGACGGCTCGCGACCACACCTGCTTCCACGCCGTGGTGCTGCCCGAGCACGGCCTGCTGGCTGCTGACGTGATCGCCGACATGCTCACCGAGTCGGTGGTCTCGGCCACGGACGTCGCCGCCGAGACCCGGGTCGTGCTCGAAGAGATCGCGATGCACGACGACGACCCCGTCGACGTCTGCGCCGAACTGTCCCAGCAGTCCCTGTTCGGCGACAGTCCGCTGGGACGCAGCGTGATCGGCACCACCGCCTCCATCCAGGGCCTGGACGGCGAGGTCATCCGGGACTTCTGGCGGCGCCACTACCGACCCGACAACATCGTGGTGGCTGCCAGCGGGGACGTCGACCATGACGCCCTGGTCGCCCAACTCGCCGAGGTCCGTGCCTGGCAGCAGCCCTCAGGGGGCAATGCCGTGGCTGCCGACGAGCCGCCCGTGACGTGGGTCGAGCCCGGTGAACCCGTCACCAGGTTCTGGGGCATGCAGCAGACCACCACCGCGTTGGCCTGGCCCGGTTACGGCCTGGACGACCCGCGCCGGCATGCCCTGTCGCTGGTGATGGTCATCCTCGGCGGCGGGATGAGTTCGCGCCTGTTCCAGCGGGTCCGCGAGGAGCTCTCCCTGGCCTACACCATCGACGCCGGTGACACCTGCTGGGACGGTGCCGGGGCGGCCACGGTGGAGTGGCAGTCCCTGCCCGGTCGCACCACCAGGATCGTGGAGGAGACCCGGCGCATCATTGCCGACCTGCTGGCGACCGGCGTGGGCCCCGACGACCTGGCCGCGGCCCAGCAGCAGGTGCGCGGGCAGACGCTGCTGCACCTGGACCACCCGGGAAACCTGATGACCCACTGGGGTGCCGCCACCCTGCGCCACGACCCGCGATCCATCGACGACCTGGTCGCCGAGATCATGGCCGTCACCCCCGAGCAGGCGACCACCGCGGCCCGCCAGGTGCTGTCGGCCCGCCCGCGCCTCGCCCTGGCCGGTGCCCGCACGCCGCTGGTGCGCCTTGGCCAGCGCGTCCGCAAGTGGTCCGATTCGCCACTCGGGTAGCCTCGACGGGGGACCGAGGTGGTCCCAGCACAGCCACGAACCTGGGGGAGATCACGTGACCCGCGTAGCCGTTTTCGGAGCCAAGGGGCGCATGGGCGCCGAGTCCTGCCGGGCCGTCGAGCGGGCGGGCCTCGACCTGGTCGCTGCGATCGACGCCGGTGAGGACCGCGAGGCCGCCGCCTCCGCCGAGGTGATCATCGACTTCACCCACCCCGACGTGGTCATGGACACCTTGGAGTGGGCCATCGGCCACGGCATCCACGCCGTCGTGGGTACCACCGGGTTCAGCCCTGAACGGATCGCCCAGGTCGAGGCGTGGCTGGCCGAGCAGCCGGGCGTCGGCGTCGTGATCGCGCCGAACTTCTCGGTGGGCGCGGTGCTGATGATGGACGCGGCTCGCCGCGCCGCAGCCTTCTACGAGTCGGCCGAGATCATTGAACTGCACCATCCCGACAAGGCCGATGCCCCCTCCGGCACTGCCACCACCACCGCCCAACGGATGGCCGCGGCCCGAGCCCGCGCGGGGGTCGGACCCAGTCCCGACGCGACCATTCACGAGGTCGACGGGGCCCGTGGGGCGCAGGTGGACGGCATCCGGGTGCACTCGGTGCGGCTGCGCGGTCTGGTCGCCCACCAGGAGGTGCTGCTGGGTGGCGAGGGTGAGACCCTCAGCATTCGCCACGACTCCTTCGACCGGGTCTCGTTCATGCCAGGGGTGATCGCGGCCGTGCGTGGTGTGGCCGATCGTCCGGGACTGACCCTGGGCATCGAACCGATCCTTGGGGTGGGCTGAGACGGTGAGCGCCGACGACGAGGTCACCCAGTCATTCGACGTCGACGAGATGCCCGCCGAACCGACCCTGACCGACCTCGACCGGGACGCGGTGCTGGCCGGCGCCGGGCGCGCCGCCACCCCGGCGGGCCCCCGCAGGAAGCGCCGCCCGTGGGGGCTGGTGATCCTGACCGGCGTGCTGGCGCTGCTGCTGGTGCTCGGCATCGCCGGGGTGGTGGCCGAGAACTACGCCCGCCGCAGCGCCGACGCCCGGATCTCCCAGGCCCTCTCCGACGCCTTCAGTGCCACCGCCACCGCCACCGTCGCCGACCCGGTGGTGCTGTGGTCCTTGGCCCGCGGGCGGGTCGGGCAGGTCGAGATCAGCGCCCCCCAGGCCACCTTCAGCTCCGGCGACTCGACCCTCACCCTGCAGTCGGTCAGCGGCACCGCCCGTGACATCACGGGCTTCAGCGAGCCGCGCAACGCCAGGCTGGGCAGCCTCGAGGCGACGGTGCTGGTGACCTGGGCCGAACTGTCCCGACTGTCAGGCATCGATGTGCGCCCCTCCTCGGACGGGCGGGTGCAGATCGACCGGACCGTCTCGGTGCTGGGCGCCGACATCGGGGTCCAGATCACCGCCCTGCCGCGGGTGGAGCGCAGCAGCGGACGGATCATCCTCGAGGACCCCCGGGCCCGGGCCGCGCGGGTGCCGATCCCCACGATGCTGCTGCAGTCGGCGCTCGACCGGGTCAACGAGAAGCTGGTGCTGCCGACGCTTCCCTCGATCACCTACGAGTCGCTGACGGTCACCCCGACGGGGCTCTCCCTGGCGATCAGCGGACGCGACGTCGCCGTCAGCGAACTCATGGCGTGATGTCGGTGTGCATCCGCACCTGGCGCATCACCACGGACTCGTCCTCGGTGCCCAGCTCGCGGTGCGCACCGTCGGCGCCCCACCCGGCCTCGGTCAGGAACCGGCGCAACGCGTCGTCGGTGGACCGCAGCCACCACGTCGCCCGCACGTAGCCATCGGCGCGCATGGTGTCGACCAGGGCGTTCAGCAGCCGTCCGTCGTGGCCCAGGTCACGGCCCATGTCATCAATGATGAACTCCGCCACCTCCGCATCCCGGGCGTCCGCGTCCGGGTCGTCGCTGGGGCCAATGGCCGCGAAGCCGACCACCCGTTGCGCCAAGCGGGTCTGGTCGTGCACCTCGGTGGCCTCCGGACGACCGGTCGGTTCGGTGGCCACCAGCACCCGGTAGTGGGCCAGCGGCGGACGAGTGATCGCCCGATGCCACGCCTGGGCCATCTCGTCCAGGTCCACCTGCGCGAGGAACGGCTGGTGCACGGGGTCCTGGTTCCAGGCACGACGCTGGATCTCGGCGATCTGCTGGGCCTCGACGGGCATCGCCAGGCGGACGGCAGCAGGGTTGCCCGACGGGGTCAACGGACGGTCATGACTCATGCCTGCGAGCCTATCGTCGCCGCGCAGGCCAGCCGGACCCACTAGTCTGGGGCGGTGGCTGCCAATACTTTGAAGACCCCCCGAAAACTGCCTGACGACACCCTGCGCGTGATTCCGCTCGGTGGGCTCGGCGACGTCGGCCGCAACATGGCCAGCCTCGAGATCAACGGACAGTTGATGCTGGTCGACTGCGGCGTGCTGTTCCCCGAGGACGACCACCCCGGCGTCGACCTCATCCTGCCGGGACTGGACGCGCTGGAGGGACGACTGGACGACGTGCAGGCCCTGGTCCTGACCCACGGGCACGAGGACCACATTGGCGCGGTGCCCTACCTGCTGCGCCGCCGCAACGACATTCCCGTCTACGGCTCCCGGCTGACCCTGGCCCTGCTCGAGAACAAGCTGCGGGAGCACCGCATCCGCAACCATGACCTGCGGGTGGTTGCCGAGGGCGACCGGATCACCGCCGGCGAGTTCGACTGCGAGTTCATTGCCGTCAACCACTCCATCCCCGATGCGCTGGCGGTGTTCGTCCGGACCAAGGCGGGCACCCTGTTGCACACCGGCGACTTCAAGATGGACCAGTTGCCGCTGGACGGTCGGATCACCGACCTGCGCGCCTTCGCCCGCCTGGGGGAGGAGGGCGTCGACCTGTTCCTGGTCGACTCCACCAACGCCGAGGTGCCCGGCTTCACCACCAGTGAGCGTGACATCGCCCCCGCCATGGAGCGGGTGTTCAGCACCTCCAACCAGAAGCTGATCGTGGCCTGCTTCGCCTCGCACGTGCACCGCGTGCAGCAGGTGATGGACGCCGCGGTGAAGTACGGCCGCAAGGTCGTCTACGTCGGACGCTCGATGATGCGCAACATGGGGGTGGCGCGTGACCTGGGGTACCTGCAGGTGCCCGAGAACACCCTGATCGACATGAAGGACATCGAGAAGTACCGCGACGACCAGGTCGTCATCATCTCGACTGGCTCCCAGGGTGAGCCGTTGTCCGCCCTGGCGCGCATCGCCAACCACGAGCACCCGGTGATCCGGCTCGCCCCCGGCGACACGGTGCTGCTGGCCTCCTCGTTGATCCCCGGCAACGAGAACTCCGTGGGTCGGGTCATCAACGGCCTGACCCGTCTGGGCGCCAACATCGTCCACAAGGGCAACGCGATGGTGCACGTGTCCGGCCACGCCTCGGCCGGCGAGTTGCTGTACTGCTACAACATCCTCAAGCCGCGCAACGTGATGCCCGTCCACGGCGAGGTGCGCCACCTCGTCGCCAACGGCGCACTGGCCATCAAGACCGGCATCCCCGCTGAACGGGTGCTGATCACCGAGGACGGGGGAGTGGTCGACCTCGCCAAGGGCCAGGCCAAGGTGGTCGGCAAGATCGACGCCGCCTACATCTTCGTCGACGGCTCGTCGGTGGGTGACATCTCCGAGAGCGAGCTGACCGACCGCAAGATCCTGGGCGAGGAGGGCTTCATCTCGATCGTTGCGGCCATCAACCTGCACGACGGCACCCTGGTCACCGGACCCGACATCACCGGACGCGGCTTCGGTGAGGCCGACTTCCAGCAGATCACCACCGAGGTTCGCCAGGCCCTGCTGAAGTCCATCCAGGAGGGCGCCGACGACTCCCACCGGCTGCAGCAGACCGTGCGCCGGACCGTCGGACGGTGGGTCTCCAAGACCTACAGCCGCCGCCCCATGATCGTGCCGGTCGTCATCACCATCTAGGCCCGGGTCGGCCATTTGGCCCGGGGGTGCTGCGCCCGCTATGATCGTCAGGTTGCTGTGCGGCCGTTCAGGCCCCAGCCCGCTTCCGGGGGTGGTCCCGGATCGGTACCGAATCACTCCGCAACAGCGGATCCACTACGAGGAGACACCATGGCTGCCGTGTGCGACGTCTGCGCCAAGAAGCCCAGCTTCGGCCACAACGTGCCCTGGTCGAAGAAGAAGACCAACCGCCGCTGGGACCCGAACATCCAGCGCGTCCGCGCCACCGTCAATGGTGCCGCCAAGCGCCTCAACGTGTGCACCTCGTGCCTCAAGGCCGGCAAGGTCACCCGCTGACCCTGCGCGTCCCACGCAGCATCGGCGCTTCGGCGCCACCTCAGGAGCCCACCGCGGTGGGCTCCTTTGCTGTCCCCGGTGCCCGCTAGCCTGCTGGGGTGGAGAATCGCTGGCAGACACCAACCTTTGAGCGGCTGAACACCCCCCTGGCCAAGGTGGTGGGCGACAAGACCGCGAAGGCATTCGCGCCACTGCGGGTCCACACCGTGGGCGACCTGCTGCGGCACGTGCCGCGCCGCTACCTGGCGGGCACCGAGAACTCCGACCTGACCGGTCTGCCGATCGGTGAGGACGCGGCGGTGATGGCCGTCGTCGACGAGGTCCGGATGGCCGGCCAGGAGCCGCGGATGCGGGTCGAGGCGACGCTGACAGATGGCAGGGGACGCCTCAGCGCCACCTTCTTCGGCAAGGCCCGTCTCTGCAAGTACTGGTTCTCGCTGCTGTCGGGCCGCCCCCGCGGCATCTTCGTCGGCCGGGTCGGTGAGTTCAACCACCGCCCGCAGCTCACCCACCCCAAGTTCGTCCTGTTCGACGACCGGGGCAACCCCACCGGCAAGGGGGACGTGGACGACCTGGTCGCTTCGGTCTCGCGTTCGGGTCTGGTGGGCATCTACCCGGCGACCTCGGCGCTGCCCACCTGGACGATTTCGGCCACGATCGCCATGGTCCTCGACCAGGTCCAGCCAGACCTGGCTGAACCCCTTCCCGACTGGGTGCGCGAGGCCGAACAACTGCCGCTCCTGGTCGACGCCTTCGCCGACGTCCACCTGCCCGACACGCGCGACAAGGCCGAACATGGCATCGAGCGACTGCTGTTCGACGAGGCGCTTGCGCTGCAGTTGGCCATGGCCTATCGACGGGCCGACGCCGCGCGCGAACCGGCGCCTGCCATGAAGCACCGACCCGGCGGTCTGCTCGACGCCCTGGACGCCCGGCTGCCGTTCACCATGACCGAGGGCCAGCGCACCGTCAGCGACGAGATCTTCGGCGAACTGCAGCACGAGCACCCGATGCAGCGGCTGCTGCAGGGTGAGGTGGGTTCGGGCAAGACCCTGGTGGCCACCCGAGCCATGGCCCGCGCCATCGACGCCGGCTACCAGGCGGCACTGCTCGCCCCCACCGAGGTGCTGGCCACCCAGCATGCCGAGACCCTGCGGGGCCTGCTGGGCGACCTGGGTGAGGGGCAGGTGCTCGGCGCCCCCGAGCAGGCCACCAAGGTGGTGGTGTTGACCGGGTCGATGCCTGCGGCGGCCCGCAAGCAGGTGCTGCTGGACATTGCCAGCGGTGAGGCCGGCATCGTCGTCGGCACCCATGCCCTGCTGGCCGAGCAGGTGATGTTCGCCTCTCTCGGGCTGGTCGTGGTCGACGAGCAGCACCGCTTCGGTGTGGAGCAGCGCGCCGCGCTCGGCACCAAGGCCGACCTGCGTCCGCACGTGCTGGTGATGACCGCCACCCCCATCCCTCGATCGGTCGCCATGACCGTCTTCGGCGACCTGGAGACCAGCACCCTGCGCGAGATCCCCGCCGGCCGGTCGACGGTGCAGACCACCGTCGTGGACGCCGCTCGTCACCCGGCCTGGGTGCAGCGCGCCTGGCAACGCATCACCGAGGAGGTTGCCGAGGGTCGCCAGGCCTTCGTGGTGTGTTCCCGCATCAGCAAGAACCAGACCGACGCCGACCCCGAGATCGAGCCGGGGGCAGAGCAGGGCATGCCCGAGCCGCTGACGGTGGAGGAGTTGGCTGCTGAACTGGCCACCGGCCCCCTGCGGGGCTGCCGGGTGGCCATGCTGCACGGGCGGATGAGCGCCGACGACAAGGCCGAGACGATGGCGGCGTTCGCGTCGGGCCAGGTCGACGTGCTGGTGTCCACCACCGTGATCGAGGTCGGGGTCGACGTCCCCAACGCCTCGATGATGGTGGTGATGGACGCCGACCGGTTCGGCATCTCGCAGCTGCACCAGCTGCGTGGCCGCATCGGACGCGGGGAGCATGCCGGTGTCTGCCTGCTGGTCAGCCATGCGCCGCTGGACAGCCCGGCGGCCCGGCGGCTGGCGGCGGTCGCCCGGTCCAGGGACGGCTTCGCGCTCGCCGAGGAGGATCTGGCCGCGCGCCGGGAGGGCAACATCCTGGGCAGTTCCCAGGCCGGAACCCGGTCGACGCTGCGCCTGCTGCGGGTGCTGGAGCACGCCCCGATCATTGAGGCGGCCCGCACCATCGCGAACCGCCTCGCAGCCGACGACCCGCAACGCGAGGATCCCCACCTGGCTGACATGGTGCGCCAGACCGAACTGCTGGCGGCGGGGGAGTGGCTCGAGAAGGGCTGAGTCGCTCGAACCGCCCTCGCTCGAACCGCCCTCACTCGAACCGGTAGTAGCGTCCCGTGATCGTCGTCGGGGTGATGCGCACGTAGTGGTGCTTCACCGTTCCCGTCCATGGCCGCAGTGGCATCTTGTCGGCGCGGGCCAGTTCGTCGGGATCGGTGATCCGCTCGGCGGTGCCTCGGACCAGGACGCTCCATCCGGCGGTGTCGTCCCAGTCGTCGGCCTCGAAGGCGACGTGCTGGTTCAGGACCATCTCGGCGAGCTTGGTGCCCTCGGCGGTGCGGAAGACCACCGAGGAGCCGTCCACGACGAAGTTCACGGGAAAGATCGAGGGCTGGGTGTCATGGGCGGTGGCCAGGCGGCCCACCTCGACGCTGTCGAGGTATCCCCACGAGGTGTCCTCTTCGAGTTCGGTTGATTCGTTGCTGTTGATGTGGTGCATGTCTCAATTCAACACTGTCGGGTGGACTCTTGCACAGGGTTTGTGAGACTTTTCACGTGCGCGGCGTGGAAAGCACCGCAGACTGGCTTTCGCTAGGCTGCCACGGTGAGCAGGATCGTGGCAGGAACAGCCCGCGGACGCCGTCTGGAGACGCCGTCCGGTGGCGCAACCCGACCCACCACCGACCGGGTGCGAGAGGCCTTCTTCTCGGTGCTGGCCAGTTGGAACGGCACCGCCGACCGGGCGGTCGAGGAGCAACTCGCCGGTCTGTCGGTGCTCGACCTGTACGCCGGTTCCGGCGCGATGGGGCTCGAGGCGGCCAGCAGGGGAGCGCATCCGGTGCTCATGGTCGAGGCCGATGCCCGCACCCACGACGTGGTCCGCCGCAACATTGCCCTCACCGGGCTGGCGGTGACCAGTCGCTGCGCCCGGGCAGAATCGGTCGTCGGCGTCCCGAACCCCGGCAACGCCTACGACGTCGTCTGGCTCGACCCGCCCTACACCGTCGGCGTCGAGGCCCTCAACCCGCTGCTGGCGAGCATCCTGGCCAACGGCTGGGTGCGTCACGACGGCGTGGTCGTCGTCGAACGCTCCGGACGCGGCCCTGCCCCCGAACTGCCGGGCACCGACGCCTGGGATCGCCGCTACGGCGAGACCACGCTGCACTGGTTTGCGCCAGCGGCGGCACCCGACCCCATCACCGAGGAGTCATCGTGAAGGTTGCCTGCCCCGGGTCGTTCGACCCGATCACCCTCGGCCACGTCGAGGTGATCAGCCGTGCCCGGGACCTGTTCGGTGAGGTGGTCGTGGGCATCGGACGCAACTCCACCAAGAACCACCTGTTCAGCACCGACGAACGCATCGACCTGGCCCGCCGGGTGCTGGGCGAGCTGCCCGGTGTCAGCGTGGAGGCCATCGACGGGTTGCTGGTCGACTTCTGCCACGAGCAGGGCGCCAGCGCCATCGTCAAGGGACTGCGGTTCGCCTCAGACTTCGACTACGAACTGCAGATGGCGCACATGAACCACCACGCCGGGCAGGTCGAGACGATCTTCCTGCCCGCCGGCCCCACCTACGGGACCGTCTCCTCGACGATGATGCGCCAGATTGCCCGGTTCGGCGGCGATGTCGCCAAGTTTCTGCCCCCGCTGGTCAACGAGGCCCTGGTTGCCCGCGTGGCCGAGCACCGCGCCGGGGGGTGACCCACGAGGGTTTCCTCCGGCGATTTGGGCGCAGCGCCCCGACAGCGTAAAGTTGCTCGTCGGTCATCAACACCCTGGAAACCCCCGTTGGTGCAAGAAGGTCTGGTCATGAACAATCCTCAGCGCTCGCTCGATGCCCGCTCGCCCCTCGTCCTCGAGGTCCACGAGCTCGGTCGTCGCGCCGGAACGATGAAGAAGGTCAGCCGGACCGTCCCCGCACCCGCAGGTTTGGGCATTGAGATGATCGGAGTGCCAGCAGGCTCCGACATTCCGCTCGAGCTCAGGCTCGAGTCGGTGGTGGAGGGCGTCTACGTCTCGGGGACCGCCGAGGTGGCGTTGGCCGGGGAGTGCTCACGGTGTCTGCGTCCGATCGAGGATGACCTCGCACTGGAGCTGCAGGAGCTGTACTTCTACCCGGACGACGACATCGAGGAGGATGCGCACCTCGTGGTCGACGAACGCGTCGACCTTGAGCCGCTGATCCGTGACGCCGTGGTACTCGATTTGCCCTTCACCCCCTTGTGCCGGGAAGATTGTGCAGGTTTGTGCGTCGTCTGCGGCGCCAACCTCAACGATGACCCCGACCACGGGCACGGTGACAGGATCGACCCCCGCTGGGGCAAGCTCCTGGACCTGTCCGAGGGCGCGGAGAACTGAAACACACCATCGGCTTCGGCCGTCATAGGACCACAACCGGCTCTTGGCCGGACACATTTCCGGCAATCCGGCCGGATGATCGAGGAGATAACCGTGGCTGTTCCCAAGCGGAAGATGTCCCGCAGCAACACTCGCCACCGTCGCTCGCAGTGGAAGACCACTGTCGTCAGCACGGTGGTCTGCGTCAACCCTGCTTGCCGTGAGCCCCACCTGCAGCACACCGCCTGCCCCGCCTGCGGCCAGTACGGCCCCAAGGGTGAGCGTCGTCAGGTTCTCGAGGCCTGAGTGCTGCCCGTCAGCCCTCGGCTGACCACAGCGAGCAGCTCGTCATGAGCCGCTTCCAAGAACTGCTCCAGGAGCTGGGTGTCCCCATCGACGCCCAGCTCCTTGCGCTTGCCCTGACCCACCGTTCGTGGGCCTACGAGAACGGCAACGGGCCGCACAACGAACGCCTGGAGTTCCTGGGCGACGCCGTGCTCGAGATCGTGGTCACCGAACACCTCTACCTCGCCTACCCGGACCTGCCCGAGGGACAACTCGCGAAGATGCGTGCCGCGGTCGTCAACGCGCACAGCCTGGCCGGGGTCGCCCGCGGGCTGGGGATTGGCCCGATGATCAAGCTGGGCCACGGCGAGGTCACCACCCGCGGCGCCGACAAGAGTTCCATCCTGGCCGACACCACCGAGGCCCTGATCGGCGCCATCCACCTGTCCTCGGGCGGGGCTGAGGCGTCGGCGACGTTCGTGCGGCACCTGTTCGTCCCGCTCGTCGAGACGGCCGCCGCCCTGGGCCCCGGCCTGGACTGGAAGACCTCCCTGCAGGAGGTCTGCGCGGCCCAGGGACTCGGCGTGCCCAGCTACGAGGTCAGCCAGTCCGGGCCCGACCACCTGCGCCGGTACGTGGCCAGCGTGGTCGTCGACGGTAAGCGGCGCGGCACCGGTGACGGCACCTCCAAGCGGCTGGCCGAGACCCGGGCCGCCGAGGTGGCCTACCGGCGGCTCACCCGCGACGCTGCCAACCAGCCCGAGCGCGGCTGATGCCCGAACTTCCCGAGGTCGAGGTCGTGCGCCGCGGTCTCGAGCAGTTGATCGATGGCCGCACGATCCTGGCCACCCAGGTGCTGCACCCCCGCCCCGTCCGCACCCACCCCAGCGGCGTCGAGGGCTTCACGGTGGAGACCGTCGGGCGCACCTTTGCCACGCCGCGGCGTCGCGGCAAGTACCTGTGGCTGCCCTTCGAGGACGGCGACGCCATGCTGGCCCACCTGGGCATGAGCGGCCAGTTCAGGATCAATGCGCCCGCCGACCCGCTGCTTCCGAACACCCGGGTGCTCTTCGACCTGTCGGACGGGGTCCAGTTGCGGTTCGTCGACCAGCGGATGTTCGGCGGGCTGTCCCTCAGCCCGGAGGGTGCGGTGCTGCCGGCCGAGATCGCCCACATCGCCCCCGACCCGTTCGAGTCGAGCTACGACCCCGGTCAGGTGGCGGCCCGCATCCGAAGCAGCGGCAGCGGCATCAAGAGACTGCTGCTGAACCAGCAGGTCGTCAGCGGCTTCGGCAACATCTACGTCGACGAGGCCCTGTGGCGCGCCCGGCTGCACTACGACCTGCCCGGCGAACGACTGAGCCGCCCCCGGGCCCTCAACCTGCTCGACCTCGGCCGGCAGGTGATGGCCGAGGCCCTCGAGGTCGGTGGCACCAGCTTCGACTCCCTCTACGTCAACGTGAACGGCGAGTCCGGCTACTTCGAACGCGGCCTGCAGGCCTACGGACGCGACGGGCTGCCCTGCCTGCGGTGCGGGCGGCTGCTCGTCCGCGAAGCCTTCATGAACCGCAGTTCGTACCGCTGCCCGAACTGCCAGCGGCGGCCCCGCCAACCACGTCCCGCCGCGGCCGCCCACTAGGAGTCGAGACCATTGTGAGTGAGACCAACCGCGGCCCTCTATTCTCTCAGCCCGCGCAACCCGGACAATGGGCCGAAGGCCGCCGCTACTTCGGCCTCGACGTCCACCCGCAGCCGACTCACCACCATCGCCAACACCAACCTCGAGAGGTGAACGAACCCCTCGCCCTCACCGCCTGAACGAAGGAACCCGCGCTACACCACCTGCCGGGACTTGACCGGCGAAGTTCGGTGATGCCTGGCTCGCCGGGCAGCCGGACCGCCCGTGCTCTACCGTCACCGCGAGCGACCGCCTGCGAGGGGTGCCGGCGTCCTGGGATCGACGTCCGTTCACAGCGGGGGCACGGTCCAGGCCATGAGCAGCAGCGCAGCCCCCAGGCCGAGGTCGAGGACGAAGCAGGCCTCGGTGAGCGAGCGGCTGACGACCTTGTCGCGGATGAAGTGGATCACGTCCCAGACGGTATGGCCGAGCGCCGCCGCCGCGGCCAGGTAGAGGGCCACCGTGGGGCTGGACATCATGGCGGTCAGGGCGATGGCGCTGAAGCTGACGAACGCCAGTGCCTGCAGGCCAACCTCGCGACGATCGGCCCCGGTGCCGCGCAGGAGCCCGAAGGTCGCGAATCCTGCTCCCATGACGAGCAGGGTGACGGTCGGATCGAGTCCCGTGAGGCCGGCGAGGACGACGGCGACGCTCGCGACGACGACCATGACCCAGACGCTTCGACGGGAGCCGATGGCGGCGGCCGCCAGGTAGCACGTCGAGGCGATGATGATGATCATCGCGGTGACATGCGGGTCGGGACCGTCGGCGTTGTTGATGAGCAACGCGAGCACTCCGAGTACTGATGGCCAGCGTGCCAGGAGATGGTGTCCGAAAGCCGCAGTGCGGCCGGACGAATGGGTAGGGACGTGGGTATCGAGATTCCTCGTGTTGTTGTTCATGATCGACAGTCTCTGCCCGGCTCCCGCGTGGTGAACCCGTGCATCTGGCATGGAAAATCTATGCACCCCGGCCCGACGAGTTGTCTCAGACCCAGCCGTTCTCGCGCGCGATCCGGTACGCCTCTGCACGGGTCTCGGCTCCGAGCTTGTGGCTCACGGTCGCGAGGTAATTGCGCACCGTCCCGGGTGAGAGGAAGAGTTCCCGCGCGACCTCCCGGACCGGCCGGTCTGCCTGGGCGGCCAGGAGTACCTCGGTCTCCCGGTGCGTCATCGGTGAGGGCGGCGTGGTGAGCGCGTCGGCGGCGAGCACGGGGTCGACGTAGCGCTGTCCTTCGTTCACGCGCCGAACGACGTCGGCCAGCGCGGTGCCCGGGGCACCCTTGGCGAGGAAGCCCCGCGCCCCGGAGGCTAGCGCCTGGCGGAGCACGTGGGGACGGCCGTGGGCCGTGAGTATCACCCCGGCGCAGTCGGGCAGTGCCCGGCCGAGTTCCTCGATGACGCCCAAGCCGTCGAGCTTGGGCATCTGCAGGTCGATGACCGCGACATCCGGGCGGCACAGCAAAGCCTGTTCCGTCGCCTGCCTGCCGTCACGGACGGCGCTCACGACCTCGATGTCCGCTTCGCGCTCCAAGAGCCCCACCAGTGCCTCTCGGATCAGCTCGTCGTCCTCGGCCAACAGGACCCGGATGGGCGCGCTCATGATGCCCGGACCGCATCACGGGGACAGCCCACGCGCAGCTCGAACCGGTCCTCGGTGCGCCGGTCCACGCTCAGGTGCGCACCGGCCGCTGCGCATCGATCCGAGAGCGTGGCCAGACCGGTGCCACCGGAGGCCTCGTTCCGCCCCGGCCCACGGACCCCGTCGTTGACGACGACGAGCGTAGGACCCTCTGCGGTGGCCGCGACCATGATCGACACCCGTCGTGCCCGGCTGTGGCGCAGGAGGTTCGTCACCGCCTCGCGGACGACGGCTGCCAGCAGGTGGGACAGTTCCTGGGGCAGGCGTGCAAGCACGTCCGGGCCGGCATCGACGCTCGCCTCGATGCCGGCCGAGTGGAGCACCAGGTCTGCGGCCTGGAGTTGGGTCGCGAGGTCAGCGACCGTCTGGCCGTGAACGGCTCGCCGGACTTCGACGAGCGTCTCGGAGGCGAGCCCGCGGATGGCCTCGCATTCCGTGGCGGCGTGGCCGGGGTCGCGGCCGGTGAGGTCCGCGGCGAGTTCAGCCTTCAGCGCGATGATGCCGAGGCGGTGTCCGAGCACGTCGTGGAGCTCGCGGCCGGCTCGTAGGCGCTCCTCGGCGATCGCCAGTGCGGTCTGGGCCTCTTTTCCGGCCTGCGCCGTCCAGAGCAGCCGCAGCAGCCACACGAGGGCCTGGCACATCGCCCACACGACAACCGCGCTACCGAGCAATGTCAGGACTGCGGCTGCGATCCCACCGTCGAACACGATGCCGCCGATCCAGGCAGCCGCCCCCAGGACGACTGCCATCACGACCCCCGACTGCCAGCTCAGCAGTGCACACGCGGCGATCGCGAAGCCCGCCAACCAGGCCCACGGCTGCTCACGGCGCTCGGCCCACAGGTGAGCGGGTGCCCACAGCACCAACGAGACGGCCAGGAGCATCACGGTCATGGCCCAGGTGCTGGCGGGGGACGGCCTCGGGCTCACCACCGTCCACAGGACCAGCATGAGGGCGGCACCGAACCCCGCCATCCCGACCACGAACGCCGCACCGAGGAACACGGTCGGCGGTGCCGTCAGCGATATCGGCACGATCACCGCCCAGGCGAAGCACGCCATCAAGACACCCAGCACGACCAGCCGCGGACCGGGTCGATGCGCAGATCCAGGATCGCCCATGATCGCCACGTCCGTTGACCCGGCGCTATCTCGACCGCTCACGGCGGTTCCGAGCAACGGTTGCGATCCCCCACGGTGACTGTGCCAAGAGGATCGTGGCCGCGCCCAGGATCGCGCTCGTCGAGTGCTCCGAATTCCACTGGCCGTCCAGGCCCACCGTGGCGACGACCACTGCCGATACGGCGACGGCCGCGAGCGTGACGAGGCGTTCGGCCAGGGCAACCGGGTGCCGTCTGCCCGCGATCGCCACGATCGCTCGATGATCTGCATCCAGACGACCGCCCCGATGGGCGACGACGATCGGAAGGGAACACGCCCGTCCGAACCACCACCCGCGCAGATACAACGATCGCACTTCGGGCAGGTCGGTGGGATGTAGGAGCCGTTTCACGGTCGGATCAGGCAGGACCACTGCCTCGTGTATGTCGCTCACCGAAGCCTCCAAGGAGTTGTCGGGATGTAATCGGGATCGGCGGTGGGCCTGGCGAGTTCGTAGACCTTCTGTCGTGCGACGCCGAGGGCACCCGCAACCGTCACTGCGCTGTACTCATCGAGCAGCGACTCGACGCACATCGATCAAGCCCAGGTCTGCCAACGCCAGCGGGAGCGTCACGCCGCCCACCCACAGGCCCTCGCCTGGCTCCTGCTTGAGCCGCTGCCGCGCTCGTCCCAACGTCGCCGCGCACCAGTTCGGCATTCCAATCGACCCCGCTCGGCGTGCTGGACACCACGTACTTCTCCGCACGATCAATGGTCTCGGCGAACGGAACCTCCCAGTCCGGGGGAGCCCGGCCTCGTGATGGCAGCAGCCGTCTCCTTTGATGTGCCGGTGCGTTCTCACCGGACAGTGCTCTGGACATCGGGTTTCCCCTCCCTCGCGAGATTGGTCAGGTTGCCTGAATGGCTCCATACCGGAGCAGGATGGCACCGGTGGAGAATGGCCGGAACTCCAAGAGCTCCATCTGGGTTGGGCGCTGGCCTGCGTCCAGGATGGGTTTTCCGTGACAGAGCAAGGTCGGATTGACGATGATGTGGAACTCGTCGATCAGGCTCAGCGCGTTGAGTGCGGCGATCAGGCTGAGGCTGCCGTAGATGATCACGTCACCGGAGGATCGGTCCTTGATCTGTTGGATCTCGTTGGCCGTTGCGTCCTCGACGTGGTGGGTTCCCGGCCAGGAGGCGACGTCGCCGGAGCGTGATGCGACGAACTTGTCGAGCTGGTCGAGACGGCGTGCGTAGCGTTGGGTGCCCTCGTCGGCGTCGATCTCGCCGGCGGCGACGGCGGGCCAGTAGGAGGCGAAATCGCCGTGCGTGAT
This sequence comes from Tessaracoccus sp. SD287, assembly GCF_017355265.1. Classification (GTDB taxonomy): domain Bacteria; phylum Actinomycetota; class Actinomycetes; order Propionibacteriales; family Propionibacteriaceae; genus Aestuariimicrobium. Next base: position 24,541 of record NZ_JADIJQ010000025.1, read on the forward strand.
CCTGCCGAGCAGCAGCGCTCCGGCGTTCTCGACCAGGCTGGTCTCGTAGTCCATGAGATCGGCGTCGGCACGAACCCAGTCCATGGAGTCGTCGGGGCCCGCGACATAGCCGTCAATGGTGGTCCACATGCTGACGATGAGTCGGCTCATGATTGTTCCTTCTTCTCTGCGGGGGTGAATGCGGGCTGAAGCACGGCATTGATGTAGTGGGGAGCATCCCTGGGGTCGACCCGATGCGCGGTGACTTCGTCGGCGGCGGCATTCATGACGACGTGTGCCGTGGTCAGCAACCAGCTCACCGGCAAGTCGCAGCGGAATGCACCCTCTCGCTGTCCCCGCTCGAGCAGACCGCGCATCCGTGCTTCGGCCTTCTGGTGCAGCTCGCGAACGCGGGCCGCGGAGAGTTCCTTCTGCGCAGCGGCGAGCAGCCAACGAGACTGGTCGACGAGGTTCCAGCTCGACGCGATGAGGCGGGTCAAGGCCCCGGCGGGATCGCCGTCGAGCGGCACTTCGGAGAGGACGGCGTCGCCGCGGTCCAGGCTCTCGATCACGGCCGCTTCGATCAGCTCGGCACGGGTTCTGAAGTGCCCGTAGAGGGTCATCCGCCCGACGCCGGCTTCGGCCGCGATGTCCGCGACGGAGGCGTCGGGATTCTTCCGCAGAGCAACGGGCGTCGCCGCGAGGATCGCGATCCGGTTTCGCTGGGCATCGGCACGTTGGTTGCGCAGTCGGCCACCTGCGGCCGTTGCAGGACCTGATCGGTCGGTATCACTCACGTTGATCCACCCAGCTACCTATGTCGAACAGTCAAGTACGAGTTAGTGTAGTCCGTCTAGTCGTACAGCGCTGCTTGACTTACTCGTTGGGTTGGACGGCCTCCGGCGGGCTCAGGGATCACCTGATGAGGCAGACGCGTTGATGGTCCTCTTGCATCTGGTGACTGTGGAGGTCGGGACGGAAGAGGTGGTGACGGCTCGAGGTCCTACGTCGGCCGGCCACTGCGATGGGCTGCAGCCCGACCGGCGCAGCCGAGATCAGCAGCCGACGACAGCCCGGGAGCGCACCCAGCAGATGCCGGAAGGTCGAGAGGCCCAGACGGAGATGCTCAGGCAGCACATTTCACGGCAGACGCGCTGATGATGTTCATGCGCCCTTCACGGCGAAACCCGCTGCCGTTCGTCGCATGAGCTTTCCGGCTCCTGGGGCGTGAGTCGGGTCAGGTCCCGGGCAGTGTGTGATTCATGATCCGGCCCGGCCGATCGGCGCGAAAGTCACCGAAGGATCGTTCTCCAAGAAGTCCCGGACAAGGGCGGTCACCTGCCGGGGTTTTTCGAGCAGCAGCAGGTGGGACGTGCCCGGGACCACGGCCAGCTCGCCGTGACGCAGGGAACGGTAGAGGGCGATCTGGCTCTCCAGAGTGACGAAGTCGTCGTCGGCGGTCACGACCAGCGTCCGGCCCAGGTAGGAGGCCAGTGCGTTTGCGGGGGCGACATCGTGCGCCGCCAGCTCCGCGACCTTGCGGATGAGGACGGGAAAGTGCTCCCGGCCGTCAGGTGACAGCTGGGCGTACCGGTCCACGATGACCGCTGGGTACCCGGCGTCTGCGGAGTCGTCCGCGGGAGCCTGCGGCCGGACCATCCAGTCGGCGGCCTGCAGTGCGGAGCTGATGATCGTCAGCGACGACACGAGGTCGGGTCGCCGGTTCGCAACGAGCGCGGCAACCATCCCTCCGGCGCTGTAGCCGACCAGGTGCGCCGGTCCTCCGGCGACCGCTTCGATGACAACGGACGCATCGTCAGCCATCGCCTCCATCGTGAACGGCCCGGTGTCGGCGCTGCGTCCGAAGCCGCGCCTGTCGTAACCGATCACACGGAACCGGTCCGCAAGCTGGAAGAGGTTCGAGTCGAACTCGTCCACATCGCTCATGCCGCCGTGGAGTAGGAGAACGGCATCGCCCTCGCCGCGCTCCTCGACCCACAGAGTGGCGTCATGAATGCCTCGGTATTCGCCCATGTTCCATCATCCTTTTGTGTTGCTCGGTGTCGGTGGTGGCAGGCGCGGGTCGCCGTGTTGTGGTGCGGCGTTGATCCCGGTTCGCCTGAATTATCCTCCGCCGCTATTCGAGCGCGTAGATCACCGCCACGGTGCCCATGCTGGTGGTTCCGACGCTTGTCAGCGAGAACGCCCGGGTGTCGGCACCGACCAGCAGGGGGTGTCTGAACAGCCGCAACTCGCCGACGAGGCTCGTCATGGTGGAAGCATCACGGGGCCGAAGGCGGTTGTTGCGGCTGGCGACAAGCCTGGGATAGCGGGGCAGACTGGTAGAGATCCCAAAATCGGGCGACGGCGGTCACGCGCACGCCATGTTCTGGGAGCCATCAGGGCCGGATGCGATCATCGGCCACGAAAGGAGGACGAGCCGTGCACGTTCCCGATCCCGCCCATTTCGACCGTCACGCTGCACGTTACGGTCAGGCCCGGCCGCCGTATCCACCGGAGCTGTGGGAGACGTTGCGGAGTCGCGGTCTTCTGCGTCCCGGGCATCGAGCGCTCGATCTTGGTGCCGGTACCGGACAGGCGACCGGGCCACTGCTTGCCGATGGACTTGAGGTCACGGCAGTCGAGCCAGGTCCCCACCTCGCATCTCGGCTCGCAACGGAACATCCGATGGCCACAGTGATCGTTCGACGCGCCGAGGACCTCGAAGGCAATGATGCGTCCTTCGAACTGGCGGTCGCCGCGACTTCGATCCACTGGATGGATATCGAAACCTTGCTGCCGCTACTGCACCGCCTACTTGTGCCGACGGGACGATTGCTCGTCTGGCGAAACGTGTACGGCGATCCGTCCGTCCGCACCCCGTTCCGCGATCGCGTAGCCAAGATCGTGCGAGAACGCAGTGCCCCAACGCGCTGCGGACCTGACCCGGAGGACCCCGTCGCGACAGCGTCACGACTGACTGGCACGGGGCTGTTCTCCGTCGAGCACACCGCCACTTTCCGGTGGGACATCGAGCTGAGCAGTGAGCAGGTGCACGATCTGTTCAGCACTTTCAGCGACTGGTCACCGGCAGAGGTCGACCGAGCCGCCGATGCGGCGCAGGATCTGGGCGGTCGTGTGGTCGAGCACTACAGCTCATGGCTCATCATCCTTGCTCCGACCCGCCGGGCGAGATGAGGCCATGACGGGACCAGGCACACGCATCCGTGAATAGCTGCGTGAGGGTCGACAGTCGAGTGAATAGACCACCGCCAGGGTGCCCTTGCTGGTGGTGCGCACGCTTGTCAGCCGCAGCGCCCGGGGTGCCGGCACAGCGTCGAACAGCCGCTTGCCTGTGCCCAGCACCAGAGGGTGGATGAACAGCCGCAGCTCGTCGATGAGACCGGATGCCATCAACTGTCGTGTGATATCGCCGCTGCCGAGGATCACCACATCGCCGTCGCCCTCGGACTTCAGGTCTCGCACCGCCTCGGTCAGCTCTCCGCGCAGCGGCGCGGCTCCCGTCCAGTCGAGTGTCGTGCGGGTTCGCGTGGCGACGTGCTTGGGCGAGGAGTTCAAGCTGGCCGCCATCGGATTGTCGGCCGGCTGGAACGGCCAGAAAGCTGCCAGCTTCTCGTAGGTCCGATGCCCGAACAGGTACGCCGAGGTCGCGGCCAGGCCCCCGGGATCCACGACCTCGTGCATGACGTCTGCGTACCGAGCACCCCAGCCGCCATGTTCGAAGCCGCCGTCCCGGTCCTCATCGGGCGAGCCGAGACCCTGCATTACGCCGTCGACGCTCAGGAACTCGACGGCTACCAGCTTGCTCATGATCCCCACTCCATTCGTTTCGTTTGGTCTCCATGGTCCGTGCTCAGCATCGGCTATGGCTTGAACAAATCTGACCGGTGATGATGGAGGCATGGTGAACCCTGAGCTGGTGCGGCATCGTTCGCACCCCAGGCTTGCCGGGCTGGTCGCGGGCATCGTCGGCTTGTCCGAGCACGCCGACACTCGCGTGGAACGGCGGCAGCCGGCCGGCAGCCTGCTGCCGGTGGTCGTGTCCTTCGGCGACCCCCTGGAGATCCTCAGCCTGTCCGACGGCGAGGGCAGGGGACGATACTCCTCGTTCGTCGCCGGGTTCATGCCAGGGCATGCGACCACGCGATTCACGGGGACCCAGCGTTGCGTACAGGTCTACCTGACACCGCTCGGCGCGTACCGTCTGCTCCGCATCCCTGGTCAGGAGCTTGCGCGGCGGGTGGTCAGCCTCGAGGATGTCGCCCCGTTCCTCGGCGGCCCGCTGCCCGAGCGACTCGCCGCGACCCCCAGTTGGGCGGAACGGATCGGCGCTGTGGAGCAGGCACTGCTCTCGGCGCTCGACGCCGGTCTCGAGCCGGATCCCGTCGTGGCATGGATGTGGAACCAGCTCCTCGTCTCCGGCGGCCGCGCGCGGATCGACGACCTGGTGGCCCAGACCGGCTGGAGTCATCGCCACGTGACAGCCCGCTTTCGAGGCCAGGTCGGGCTGTCGCCGAAGGCCGCCGCCGGCGTCGTTCGGTTCGAGCGCGCGATGGCCGACATAGGCCGTAGGCCGCTCGCCGACCTCGCTGAGGAGCACGGGTACGCCGACCAGAGCCACTTCAGCAGAGAGGTGGTCCGCTACTCCGGCGAGCCGCCACGGGCGGTCTTGGCGACGCGACGCCCCACGGCGTACACCGCACTCGGTACTGGACCAATCACATTTGGCGAGGGGAGCCGGGATGGCCGCAGATGAACAGCTGCTGGGGGCGGGTGGTCCCACGCACGTGGTGAAGATCGGTGAGACGGTGCGACGGCCCGCCAGGCCATTCACCGCGACGATCCACCAGTACCTCCGCCATCTCTGCGAGGCCGGGATCCGTTTCGTGCCTGAGCCACTCGGCTACGACGAGCAGGGCCGCGAGATCCTGACCTACCTTCACGGCTCTGTACCCGCCGAGCCATTGCCAGCGTGGGCAGCCACGGATGCGGCGCTGGTCGACCTGGCCCGGCTGATCCGCAGGCTCCATGATGCTTCGGAATTGTGGGAACCGCCCGCTGATGCTGTTTGGGGATCCATCCCGGGCACGCCCGACGTGGCTGTCCCTCCGCTGTTTGACCTGCCGGAGATGGTCTCTCACCAGGACTACTGTCCGGGAAACGTTGTCTTCCGCGACGGGCGGCCCTTCGGGTTCATCGACTTCGACCTTGCCCGGCCCACGACGCGGGTGGCCGACTGTGTCAACGCTGCCTACTGGTGGGTTCCGCTGCTGCACCCGGCCGACCGCGCACCGTCGCTGGCGCGCACCGACGCGGCCCGTCGGCTTCAGCTCTTCGCCGATGCCTACGGAATGAGCGCCGCCCAACGTCACCGAGTCGTCCCTTTGGCCATTCAACGATCAAAGAACTCCCTCGTCACGATGGGGGCGGCCGCCGCGGCCGACCCGGTCTTCCGAGGGTGGTGGAACCAAGGGGTCAAGGACCGCCCTGTGCGGGCCGAACGCTGGCTCGCGGCAGAAGCTCCCCGCATGACCGCGGCGCTGTGCCATTGATGCAGCCAAAGGACGTTCGCACCCTGAAGATGGTGGGCAGCCAGTTGGCCCCCGGTCGATGTGATTTCACCGTGGACCATCGTCAGTTCAGGGCGGTGGATCAGCTCGTTAAGGGGCGGACCCGATAGCGCAGGTGAAGCACCCGGTTGCCCTGGATGACCACGTCGGGATCCTCCAACAGGTGCTGCGTGTTGACCGATCCGAAGTAGCGCCCGCCCACCGAGATCCTGTACAACCGTCGTCGTCTACCTCTGCAGCAGGCGGTGGCGGAGGCTGTCCGGGCCCAGATGCTGACCGTCGAGGTGTTCTCGGCGCAGTTCGACCATGAGCTCCTGCTGGAGCTGCAGTCCGCCCGAGGACAGCGCCGCAGCGGCGCTGCCGAGATCGGGGTCGGCCGGCAGCCACCGGTTGCCCCATGCTCCGATCGCGGTGAGGACGGGCACGAAGTCGATGGCCGCCTGCGTCAGGTGATAGCGCACCTTCTGCCGGTGATGCTCATCGCCATGGCGCGTGAGCATGCCCGCGGCCACGAGCTTGTTCAGGCGGCTGGTCAGGATGTTCGTCGCGATCCCTTCCATCGAACCGGTCAGGATCTCGCGGAAGTGCAGTGGTCCGCGGAAGGTGAGATCGCGCAGTACGACGATGCTCCAGCGGTCGCCGAGCAGCTCGGCGCTCAGGTTGATCGGGCAGGCGGACCGTCCGACCTCGACGGCGAGAACATCGTTTTCCAGTTGCGACATGCAAGCAGTCTACGCTAGTTTCTGACCACTTGCACATTGCAACTGGAAAGGAAGTAGTCATGTCTCGCTATGTGGTGATGACGAAGTACGTTCCCGGCCACGGCCCCGCCGAGGGGTCGCCCGAGCACGCCGAGGAGATGCGCGCCTGGGATCGCGTCAACCGTGAACTCGCGGCTTCGGGCCGGCTCGTGCAGTCCTTCGGCTTCGACCCGTCGGCACGCATCCTTCCCCCTGAACGGCTCGGAAGCAGTCAGGGCGAGGTGGTGTTCGCCCAGTACCTGATCGAGGCGGACTCCCTGGCGGAAGTCGAGGAATGGGCCCACCGGATGCCCGTGACGGACTACGGCAGCGTGGAGATCCGTCGGGTGCTGTTCGAGGATGCGCCGTGAACAGCCCTGCACCCTGGCGGGCACTGACGCTGCTGGCGCTGCCGGCACTGGTCGTGGCGATGGATCAGAACGTCCTGTTCCTCGCGCTCCCGACCCTGACGGCCGACCTGGGTGCGAGTGCCGTCGAGCAGTTGTGGATCAGCGACATCTACGGCCTGATGGTGGCGGTGTTCCTGATCCCCTTCGGTGCACTGGGGGATCGGATCGGGCGTCGCCGGCTGCTGCTCGCCGGTTCCGCCGGGTTCGCCGTCTTCTCGCTGGTCGCCGCGGTTGCCCCGCGGGTCGAGGTCCTCATCGCCGCGCGTGCATTGCTCGGGATCGCCGGGGCCACCATTGCCCCGGCCAGCCTGGCGCTGATCGTGACGCTGTTCCCGGCACCGGACGAGCGGGCTCGGGCTATCGGAGTGTGGATGGGGTGCTTCATGGTCGGCATCGCGCTGGGTCCCAGCCTCGGCGGTCTGCTCCTGGACCACTTCTGGTGGGGAGCGGTGTTCCTACCCGGAGTGCTGGTGATGCTCACCGTGCTGGTCGGGGCGCGACGCGCACTGCCCGAATCGGAGGTCAGCGCCGACGCGCGGATCGACATCGCGGGCGCGCTGCTGCTCGCCACGGTGATGCTGAGCCTGTTCTTCGGCCTCAAATCGGCCGTCCTGTCGAGCGACACCGGGGGAGGCCCGGCGGTGGCCGGGCTCGCGCTCAGCGCCGTGGCGCTGCTGGTGTTCGTCCGGCGTTCGCGCCGCCAGGTGCGTCCGCTCGTGGACCTGTCCCTGTTCGCCCAACGGCGCTTCGCCGCGGCGGTGGGACTGATGACCATCTGCGCCGCGCTGATCGGGGGGACCCACTTCTACTTCGCACAGTACCTCCAGCTCGCCGCCGGTCTCTCACCCCTTCAAGCCGGGTTGGTGATGATCGTCCCCGCGGTCGCGTTCGGACTCGGCTGCGGCCTCGGGCCGATGGCCGCCCGCTGGCTCACCCCGGCCCAGACCCTCGCCGCCGGCCTGCTCGTGGCAGCGGGAGGCTTCGCAGTCCTGGCCGCCGCCGCGGACGGCGGCGGAGTCCTGCCCACCGTCCTCGGGTTCTCCCTGGCCTACCTGGGATTCGGGCCCGGGGCGGCCCTGGGCACCGACATCATCGTCGGGACCGCTCCGAGCCGCGAGGCCGGAACGTCCTCTGCGATCTCCGAGACCGGCACCGAACTCGGCCAGGCACTCGGAATCGCCGCGCTCGGCAGCATCGGCACCGTGCTCTACCGCGGCCACCTGACACCGTACTCAGGGACACTCGACGCCGCGCAGACCGACGCCGTGCGCCAGGGGGTGATGGAGACCATCCAACACGTTCCCGGCCTGGCCGAGGCCGCCCATGCCGCATTCGCCCACTCCTTCAGCCTCATCGCCGCCGGGTCGGCAGTGATCACGCTCGTACTGGCAGCGATATCGATCCCGCTGCTGCGCCCCTCGGCCCTCGCGGGGGCCAGGGAACCAACCCCTGGGATCTGAAGGCGCTGACAATGGTGCGCGATCCTGCTGCAGGCATCTGAACGTCGTTTGAAGCAGCAGACCATGGCATCCTGCCGTCGTTCAGAGATCAGAGGGCGGCCGCCGACGAGCGGGACAGCGGCCGGGTGGCCGAGCGCACGCTGACGGCTCATGGCCCTGCATTGTGGCTTCGGTGGCTGATCGGCGAGGGACGCCTAGCCGATCAGATGATGCCGCAGGGGGAGGGGAAAGGAGGATTGACCCATGGGAATCATCAATGTCCACGGGCTCACGAAGTCCTATGCCGCCCGACCCGTGGTGCGCGGCATCGATTTCTCCGTCGAGCCGGGCGAGGTGTTCGGCATCCTCGGGCCCAACGGGGCCGGGAAGACCACGACCGTGGAACTGATCGGCGGACTCCGGTCCCGCGATGCCGGACATGTCAGCGTGGCCGGGTTCGACCCCCAGGAGGAGCCGCGGGAGCTGCGGGGACTGCTCGGGATGCAGCTGCAGGAATCCCGGCAGCCGGCGAAGGTCACCGTCCGGGAAGCCCTGGAGCTGTACCGCTCGTTCTATGTGCGCCCGCGGGCCACCCGCGAGCTGCTGGAGCGGTTCGGACTCACCGGCCAGGCCGGAACCCGGTTCGAGCACCTCTCCGGCGGCCAGCAGCAGCGGCTGTCCGTGGCGCTGGCCCTGGTGGGCAATCCACGGGTCGCTATCCTGGACGAGCTGACCACAGGGCTGGACCCGGCGGCTCGTCGCGAGATCTGGGAATTCCTCAGAGGCTTGGTTGATGAAGGTGTCACCATCGTGCTGGTAACGCACTCGATGGAGGAGGCCGAGGCGCTCTGCGATCGCGTGGCGATCATCGACGACGGCCGGGTCGCGGCCCTCGATACCCCCGCCGTGCTGGCGCACAATGGTGGCAGGACCCGCATCGCCTTCACGACGGGCCGGGCCGATGAGTTGTCGGGTCTGGCGCACCTGCCCTCTGTTCTCGAACTTTCCGTGGAGGGGCAGCGCATCTCCATCCGCGGCAACCAGGCCGCTCCGACTGCGGTGCTCGACTACCTGACAAGGGCCGGCGTGCGCGTCGAGGGCCTGCAGGTCAGCACCCCCACACTGGACGAGGCCTACCTGGCCCTGACCCGGAAGAAGGAGATCCGATGAGCGCGACCGTACCGTTCGGTGCCCTGTTGTCCAATGAGTTGCGACTGCTGGCACGTGAGCCGGCACCGGTGATCTGGGCGGTGGTGCTGCCCTTCATCGCCGCGGTGGTCACCGCCCTGGTGCCCGCCCTGGGGGTGCGCCACGACTACCTGCAGGGCCTGAGCTTCGCCCAGGTCTACCAGCCCGTGCTGGTGCTGTTCACGTCCTCGACCCTGGCCCTGCAGGTGCTGCCCACCATTGTGACCCAGTACCGCGAATACGGCGTGCTGCGTCGGCTGCGGACCACTCCGGTGCCCCCGTGGCAGCTCCTGGCCGCGGTCGTGGCCCTCGTGCTGGGTGTGAGCCTGCTGATGGGCGTGCTGCTGGTGGTCGTCCCGGCGGTGCTCGGAGTGCCGATGCCGGGCAATGCCGCGGCCTTCTTCTTGATGAGCGTGCTGGCCGCCGTATCGCTGCTGTCCCTCGGCGCGCTGCTCTGTGGGGTGGCACGCAGCACGCGGGTCGCCGCGGGGATCGGGGGATTCGTGGCCGCCTGCACGTGGTTCGCTGCCGGGATGTGGGTGCCCAAGGCCTTGCTGCCTCCGGTGGTGGCCTCGATCGTGGACCTCACCCCCGGGGGGGCGGCGGCCGAGGGCATGCTGCGCGCCCTGTCCGGGGACTGGCCGGAGCTGTCCGGCATCGTCGTGCTGCTGGTGTGGACGGCAGTCGGGTTCGGCGTCGCGGCCAGGACCTTCCGGTTCGAGGCGGCCCGATGACCCCGACCGACGTGGACCAGGTTCTCGATCAGCATGATGAACCAACCTCGGAGGGTGCGCGGCTGCAGGCTGCGCTGGCGTATTTGCCCTATGTGCTGCTGGCCGTCGCCTTCGGCGCGGCGCTGGCCACTGTCGGCCCGGTGAGCAGCCAGGGGCGCGTGCCGTGGATGGTGGTGCTGACGATGCTGGCCGTGGGGTACCGCATCTGGTGGCAGGTAGGCGGAGCCTCCCCGCCCTGGCGAGTAGCCGGCTTCGTCGCCAATTTCCTGCTGACCCTGACGCTGGTCAGCCTGTCGCCGTTGTACGGGATCTACGCGTTCGTCGGCTACCTGGATGCCGTGGTGCTCTTCTCCGGTGCGGCGGAGGTCATCGCCCTGGTGGCTACGGCGTCCCAGAACGCCCTCGCTCAGTCCGGGGGACCAGGCCAGGTCCTCCAGCAGCCGCTGATCTTCGTGCTGCTGCTGGTGGTCAACGGCGCGCTGGCGGTGGCCATGGTGCGCATCGACCGGACCCGGCAGCGCACCGTCAGCCGACTGACCCAGGCCCTGGAGCAGCTGGAGGAGGCTGAACGGGCGAACCGGGCACTGCAGGACCAGGTGGTCGCGCAGGCGCGGGCCGCCGGTGTCCTGCAGGAGCGGGAACGGCTGTCCCGGGAGATCCACGACACGGTGGCCCAGGGGCTGGTGGCCCTGCTGCGCCAGATCGAAGCGGCCAGCGAGGCGGCCACCCTCGCGGAGGCTCGGGAGCACCTGGACCGGGCCGACGGGACGGCCCGGGACGGCCTGGCCGAGGCCCGGCGGGCCGTGCGGGCCCTGGCCTCGCCCAGGCTGGACCACGCAGAACTGCCCGACGCCCTGCAGACCCTGACCAGTGGCTGGTCCGAGGCCTCGGGGGTCGCAGCGACCTTCCGGACCACGGGCACGCCCTCGGCCAGCGCGAGCGATGCCGAGCTGCTCCGGATCTGCCAGGAGGCCCTCGCGAACATCGCCAAGCACTCGGCCGCCACCCAAGCCGAGGTGGACATCGCCTACGCTGAGGATGAGATCCGGCTCACCGTCCGCGATGACGGGATCGGCTTCGATGAACATGTCGCGAGTACCGGCCACGGGGTGCCGGGCATGCGCGACCGGGCGCGGGCCGCCGGTGGCACGCTGTCCATCGAGTCCTCCGAAGGAGGCGGTTGCACCGTGCGCGCAGCCATCCCGCGATGAACGCTCCGCCCGTGCGCATCGTGATCGTCGACGACCACCCCGTGGTGCGGGACGGGCTGGTCGGCATGTTCGCCGCCGAGGCCGGCATCGAGGTCGTCGGCGAGGCCGCGGACGGCCGCGAGGGGCTCGTCGTCATCGGTGCGACGATTCCCGACGTGGTCCTGCTGGATCTGCGGATGCCCGGCGGCGACGGCCTCGCGACGATCACCGCCCTGCGGGCCGAGGGCCGCACCACGCCACGGATCCTGGTGCTCACCACCTATGACACCGAACGCGACATCCGCACCGCCCTGGAGGCCGGAGCTGACGGGTACCTGCTCAAGGACGCCCGCCGGGCCGAGCTGGTGCGCGCCGTCACCGACGTGGCCGCCGGTCGTCCGGTCCTCACCGCCGAGGCCCTGGCGGTGCTGACGGGCAGGCGGACCGAGCAGGAGCTGACGGACCGGGAACTGGAATCGCTGCGGCTGATCGCCGAGGGGCTCACCAACCGTGCCGCGGCCGCCCGGCTCCACGTCAGTGAGGCGACCGTCAAGACCCACCTGGCCCATGCCTTCGACAAGCTCGGCGTCGGCGACCGTGCGGCCGCCGTCCGCGTGGCCTACGAACGCGGCCTCCTCTGACGCCGGACGTCTGCAGTTCGGCCGGCCAGAGGTTGCTCACCGCTGGGTGTTGCGGATCGAGAGTTCTAGACGTGCGTTCTCCCGTGCGGCCTGGTCCCTCGGATGCTTCGCCTGGTGCGCGGACACGTTCCCACGCAGGACAGCGAGCACCGCTGCGCGCAGGGAACTCCGGGGTCGCCCGGGGGTGGGAGATGACTGGCGGGAGTCCATGTTTCCTCCTTCGTTGAGTGGGATGCCTCCAGACTCCGCGAGGGACGCAGCCTGCGGATCGGCCGATCGGGTGCATCCCGGTGTCCAGTCGGGCGACGACGATAGCGAGTGAGCATCGTCAGGGCGTCGCGGTGGGCTGCCAGGATCACAGGAAGCCGGTCCGTCACGGGCGTGTTCGACCGGCCAGAGTTGCGCAGAGACAGAAGCGGCTTCATCATCCACATCGCGTAGCGAGCCTCGCGAAGGTGCTCCCGATGCCCTGTGGGTTGGAATCCTGGGCGGCGATATGCCTTGCACCCGGCCCTGTGAACATGTCGGGGAAACGGGCCAGTGCGGCCAACCGCAGGTCACGGAATCGGCTCCCCAGCGTCAGGAGCAAGGATCAGTGACGGGAGGTTCCCAGGTAGACCGGGGGTAGCTCGCGACCAAGCGCGGGTGGTAGGTTGCACCTGTGAGTTGGCAGCAGCGATTTCTTGACCCCCGGCCGGGAGACGGCCGCGGGGCCCTTCACGCGCGCCGATAGTCGCCGGGAGTCTCCGCAGGCACGGCCGGGGGAAGCAATGCATCCTTCACGGCCACCCTGAAATCGGAGACTCACCATGTCCGCCACATACCTCACACCTGACCAGATTCAGCGGGCGCTTGCCCTACGCGACCTGACCGACCCCGCCCAAGGCGAGCATGCGATCCAGCAGCTCCTGACCTCGTGCGTATCGGCTCTGCAGGACCGATGGCAGTGCACCGTCCGATACGTCCGGAATCCGCCCGTGGTCGCGGTCAGTGACAACTACGACCGCCTCGGATACGATCCCGCCGACGTCACTCGAGACCGTCGGTACACCCGCTATCTCAGCCCGACCGCCATGCTGCGCAGTCATACCAGTGCTGAGATCCCGACTGCTCTGGAGTCATACTCGGCACGCGCCGGAATCGATGAGCTCCTCGTGGTCCCTGGCCTGGTCTATCGTCGGGATGCTGTTGATCGCAGCCATGTCGGAGAACCGCACCAGGTCGATCTATGGCGCATCCGCGACGCTCCCGACATGAACGATGAGGACATGCTCGACATGATCGACCGCCTTGTCGAAGCGGTGCTGCCCGGGGCCGAGTGGATGGTCACCGACACGGTGCATCCGTACACCGTCGGCGCTCGCCAGATCGACGTCCGGTTGGGCGGTGAATGGCTCGAGCTGGCCGAATGCGGCCGCATTCATCCCGGTGTTCTGCACAGTGCCGGCCTCGACCCCGAGCGGTGGTCGGGATTGGCCCTGGGCATGGGTCTCGAACGGGCGTTGATGCTGCGCAAATCCATTCCTGACATCCGATACCTGCGGGCGAGCGATCCGCGCATCGCTGCCCAGATGCGGCACCTGGATCCGTGGCAGCACGTGTCGCCGTTGCCTCATGCGCGGCGGGATATCTCGGTGGTCGTCGCTGCAGAGGAGGACGAGGAAACCCTGGGAGACGTGATCCGTACCGCCCTGGGTGATGGTGCTGAGGTCATCGAGTCCGTCGAGATGCTCAGCCGGACTACTCACGCGGACCTTCCTGAGGCGGCCCGTGACCGGCTTGGCACTCAGCCTGGCCAGTGCAACGTGCTGCTACGAATCATGCTGCGACCGATCGGTCGCACGTTGACCTCGGACGAGGCAAATGAGATCCGCAACGACATCTACCGCGCGGTGCACTGCGGGCCCGTGATGGAACTCGTCTGACGCTGTTTCCCCATGCGGTGGTGACGGGGCCGGGGCATTGTCACGGCCCCGACTTCCGGCACGTTCGGTCTCAGGGCGGCGACCTCTCCCTTCGACCGCGCTCCATCCAGATTGCAAATCCAGAGGTCGTACTCTAGGGCGTAGGCAGGCGTTGCGGCGACGTTCTGCGGGACTGAAACAGTCCCTGACCCGGGGAAATGTTCTCTTCGGGTCAACCCGTTTTTCAATGTACCCAGCGTGAGTAGTAGGGCTACTTCGAACGCGGACTGCAGGCCTACGGACGCGAGGGGGAGCCGTGCACGCGCTGCGGGCGGCTGCTCGTCCGCGAGGCCTTCATGAACCGCAGTTCGTACCGCTGTCCGAACTGCCAGCGTCGGCCCCGCCAACCACGTCCCGCCGCGGCTGCCCACTAGAGTCGAGACCATTGTGAGTGAGACCAACTTCCAGCGCAGCGGCCGCCACCTGCGCCAGTTCATCAAGTTCGGCGTCGTCGGCGGCTCCGGCATCGTGGTCAACCTCGCGGTGACGGTCGTGCTGAAATGGCTGGTGCCCCACTACCAGGAGCGCGTCTTCGCGATCCCCGCGACCCCCTTCGGCGTGTACTGGTACCACGTGATCGCGGTCGCCGCCTTCGTGGTGGCCAACACCTGGAACTACCAGCTCAACAGGTCCTGGACATTCCGGGCCACCGCCACCCACACCCCCTGGTGGAGCGGGCTGGGCTCGTTCATGAGCATTGGCCTGGTCGCCCTCGCCGTCGGGCTGGGCATCCAGACCCTGCTGCTGAAGACCGACTCCCCGCTCTACCTGGGCCGGATCGACTGGCTGGACGACTCCAACGGTCTGCGCACCAAGCTGTACTGGGCCACCCTGATCCAGATCGGGGTCACCATGCCCATCAACTTCGTCGTCAACAAGCTGTGGACCTTCCGCTCGGCGCGATTCCGTCGCGCGGTGACGGTGGCAGGCAGTGACGCGGAGTAGCCGGTGTACCTGAAGTCGCTGACCCTGCGCGGGTTCAAGTCCTTCGCCTCGGCCACCACGATGAACTTCGAGCCCGGGGTGACCTGCATCGTCGGCCCCAACGGGTCGGGCAAGTCCAATGTCGTGGATGCCCTGAGCTGGGTGATGGGCGAGCAGGGCGCCAAGAGCCTGCGCGGCGGAAAGATGGAGGACGTCATCTTCGCCGGCACCACCGGCCGGGCGCCGCTGGGACGCGCCGAGGTGGTGCTGACCATCGACAACACCGACGGCGCCCTGCCCATCGACTACACCGAGGTCACCATCACCCGGACCATGTTCCGCAGCGGCGGCTCGGAATACCAGATCAATGGCAACCCGGCCCGCCTGCTCGACGTCCAGGAACTGCTCAGTGACTCCGGCATTGGCCGCGAGATGCACGTCATCGTCGGCCAGGGCCAACTCGACTCCATCCTGCAGGCCACCCCCGAGATCCGTCGCGGCTTCATCGAGGAGGCCGCCGGGGTGCTGAAGCACCGCAAACGCAAGGAGAAGGCCCAGCGGAAGCTGGAGTCGACGGCGGCCAACCTGGATCGGCTGAGCGACCTGATCGGCGAGATCCGCCGGCAGCTCAAGCCGCTGGGCAGGCAGGCCGAGGTGGCCCGCAAGGCGGCCGTGATCGCCGCCGAACTGCGTGACGCCAAGGCCCGGCTGCTCGCCGACGACCTCAGCCAGGCCACCCTGGCGCTCGAGTCCGACCTGGCCGACGAACGCGCCTTCGCCGCCGCCCGCGCCAAGGCCCAGCACGATCTGGACGCGGCCCGTGCCCGCGAGGTCGAGGCGGAGTCGGCGCTGAGCGCCGCCCAGCCCAGGGTCAATGCCGCCCAGGAGAACTGGTACGCGCTGGCCGCCCTGGTCGAACGCATCCAGACGACGCGCCAGATCGCCGCCGAGCGGATGCGCCACGCCGAGCGCCAACCCGAGCTGAACCGGGGAGGACGCGACCCCGAGTCGCTGGAGAAGGAAGCGGCAGAGGTCCGCGAGCAGGAGGCCCTGCTGCGCGACGACGTCGCTGCCCGGGCCGAGGAGATGAGCACCGCGACCGCGCTGCGCAGCAGTACCGAGCAGGCACTGGCCACCGCCGAAAAGGCCTACGCGGCACAACTGCGCGCCATCGCGGACCGCCGTGAGGGCCTGGCCCGGCTCACCGGTCAGGTGAACTCCCTGAAGTCGCGGCTGGACGCCGGCGCCGACGAGGCAGCGCGCCTCGAGGCCCGCCGCGCCGACGCCATGGCCCGCGCCGGGGCCGCCACGGCCGAGTTCGCCCGGGTGGAGTCCTCGATGGCCGGTTTCGACGCCGGTGAGGAGGGCCTGGACGAGGAGTACGAGACGGCATCGGCCCAGGTCAGCGCCCTGGACGAGGCACTGGCCGCCTTGCGCGCCGACGAGGCGGCGCTGTCGCAGACCCGCGCCGCCCTGGTCTCACGCATCGACGGCCTCAGCATGGGGCTCGAGCGAGCCGACGCCAACTCCTCGCTGCTGGCCGCCTCGGACCGCGTCGACGGGCTGCTGGGCCAGGTCGCCGGTCTGCTTCAGGTCGAGCCGGGCTGGCAGGCAGCCGTCGCCGCCGCGCTGGGGCAGGCGACCGACGCCGTCGCCGTCGCCGATCTCGAGGCCGCGCTGGCCGCCATCAGCCATGTCCGTGCCGAGGACCTGGGTCGTGCCGGGCTGCTGCTCGGCGGCCCTCCGGTCAGCCGCGACGACTGGCCGGCCCTGCCCGGCACCGCCGTCTGGGCGCGCGACGTCGTCCGGGCCCCAGCGGAACTCGACGGGGCGCTCACCCGCGCCCTGCACAGGGTGGCCCTGGTCGACGATCTCGACGCGGCCCGCGCGCTGGTCGACGGGCGACCCGACGTGACGGCCGTCACCCGCGACGGCGACTCGCTGTCCAGTTGGTTCGCCCAGGCCGGCTCCGGTGGCGGCGCCAGCCTGATCGAGGTGCAGGCCGCCGTCGACGAGGCCCGTGCCCAGTTGGGTGAGTGCGACCACGACCTGGAACGGTTGCGCTTCGCCGTCGCCGAGAAGAACCACGCCGCCCAGCAGGCCCGACAGCGTGCCGAGGAGGCGCTGACCAGGCTGCACGCCTCGGACGCGGAATGGGCCGCCCTTTCAGAACGGCTGGGGCAGCTGTCCGAGACGGCCCGCTCCGCCCGCAGCGAGGCCGAACGACTCGAACAGACGGCGCTCGAGGCGACCGCCAAACGGCACCAGGACGAGGCGGCGCTGGCCGAACTGCAGCAGCGCCTCGACCTGGCCAGCGACGACGCCGACGTCGTCGAGCCCGACCCGGCCGAACGCGACGACCTGGCCCTGGCGGCGCGGACTGCCCGACAGGGCGAGATGGACGCGCGGCTGGCCCTGCGCACCGCCGAGGAACGCGCCCGGGCGTTGGCCGGGCGCGCCGACTCGCTGCAACGGGCCGCCCAGAACGAACGGGTGCAGCGGGCCAAGGCGCAGGCTCGCGCCGACCAGGTCAGGCGTGAGGCCGAGGCGGCCCGGGCCGTCCACCTGGCCGCGGTCTGGCTGCTGGAACAGGTCGAGGTCGCCCGGGTGGGCGCCACCGCCGAACGCACCGCCGCCGAACAGCACCGCCAGCTCGCCGAGGCAGAGCTGGGCGTGGCCAGGCGGACCGCGCGGGAGTCGGCCAGCGCCCTGGAGAAGCTCGTCGAGGGCGCCCACCGCGACGAGATGGCCCGCGTGCAGCAACGCATGCGCATCGAACAACTGCAGGACAAGGCCATGGACGAGTTGGCCCTGGCGCCCCAGATCCTGCTCGACGAGTACGGTCCCGAGCAGTGGGTACCCGTGCTGGTGCACCCCGATGGACGCCCGGTGGCCGCCGACGACGAGGACAAGCCGGAGCCCGTCCCCTACGACCGGGAGGCCCAGCAGAAGCGGCTGCGCACCGCCGAGCGCAACCTGCAGGTCCTGGGCCGGGTGAACCCGTTGGCGCTGGAGGAGTTCGACGCGATGCAGGAGCGGCACGCGTTCCTGGCCGAGCAGTTGGAGGACCTCAACAAGACCCGCAAGGACCTGGTCGACATCATTGCCGAGGTGGACCGCCGGGTCGAGGAGGTCTTCGCACTGGCCTATGCCGACGTCGAGCAAACCTTTGGGCACGTGTTCTCACGGCTGTTTCCCGGGGGTGAGGGCCGGTTGATCCTGACCGAGCCGGGACAGTGGCTGACCACCGGGGTCGACGTCGAGGCGCGACCGGCGGGCAAGAAGGTCAAGCGGCTCTCGTTGTTGTCGGGTGGGGAACGTTCTCTGGTGGCCGTCGCCTTCCTGGTCAGCCTGTTCATGGCCCGCCCCAGCCCGTTCTACATCCTGGACGAGGTCGAGGCTGCCCTGGACGACACCAACCTGGGCCGGCTGCTGGGCATCTACGAGGAGTTGCGCGAACGCTCCCAGCTGCTGGTGATCACCCACCAGAAGCGCACCATGGAGATCGCCGACGCGCTGTACGGGGTCACCATGCGTGGTGACGGGGTCTCCACGGTGGTGTCCCAGCGTCTGCGCGACGAACCGGCAGCGGCCCAGGGCGCCTAGTTCGCTGTTCGCGACACGGCCGTCGCGGCGCGCCCACCTGCTCGTCAATGAGACAATGGCTGTCGTAAGGCGCTGCGTGGTGGCGCCTGCGAACCGCATCGGAAGGAAGTGCCATGCCCTCAGTCGTCGTGGCCATGATCATCATCGTGGGTCTTGCTGTCGCCGTCGCCGCCGTCGTGGCCATTGGCATGCGCGGCAAGATGAGCGACCGCAACCCCGCGGTTGCCGAACGTCTCGGCATGGTGGCCAAGCACCTCAACGGTGACGCGGACGCTCCCGAATCGTTGGTCCAGTTCTACGAGGCCAGCAGCCAGCGCGTGCGTCAGGCGGCCAAGCGCTGAGGGCTGCTGCATGGGGTGGGTGTGACTGTGCCTAGGATGTTCACGTGAATTGGGAAATCGTCGCGTGGATCATCATTGGCCTCATGGTCGCCCTGACGGGGGTCGCCTACCTCGTCGCCAAGTTCGGGCCCAAGGAGCTCGAACAGCAGCCGAAGCCCCAGCTGCCGACCGCCGAACCGGGACCCCCGACCGCACCGGAGGCGCCCGCCGAGACCGGCCTCGAGGTCCCGGAGGCTGCCAGTTCGCGGATGGCGCGGCTGCGTCGTCGCCTCGCCAGTTCCAACAACGCCCTGGCCCGCGGCCTGGCCGACCTGCTGTCGAGCGACCGGATCGACGCCGACACCTGGGACGACTTCGAGGCCACCCTGATCAGCTCCGACCTGGGGGTGGGGCCGGCCACCGAACTGGTCACCACCCTGCGCAAGGAGTTGGCGGTCGAGGGCATCTCCGACCCGGCCCGGGCCCGCGAGGTGCTGCGTCGGGAACTGGTGAAGCTGGTCGACCCCGGACTGGACCGCAGCCTGGGGCTGACCGGCCAGGACGGACTGCCGGCCGTCGTCCTCGTCGTTGGCGTCAATGGCACCGGCAAGACGACCACCGTCGGCAAGCTCGCCCGGGTGCTGGTCGCCGAGGGCAAGACCGTGCTGTTGGGTGCGGCCGACACGTTCCGCGCCGCTGCCGCCGAGCAGCTCACCACCTGGGGCGAGCGCGTCGGCGTCCAGACCGTCCGCGGTCCGGAGGGTTCGGACCCCGCGTCGGTGGCCTTCCAAGCCGTGGAGGCCGGCATCAAGCAGGGGGTGGACGTGGTGATCGTCGACACCGCCGGACGACTGCACACGAAGACCGGTCTGATGGATGAGCTCGGCAAGGTCAAGCGCGTCATCGCTCGGCTGGCACCGGTCTCGGAGGTGCTGCTGGTCCTGGACGCCACCACCGGGCAGAACGGCCTGACCCAGGCCCGCATCTTCGGTGACGTCGTTGACGTGTCGGGCATCGTGCTGACCAAGCTCGACGGCTCGGCGAAGGGCGGCATTGTCGTCCAGGTGCAGCGCGAGCTCGGGGTGCCGGTGAAACTGATCGGTCTGGGCGAGGGCGTCGACGACCTCGCACCCTTCGACTCCGAGGGATTCGTCTCCGGCATTCTCGGCGAATAGGGCAGCGGCTGCCCGGCCACGAAGGCAGTAGCATGGTCCCTTGACCGCTCAGGGGACCCATCGGGCAGTGTTCGACCGGTGTCCCCGCGACCCCAGAGGACACCGTGTTCGAGAATCTCCAGGACCGGCTTGCCGCCACCTTCAAGGGACTGCGCAGCAAGGGCAGGCTCACCGAGGCCGACATCGACGAGACCACCCGCGAGATCCGCATCGCGCTGCTCGAGGCCGACGTCAACCTGTCGGTCGTCAAGGAGTTCATCGCGAACGTCCGCGAGCGCTGCCAGGGACTCGAACTGTCGCAGGCGCTGAACCCCGCCCAGCAGATCATCAAGATCGTCAACGACGAACTGGTCTCGGTCCTGGGCGGTGAGACCCGCACCATCCGTGTCTCGAAGAACCCGCCGACGGTGATCATGCTGGCCGGCCTGCAAGGCGCGGGCAAGACCACCCTGGCCGGCAAGCTGGCCCACTGGCTGAAGTCCGAGGGTCACTCGCCGCTGCTGGTCGCCGCCGACCTCCAGCGCCCCAATGCCGTCAACCAGTTGCAGGTCGTCGGACAGCGGGCCGGAGTCCATGTGCACGCGCCGCAGCCCGGCAACGGGGTGGGCAACCCGATCGAGGTGGCCCATTCCGCCATCCAGGTCGCCCATCAGCGCCTCTACGACTACGTCATCGTCGATACCGCCGGCCGGCTGGGCATTGACGCGGACCTGATGCAGCAGGCCGCCGACATCAAGGCCGCCGTCAACCCCGACGAAGTGCTCTTCGTCGTCGACGCCATGATCGGCCAGGATGCGGTCAACACCGCCCTGGCATTCCAGGAGGGTGTCGGCTTCGACGGCGTCGTGCTGACCAAGCTCGACGGTGACGCCCGCGGTGGTGCCGCGCTGTCGATCGCGCGGGTGATCGGCAAGCCGATCATGTTCGCCTCCTCCGGTGAGGGACTCAAGGACTTTGACGTCTTCCACCCGGAACGGATGGCCAGCCGGATCCTGGGCATGGGCGACATGCTCACCCTGATCGAGCAGGCCGAGAAGACCTTTGACCAGGAGCAGTCCAAGCTCGCCGCCGAGAAGCTGTTGGCAGGCAAGGGCACCTTCACCCTGGGCGACTTCCTGGGCCAGATGCAGCAGATGCGCAAGATGGGGCCCCTGTCGAAGATCTTCGGCATGCTTCCCGGCATGGGGGCGATGAAGGACCAGATCGCCAACATTGACGAGAAGGAGGTCGACCGCGTCGAGGCCATCATCTACTCGATGACCCCCGCCGAGCGTGCCGATGTCGGCATCCTCAACGGTTCGCGGCGTGCCCGGATTGCCCGCGGTGCCGGCGTCCAGGTCAGTGACGTCAACCAGTTGGTCACCCGCTTCGTCGAGGCCCGCAAGATGATGCAGTCGATGGCCGGCGGCATGATGGGCGGGGGGATGCCCGGCATGCCGGGGATGCCCGGCGCCGGTGGTGGACGGCCGCGGAAGCAGCAGGCCAAGAAGTCTGCCAAGGGCAAGAAGGGAGAGTCGGGCAACCCGGCCAAGCGTGCCGCACAGGTCACCGGTCAGCCTGCGGAGCCGGCCATCGATCCGGCCAGCGTCTTCGGGCTCGGGGGCGACGAGCAGCCCAGCGAGGCCGATCTGCAGAAGGCCATGTCGAACTTTGAGTTGCCCCCGCAACTGCAGCAGATGTTCAACCAGCAGAACAAGGGCCCGCAGCGCTGACCGTTGCGTCCGGCCGCCGGGCCGGAACCGGGGTGCCGCGCCGGTCCTGAAGGGCGGTCAGG
>NZ_JADIJQ010000026.1 GCF_017355265.1 Tessaracoccus sp. SD287
CGACATCGACGACCTGGTCGAGGTCAACGCGCTGGCGTTCGCCGACCATCCTGAGCAGGGCAGGATGTCGCGCCAGGACGTGCTGGACAAGATGGCCGAGGACTGGTTCGACGCCGAGGGTCTGTTCCTGGCCAGGGACGCCGACGGGCGGCTGCTGGGTTACCACTGGACCAAGATCGAGGGTGACGTCGGCGAGGTGTACGTGATTGGTGTGCACCCGTTCGAGCATGGCCGCGGCCTGGGCCGCTACCTGCTCGCGATCGGCCTGCACCACCTGTCCGCCGCTCGCGGAGCCCGCGTCATCGACCTCTACGTCGAGGCCGCCAACGAGCGCGTGGTCACGATGTACGAGAACGCCGGTTTCGTCGAGGTGCAGCGCGACACCCGCTGGGCCTGAGCCCGTTCGTCGCCGACGAGCAGGTGGCACAATGTTCCACATTCCCCGCCAACCCGAAAGAGGCCCCATGTCACCGTCTGCCACGTCCCGCGGCACCTCCACGCCCACGGACGAGACCGGCGCCCTGATCACTGACCAGGCGGCCCCGATCGACCGGTCCGAGTCCAGCACCCCGCTGTACGCCGACCGGGAGTTGTCCTGGCTGGCGTTCAACAACCGGGTCCTGGACCTGGCCCGGGACGCCGAGCGGGTGCCGCTGCTGGAGCGCGCCTCCTTCTTGGCGATCTTCTCCTCCAACCTGGACGAGTACTTCATGGTGCGGGTGGCCGGCCTCAAGCGCCGCATCGCCGCCGGCGTCGGCGTCCCCTCGGTGACCGGCATGATGCCCCGCGAACTGCACGACGCGATCCTGGCCCGCACCCGGGCCCTGGTCCAGGAGCAGTCCCGCATCTTCCAGGACGACGTCCGCCCGGCGCTGGCGGCAGAGGGCATCACCATCCTGACCTGGGAGGAGCTGACGGCGTCGGAGAAGGACGAGATGCGCCAACTGTTCAGCGAGCGCATCTTCCCGGTGCTGACCCCGCTGGCCGTCGACCCCTCACACCCCTTCCCCTACATCTCTGGCCTGTCGATCAACATGGCCGTGCTGGTCCGCAATCCCATCACCGGGGCCAAGCAGTTCGCCCGGGTCAAGGTGCCGGCGCTGCTGGACCGCTTCATCCGCGTCGGCGAGGGCCGCTTCCTGCCGCTGGAGGAGGTCATCCGTCGCCACCTCGGCCAGCTGTTCGCCGGCATGGAGGTGCTGCAGCAGACCACCTTCCGGGTCACCCGCAATGAGGACCTCGAGGTCGAGGAGGACGACGCCGAGAACCTGCTGTACGCGCTGGAGAAGGAACTGCTGCGTCGCAAGGTCGGTCGTCCGCCGGTGCGCCTGGAGGTGCAGGACGACATCGCGCCCAAGATGCTGGAACTGCTGATGAGCGAACTGGACGTCAGCGAGAAGGAGGTCTTCTCGCTGCCCGCGCCCCTGGACCTGACCGGGCTGTTCTCGCTGACCGCTGCCGACAAGGAGCACCTGCAGTACCCGAAGTTCATCGCCGCCACCCCCCGCGACCTGGCCGAGGTCGAGACGGCCCAGCCCGCCGACCTGTTCGCTGCCCTGAAGACCCGCGACGTGCTGTTGCAGCACCCCTACGACTCGTTCTCGACCTCGGTGCAGCGCTTCATCGAGCAGGCCGCGGCCGACCCGCAGGTGCTGGCCATCAAGCAGACCCTGTACCGCACCAGCGGCGACTCGCCCATCGTCGATGCCCTGATCGAGGCCGCCCTGGCCGGCAAGCAGGTGCTGGCGGTGGTGGAGATCAAGGCCCGCTTCGACGAGCAGGCCAACATTGCCTGGGCCCGCAAGCTCGAGAAGTACGGCGTCCACGTCGTCTACGGCATGGTCGGGCTGAAGACCCACTGCAAGCTGTCGCTGGTCATCCGCGACGAGGGCAGGACGCTGCGTCGCTACGCCCACGTCGGCACCGGCAACTACAACCCGAAGACGGCCCGCGTCTACGAGGACATGGGGCTGCTGACCTCGAACCCGGTGGTCACCGAGGACGTCGGCAAGGTGTTCAACCACCTGTCCGGGCTCACCCAGGAGACCTCCTACCGTCGGCTGCTGGTCGCCCCGCACGGCATCCGCGCCGGGCTGTTGACCGGCATCGACCGCGAGATCGCCCACCAGCAGGCCGGACGCCAGGGCTACATCCGCTTCAAGGTCAACTCGCTGGTCGACGAGAAGATCATTGACCGCCTCTACAAGGCCTCGCAGGCCGGGGTGAAGGTCGACCTGTGGGTGCGCGGCATCTGCACGATCCGCCCCGGGGTCAGCGGCCTCAGCGAGAACATCCGGGTCCGCTCGGTGCTGGGCCGTTTCCTGGAGCACTCGCGCATCTTCTGGTACGCCAACGGCGGCCAGCCCATCGTCGGCATCGGCTCGGCCGACCTGATGCACCGCAACCTGGACCGTCGGGTCGAGACCATCGTCAGCATCACCAACAAGCGCCACATCCAGGAGATCACCGACCTGTTCGAGTTGGGCTTCGACCCGGGCACCGTCTCGTGGCACCTGGACGACACCGTCTGGAGCGAGCACTCCCGGGGCGAGGACGGCCAGATCCTGCGGGACGTGCAGACCGTGCTGATCGAACGACGCACCCAGCGACGCAGCGACGAGACCCACTGAGCCCCGACAGCAGCCGACCATGAGCAAGAAGCGCCGCCATCTGAGCGCAGCCGGAGCCGTCGTCCTGCAGGGGCAGGGCGAGGACGCCAGGGTGCTGGTGGTCCACCGGCCCCGCTACGACGACTGGACCCTGCCCAAGGGCAAACCGCAACCTGACGAGGACCTGCAGGTGGCCGCCGTCCGGGAACTGGAGGAGGAGACCGGGCTCAAGGTGCGTCTGGGAGCGCCCCTGGGGACCCTCAGCCACGTCATCGACAAGGACACCAAGGCCGTGCACTGGTGGCTGGGCACCGTGCGCGGCGGCGAACTCCACGGCGGAACGCCGCACGACGACCACGGGCAGGAGGTCGACCGGGTGGAGTGGTGGCCGGCCGCGCGGGCCGCCGCCGAACTCAGCTGGCCCAATGACCGTGAGGTGCTGGCCCGCGCCCTGGCCCTGAGCCCAGGGCACACGGTGCTGCTGGTCCGCCACGCCAAGGCGATGCTCCGCAAGAACTGGTCCGGCAAGGACTTTCGTCGTCCGCTGTCGGGTCGGGGACGCCGGCAGGCCAAACGGCTGGCGTTGCTGCTCGACGCCTACGGCGTGGCGATACCGGTCACCTCGACCAGCACCCGCTGCGTCCAGACGCTGCAGCCCTATGCCGACCGCTTCGGCATCGGCCTGGTCGAGTGCCCGGAGCTGAGCGAGGAGCACTACGAGGACGACCCGCTCGACTCCGAACGGGCCACCGTCGACCTGCTCAACGATGCCCGCGCCCAGCCCAACGCCCCCATGGCCCTGTGCGGACACCGACCGGTGCTGCCGATGATGCGCCACCTGCTGGGGCTGCCCGACAAGAACATGCTGGTCGCCGAGACCTACGTGGTCCACCACGACAGCGAGGGCAACCAGCTGGCCGTCGAGATGGTGAAGCCCGCCTTCTGAGCCCGCCTGTTGAGCCCGGCGCGCCCCGGGATCGTCCAGACGTTCACCTGCCGCCACCGCGGGGACCACGGATGTCCACCGAGCGACCGGTATACGGCCTGAATGGCGTGGTCAGCGGCGCATCTGCCGGAACGTCCGCCGCCGTTCACCTGCTGTTCACCCAACCACATTCGACGTGTCATCTGACCTGATTAGCGTCAGGAGTGACGAAGTTGGCTATTCGAATGCGCCCGTGCGCACGGCGAACTTCTCCAGCTCCCCAACAGATCAAGGAACTCTTGTGAAGATGCACCGCTTCGCCAAGATCGCGGCCCTGGTGGCCGTGGGCGCACTGACTTTCACCGCATGTGGTGGCACCGTCGAGTCGGGCGGCACCACCGCCGCCGGCACCACCGCCGCCTCGAGCGCAGCCTCGACCACCGACACCAAGGCGTTGGAGCTGACCTGCCCGGCCGGCACCGTCAACGGGGGCGGCTCGTCGGCCCAGGACATCGCCATGCAGGCCCTGACCCAGTCGTACAACACCACCTGCGGTGGCAAGGGCCAGGTCGTCTACACCAAGTCGGGTTCCGGCGCCGGCATCAAGGACTTCTACAACGGCCAGCTGCAGTTCGCCGGCTCCGACTCGGCCCTGAAGTCCAAGGCCAACTCCGACGGCGTCGTCGAGACCGAGAAGGTCGCCGCGCGTTGCGAGGGCAACCCCGGCTGGAACCTGCCGCTGATCGTGGGGCCGGTCGCCTTCGCCTACAACCTGAAGGGCGTCGACAACCTGGTGCTGACCCCCAAGGTGATCATGGACATCTTCAACGGTGCCATCACCACCTGGGACCACGCCGACATCAAGGCCCTGAACCCCGGGGCCACGCTGCCGGCCGGCCAGGCCATCAACGTCTTCTACCGCAACGATGAGTCGGGCACCACCGAGAACGTCGCCAAGTTCCTCAAGGCCGCCGCCCCGGCCCAGTTCACCGGTGAGACCTCGAAGTCGTACTTCGGCAAGGCCGGCGAGGGCAAGAAGGGCACCCAGGGTGTCGCTGACGCCGTCAAGGAGACCACCGGTGGCTTCGGCTACATGGAGTGGAAGTACGCCAAGGACGCCCAGCTGGGTGTCTCTGCTCTGGACAACGGCCAGGGTGCGGTGGAACTGACCCCCGAGAGCGCCGGCGCCGCCATGGACAAGGCCGAGATCACCGGCAAGGGCAACGACCTGGTCGTCTCGCTGAAGTACACCGACCTGGGCGAGAAGGTCTACCCGATGGTCATGGTCACCTACGAGATCGTCTGCTCGAAGGGTCTGGACGACGCCCAGGCCGCCCTGCTGAAGGACTTCCTGGTCTACGCCTCCAGCCCCGCCGCCCAGGCCACCCTGGTGGACCAGGGCTACGCACCGCTGCCCGAGGGCATGCTGACCAAGGTCCACACGGCCGTCGAGGCACTCGCCTGAGCCTGACCCACGGGTCGGCTGAATTCCAATCGGCATCGCAGGCATGTGAACATTGGATGGCCCCTCTGCCAGGCAGAGGGGCCATCCGCACGTGAGGGAGTATTCATGAGCACATCAGAGCCGCCGGGGGGCGGGGTACGCGAGGCAGCCCCCGACGGGGACGCCGTCGGCTCCCCGCCCAGCACACCTGACCCCGGGGCGACGAGCGGCACCTCGATCCGGCCGGTGAAGCTCCCGCCCCCACGCAAGGGCCCCGACCGGGCCTTCTCGGGGGTCACCCTGTTCACCGGGATCCTGTTGGTGGTCCTGGTCGCCGCGATCTTCCTGTTCCTGTTCTTCACCGCAATCGGTCCGCTGTCGCGCAACGAGGCCAACTTCCTGACCTCGACCGAGTGGACCGTCACCGACAACCGGCTGGCCTTCGGCATCGCCGCCCTGCTGTGGACGACGGTGGTCAGCTCGCTGATCGCCATGATCCTGGCCGTGCCGGTGGCGATCGGGGTCGCGCTGCTGATCACCCACTACACCCCACGGCGGGTCGGTGGTGTCATCGGCTTCCTGGTCGACCTGCTGGCGGCGGTCCCGTCGGTCGTCTACGGCCTGTGGGGCATGCGGGTCTTCGGCCCGCTGGTCGCCCCCTTCGGCCAGTGGCTGTCAGGCACCTGGCTGGGCACGATCCCGCTGTTCGCCCCCGGGATCGCCTCCTCGGGCACCGTCTTCGTCGCCTCGCTGGTGCTGGCCATCATGATCCTGCCGATCATCACGGCACTGTCGCGTGACGTCTTCGAGCAGACCCCCCGCGACCACATCGAGGCGGCCTGGGCGCTGGGTGCCACCAAGTGGGAGATGATCCGCACCGCCGTGATCCCCTACGGACGCTCCGGTGTGGTGGCAGCCTCGATGCTCGGCCTGGGCCGGGCTCTGGGCGAGACCATCGCCGTCATGCTGATCCTGTCCGCCGTGCCGACCTTTGACTGGTCGATCTTCAGCGGTGGCGAGACGTTCGCGTCCAAGATCGCCAACGGCGCCCCCGAGTTCGACAGCCCCACCAAGACCGGTGCCTACATCGCCGCCGGGCTGGTGCTGTTCGTCCTGACCTTCGCGGTCAACGCCGTGGCCCGCAGCGTGGCCGCCGGTGGAAAGGCAAAGTCATGACCGACACCACGACCAGCACCGAGGTCAACGGCTACCAGGCCGACCGGGCCCTCGACCTGCGCCGCCCCACCGGCCGCCGCCAACTCACCGACACCCTCGTCCGCGTCCTGGTCTGGGTCGCCGCCGTGATCGCCATCGTGCCGCTGATCTGGATCCTGGCGACCGTGATCGGCCGCGGCGCGCCGCTGCTGTTCACCGCGGAGCCCGACTTCACCAAGATCTGCGCGGTCACCGAAGAGGCGCCCAGCAGCGAGTACATGAACGTGAAGCGGGTGGCCGCCGACCAGTGCGGCACCGGCTCGTCGGAGGCGAAGTGGCATTGGCTCAGCGGCGGCGAGTACCCGGCCGTCAACGACCACGTGCTCTACCGTCCGGTCTCCCCGGTGACGGTCGATCCGAACGCCGTGCCCGACATCATCATCAACGGCCAGCGTCCCGCCTCGCCCGGTCACTCGATCGCGATTCCCAACTCCGACGGTGCGGGCACCGTCCGGCTTCCCTCCGCCATCTGGTGGACCGAGGACCAGCGCAGCACCGACATGCTCAAGCCGAACGGCGGCGCCCTGCACGCCATCGTCGGCACCCTGATGCTGGGCCTGATCACCTCGGTGATCGCCGTCCCGGTGGGCGTGCTGGGCGCGGTCTACCTGGTCGAGTACGCCCGCGGCAAGAAGTTCGCCAGGGTGGTCAGCTTCATGGTCGACATCCTCACCGGTGTGCCCTCGATCGTCGCGGCCCTGTTCATCTACACGCTGCTGATCACCATGCTGGGCTTCGGACGATCCACCCTGGCCTCGTCCCTGGCGCTGGTGATCCTGATGCTGCCGACGGTGCTGCGTTCCACCGAGGAGATGCTGAAACTGGTGCCCGACAGCCTGCGCGAGGCGTCCTACGCCCTGGGTGTCACCAAGTGGAAGACCATCCTCAGCGTGGTCATCCCGACCTCGATCAAGGGCATCCTGACCGGCATCGTGCTGGGCGTGGCCCGGGTCATGGGTGAGACGGCTCCGCTGATCATCCTGCTGAACTACGGCCCGCGCCTCAGTCTCGACCCGACGGGCCAGAACATGGGCTCGTTGCCGACCATGATCATGACCGCCTCCGAGGTGGCCGAGTCATACCCCGGCGCCGAGCGCGGCTGGGGCGCCGCCCTCACCCTGATCCTGATCGTCATGGGCCTGAACCTGGCGGCGAAGTTCGCCGGCTCATCCAAGAAGTCCCGCTGAGAACGAGGAAGCACAGACATGGCAAAGCGCATCGAGGTCAAGGACCTCAACATCTACTACGGCAAGTTCCACGCCGTGAAGGACGTCCAGCTGACCGTGGAGCCCCGTTCGGTGACCGCCTTCATCGGCCCCTCGGGGTGCGGGAAGTCGACGGTGCTGCGGACCCTGAACCGCATGCACGAGGTCATCCCCGGCGCCTACTGCGAGGGCAGCGTCAGCCTGGACGGGGTCAACCTGTACGGCCGTGACGTCGACCCGGTCGCCGTGCGCCGACAGGTCGGCATGGTCTTCCAGCGCCCCAACCCGTTCCCGGCAATGTCGATCTTCGACAACGTCATCTCGGGCCTGCGGCTGAATGGGATCAGCAACAAGAAGGTCCTGCAGGAGTCCGCCGAGAAGTCGCTGCGGGGTGCCAACCTGTGGAACGAGGTCAAGGACCGTCTCGACAAGCCTGGCGTCGGCCTGTCCGGTGGCCAGCAGCAGCGGCTGTGCATCGCCCGGGCAATCGCGGTCTCGCCGCAGGTGATCCTGATGGACGAGCCCTGCTCGGCGCTCGACCCGATCTCGACCCTGGCCATCGAGGACCTGATCCAGGAACTCAAGGAGCAGTACACGGTGGTGATCGTGACCCACAACATGCAGCAGGCTGCTCGCGTGTCCGACCAGACCGCATTCTTCAACCTCGAGGCGCAGGGCCAGCCTGGCCAACTGGTCGAGATGGGCGCCACCGAGCAGATGTTCTCCAACCCCAGCAAGAAGGCCACCGAGGACTACATCACCGGCCGCTTCGGCTGACGCGCCCGCCACCCGACTGCCCACCGCAGCCCGACGTGGCCCGACGTGGCAGGCTGGAGCCATGACGACCCAGATTCCGGCCGGCGAACGCTGTTCGGCGCAGTGGCTGCGCGACGACCTGCCCGCCTGGGGCACCGCCAGTCGCGCCAACTTCTGGGTGGCGCTCGAGCAGCCCGGACCGTGGGGCGCCAACGCGCTCACCGAGAGCCGCCTCGACCCGGAGCTGGGTCGCCACTTCGAGACGACGTGTAGTGAGGCCGGCGGCCGGGCGGTGTTGGTCCGACGCCCCGGGCGTCACGCCGACACCGGCGAGGGACCCTTCCGGGTGTTCATCGCCGGGGGTCTGGCGGCGGGCGCGCCCTGGCTGGGCACCACCCGGCTGGCCAGCTCCTACGACGTCATCGAGCTGCTGTCACTGGCCGACGACCTCGGTCACGACCCGCTGCCGGAGTGGTTGGACGAGGCCGACCCCATCCTGGCGGTGTGCACCAACGCCCGCCGCGACCAGTGCTGCGCCCTGGAGGGCCGCCACCTGCTGCAGCAGTGCGAAGGTCTTGACAACCTGTGGGAGGTCAGCCACCTGGGCGGCCACCGCTTCGCCGCCACCGCCCTGGTCCTGCCCACCGGCCAGTCGCTGGCCCGGGTGAACCCCGTGATCGCTGCTGACGCTCTGTCAGCAGCTGCCCAGGGAAGGCCGCTGGCCGCCGGGGCGCTGCACGACCGGGGCCTGGGCCACCTGCCGAACCATCTGCAGGTCGCCGACGCGTGGGCCCGCGCGGCCGGGGTGCCCCACCCGGTCGCCATGACCGCCGAGCAACTGGACGACGCGACCTGGCTGGTCGACGTGGCCGGGCGCGCCCTGCGGGTGGCCCGCAGCGACGGACCCGACGAACTGTCCTCCTCCTGCGGCAAGGACGTCGTCCCGGTCCTGCGCTGGACGCTGACCCAGGTGCATGATGGCTGAGGCCGGCTGGTACCCCGACCCCGCCGGTGGCACCGACCGCTACCGCTACTGGGACGGCACGCTCTGGTCGGACGAGACCATCGCTGGCCCGCCCACCGGCGGTCCGAGTGCTGCTGGCCCCTCCGGTGGCGGCAGGCCCGGTGCCACGTCCCCGATCACGGTCAGCCGGGGCACGACCGGGGCGGCCGGCGAGCCGGTCACCGAACCGTCGCCGTGGCAGCGCGCCAAGGGGCCGGTCATCGTCGTCGCGATCGCCGTGGTCACGGTGCTGGCGCTGATCTGGGCGCTGACGCAGGTCGGCATCCTCGGCGGCGGACGTGGACCGGCCTCCAACCCCACCGAGTTCTGTCCGCCCGTGGGCGAGGGCAACTACTCGGTCGACCCACACCCCAACGACGGCCGCGTCCACGGTGGTGCCCTGTCCTACCCCCGGCTCGGATCACCGTGGAGTGCGCCGACCGTCGACGGACGGGTGCCGTTCGGACGTGACGTGCAGACCCAGACGATCACCATCGAGCAGGACTACCGCCCGGGCCAGAACTGGGTGGCCTCGGTGCTGGTCGGCGAACTGATCGACGGTGATGGTTTCGTCTCACCGCAGGCCGGCATGGACCTGGTCTCCCGCTGCATCGTGGGCGCCTTCTACGGTGACTCACCGGTGCAGCGCGACGACGTGGAGGCCCGGTCGCTGGTGGTCGACGGGCGGGAGGCCTACCTGCTGGAGATGCACCTGTCCTTTGACATCCGCGGGCTGGAGGCCAAGGGCGAGACCGCCCTCATCGTCATCGTGGCGACCGGAGCCAACACCAACTCGCTGTACTACGCCTCGATTCCCGACAACGCCTCCCAGCACCTGCCGGCGGCACGCGGGCTGGTGGGGCAGCTCAAGGTCGGGGCGTGAACGACCAGCGCCGCTTCTACTGAGCCACCCCGGCTGCTGCGACCCCGGGAGCTGCTGGCCCGGACCGGCTGCCGGCCCGGACGCGCTGCTGGCCCGGGGCCCCTGCTGGCCACGGACGCTGGGCTCAGCCCACCGAGGCCTTCAACTGCAGCACCCGCCCGGCCTTCCGCTGCACCTCGGCGGCGAAGGCAGGGTCGGTGCGGGCCGCCTCCAGGACGGCACCGACCATCTCGCGGGTCAGGGCCGGGTCGGCCGTGATGGCCAGGTCTCCCCCGGCCCGCAGGAAACGCAGGACCCTCATGCCGGGACTGACGTCCTTGACGGCGACGGCGGCACCCAGGTCGTCGGCGATCACCACGCCCTGGAATCCGAGGCGTTCTCGCAGGATTCCCGTGATGATCCTGGACGAGAACACCCCCTGCTGGTCGGGGTCGATCTGCTGGTAGATGGCGCTGGAGACCATCACCGATGACGCCCCCGCAGCGATGGCCTTCACGAAGGGTGACAGTTCGGCGTCGGAGCCGGTGGTGACGGTGTCGACGGCGACACCGAAGTCGGTGTTCACGCTGACCCGTCCCAGCCCCGGGAAGTGCTTGAGGCTGGTGGCCACACCCGCCGTGGCCAGCCCCGACACCACGGCCCGCAGCGCCGGGATGGCCTGGGCTGCGGTGGTGCCGTAGTAGCGCTGCAACTGCCCGATGGGCGCATTGCGGGCCAGGTTGTCGGCGGGCACGACGTCGGCCACCGGGGCCAGGTTGTAACGCACCCCGGCATTGGCGAGTTCGGCGCCCCAGCGCACCCAGGCCGCCTGGAGGTCGGCCATGGTCGACTGGGTGACGGCGTTGGGGATCCGGCTGAACCCGGCACCGTTGAGGCGCTGCACCGCCCCGCCCTCCTGGTCGACCGCCACGATGATCCCGGCGGGCAGGTCGAGGGCCTGAAGTTCCATGGTCATCGCCCGAATGCCGTCGCTGGAGCCCAGGGAGTTGCCGAGCAGCAGCAGCGAGCCGACCTGGTGGGTGGTGAGCAGTTCCCGGGTGGCATCGTCCAGGGTGGGACGATCATGGCCGACCATGATCAACTGTCCGACCTGGGCTTCCAGCGAGAGCTTGGCGGCCCCGCCGGGGGAACCGGACGGTGACGCCGGCGCGCTGGTGGTGGGCGCACCGGTGGCCGACGCGCTGGTCGTCGACGCGCTGGGATTCGTCGCCGACGCCGGTGGGGTCGGTGCCCCGGACGGGGTGGTGCTTGCGGGGGCGCAGCCGGCCAGGGCGCCGAGCCCGCCGACGGCCAGACCGCCCAGCACCGCCCGGCGGCTGGTCATGAGGCCAATCGGTCGTCGCCGGCGGCGGCGGCGTGCTCGGCCAGCCACACCCGGCGCTGCTCGACCAGTCCGAGCAGCGCATTCTCGATCACCTCGGGCAGGGCCGGGTGGATCCAGTACTGCTGGGTGGCCACCGATTCGATGTCCTGGCCGAACTGCATCATCTGGATCAGTTGCTGCACCAGGGTCGCGGCCTGCGGCCCCATCACGTGGGCGCCGAGCAACAAGCCGGTGTGGGGGTCGGCCAGCAGTTTCGCGAAGTGGTCCCGGTCCTCCATCGCCCAGCCGTAGGCGACCGCCCCGTACTCCTGCACCTTGACCAGGTAGGGCCGTCCCTGGGCCTTGAGTTCGGCCTCGGTCGCCCCGACCGCACCAATCTGCGGGTTCGCGAAGACGGCGTGCGGAATGAACCGGTGGTCGGAGGACCGCATCTGGTCGGGGTGCAGCAGATTGTGCATGACCACCCGCATCTCGTGGTTGGCCACGTGCTTCAGCATCGTCGGCTGGGACACATCGCCCAGGGCGAAGATGTGCTCGACGCTGGTGCGCTGGTGCTGGTCGGTCACCACGAAACCGTGCTCATCCACCGCGACGCCGGCGGCCGGCAGGTTCAGCCGGTCACCATTGGGCACCCGTCCGGTAGCGTTCAGCACCAGGTCGGCGTCATGGTGGGTCTCGGTGCCCTCGGCGTCCAGGGTGGTCACCCGCACGCCACCGTCGGGGGCGGCCGTGATCGACTGGACGCGTTCACCGAGGGCCAGCTGCATCCGTCGACCGGCGAGCGCCGTGAAGGCGGCCGAGACGTCCTCGTCCTCGTGGCGCAACAGCCGGGGGCTGCGGTTGACGATGGTCACCTGGCTGCCATAGGAGGAGAAGACGTGGCCGAATTCGGCGGCCACGAAACCGCCGCCCAGGATGAGCAGGCGGCGCGGCAGGACGTCGACGCGCATGATGCTGTCGGAGGTGTGCACCCGGTCGGCGACCTCGGCCGACGGCTCGACCACCGTGCGGGGCCGCGACCCGGCGGCCAGCACGAAGCGGTCGGCGGTGATCCGGGTGCCCGACGGGCTCAGCTGCAGGGTGTGGTCGTCGACGAAGGTTGCCGTCTCGCGGTGGACACCCACGTGGGGCTGGCGCTGCCGCCAGTCCAGGCCGCCGGTGCTGATGGCGTCAATGCGTCCGAAGATGCGGTCACGGATCGCCGGCCAGTCAACGTCCGTGGTCTGCTGGCTCACCCCCAGACGGGCCGCGTCCTCGGCGTCGACGACATGGTCGGCGGGCAGCACAAACATCTTGGTGGGGATGCAGCCGACGTTGAGGCAGGTGCCACCGAACCACGGCGCATCATCGACCAGCCCAATCGTGAGGCCGTCCAGGCGCGGGTCGATCAGGGAGTTGCCGGAGCCTGATCCAATGATGACGAGGTCGTAGTGCTGAGGCTGCATGGCCCCAGTCTCCCACCTACAGTGGAGCCATGGCTTCCCGTGACCACGCCCCAGACCAGACTCGCAGCACCCTCGACCCGCACCGGGACGACTGGGCCCTGGTCACCGGCGCGACCGGCGGCATCGGCGCTGAGTTCGCCCGCTACCTCGCCCGGCACGGCACCCATCTGGTCCTGACCGGCCGGGACACGGTGAAGCTGGGTGATCTGGCCCAGGAGCTGGGCGCCACCGGGGTGCAACTGGTGCTGCTGCCCGTCGAGCTCGCCGACCACGACGCCCGGGTGGGGCTGCACCGTCAACTGGTCGACGACGGCATCACCATCTCGACCTTGGTCAACAACGCCGGCTACGGCATCATCGAGCCTGTCCTGGACAGCGAGCCGGACGCCCTGCTGGGCATGCTCGAGGTCAATGTGATGGCACTGACCCACCTGACCCGGCTGTTCCTGCCGGCCATGGTCGAGGCGGGGCAGGGCAGCATCATCAATGTCGCCAGCACCGCCAGCTTCCAGCCCATCCCCGGCATGGCCGCCTACGCAGCCTCCAAGGCGTACGTGCGCAGCTTCAGTACCTCCCTGTGGCACGAGACCCGCGGGTCAGGGGTGCGGGTCGTGTGCGTCAGCCCCGGCCCCACGTCCACCGGGTTCTTCGCGCGTGCCGGGGCCGAGAACGTGCTGGTCAACCGCCGTCAGCCGGCCGACGTGGTGGAGACGACCTTTGCCGCCCTGAAGGCGCACCGACCCTCGGTCATCGACGGTGCCGGGAACCGGGTCACGGCGCTGGCGAACCGGTTCGTGCCGGAACGGGTCTCGACGGTGCTGGCAGGTTTCGTCACCCGCGAACGGTGAAGTGGCGGCGCTGTTCGGGGGCTTGGGCCGACCGGACCCGCAGTTCGTACTCCCCCGGCGGAAGGACCACGGTGGCGAGGAACGACCGCCAGCCGGCCTCGTTGCCGGTGGCGGCCACGGTGCCCTGACGCACCACCTTCTCCTCGGCGTCGAGCACCTGCCAGGCGATGGTGGTGTCGGCGAGGACCACCTGCTGGTAGCCGCGGATCCTCACCTCACCGGGTGCCACCGGGACCACCGGTTCCGGGGTGAGGATCCACAGCAGACCCAGCGGGGCCGTCCCGTTCTTTCGGAAGTCGGCGGCCGGGGCGCCAATCACCGGCAGGTTCGGGGACCCGTCGATCAGGATCTGGACCGTGCGTTCCCCGGTCTGGTCGCCGATGGTGCCGATGGCGGTGTAGACGACCTGGTTGATGGCCGCCTCGGCGACCGCGCGGGTGGTGAAGGTGGCGAAGGCCGGGGCCGAGATGTCGATGACGATGCGCGAGCCGGTCACGGTGGCCGAGTTGACCTGTCCGCCGGCCCACAGGGAGCTGTACGAGGAGTCCTGTGGGGCGACGTTGAGGACGGCCCCGACGGCGGTGGCGAGTCGGTCGTCCTGGGTCGGCAGGTCGCGGAACTCGCGGTAGAGGCGGCGGTCGGCCCCGACGTAGTAGATCGGCAGGTCTCGCTGCATCGTCGGCAGTGACGGCGGCGCGTTGGACGAGACGGTCTGGTTGGCGGTCGTGCTGGACATCGGCACCTCGGGCCGGCCCAGCAGCGACAGCTGCGGCACCAGCACCGGCAGGGCCAGACCGACCAGCAGCGCCGCCACGGCCGCGGACAGCACCCAGCGGAAGCGTCGGCGGCGTGGCCCGCGGGCCTCGGTGCGGTTGGCGGCGGTGAGCAACTCGGCCAGGCGCTCGGGCGGTTCGACGGCGTTCGCGCGTTGGTTCAACACCCGGCGGATGGTGCTGGCGGCCTCGTCCTCCAGCGGCATCAGGTCCTTGTCGTCAGTCATCGCGGGCCCCCACCTCGGTGAGGGTGTCACGCACGGACTGCAGCGCGCGGTGGGTGTGGGAACTCACGGCGGTGCGGGAGATGCCCAGGGTGCGGGCGATGTCGGACTCGTCCAGCTCGAGGTAGTAGCGCAGCACCAGCACCTCGCGTTGGCGCTGCGGCAGCGCCTCGATCATCGCGAAGACGCCCTGCTCGGCGGGGGCCGACGCGACCGGACGCTTGGCCGAGCGGGTCCGGTTCAGCACCGAGACGCGCAGGTACTGCTGGGCCTGGTCAAGGCTCTCGAACTGTTCGCGGCGCTGGTGAACGGCCAGCACGGCGTCGGAGACCACGTCAGCAGCGGTCTCCGCGGCGCCCAGCAGCAGCGTGGCGAGCCGCACCATCGGCGCCCACTGGGCCTCGTACAACTCGCGCAACCAGAGGTCGTCCCGACGTGCCATGCCGCTGTCCGCTCAGATGCCCGCGTAGGAGTGCAGGCCGCTGACCAGCAGGTTGATCCCCACGAAGTTGAACCAGAACGAGGCGACGCCCACGACCGCGATGATGGCAGCGTTGCGGCCCTTCCAGCCGGCGGTGGCCCGGGCATGCAGGTAGGCGGCGTAGATCACCCAGGTGACCAATGACCAGGTCTCCTTCGGGTCCCAGCCCCAGAAACGTCCCCAGGCGTACTCGGCCCAGACCGCCCCGGCGGCGATGGTGAACGTCCACACGGGGAAGGCGAAGGCGTGGGCGCGGTAGGACAACCGGTCGATCACGGCCAACGAGGGGATGCGGGCCAGGAAGCCGGTCAACACCGGGTCAGGGTTGCGGGTGCGCTGGGCCAGGGCGACGGTCCCCGACCATTCCTGGGCCAGCTCGTCGGCGCTGGAGGTCGGCGGCGGGGTGCCGTCGGCGGTGGTGGCGGTGCCGGTGGGGGCGGCGGCGAGCCGCTTCTCCGCGGACAGCACGGCGCTGCGCTTGATCAGGTACAGGATGGAGGCGGCCGCGCCCAGATTGAAGGCAGCGGCGGAGATGCAGGCGGCGACGATGTGGATGATGAACCACACCGAGTGCAGCGCCGGCACCAGGGGGGCCACCTCGACGTAGAAGACGGTCACGGCCAGCCCGTTGCCGACGGCCAGCAGCAGCATCACCGGCAGGCCGAGCCAGCGCAGGTTCCACCGCCAGGCCCCGACCAGGTACACGACCACCGCGAAGAACAGGGCGGTGATCACGAACTCGTACATGTTGCCCCAGGGCATCCGTTCGGCCGCGACGCCGCGCAGGACCACCCCGGCACCGTGGGCGATCGCGCCCAGCACGGCCAGCATCATGCCGAGACGGCCCCACATGTCGCTGCGCATGCGCACCGGGTCGAGGTCGTCACCGCCGGCTGCGTCGGCGTCCGCCTTGAGGGCGACGCCCCGGATCGAGGCCCACTCGGCGCTGTGGGCGATCAGGCCCAGGATGTAGAGGACGAACGAGACGACCACACCCAGGCTGGAGTACTCGGCGGTGGTCATGGGTGCGCTCCTGGTGGTGGGGTGGTGGTTCTGGGGCTGACACTACTCAAGACGGCGGTGATGTCGTCGGCAAGACCGGTACGCGAATCGGCACGGTCCAGACCGCCGACCTCGACGGTGTCGTCGTCGAGCAGCTTGACCCACAGCCGGCGGGGCCGCACGAACAGGCTCAGGCACAGCCCCAGCACGCCGACCGCCAGCGCGCCGGCGGCAACGGGAAGGCCGGGTGAGTGGCTGATCTGCAGCTTGGTCCAGCGCGACCAGCCGTCGAACTGGATCGAACCCTGGCCGTCGGGCAGTTCGTAGAGCTGGCCGGGCTTGAGCCGGAACGAGACGATCTGGCCGTCGCGGGTGATCTGCGTCATGCCCGTCTTGTCCAGGCTGTACACGTTCTCGGGGCGTCCGGTCTCCTCCTTGGGGGCACCGGTCCAGGCATTGAGGAACAGCTCGGGGTTGTCGGCGTCCGGGAACGTCGAGCGGGGGCCGAGCTGGTCGACGGTGGCGGTCGGCAGGAACCAGCCCTCGAAGGCGAGGCGCTTGGGGCGGGCGTCGTGGGCCTTGATCACCCCGAAGCTGGAGAAGTTGCCGTCCTGGGGCTGGAAGACCACTGGGCCCGAGAGGGCGATGTTGCCGCTGGCGTCCTTGACGGTCACGTGGGCGGCGTACCCGTGGCCGAGCAGGTGCACGTTG
Organism: Tessaracoccus sp. SD287; assembly: GCF_017355265.1. GTDB lineage: Bacteria > Actinomycetota > Actinomycetes > Propionibacteriales > Propionibacteriaceae > Aestuariimicrobium. The sequence continues at coordinate 16,849 of NZ_JADIJQ010000026.1, forward strand.
ACCCCGTCGATGGTCAGCGGCCGGTTGACCTCGACGTTGACGTTCCTGGTCTGTTCGGCGGTGGTGGCGGTCACGTCGGCGTTGAACAGGCGGGCGGCGCCGCGCTGGACGTTGCCGCGCTCGAAGGCGGCGTGGAAGCGGTTGACCTTGAGCGAGAACGGCGGCAGGTCGTTCATGTCGACGCCGGGGCCGGCGTTGAACTCGTCGTACTGGGTGATGACGTTGCTGAAGCCGGCACCCTCGACCACGGTGGCGGTCCCCTTGAAGGTGAACATGTTGTTGTAGGCCACCGCACCCAGCACGAAGATCAGGCTGAGGTGGAAGACCAGGTTGCCGAACTCACGCAGGTAGCCGCGCTCGGCCGACAGGCCCGACTCGTGGGCGACGACGCGGAAGCCCTTGCGCTTGAGCACCGCGGTGGCGGTGGCCAGGGACGCGTCCGGGCCCGCTGCCAGCGTCCCGCGTCCCCATTCCGGCAGTCGGCTCAACCGGGCCGGGATCCGCGGCGGCGGCGTGCGCAGGGCCCGCCAGTAGACCTTGATGCGGGGCAGGATGCAGCCGATCAGGCTGACGAACAACAGCAGGTAGATGGCGGCGAACCAGGGCGAGCCGTAGACGTCGTAGAGGTGCAGCGCCCGGTAGATGCGGTCGAGTTCGGGGTTTGCCTCGGCGAAGTCGATCACCCGGATCGGTGAGACCGCCTCCTGGGGGATCAGCGAGCCGGGAATGGCGGCCAACGCCACCAGGAACAGCAGCACCAGCGCGGTGCGCATGCTGGTGAGCTGCGTCCATCCCCAGCGGAGGAATTCCAGCGGTCCCAGCGCTGGGTCGGACGGCCGGGACTTCTTCGGTGTCTGCTCACTCATCAGATTGGTGTCCCCCAGTTGCCGGCGAGTGTGTAGAGCCATCCGGTGACCGTGTTCCACAGTCCGGTGACCATGGCCAGCCCGACCATGATCATCATCATTCCCCCGGCGACCTGGACGCCACGCTGGTGCGCCTTGACCCAGTTGATGGCCCGCGAGAACCTGCTCATGGCGAGGGCGGCGACCACGAAGGGGATGCCCAGCCCCAACGCGTAGACGAACGCCAGCAGGCTGCCGCGTCCGCTGGAGCCCTCGTTGAGGCTCAGGTTCAGCACCACGCCCAGCGCCGGGCCGATGCACGGGGTCCAGCCGATGCCGAAGACCAGCCCGAGCAGCGGCGCGAAGGCGATGCCCACCCGCGGCGTCACGTTGAGGCGGCGGGTGCCGGCCCCGATGCGGACCACGCCGCAGAAGACCAGGCCCAGGGCAATGATGACGGCGCCCATCACGATGGTGATCAGGTCGCGGTGCATCCACAGCAGGTCGCCCAGGGCGCCGAACAGGGCACCGGTGGCGACGAAGGGAACCGAGAAGCCGAGGATGAAGCCCAGGGTGCCGAGCAGCAGTTGCCGTTTGGGCCCGTTGCCCGAGACGACCTGGGCGGCGCTCAGGCCGGTGGCATAGGACAGGTACCCGGGGAGCAACGGCAGCACGCAGGGCGAGAAGAACGAGACGAGCCCGGCCAGCATCGCCACCGGAATGGCCAACACCATGGAACCACCCACCGACTCACGCGCCCAGGTGCCGAGGTCGAGCGTGACGAGCTCAGGGATCACTTTCCTGCCGCCACGTCGTCGATGATGCCCTGCAGGGTGGCCGCAGTGGTGGCACCCAGGACGCGCGCAGCGGCTCGTCCCTGGGTGTCGAGGACCAGGGTGCTGGGGATCGCCGAGGGGGGCAGATCGTTGAGTTTCAGCAGCAACTCACCGGTCGGGTCGAAGAAGCTGGGGTACTCGACGCCGAAGGTGCGTTCAAAGGCCAGCGCTGTCGCCGCGGAGTTGTCGCGGGTGTTGATGCCGATGAACTGGGCCAACTCGCCGGTGGCGGCGGCAGCCTTGACCAGGTCGGGCGCCTCCTTGCGGCAGGGGCCGCACCAGGAGCCCCACACGTTCAGGACGACGACCTTGCCGGCCCAGGTGCTGGTGCTCAGCGGCTGCCCCGTCAGGTCGGTGCCGACCAGTTCGGGGATGGCCTTGCGCTGGTCGACGGGGATCATGGTGAACGAGCCGTCGCCGACGACGAAGCCGACCTCGGAACTGGCCGAGGGGTTGTTCTGGCAGCCGGTGGTGACAGCCGTTGCCGCCACCGCAGCAACGCCGAGGCCCAGGCTGAAGGCGCGGCGGCGGGTGAAACGCTGGGTCATCTGCCACCCGCGGAGAAGTTCATGGCACGATCCCTGACCGGAATCAGGTCCCGAGCTGGTTCGGCGTAGGACACCCGGACGATCCGGCCCTGGCGCAGGCTGAAACTGGTGACCGAGGCCAGCATGCATTCCCGCTTGCGGGGGTCGTGGGGCAGCGGGCGTCCCTCCGCCGAGCGGCGGGCGACCCAGATCGGCAGCTGGTGGGTGACGATGATGGCCTGGCCGTCGGGACGGTCCTGGGTCGCGGCCTCGGCGGCGAGCTGGATGGCCCAGTGCATGCGGGTGGCGACCTCGGTGAACGGTTCGCCCCAGCTCGGGGTGAACGGATTGCGCAGCTTCCACCAATTGCGAGGGTCGCGCAGGGCCTTGTTGCCCCGCCCGAAGACCTGCCCCTGGAAGTCATTGGCGGCCTCGATGACCAGGGGCTGGTCGACGACCTCGAGGTGGGGGAAATGGGCGGCGATCGGCTTCATCGTCTCGCGGGCGCGCTGCAGCGGCGAGGTGGCCAGGTGGGTGATCGGCAGGTTCGCCAGGTGGTTCGCGACCCGCTCGGCCATCAGGGCGCCCCGCTCGGTCAGTCCGTAGCCCGACAGGCGCCCGTACAGCACGCCGTCGGGGTTGTTGACCTCACCATGGCGCACCAGGTGCACGACGGCCTCGGCCGTTGCTGGCTGGTTCACAGTTCCTCCTGGCTACTGCCCGACGGAGGCCGGGTCAGGTGCTCACCTCACGATACGTGAGTGCCCAAGACCGGGCCAGTTGGCCGCGCGGAGGCGGTGGCGGGGTTTGTGCGGGGGGCGTGCCGTGATTCTGGCGGGACATCGTTCACGAAGTGCCGGGCCAGGGCGAACCAGGCGGCACATCGTTCACCAAGTGCCGGAGCAGGCCGAACCAGGCGGCACATCGTTCACCAAGTGCCGGATCAGGCCGAACCAGGCGGCACATCGTTCACTAAGTGCTCCCATGACACGATTTGCCTCAACATTCAAGACCTGTGGACGAAACGAGGCCGGCGAGATGACCCTCACATTGGCCTGTGGATAATGACGAGTCAGAGCCGTCCTCGACTTACCTTCGGCATATGTCGAAGCTCGAACCGTTGCCGTCCGGCCTGCCAGCGGACTTCCGGGTTGCTGATGCTGTCGCGCTCGGGGTTTCGCGACGCCGCCTGCGGGCGCTCAGCCTTGAGCGTCCCCATCATGGTTTGCGCGTCCGCACCAGCGTAAGAAGCGTCATGGACGCCGCACAGCAGTTCGGCGTGCTCATCGGGGACCGCAACGTTGCCTTCAGCCACCAAACAGCCGCCTATCTGCTCGGCATGCCCCTTCCCCAGGCCTGGAGCCCGAACGACCTGCTGCACGTGATGACCCCGAACGGCGGTGGCCAGGTGCGCCGTGACGGCGTCAAGTCCAGGCGCGGGCTGGAGGCCAGAACAACGTGCCGTGTCGGCGGACTGCTGGTGACCGACGGTCCCAGCACCTGGTGTGATCTGGCGACCACGCTGGCGTTTGATGACCTGGTCGCAGCGGGTGACTGGCTTCTCAGGCCCAGGAGCACCCTCACGGTCGACGACCTTCGCCGCGCGGTCAGACCCCAGGTCTCGGGAAGGGCCAAGCTGAACGCGTCCCTACGGTGGATTAGACCGGGAAGCGCCTCGCCGCGCGAAACGCAGACTCGACTGATGTTGGTCCGGGACGGGCTGCCCGAACCACAGCTCAACGCGACGTTGAGTACGCCGCGGGGCTGGGTGGCCGTGGTCGACTTCTACTGGGACGAGTGGAAACTGGCTCTGGACTACGACGGCCGCTACCACCGGGAGCGGGCGGAGCAACTGGAGTACGACATTGACAGGGCGCGGCAGATTCGTGGCGAAGGGTTTCGCTACGAACAGGTGACGTCGAAACATCTGGCCGGGAAGTATCCGCAAGTGTTGACGATCGTCCGCGAAGCCTTGCTCGAAGCCGGCTGGACGCCTGATGATCCGAGGGGCCGGTAGTCCCCTCCGCGTCCACCGGGCGTCACGTGGCTGAGAGTCTGCTGGTCGAGTGATCGACCCCCGCCACTTCGTTCACGATGTGCCATGTGTGCGTCCACGGGGCTGACACATAGCTCACAATGTGCCGGTGATGCCCGTCCGCGCCGTCACTTAGTTCACGATGTGCCAAGCGGGCGTCCACGGGCCGTCACACAACTCACGGTCACATAGACCACAATGTGCCGGTTATGCCCATCGGCGCCGTCACATAGTTCACGATGTGCCCTGCGGGCATCCACAGGGCCGACACACAACTTACGGTCACATAGAACACAATGTGCCGGTGATGCCCATCCGCGCCGTCACATAGTTCACGATGTGCCGGACCGAGGACACCCACCGCACCGCCGCGTTCGCGATGCTCAGCTGCCGACCGGACGACCCCGTCGACGTTGCAGCGACGGCCGCACCGTCGGCTTGTTCCGGGCGATCAGGTCTTCCTTGCGTGCCACCGCGAACTCGGCCAGCTTGTCGGCCAACTCGATGGCCGAGGGGTTGTCGGCCTGCACGTCGACCCGAAGTCCGTGTTCGCGGCAGGTCTCGGCCGTCTGCGGGCCAATGGCCGCGATGATGCTGACCTTGTGCGGTTTGCCCGCGATGCCGACCAGGTTGCGCACCGTGCTCGACGAGGTGAACACCACGGCGTCGAACTTGCCGGTCTTGATGGCCTCGCGGGTTTCCAGCGGCGGCGGGGCGGCACGGACGGTGCGGTAGGCCACCACGTCCTCGACCTCCCAGCCGAGGTCGATCAGTCCAGCAGCCAGGGTCTCGGTGGCGATGTCGGCCTTGGGCAGCAGCACCCGGTCCATCGGGTCGAGCATGTCGTCATAGGCGGGGAACTCGGCGGCCAGACCGGCTGCCGACTGCTCCGACAACGGGATGAGGTCTGGCTCCAGGCCCCAGGCACGACACACCTCGGCGGTGGTGGCACCCACCACGGCGATCTGGATGCCGCCGAAAGCGCGGGCGTCCAGGCCGTACTCGATGAACTTGTCGCGGACCGCGCGCACGGCATTGGCCGAGGTGAACGCGACCCACCGGTAGCGACCCTCGACGAGTCCGGTGATCGCCTTGTCCAACTGCTGCGGGGTGCGCGGCGGCTCGATCGACATGGTCGGGACGACCTCCGGCACCGCACCATGCGAGGCCAGTCGCGCCGTCAGGCTGCCGGCTTGGTCCTTGGTGCGGGGCACCAGCACCCGCCAGCCGAACAGCGGCTTGGACTCATACCAGTTCAGGGGTCCGCGCTTGTCGGGAGCGGTGCTGGCGCCCAGCACGAAGACCAGCGCCGAGTCCTGTGAGGCCGACAGCTGCTTCAGCACGCCGTCCAGCTCGCTCATCGTGGTCGAGACGGAGGTCTGCTCGGGTGTGGCGGCGCGGGCGGTGACCAGCACCGACTCCTCCGGGTCGCGGTGGGCCAGTTCGGCCAGGTCGCCGACCAGCTGCACCTGGTCGCCGCGGCCCAGGATGACCACGGTGCCGGCGGAGGCGAGCACCGGCACGTCCTCGACCACGGCTCCGGGATCCAGGGTCAGCAGCTGGGCCGAATCACCCAGCGAGACCCCGGCGAACCCGGGCAGGGACGTGCGCGCGGCGACGCCGGGCACGATGTCGACATCCAGGCCGACCTCGCTGCACCGGGTGGCCAGCTCGGCGGCCCGGCGGTTCAACAGGGGGTCCCCCCAGACCAGGATGACGACCTGTCGGCCGTGCAGGTCCGCAGGGTCGATCTCCTCGAGGCCCCGTCGCACCTCCTGCCGCAGGTGCAACCGGGGGTGGTTCGTGTCCAGATCGGGCGAGGTGACGATGACCTCGTCGGCGGCGTTCATCGCCTCGACGGCGGCCAGGGTGAGCAACCACGCGGGCCCTGGCCCACCACCCACGAAGGCAACCCGGGTGTGGGTCGGGGTCTCCCCCTCGGATGCGTCTGCTGTGGTCTGGAGCGACGTGCCTGCTTCCGGGCTCATCGACCCTCCTTGCTCTGGTGAAATAACATCATGACCATACGGGGCGTTCAGGGCTAGTTCCCATCTCGCGCGTGAGCACCCATGAGATCGCGGCGTGCCTCATGGTAGGAGAGGATCTGCAACTCCTGGGTGAAGTCAACGCTGCGCACATTGACCCCTTCGGGCACGTGCAGCGTGGTGGGAGCCATGTTGAGCAGGCTCATCACCCCCGCGGCGATGAGGGCGTCAGCGACGTCCTGGGCCGCAGCGGCGGGGGTCGCGATGATGGCCAGTTCCACCCCGGCCTCGGCCACGGTTGCGGTCAGGTCGCGCTGGTGGGTGACCGTGATCCCATTGATCTCGGTGCCGACCACTTCGTCCGAGACGTCGACGACCGCGACCACGGTGAAGGTCTCGGCCGACAGGCCCGAGTGTCGCACCAGCGCCTGGCCCAGGTTCCCAGCGCCCACCACGGCCACCCGCCAGGTGCGGGTGGCGCCGACGATGCGGCTGAGTTCGTCCTGCAGTGAGGTAACGCTGTACCCCACGCCGCGGGTGCCGTAGCTGCCGAACTGCGCCAGGTCGCGCCGCACCAGCGATGACTGGACGCCGGTGGCGGCGGCCAGCGTCTCGGAGCTGGCGGTCGTGATGCCCTGGTCGAGCATCTCGGCGAGGGCGCGCAGGTACAGCGGCAGCCGGCCGATGCTGGCCTCCGAGATGGTGGACGTGTCGCTCACCTGGGAACTCCTAGCAGTGCCTGATGTCCGTGTCCACGCCTGCCAGCGTGGTATGTGAATGCTCTCACAAGTCGGGCGGGCTGGGCCAGTCACTGGTGTGCAGTGCCGCGACCAACTGCTGCTCGGTGAGCGTCCAGTAGGCCAGCAGCCGGCCGTCCACCCAGACGACGGGGACGTGGTCCGTGAACTGGCTGGCCACCGCGGGGTGGGCGTCGACGTCAATGCTGGCCCAGGTGCCCGCCGGACACACGGCGGCGGCGATGGCCTCGGCCTGCTGGCACAGGTGGCAGTCGACGCGGGTGGCTATCACCACCCGCGGCACCTCGACGGCGGCAACGCTGCCGAGCGCGTCCACCACGGACGCGGGCATGACAGAAACCGCACCCTCCGCAGCGGCGGGGGCGGCCGGGGTGGCCGAGGGTGCGGCTGTCGGGCGATGGTCGTCGCGGCGGTGGAACCACCGCGACAAGGAACCGGTAATCAGATTCCTCGCCTGAGCGTCGGACTTACTTGCCAGCGCGGCGACGCTGGATGCGCGTCTTCTTCAGCAGTTTGCGGTGCTTCTTCTTAGCCATGCGCTTGCGACGCTTCTTGATGACAGAACCCACGGTGTGGCCTTTCGGTGACGGTCAAAGTCCGGCGGCGCCGGAAGAGTTGGTCCGGCTCGCAGGCCGGAGGCAAGGACCGATCATACCGTGACCGGCGGGCAGGCTCACAATCGCGTCGTCGCCCCGGAATCCGGCGGCGCCGGGTAGGTCACCGAGCCGCCGGGGGCCACCACGGCATCGGCCGACAGGGCTGCCGCCACCACCCTTCCGCCACCCATGATGTGGCGGACGTCCTCACCGGCGGCCAGCAGGTGGTCGGCAATGATGCGGCGGTGGCAGCGCCACCAGACCGCCTCCGAACACATCAGGGCCGTTGCCCGGGCGCCTCCGACCTCGCGCACTGCTCGGAGCGCTTCAGCGAACTGGGGCGACAGCGCCCAGTCCGCGTAGTTGTGGAAGCTGCGGTTGCGCCAGGCCCCGTTGACCTGGTCGGGCACCTCCCGACAGACCGGACGCCGACCGGCCAAGTCCGGCATGGGCTGGTAGGCCACCCCGGCGATCGGCAGCTGCTCGGCCAGGACGTCCTCGTTGAAGTGCGGGTGGGCCCGCGAACCCCGCAGCTTGCGCACGTCCACGAGGCATTCCACCCCCGCGACGCGCAGCAGGTCGAGGAACTCCGCCAGGGTCCTGTCCGAATGACCGATGGTGAAGAAGGGCATCGGTGCCACCTGGGACTGGTTCACGGTCGATGGTGACTCAGGCCAACCGGGACGACTTCTCGACCACGGCGGTCATCGCCTGCAGGATGGCCGTGCGCAGGCCGTGCGCCTCCAGCGTCGCCAGACCGGCGGCGGTCGTGCCACCGGGGCTGGTGACCTGCTCGCGCAGGATGACCGGGTGGGTGCCGGTGGCCAGCATCGCCGAGGCCCCGGCGAAGGTCTGGCGGACGATGTCGTCGGCCTGGGCGCGGGTCAGCCCCAGCGCCACGGCACTGTCGATCATGGACTCGGCGACCATGAACAAGTAGGCGATGCCTGACCCGGACGAGGCAGTGATCAGGTCCTGCTGGGACTCCGGGACCACCACGGTCCGACCGACCGTCGACAGCAGCTCGACGGCCACGTCGATGTCCTGGGGGCGTGCCGAGCTTCCGCCGGAGATGCCCGCCAATCCCTGCCCGACCAGCGCCGCCGTGTTCGGCATCACCCGCACCACGTGGGCGGCGGGCACCAGTTCCTGCAGGGTGCTGGTGGGGATGCCGGCAGCGATCGAGACGACCAGGGTGCCCTCGCGCACCGGCAGCCCGGTCAGTGCCTCGGCCACCTGCTTGGGCTTCACGGCGACCACCACCACGTCGGCGTCGGCCACCGCTGCGGCGGCGTCGTCGGTGACGTGGATGCCCAACTCCTCAGCCAACTGCTCGCGCCGGGCCGGGTAGGCCTCGACCGCGGTGATCATGGTCGGGTCGGCGCCACCGGCCACCAATCCGCTGAGGATGGCACCGCCCATGTTGCCGGCGCCGATCATGGTGAGCCGCCCGAATCCGGTGCTCATCGGCTTGCCTGCAACTCCTGGGCAACCAACTCCGCGATCTGGATGGTGTTCAGCGCCGCGCCCTTGCGCAGGTTGTCGTTGGACAGGAACAACACAAGCCCGTGACCCTCGGGGGCGGACTGGTCGGCCCGGATCCGGCCCACCAGGGACGGGTCGGCGCCGGCCGCTTGCCGCGGGGTGGGCACGTCGACGAGCTGCACACCGGGAGCCTCGGCCAGGATCGCGGTCGCCTCCTCGGGACTGATGGCCCGGTCGAACTCGGCGTGGACGACCAGCGAGTGGCCGGTGAACACCGGCACGCGCACGCAGGTGCCGGCGACCAGCAGGTCAGGCAGGTGCAGGATCTTGCGCGACTCATTGCGCAGCTTCTGCTCCTCGTCGGTCTCACCGGTGCCGTCATCGACCAGGGCACCGGCCAGGGGGACGACGTTGTGGGCGATGGGCGCCACGTAGGGGGCGGTGTCGCCCTCGGCGAAGACGCTGCCGTCGCGAGCGAGGCGTTCGGGGTTCGGCGTGGCCTCGATCTGGCCGGCCAACGAGGCGACCCCCGCGACACCCGAACCCGACACGGCCTGGTAGGTCGCCACCACCAGGCGCGTCAACCCGGCGGCGTCGTCCAGGGGTCGCAGCACCGGCATCGCGGCCATGGTGGTGCAGTTGGGGTTGGCAATGATGCCCTTGGGGCGGTCGGCGACGTCGTCGGGGTTGACCTCGCTGACCACCAGCGGCACCTGCGGGTCCATCCGCCATCCCGAGGAGTTGTCGACGACCACGGCACCGGCAGCAGCGACCTTGGGGGCGTACTCCATCGAGGCAGTCTTGCCGGCCGAGAACAGGGCGATGTCGATGCCGGCGAAGTCGGCGGTGGCGACGTCCTCGACGGTGATCGGCTCACCCTTGAAGTCCAGGGTGGTGCCCGCCGATCGTGCGGAGGCGAAGAACCTGATCGAGGTGATCGGGAAATCGCGTTCAACGAGCAGCGTGCGCATCACGCCGCCGACCTGGCCGGTGGCCCCAAAGACTCCAATATGCATGCCTGCCAGACTACCGCCGCGGCGCGGTGACCTCACAGCCCGTTCACGTGGGGCGCGCCACCCGCGCCTCGCTCTCGACGTCCCGGCGACTTCGCCTGACCCGGACGATGCTGTCGAAATGCGAGCTAGGATTGCTGGTGCGTGTACGTCGCGAAAGACGCGCTGGACATTCTCGGCGTCACGGACAATGCAGTCCGCCCGCACCGGGCAGCACGACACCGCAATGAGAGGTAGTAATGGCCAAGTATTTCGCTGGCATTGACGCCGGCACCACTGGTACGACCGTCATGATTTTCGATGAATTCGGAAACACTTTGAGCAGCGGTTATGCCGAGTACGCCACGAAACACCCCCATCCCGGGTGGGTGGACCAGGACATGTGGGCCCTGTGGGACGGGCTGTGCACAGCATCCAAGCAGGCAACCAGCCGCTTCCCCGGTGACGTCAGGCAGATCGTGTCGATTGGGGTGTCCAGCCAGCGCGGCTCCTTCATCCCCGTCTCGCAGGACTGGCAGCCGCTCATCGACGCCATCGTGTGGTCCGACGGACGTGCGACCAAGGAGACGCAGTGGATCAATGACACGATCGGTCACGACGAGTACTACCGGATCAGCGGCCTGACCCCGTCCAGCCTGTGGGTGTACCCGAAACTCAAGTGGCTGATGGACAACCGCCCGGAGATCTACGAGAAGGCCTGGAAGTTCGTCAACGGCCAGGAGTGGATCCTGAACCGTCTGGGCTCCGACGAGGTCTTCGCCAACGCCTCAGCACTCAACTACAACGGCATCTTCGACATCACCACCCTGGACTACTCCGACACGCTGATCGACGCGATGGGACTGGACCGCGACAAGCTGCCGCCCATCCTCCACGAGCTGCGCGCAGTCGGAAAGGTGTCAAAGGAGGGGGCCGCAGCGACGGGCTTCGCCGAGGGCACCATCCTGGCGCCCGGTGGCGGCGACCAGCAGTGCGCGGCGGTCGGTTCCGGGGTGAACAAGGAGGGCATGGCCGAGTTGTCGCTGGGCACTGCCGCGGTGATGGTGGCCCAGTTGGACCGAGCGCCGAGCATGGAGGACAACCTGACCAGCGGTGTCTCGTTCGGCAGCCATGCGATCCCGGGTCGATGGGACATGGAGGGCACCGCTCACGCGGCCGGCTCGGTGCTGCGCTGGTGGCGCGACACCTACGGCCAACCCGAGGTTGCTGCTGGCGCCCAACTTGACCTCAGCCCGTACGAGCTCATCACGCTGCAGGCATCACAGGCGCCGATCGGAAACCGAGGCCTGCTCTTCTTCCCGTTCTTCAACTCCCAGGCGACACCGTACTTCCACGACAATGCCCGCGGCGGGATGATCGGACTGACGCAGATCCACGATCGCAAGCATGTCGCCCGGGCGGTGCTGGAGGGCGTGATCTACGAGTTGCGGATGGCGGTCGAGGCGATGCAGGGGGCGCTGGGGCGGCCGTTTGACACGATCCGCTTGTCGGGTGGTGGCGCAAAGTCGCAGTTCTGGTGCCAGATGCAGGCCGACATCTACGGCGTGCCCGTTGAACGACTCAAGGTCTCCGAGTGTGCCGTGCTGGGCGCGGCAATCCTGGGCGGTGTGGGTGCAGGTGAACTGCCCAGCATTGACGAAGCCATCGACAAGATGGTCCACACCCACGGCTTCATCGAACCCGACATGGAGAACCACTTGGTCTACACCGAGTTCTACGAGATCTTCAAGAAGACCTTCTTGGCACTCGTGGATGCCAACATCTACAACGAATTGGCTGTGGTCGCCATGAAGTACGGCGGCGAGCAGCAGGGGCACTAGGACCCTCAGGGGCATGAGGACAGCCGACGGCGCGAGCCGTTGCTGATGATTGAAAAAGGGGGCCCCGGTGGGGCCCCCTTCGTCATGGTGATCGTCTGCAGGTCAGTGCAGTTCCGCGATGACGCGGTCCACGATTTCCTCCAACCGGGTGACGTCCACCTGGTGTGCGGTGGTGACCACGACCGCGTCCTGCTCGGGGATCATGGCCAGCGTCTGCCCATCGGTGCCGTGCCCGAAGTAGATCCCGTCCCTGGCGCCGAGCCACAAGCCATTGGCGTAGGCGTAGCGGCGGAAGTACGGATTGGTCGGTGTGTCCACACCGGGGGTGAGCACCGTGGGCCTGCGCAGCCGCTCGAGCCACTCAGCCGAAACAATGCCGGCACCGTCGTCCAGGAAGAGGCGACCGATCGCGCGCAGGTCCTGCGGGTACAGCCACAACCGCGTCGCCCCGGCCACGTAGTTGCCGTACCGTTCCCACCTCGGCTTCTCGATGCCCAGCGGGCTGAACAGGACGCGATCGGCGTAGTCGTAGAGGTCTTCCCCCAGGAACTCCTGAAGCACCACTGTCAGCAGGTAGAACCCGGCATTCGAGTAGAGGTAGTGCTCGCCCGGGTCGTGCACGATCGGGGTGTTGATGACGTGGTCGACGTAGGTGAACGGGTCGACCCCGACGATGTCGTCACGCATCAACAACAGTTGGTCGAAGCCAACGGTGTGGTTCAGCAGGTGCTTGACCTTGACCTGCTGCAGTCGGTCAAGGTTGGCGCGGTTGCTGAGGGAACCGACTCGTTCCAGAATCGGCCACACCGGCATCTCGTCGTCAAAGTCGTCATGGGTTTCCGCCACGATTCCGGTGAGCAATGCCATCACGGTCTTGCTGAGGCTGCGGATGTCGGACGGGTCGCGTCGATCACCGAAGCGGTGCAGGAATTCTGCCTCGCCCTGCTGGACCAGCAGGTAATGCATGTTCAGGGGATTGCCCTGCGTGTCTCGTGCCGTCTCGAACAAATCCACAAGAGCATTGAACTTTTGTTGGTCGATCATTCATCCTCCGCTGGCGAATCGCGCATGGCATGTGTGACGTTCCGTTTGTCAACACCCTACCGCGACCTACAGCCAGCCCACGTGGGGCGCCACCAGGGCGTAACCGACGAAGGCGACCACGTCGATCAGCCCGTGGGCGATCACCAGCGGCCACACCCGCCTGGTCTTGACGAAGAACAACCCGAAGGCCACGCCCATCACCACGTTGCCGATGAAGCCACCCCAGCCCTGGTACAGGTGGTAGCTGCCCCGCACCAACGACGAGACGACCACCACCAGCACCACCGACCAGCCGGCCTGCGCCCAGCGGACGAACAGGTAGCCGACCATCACCACCTCTTCGACCACGGCATTGGCGAAGGCAGCCACCACCAGCATCGGGATGGTCCACCAGGCCTCGGCCAGGTTGGCGGCGGCGACGGTGGTGTTGATGCCGACGGCCTTGGCGAACAGGTAGAAGCCGAGCCCGGGAACCCCGATGCAGGCGGCGATGCCGACGCCCCAGCCCATGTCGAAACGGGGACGGTCGGCGTCCATGCCCATCGCCCGACGTCCCCCGGTCGGGGGCATCACGGTGGCGAGCAGGAACACCGCCATCAGTGCCGGCACCACCAGGAAGGCGGCATTGGCCAGTTGGTAGAGCAGGTCGAGCCAGGGCCGGTCGGGCACCTGCGAGGTGTTCAACGTCGAGGTCTGTTGTGACAGCGGCTCGGGTCGGGTCATCCGCTCGATGATGCGCAGCACCGCGTAGACGCCGGACTGGCCCAGGGTCAGCGCCAGCAACAGCCAGGTCTGCCACTGCAGTCGTCGGCGGTCACCGGCATCGGGCAAGGGGTCGGCGACCGGGGTCAGGAGTCCAGCCCTCACCGACGACTCACGAGCTGTCGGCTGATCAGCGACAGCGCACCGGGATTGTCATTGATGCGGTGCACCACGTACGGGTACCAGTCGCGTCCATAGGGCAGGTAGACGCGCAGGCGTCGTCCGGTGTCGACCAGACGGCGGTGCTCGAAGGGACGAACCCCCATCAGCATCTGGAACTCGTAGTCGTCGCGGGTGCGGCCGTTGCGGCGCACCAGTTTGTGGGTGATCGACACCAGCCGGTGGTCGTGGGTCGCGGCCATGGGATAGGCGGCGCTCTCCATCAGGGCGCGCAGCAGCCGGACGAAGCTGCGGTCGACGCCGGCCCGGGACGGGTAGCTGTCGGGCTCGTGGGCGGGGAAGGCACCCTTGCACAGGCGGACCCGGCTGCCCGGACCCATGACGTCGCCGAGATCGGTGGCCGAACGTCGCAGCTTCGACTGCAGGGTGATGCCCACGCTGGGGTGGTCCTGGCGCAGGGACAGGCCCGTCGAAAGCACCTGGTCGACGTACTGGAGGCGGCCGGTGTCCAGGGTGACGGTGGCACCGACCGCGTCGGCGGCGGCGGCGATCTCACCGGCGTGGGCACGGGCCAGGGCGGGGCCATCCGCCCCCAGGGTGAGCCCCAGCGCGGACAGGCCGAGCGAGACGTCGAAGCCGACCAGCCCCGAGGCTGCGGCCAGCCGGATCACCTCGAGGTGGTCGTCGGCGGTGGCCCGCGCGGCCCGCTCGTCGGTGGCGGCGGGTGCGGTCTGGGCGAAGCTGACGTCCAGCCCCTTGCCGACCATGTCCATGGCCACGACCACGGCCTTGGCCGGGTGGTCACCGGCCAGGAACCGGTCGAGCAGTTCGTCCAGCCCCGGGGCGCTGGCCAGCATCCGTTCCACCCGCCGGTTGTTCGCGAGTCGTTCCAGGTACGTGCGACGCATCAGCCGTCCCTCCAGTCGGGTCCGAGCGCACCGGACGGGTCGGGGCCCAGGGCATCCGGCGGGGCGGTGGCCACCAGTTCGAGGGCGGCACGGGTGTGGCGTTCGGTGGTCTCGTCGACCGGTTGTCCCAGCCGCCGGCGCATGTCGATCAGGGCCTGGCCGAGCAGTGCCTCACGGCTGGCCCGGTTGCCGGCGCGCCGCGAGTTCACCTCCAGCACGACCTGCCCCCCGTAGCCGGTGGCGACCAGGTCGTCGAGCAGCTCGTAGGCCTGCTGGCTGCCCTCACCGGGGAACAGGTGCTCGTCCTTGAAGCTGCCCGAGCCATCGGTGAAGTGGACGTGGCGCAGCCGTCTGCCCCATTCGCGGACGTAGTCACGTGACTGCATGTTCGCGGTCGAGGCGTGGGACAGGTCGAGGGTCAGGTGCTCGTGGGCCAGATCGGTGGGGTCCCAGTGCGGCAGGTAGGCCTTGAACTCCCCCACCTTGGTGCGCCACGGGTACATGTTCTCGACGCAGAACAGCAGTGGCGCGAAGTGGTGGTTCAGCCTGCGGATCCCGTCGACGAAGCCGCGACCGTACTTCATCTGCCAACGGAACGGCGGGTGGACGACCACCACGCTGGCCCCCAACCGCTTGGCGGCCTCCCCCGAGCGTCGCAGCTTGTCCCACGGGTCGGTGCCCCACGTCGACTGGGTGACCAGCAGCGTCGGGGCGTGGATCGCGCGGACCGGCACCTCGTGGAAGTCCCGCAGCGCCTCGACCCGGTCGATGTCGGCGGCGACCGGGTCAATGCCGATCATCACCTCGACACCGTCGTAGCCAAGTCGCGCGGCCAGTTCGAAGCCGCTGGCCGTTGCCTCGGGGTAGACCGACGACGTCGACAGGACGATCGGGTTCTGAGCGCTCACGGTTCCAAAGTATCCCCGAACGCCAGCATGAGGTCGGCCTCGCGGCAAGCCGGACGCCATCGGGGCGGGCGTTACACTCACCCGATGACCACCCGGCCCCCGGTGGTGCTCTCCGATGAGCTACCCGGCGACTTCACCCGACACTGGATCGAGTTCGTCGACCCCGCCGACCCCGACCAGGTGGTGAAGGCCGATCTGACCTGGTTGACCAGTTCCTGGACGTGCGTGTTCGGGTCAGGGTGTCGCGGCATCGACGCGTCCCAGCCGGACGCCGGCTGTTGCACCTTCGGCGCCCATTTCACCGAACCTGCCGACGAGCAGCGGGTGGCCGGGTTCGTGGCGCAACTCGACCCCACCCTGTGGCAGCACCACGCCGAGGGCACGGCGGACGGCTGGGCCACCGAGTCCGAGGACGGCGGTGAGGAACCCGACGGCGGCGACGAACCCGAAGGCGGCGAGGGTCCGGCGTCCAGCAGGCAGACCCGCCGACTGGACGGCGCCTGCATCTTCCTGAACCGGCCCGACTTCCCGGCCGGCGCCGGCTGCGCCCTGCACCTGCTGGCACTGCGCCAGGATCGTCCGCCGCTGCAGACCAAGCCGGAGGTGTGCTGGCAGTTGCCGTTCCGACGCCAGTACCGCCACGGCGAACGGGGTGACGGCACCCCCACCCTGGAGGTCAGCATCGGCGAGTTCGGCCGCGACGCCTGGGGCCCGGGCGGGGCCGATCTGGACTGGTACTGCACCACCTCACCGACCGCCCACGTCGGCGACGAGCCGCTGTTTCGTTCCGGCCGCGACGAACTGGTCGAACTGGTCGGAGCCGACGCCTACGCGGTCCTGGCCGGCGAGTGTGAGCGCTTCCTGGCCCGGCGGATGCCGCTGCACCCCGCGACCGCGGCCACCCGCTAGCCGAAGCACACCGGTGCCGTTGTCAATACCCCCCTTTGGGAGGGGCCGATTTCGTGGATGACAACGGTGTCGGCAATGATGAGGTCATGCATGTGGACCACTTGATCTTCGCAGCGGGACCCGAGGGTCTGGCGTCCACCGTCGAGCGTCTGGGCGATGCCTTGGGGGCATCGTTCATCAACGGCGGATTCCACCCACGTTTCGGTACCCGCAACAACCTGCTGCCGCTTGCTGACGGCCGCTACATCGAGGCTGTCGAGGTCCTCGACCATCCCGCCGCAGACAAAGCCGTCTTCGGTCAGGCCGTGCGCGCACGCTCCGAAATGGGCGGCGGTTGGCTCGGTTGGGCATTGTCGGTGGACGACCTCAGCCCCTATGAAGCACGCCTGGAACGTCAGGCCGTGCCCGGTTCGCGCCATTTCCCCGATGGCCGCCTGCTCGAATGGGAGCAGATTGGCATCAAGGGTCTGATGGCCGACCCCCAATTGCCCTACTTCCTGAAGTGGAAGTCCGACCCCGAGGTGCTTCCCCGGGCCCTGCCCGGCGAGATTCGACTCAAGACGATGCAGATCTCGGGAAGCCCCCAGCGGGTGGAGGACTGGGTTGGCATCGAGATCGGTGAGGAGCTGGACGGCGTGAAGATGCAGTTCAGCTCCGAGAACGGCCAGCCCGGCCTGGATGCCGCAATCTTCGAGGTCCCCGGCCGCGGCGACGTCCGCATCTGAGACCCGCACCCCACGAATTGATGGACGGCCTGCCCTTCGGGGCGGGCCGTTCGTCGTTCCCGGGCGTCAGCGGGACGGTCAGTCGTCGGAGGTGACGGTCCGGCGCAGGTCCAGCACGCCCAACGCCTCGGCCAGGCTCCCGACCTCGACCACCTTCAGCCCGTGCATCCGCGGCAGCTTCTGGGACTTGTCGCGCGAGTTGGCGGGCACGATCGCCAACTCGAAGCCCAGCCGGGCCGCCTCGGCGACGCGACGCTCCAGCCCGGGGACGCGGCGAAGGTCCCCGGCCAGGCCGACCTCACCCATGGCGATCACCCGCTGCGGAAAGTTCCGGTCGACGGCGGCCGAGGCGACGGCGATCGCCACGGCCAGGTCAATGGACGGGTCGCTGACCCGCGCTCCTCCGACGGTGGAGACGTAGACGTCCTTCTGGGACAGGGCAATGCGTGCCTTGCGTTCCAGCACGGCCAGCACCAGCGCCACCCGGGCGTTCTCGAGCCCGTGCGTGGTGCGCCGCGGCGAGGTCTGGTACGGCGAGGGCGCCACCAGCGCCTGCAGTTCGGCCAGCATCGGGCGTCGGCCCTCCATGGTGACCGTGACGCAGGTGCCGGGCACGGGCTCGGCGTGCTCGGTGGTGAAGATGTGGGTCGGGTCGGGCACCTCGACGATGCCCGCGTCATTCATCTCGAAGCAGCCGACCTCGTCGGCGGGCCCGAAACGGTTCTTGGTGGCGCGCACCATCCGGAACCCCGAGTGGCGGTCCCCCTCGAAGGCGAGCACCACGTCGACCAGGTGCTCGAGCATCCGGGGCCCGGCGATCGACCCGTCCTTGGTGACGTGGCCGACGATCACCACCGCCATCCCGCGGCGCTTGGCCACCCTGACCAGGGCGGCGGTCACCTCGCGCACCTGGGTCACCCCACCCGGTGAGCCATCGGCCTCGGCCGTCCCAATGGTCTGCACCGAGTCGACCACCAGCAGGCTCGGCTCGACCTGCTCAATGTGCCCCAGCACCGTGCCGAGGTCATTCTCGGCGGCCAGGTACAGGTTGTCGGCCAGGGCATGGGTGCGTTCGGCACGCAACCGCACCTGGGCGGCGGACTCCTCACCGGTGACGTACAGGGTGCGCTCGGCGGCGCCGCCGGGGCCGGTGCCCCGGGCCCACTTGGCGGCCACCTCCAGCAGCAGGGTGGACTTGCCCACGCCGGGTTCGCCGGCCAGCAGCGCCACCACTCCGGGCACCAGCCCGCCACCCAGGACGCGGTCGAGTTCACCGATGCCGGTCAACCGGCGGTCCGCCTGGCCCTGCGGCACCTGCGAGATCGGTATCGCCTGGGTCATGGGCACCGACGACGCCACCTGCTGCAGTTTCGGGGCCCCGGCCTCGACCACGCTGCCCCAGGTCTGGCACTCGCCGCACCGGCCCACCCACTTCATGCTCGTCCAACCGCACTCGGTGCAATGGAATGCCTCGGTCTTCGTCTTGGCCATGGTGCCCACCCTAGAGGGGGGCACCGACAGGGACTTTCACGGCCATCGCCGGTGCCGCGGCCGGGCGTCCGCCGACCCGACCTAGACTTTCGGGCATGCCGACCCCCGAGAACCTGCAGCGATACCAGGCCCTGATCGCGCCCGGCACCCCGATGCGCGACGGGCTGGAGCGCATCGTCCACGGCCGCACCGGCGCCCTGATCGTGATGGGCAACAGCGACGAGGTCCAGCAGGTGTCCTCGGGCGGCTTCCACATTGACGTGCCGTTCACCCCGAGCGCGCTGCGTGAGCTGTCCAAGCTGGACGGCGGCATCATCCTCACCGAGGACCTGCAGCGGATCGTGCGGGCCGGGGTCCACTTCGTCCCCCGCGGCGACCTGCCCACCAGCGAGACCGGCACCCGGCATCGCAGCGCCGACCGTGTCTCGCGCCAGACCGGGGTGCCGGTGGTCACCGTCTCGGCGTCGATGTCGACGCTGGCCCTGTTCATCGACGGCGAGCGGCATCCGGTGGTCTCACCGCAGCTGATCCTGGCCCGCACCAACCAGGCGCTGACGGCCATGTTCAGCCACCGCGCCCAGATCATCACCATGGCGCGGGCGTTGAACGTGCTGGAGATCCAGGACCAGGTCAGCGTCGCCGACGTCGTCCGGTTGGCCCAGCGCCTGGAGTTCAGTCGGCGACTCGAACTGGAGGTGCTGGACGCGCTGGTGGTGCTCGGGGTCGAGGGACGGCTGCTGGGCACCCAGCTGGCCGAGGTCAGCCATGGCCGTGACGAGATGTCGGAGCAGCTGCGCCGGGACTACCTCGACAAGCCCGCGAGCCTGGGGCTGGAGGCCTTGTCGGACCAGGAGTTGCTCGACCTGGGGCGGGCCGCCGAGGCGTTCGGTTTCGGTTCGCAGCACCTGGACACCAAGGTGCAGGCGCACGGCTACCGCCAGCTGCAGAGCGTGCCGCGGATGTCCTCGGCGCAGGCAGAGGCGCTGCTGGGGCACTTCGGTTCCTTGCAGGACGTGCTGGCGGCGACGGCCGCCGAGCTGGCCACCGTCGAGGGCATCACCGCGCAGCAGGCGCGCACCATTCGTGACGGGCTGATGCGGATGACCGAGGCGGCGCTGCTGGACCCGAGCGTGTCCTGACACCGACGGTTCGTTCGGAGACAGGCGGCGGCGCGCGTACGGGCCCGGGCGTCCGGGCTCCGAGGTTCGACTGGCGGCTCAGTGGGCTCGTTCGGTGCGCTTGGTGCCGAGGACGGCGTTGATGAAGCCGCTGACCAGGCTGATCACGATCGAGCCGAGCAGCGCCCACCAAAAGCCATCAACGTGGAAGGCGAGGTCAAGCTGGCCGGCGATCCACGAGGTCAGCAGCAGCATCAACGCATTGATGACGAACAGGAACAGCCCGAAGGTCACGATGATGAAGCAGGTGCTGAGCGCGCTGAACAGCGGCTTGACGACGGCATTGACGAGGCCGAAGATCACCGACACGGCCAGCAGCACCACGATCGTCTCGCTGGTGCTGCCGCCGTCGACCGTGACCCCGGGCAGCAACCATGCGGCCACCCAGACGGCAGCGGCGGTGGCCAGGACACGCAGGATGAAACTCATGCTGACGACCCTTGCACGCCAATGACGCCCACACCATCGGGGTTGGCCCCGAACCGACCCCTGACCTGGTCGGGCGCGCGCCGTGGGCTCAGGCCAGCACGGTCATCACGTGCTGGACCGGTTCACCGCCCGACAGCACCGCCGTGGCGACGTAGGTGCCGGGCAGCAGGAAGGAGGGGTCGAGCTTGCAGTCCCCCAGGGAGCGCTTGGTGTTCCACGAGATCGTGTAGCCCCACATCTTGCCGGGGGCCAGGGTGGAGCGGCCCTTGGGCTGGTGGGTCGAGCAGTCGTTCGACGACCAGATGCGGTCGGACCCGGAATAGATGCGGATCTCGAAACTCGCCGTGGCGAAGTCGATGACACAGGTCTTGGTGCTGGTCAGGGTGATCTTCAGGTCGACGGTGCGGCCGGTGTTCACCCGGGTGGCACCGGTGATACCGGGGACGACCTCGGCGGCGGTGCAGACCACCGGACCGGTCGGGGACGCGGTGCTGGTGGCAGGACTCGACGCGGCGCTCGTGGCCGGGCTGGACGTGGCCGGGCTGGTGGTCGAGGGGCTGGCGGTGGGGTCCGGGGTCGCGTCCGTGCTGGTGTCCGGGGAGGATGGTGCGGTGCTGGGGTCGGTCGCTTCGCTCTCGGAGCCCGACGGACTCGCCGCGCCGCTGCCTGAGGGCTCGATGCTGGGGGTCTCGAGGGAGCTCGAAGTGGTGATTGATGACTCCCCCTGGGTGGTCTGGTCGACCGGGACCGCACCGGTGTCCTCGGATCCGTTGAACAGGCTGCTGATCGCCCAGATGAGCAGCAGCAGAACCAGGACCAAGGCACCCAGCACCAGGGCGCGGCGCTTCCAGTAGGTCTCCTCCGGCTCCGGGCCGATCGGATGCAGCAGCGTCGTCATGGCTTGAGGCTACGCATCGGCGGCGCAGGCGTCGGGGAGGCGTGCCGGGCGCCTGCCATGATGGACGCCATGGTCGTCCGTCCCTGCACCGAGGTGGTCGGTGACGTCCTCGACTGGTACGACACCACCGCCCGCGACCTGCCGTGGAGACGCGCCGAGTGCACCCCGTGGGGCGTGATGGTCAGCGAGTTCATGCTGCAGCAGACCCCCGTGAACCGGGTGCTGGGCCCGTGGCGGGAGTGGATGGACCGCTGGCCCGACCCCGCCTCGCTGGCAGCTGTCGAGTCCGCCGAGGCAGTGGCGGCCTGGGGACGGCTCGGCTACCCCCGCCGGGCACTGCGCCTGCACGCGGCGGCGCGCGCCATCGTCTCCGACCACGGCGGGCTGGTCCCCTCCGAGGTCGAGGACCTGCTCGCCCTGCCCGGGGTGGGTGAGTACACCGCCGCGGCCATCGCCAGCTTCGGCTTCGGTCGGCGCGCGCCGGTGGTGGACACCAATGTCCGGCGGGTGTTGGCCAGGCTCGAGTCGCCTGTCGGCGAACAACCCCCGGGTGCCGCCGACCGGCGACGAGCCGAGCGATGGTTGCCCGATGACGCGCCCACGGCTGCCCGATGGGCGGCGGCCTCGATGGAACTGGGAGCGCTGGTCTGCACCGCGCGCTCCCCTGCCTGTGACCAGTGCCCGGTGAGCCCCGACTGCGCCTGGCTGGCAGCTGGTCGCCCCGAATCGGTGACACCTCGGCGGGTCCAGGCCTGGCACGGCACCGACCGGCAGTGCCGTGGGGTGATGTTGGCCGCCCTGCGCGCTCATCGCGACGGACGCAGCCGTGAGCATCTGCTGGGGTTGTGGGATGACCCGGCGCAGGCAGCACGCTGCCTCGACTCGCTGCTGGCAGACGGGTTGGCCCGGGCGACGGGCACCATGGTCACCCTCTGAGCTGGCGCGCAGACGCCAATTTCCCGTGGCCAGACGGCTCCCCCTGGTCCGGTGACCCAGCAACGTGCACCCAGTGAGCCAATCAGCGCCGTCATGCCCGAGTTGGGGTCACTGGGTGCACATTGCTGGGGAAGCTGGCGGGGGTGGCTGATCCAGCATCAAGGGCCTGGCCCGACGTCAGGGTGCGTGGCCCACATGTCAGATGCGTGCATGGCCCACCGGTCGGGTGGACGCGCGTGTTCCACCTCCGCCTGACCGGCCTATAGTGGATCACAACACCCACGGGAGTCCGGGAACCGGGCTGAGAGGGGGCTAGTTCGCCCCGACCGTCGCACCTGATCTGGGTCATGCCA
This sequence comes from Tessaracoccus sp. SD287, assembly GCF_017355265.1. GTDB lineage: Bacteria > Actinomycetota > Actinomycetes > Propionibacteriales > Propionibacteriaceae > Aestuariimicrobium. Next base: position 39,410 of record NZ_JADIJQ010000026.1, read on the forward strand.
GCGCAGGGAGATGCTCTTCATGTCGAAAGTCGACATGCACCCGTGCCCAATTCGAAAGGGGCACACATCGTGACCACCACCAGGAGTTCCTCCACCTCAGGCGCCACCTCGGGCGCCACCCCCGACGTCACCGACACCGACGACCTGACCGCCCCCCGGGCCCACCGCGGCTGGCGCGTCGTCGACATCGTCGTCACCGCCGTGCTCGGCGTGGCCATCGGCCTGATCTTCTGGGTCTGGAACGGCATCGGCGGCGTCTGGTTCGGCGCCATGGACGCCCTCACCCCGGGTCTGGGCGGGCTGGCGGTCGGCATCTGGTTGCTCGGCGGTGTCGCTGGCGGCCTGATCATCCGCAAGCCCGGCGCCGCCGTGCTCGTCGAAGTGATTGCCGCCGCCGTCTCTGCCGCCATCGGCAACCAGTGGGGCATCACCACCCTCTACTCGGGCCTGGCCCAGGGTTTGGGCGCCGAACTGGTCCTGCTCGTCTTCCTGTACCGACGTTTCACCTTGTCGGTGGCCATGCTCGCCGGTGTGGGCGCCGGCGCCGGCGCCTGGCTGCTCGAATGGGTACTGGGCAACCGTGCCAAGTCGTTCGAGTTCAACGCCATCTACCTCGGCTGCCTGGCCCTGTCCGGCGCGGTGCTGGCCGGGGTGCTCGGATGGCTGCTCACCAAGGCGCTGGCCGGCACCGGCGCCCTGGACCGGTTCGCGTCTGGCCGCGAGGTCAGCACCGGAAGCCAGGCGTGACCGCTGCTGCCCTGATCACCGCCCAGGACTGGGGGTGGCGCCACGCGTCACGCCGGAACTGGGCGGTGCGCGAGCTCAGCTTCACCATCGCCGAGGGCGAGCGGGTGCTGCTGCTGGGCGCCTCGGGTTCGGGCAAGTCGACCCTGCTGCACGCCCTGGCCGGGGTCATCTCCGGCGACGAGGGCGAACAGGCCGGCCGCCTGCTGATCGATGGACGCCACCCGACCCGCTGCATCGGCCGGGTCGGGCTGGTCCAGCAGGACCCGGAGTCGTCGGTGGTGCTGGCCCGGGTCGGTGATGACGTCGCCTTCGGCTGCGAGAACCTGCAGGTGCCCCGCGAACAGATCTGGCCGCGGGTGCACCACGCCCTGGCCGAGGTCGGCCTGGACGTCTCGTTGCGCCACCCCACCTCGGCCCTGTCGGGGGGCCAGAAGCAGCGTCTGGCGCTGGCCGGGGCGATCGCCATGCAGGCCGACATCCTGCTGTTGGACGAACCGACAGCCAATCTTGACCCCGACGGCATCACCCAGGTCGTCGACGCCGTCGGACGGGCGGTGGCCGACCGCCATCGCACCCTGGTCGTGGTCGAGCACCGGGTCGACACCTGGCTCGACCTGGTCGACCGGGTCATCGTCCTGGGACCCGAGGGCGGCGTGCTCGCCGACGGACCGGCCCGCGCCACCATCCAGGCGCACCGCGACGCCCTGCTCGCCGCCGGCGTCTGGGTGCCGGGCGCCCCGGTCCCAGCGGTCGCCCTGCCGACGGCGGGCGGGGCACCCGCGACCGGAGGCACTCCGGCGATCCTGTCCGCCCACGACCTGTCCATCGGACGCAGCCTCGACCACGTCGTCCAACAAGCCCTGGACGTGGAACTGCCCCAGGGTGTCTCGATGGTGCTGACCGGGGCCAACGGCGTCGGCAAGTCCACCCTGGCATTGACCCTGGCCGGTCTGCTGCCCCCGTTGTCCGGTCATGTTCGGGCCGCCGAGGCGTTGCGCCCGGCTGCTCGACGCGGCTGGCGTGGGCGCAAGGTCGACCCCCCCGACCCGACCACGTGGCACTCGGCCGACCTGACCACCCGCATCGGCACCGTCTTCCAGGAACCCGAGCACCAGTTCGTCGCCTCGACCGTGCGTGAGGAACTCACCGCCGGCCCCCGCGCGCTGGGCTGGGACGAGGCGCGCATCGCCGAACGCACCGACGCCCTGATGGACTCGCTGCGCCTGGCCCCGCTGGCCAACGCGAACCCGTTCACCCTGTCGGGCGGTGAGAAGCGGCGACTCTCGGTGGCCACCGTGCTCGCCACCGGACCGCGGGTGATCATCCTGGACGAGCCCACCTTCGGGCAGGACCGCAACACCTGGATCGAGCTCGTCGGGCTCGTGCAGCAGCAGGTCAGCGCCGGCGCCAGCGTGCTGTCTGTCACCCACGACGCGGCCTACCTCACCGCGCTGGGCCAGCACCACCTGCGGTTGACCGACCACGGACTGCAGGTCGTCCGATGAACCGCCTCAATCCCGTCACCCGGGTGCTGGTCGCGGTGCTGCTCAGCATTCCGGTGATCATCACCCTGGACTGGCTCTCGGCCACCATCGTCGCCGTCAGCTGCCTGGGACTGGCGATCGGGGTGGGTTTCGGCACCGTGCGGATGCTGACGCGACTCATCCCCCTGCTGGTGGTGGCCCCCATCGCCGCCCTGTCGATGGCGCTCTACGGTGAGCAGGACGGCCGCGTCTTCCTCGACTGGGGGCTGGTGGTGGTCAGCGAGCAGTCGCTGCTGCTGGCGCTGGCGGTGTTCATCCGGGTCTTCGCGCTCGGCATCCCCAGCATCCTGCTGCTGACCACCGTCGACCCCACCGACATGGCCGACGGCCTGGCCCAGGTGCTGAAGCTGCCGGCCCGCTTCGTGCTGGGCAGCCTGGCCGGGGTCCGGATGATCGGGTTGTTCCTGGACGACTGGCGCACCCTGGGCCAGGCCCGCCGGGCCCGCGGACTCGGCGACACCAACCGGCTGCGGCGCTGGCTGACCATGGCCTTCACCCTGGTCGTGTTTGCGGTGCGTCGCGGGTCGCGGCTGGCGACCGCGATGGAGGCTCGCGGCTTCGGTGGCGGACCCCGCACCTGGGCCCGGACGTCCCGGCTGGGTGCCGCCGACCTGATTGCCGTGATGATCGCGCTGGCCATCGGCGTCCTGGCGCTGGGAGCGGCGTGGACGTTCGACACCCTCTGGATCGTGGGAAGCTGAGAGGCGTGGGCATCATCGAGGACCTCGCTGACAAGGTGTTGCAGGTGAGCGGAGACCGCCGCTTCGTGCTGCTCGTCGACGGGGGCTCCGGGGCCGGCAAGTCCACCCTGGCCCGTGAGCTGGTCAGCCACCTGCGCAGCCGCGCCTCCCAGCACGCCCACCCGGCAGACCCGTTGGCGCGGACGCAGCTGGTGAGCCTGGACGACTGCTACCCCGGGTGGCAGGGCCTGGCCGCCGGTGCGGCGATGATTCCCGACATGCTGCGCGCCCAGAATCCCGGGTACCCGACGTGGGACTGGGTCACCCACCAGACCTCCGGGTGGGTCGAGCTGGACGCAGGCGCTGGCATCGTCATCGAGGGCTGCGGGGCGCTCACCCCGCACAACCGTGAACTGGCCAGCGCCGGGGTGTGGGTCGAACTGGACGCCGAGACCCGCAAGCTGCAGGCACTGGACCGTGACGGCGAGGGCTACCGGCCCTGGTGGGACCTGTGGGCCGCCCAGGAACGTGCCCACTGGCAGCAGCATCGTCCGCAGCGGCTGGCCGATGTGGTCGTCGACTTCACCAGTGGTCGTCCGCTGCTGCGCTGGTAGATTCGAAGCATGACCGACGATTTCATTCCTTTCGCCCTTCCGGACATCACCGAGGCCGAAATCGATGCCGTCGTCGAAACAATGCGCAACGGCTGGTTGACCACCGGCCCCAATGCGGCCGCGTTCGAGAAGGAATTCGCCGACTTCATCACCGAGGGCGCCGGCGGGGTCCATGCCGTGGCCGTCAACTCGGCCACCGCCGGGCTGCACCTGAGCTACGAGGCGCTCGGCGTCGGGCCCGGTGACGAGGTGCTGGTGCCGGCCTGGACGTTCACCTCCACGGCCGAGGCCGTCCGCTACCTGGGCGCCGACCCGGTCTTCGTCGACTCCGACCCCGAGACGTTGTGCCTCAGCCTGGACGACGCCGCCGACCGTGTCAGCGAACGCACCAAGGTGATCGCACCGGTGCACTTCTCGGGGCTGTCGGTGCCCAACCAGGCGCTGACCGACTTCGCCGCCGCCCACGGGCTGAAGGTCGTCGAGGACGCCGCCCACTCGCTGCCCACCCGCAACGAGGGCAAGCTGATCGGCACCCACGGCCACGACACCACCGTCTACAGCTTCTATGCCACCAAGACCATGGCCACCGGCGAGGGCGGCATGATCGTCACCCCCCACGCGGAGCTCGCCAAGCACATGCGCACGATGCGGCTGCACGGCATCAACCGTGACGTCTTCGACCGCTACACCTCGCGCAAGCCGTCGTGGCACTACGACATCGTGGCGCCGGGCTTCAAGGACAACCTGCCCGACACCGCCGCGGCCATGGGACGGGTGCAGTTGCGTCGCCTGCCCGAGATGACCGCCCGCCGGGCCTCGATCGCCGCCCGCTACGACCAGGCCTTCGCAGACCTGCCGCTGCAGTTGCCCGCCCATGCCGCCGGGAACAGCAGCCATGCCTGGCACCTGTACGTCGCCCGCCTGACCGACGCGTCACCGGTCGACCGGGACACCTTCATCGCGCGGATGGCCGAGGAGCGGGTCGGCACCTCGGTGCACTTCATCCCGCTGCACCTGCAGCCCTACTGGCGCGACACCTACCAGTTGACCCCCGACATGTTCCCGGTGGCCAGCGCGGAGTTCGCCCGGGTGGCGAGCCTGCCGATCTTCAGCTCGATGACCGACCAGCAGGTCGACCGGGTGATCGCTGCGGTTCGCCGCATCCTGTCCTGACCAGAACCGAAGGAGCATCGATGACCAGCACCCCCACGACCGCGCGGCTGCGCGGCGGGCTGCGCCGGTTCACCACCAAGCGTGCCTTCGACCTCGTCGCCTCCGGTGCCGGGCTGGTGGTCGGGTCCCCGTTGTTCCTGGCTGCGGCGCTGGCGATCAAGGTCGACGACCCGGCGGGCCCGGTCTTCTTCCGGCAGCAGCGGGTCGGGCTCGGCGGACGGCTCTTCCGAATCCACAAGTTCCGCTCCATGTCGGTCGCGAACTCGGGCTCCCTGGTGACCTCGGCCAATGACGCCCGGATCACCCGGGTGGGTGCGATCCTGCGCAAGTCGAAACTGGACGAGCTGCCGCAGCTGATCGACGTGTTCGTCGGCGACATGTCCCTGGTCGGGCCCCGACCCGAGGTGCCGAAGTACGTCGCCATGTGGGGTGAACAGGCCGCCGCCGAGATCTTGTCGGTGCGTCCCGGCATCACCGACCCCGCCTCGATCACCTACCGCAACGAACAGGACGAACTGGCCGGCGCCGATGACCCCGAGCAGCACTACGTTGAGGTGATCCTGCCGCGCAAGGTGGCCCTGTACCGCGACTATGTGCGCACGAACTCGGTGCTCGGCGACCTGGCCCTGATCTGGCAGACGCTGGTCGCCGTGGTGCGCTCATGACCGGAACCGTGCTGGGCCACGTCACGTCGCACCCGGGTCGTCGAACGAAAGCTCCTGGTGTCCCCTCTTCTGTTGATCGGTGTCCTTCTGCTCGTCATGGGTCTGTGTGCCCGTCTGGTGGGACGGCGCGGCGAGCGCGACCTGATGTGGATCGTGGAGTTCGGTCTGCTCGGTGCCGGCCTGGTGACCGTCCTGGCGGCGCTGTGGTGAGCGGGCGGCGGGTGAGGTCATGAGTTCCCCAGTGCCGCCACCC
>NZ_JADIJQ010000027.1 GCF_017355265.1 Tessaracoccus sp. SD287
GGTCGGCCGGATGACCGGACGTTGTGCCCTGTGCGTCACGAGTGCTGCCGGGATTGGCCCGATCCGGACGTCGTACCCGTCCGCCACGTGTGGTTTGGACGACGCATCCGCATAGGGTGGCGGACGTGAAGATCCGCGAACTGCTCGGGTGGGCCCTGCTGCCGGCGCTGCTCGTCATGCAGTTCTTCGACCTGCGCCGCGGGCTGCTCGGCCCCGACTGGACGTGGAGCGCCTTCCTGCTCGGCTACGCGCTGGTCGTCGCCCTCGGGTTGCCGCTGGCCTGGGGGGCGCTGAAGGACCTGCGCCGGCCCGGCTGGGTCGGGATGGGCGCCTTCACGGCCGTCCTGCTGTATGCCGCCGTCTCGGCCCTGGTCAGCGGCGAGTCGCTGGTCACCTCCCGCACCACGCCCTCCGCCGTCCCACCCGACACCTGGACCCACCCGATGCTGGCGCACCGGCTCGTCCCGCTGCTGACGGCGTGGCTGACCATGGCCGCCGGTGTCATCGTGGTGGTGCTCATCCCGCCCGCCCAACGGGTGGCACGCCTGTGGTGGGCCGGCTGGCTGCTGATCGTCAGCTCGCTGGCCGCCTGGCCACGGGCTGTCGGGGTGCACGACTCACCACGGCTGGCCACCGGGATGGGCGGGTCGGCAACCATTCACCTGGTCTTCCTGCTGTGCACCGGACTGTTCCTGAGCGCCGCCTGGCAGGGACACCGGCGCCGCTGGTCGCTGGTCGGCGCCGCCGCCTCGATCCTCTGCCTGCTGCTCACCGGGTCACGCTCCGGCCTGCTGAGCCTGGCCGTGCTGGCCGTGCTGGTGCTGGTCTGGTTGGGCCGGCGGATCAGCACCCGGCTGGCCGCGGCCGCGTTGGCCGCCGTCGTCGCCATCGGCGCCCTGATGGTTGCCCTCGTCCCCGCCGCCCGCCGGCTGCTCGTCTTCGGCGACGAGCTGCGGGCCGACAACCTGGCCACGGCCTGGCACGTCTTCACCAGCGACCCGCTGACGGCAATTCTTGGCGTCGGCTCGGGACGGCTGTGGCCGTGGTACGCCTTTGACGCCCGCTACTGGACGGTGCCGTGGCGCGGGCAGGTGCACACCAGTGAGGGCGACGTGCTCACCAACCCGCACTCGGTGCTGCTCGGCGTCGGCGTCGAACTCGGGATCGTCGGCCTGGCCCTAATGGGGGTGCTGGTCGGGGTCATCCTGGCCCGACTGGCCACGGCATGGCGGCACCGTCCCGCAGCGGGGTTCGGCACCATCGGCGACGGACTCGTCCTGGCCCTGGTCGCCGGATTCGTGGCCTGGGTCTTCGACTACTACTTGTTCAAGAACTACGCCGTCAGTTTCTGGTGGTGGGCCTGCTTCACCGCGGTCTTCACGATTCCGCACGCTCCACCCGCAGGGGACGCGACCGCACGTCCACCTCACCCAGCACCCGAGTGATCTCACGGACGCGTCCGGCCCAGGAGTGGTCCTCCCGCACCGCGAGCACCCGTTCGCGGGCCTGGTCGATCAGCTCGGGGTGGGCGTCCAGCTCGCCCAGCAGCTCGCTGAACGCCTCCCGCCGGTAGGGGACCGTCCAGCCGAGCCCGTGCTCGGCGACGAACCGGCCCGCCAGCGAACCCTCACTGGCGATGATCGGCAGTCCGTGGCCCAGGTACTCATAGACCTTCAGGGGCGCGGCGAAGTTCCAGTACTCCTGGGGTTCGGTCGCCACCACCGCCACGTTGGCCGCCGTGAAGTACGGCGTGGTCTCGGGCCCATTGGCGTGCACGACGTTGATGTTGTCGGCCAGGAACTCCGCGTAGCCCGCCCGGGCGTTGGACCATTCCTCGGCCCGGGTGCACACCACCATGGACACCTCGGGACGCGCCTGCACCGCGGCCAGGAACTCGTGCAACCGGTAGTTCGACTTCGTGCCGCCGACGTAGAACAGCCGCACCGGATGGTTGGGCCGGTCACCGACCAACTCCTCACCGCTCTCGTGGCCCCCGTATTCGTGACCCGGGGGCAGCGCCGAGACCGGCACCGACCGGGGCAGCGGCACGTAGGCGGCCATCTCGACGCTCGGCAGGAACAGGTGGTCCACCGTGCGGCCATAGGCCAGCAGGTCGTAGCGGTAGGCCGCCTTCGCGGCCACCCGCTTGGGCAGACTGGTGCCCTCCTTGTACATCGGGAAGCGCCAATGGATGTCGCGATAGAACAAACCCACCGGCACGTGATGGCGGCGCAACTGGCCGAAGAATGAGAAGTCGAGCAGCGGGTGAGTGGGCAGGTGGTGGGTCTCGGTCAGCGCGGTCGGCATCGTCGATGACTCCGAATAGCAGAACTCATAGAAGACCCCGGCCCGGATGGAGGCCATCACTTCACCGATCGCGGCCCGGCGTTCGGCGGCGGTGCCGGCGACCACGGCAACCTCGTAGCGTTCCTGCAACGCCCGCAACATCTTCACCGGCCGCACCCCACCGCCGGTCGGGTTGCTGAACTGCAGCGGATAGGGCACGTGGTAGATGACGCGGGCCTTCGACATGGCCCGAGTCTAGGGGGCCGGGGCAGCCCAGCGATGTGCACCGCGTGAGCCTCATGGGCCGCCCTGCGACGAAAATCGCCCACTGGGTGCACGTTGCTGGGGGCCGCCGTCGGTTGATGTACGCCTCGGAGTCGGCGCCCGTGCGCATTCGTCGAACCGCATCGTCGAGCCATCCCCCCTGACGCGGAGGGCTCCGCACCCCCGGGACAGACCGTCACTAGACTCGAAACCATGTCGAGCGTCGTGTTCCTGCTGACCAATGTCTTCCCCTTCGCCAAGGGGGAGGAGTTCCTGGAGAACGAGATCGGCCATCTGGCGGCCCGTTTCGACCGGGTGGTGGTCGTGGCCACCCAGACCAGTCAGGACGCCACCCAGACCCGGGCCGTGCCCGACAACTGCACGGTGCTGCGCGCCGGGTCGCCCCGCCCCAGCGGCGTCGCCGCGGCCCCCGCCATCCTGCGTGGGCTCCGCCACACCGCAACCAGGGTGGCCCACAGCCCGCTGCATCCCGGCAAGGCCGCCATGGAGGCGCTGTTCGAGGGTCGCGCCCAGGACAGCCTGAAGCACCTGGTGGACCAACTCGACGGTCTCAAGCTCGCCGCCGGCGACCAGGTGGTCATCTACTCCTACTGGCTGCACGTCACCGCACGGGTCGGGATGCTGCTCGCCGAGGCCCTGCGAGGACGAGGCATCCCGGTCGCCAAACTGGTCAGTAGGGCCCACCGCTACGACCTGTACCCCGAGGAATCACCGTTCGGCCACCTGCCCGCGAGACGCCTGCTGCTCGAGGCCTACGACGAAGTGCATCCCGTCTCCGACCACGGCACCGACCTGCTGCGCCGCAGCCACCCGCGCTACGCACCCAAGATCACCACCCGGCGGCTCGGTACCAGAGACCCGGGCGCGCCGGTCCAATGCCAGCAGGACCCGGCCCTGGTGGTGAGCTGCTCCTTCGTGCTGCCCGTCAAGCGCGTCGACCGCATCCCCGCGATCCTGCACCGGGCCAGCGAGGCCGGCCACGACATTGGCTGGACCCATTTCGGCTCGGGTGACCAGGTGGCGGCGGTGAAGGCGGCCGCCGACCAGGTGCTGCCCCCCGACATGGTCGATCTGCCCGGGTACGTGCCCAACACCGAACTGCCCGACCGCTACCGCCAGCTGCGGCCAGTGGCCTTCGTGAACGTGTCGGAGTCCGAGGGGGTTCCGGTCTCGATCATGGAGGCGATCGCCCTGGGCATTCCGGTGGTGGCCACCGACGTCGGTGGCGTCGCCGAGATCGTCCGCGACGGGGTCAACGGCTACCTGCTGCCCAAGGAGTTCACCGACCTGGAGGCCGCCGCCGCACTGAACTCCCTGGTCACCGCGCCAGCCGAGCGGTACCAGGATTTCTGCCGCGCCGCCCGTCAGCGCTGGGAGTCCGAGTTCAATGAGGCGATCGTCTACCCCGCCTTCGCCGAGGAACTCACCCGTCCGGCGCTGCGCTCGGGCCGTCCGCTGCCCAACGTGGGCGCCTAGCCGCTCAGCGGTCCAGCGGCTCCTCGCCGGTGACCTGCTGCTCGGCCTGCTCCACCTCGACGTCGACCTCGTCGGCCCGGAACCCGAAACCGCGGTCGTACTGCCAGCTCACCAGCAGCGCCAGCAGCAGGAAGACCACCAGCAGCCCCGCCATCGCCCACGAGACCTGCGCCATGGTGGTCAGCAGGTCACCGGCGAAGAAGCCCAGGATGGACAGCGGCACCACCATGTAGGCGATGGAGAACAGCAGCATGGTGAGCTGGCGGTGCACGGTGACGAAGACCGTGCTGATCGGTGAGGTGATGAAGTTCAGGTACAGCCACGGCACCAGCACCCGCGAGATCTCGCCGGCCAACGTCCAGTCCCCGCCCAGCACGAACGGCAGGATCCACGGCCCCAGCGACCAGATCAGCGCGAATGGGACGATGCCGATCACCATGGAACGCACGATCGCCATCCGCACGATGCCGGTCATCTGGCCGCGCTCCACGGTGGCCAGGCGCTGGAAGAAGACCTGCGCCACGGCGGCATTGATCAGCCCCATTGGCGCCTGCAACAACCGCCACGCCATGCCGAACTGGCCCACCGGGCCGGCTGCGTAGTTCGCACCCACGAGGGCGTTGATGCCGTTGAGGCGCACCGAGTCGACCACCGCATTCGGCCCGTTCAGGGCCGGCATCTTGACGTAGCGCCGGGCCAGTTCCCGCTTGCTGCGCGCCGGACCGTCGATGCGGTACTGCCCCCGGGTCTTGCGCAGCAGGTTCCACAGCGACGCGGCGTAGCCGACGATGGTGGCGATGACCAGACCCGAGACGCCCATGCCGACCGCCCCGGTGCCGACCTGCAGGCCCGAGACCGAGACAGACTGGTAGATCTTGTTCTGGGCCACCTGGCGGAAGTTCCGGGTGCGGGTCAGCCAGTACGACATCACCCCCAATTGGGTGACCAGGAAGACCATGGGCCCGGTGAAGTACAACCAGAAACGCAGCCCCGCCTCAATGCTGGCGGCATCTGCCTGGGACTGGTCGGTCATCAGGCGCGCCAGCCAGGGGCTGATCACCAGCATCACGGCGATGGTGGCCAGGCTGACGGCGACATTGATCCAGGTGCACAACCGCAGCAACTGCCGGGCGTCGTTGTCGCGGCGCGGCAGCACGATCGCCAACTCGTAGCGTCCGGCAGCGATCGGCACCACCGCCGAGACCGCCGACATCACCAGCACGTAGACACCGAACTCGGCGGCGGTGAACAGGCGTCCGACGAAGATCATGGCCAGGAACTGCAGCACCTGCGCCGACGCCGTCCCCGTCATCAGGGTCAGCACGTTCTTGAGGAAGTCCTGACCGGCGAGCCTGGCCCGAACCCTGCCGATGACCCCGGACGGCGCCGGTGGGGGCGTCTCGTCGACGGGCGGGGCCACCTCGGTCGGGCGGGAGTCATCACTCACCTCGCCATGCTACTGGGGTGGCAGACTGACACCCATGCACGTGCTCGTCGCGACCCGCGCCTTCCCGTACCCGCCGGGGGAGCAGTTCGTCGCCGCCGAGGCGGCGCACTGGGCCGAGGGCGGTCGCACCGTCACCGTCATGCCCTGGTCGGCCCACGGTGAGGCCGCGGACGTGCCGGGGGTCGCCGTCGACCTGACCCTGGCCCGCGCCGGAACCGCCGCCAGGCTGCGGGCAAGCCTGAAGGCGCTGGTCAGCCCGCTGTGGTGGCGCGACCTGAACTGGTTGCGCAGCAACCACCGATTGACGATGGCGACGGCGAAGGAGGCGCTGCAGGCCACCCGCAATGCCCTCCTCGTGCGTGACCTGCTCATCACCTGGGCCCGCCGCCACCACCCCATCGACGTCGTCTACAGCTACTGGTTCGACGTGTGGACGCTGGGGGCGCTGCTGGCCAAGGGACGCGGCGTGCATGCCGTCGCGACCCGCGTGCACGGCTACGACCTGCACGAGAGTCGGCACCCGGCGGGGTTCCATGGGCTCAAGCGGCAACTCGCGCCCGGTCTGGACGGGTTGTTCGCCGTCAGCCGCAGCGGCGCCCGCCTGGCCGTCGAAACGTTCGGGGTGCCCGCCGAGGTCGCCCACCATGCCCCGCTCGGCACCCGGGTCCCGGACGCGCCGAGCGCCACCTCGCCAGCGGGTCAGCTGCACCTGCTCAGCGTCGCCAGCGCGCTGCCCGTCAAGCGCATCGACCGGCTGGTCGACGCCTGCCGCGCCCTGGCTGCATCCCGTCCCGATCTCACCATCGCCTGGACGCACCTGGGCGGGGGACCGCTGCTGGCCAGCCTGCAGGCCAGCGCCGCCGACCTGCCCGCCAACCTGCGCATCACCTGGGCCGGTCAGGTCAGCCCCGACCAGGTGCGCGCCCACCTGGCCGGCCAACCGGTGGACCTGTTCGTCAACACCTCGGAGTCCGAAGGCGTCCCGGTCTCGATCATGGAGGCCATGGCGCACGGGGTGCCCACCATCGCCCCTCGGGTCGGGGCCATCGACGAGATCGTCCCCGGGCAGGGCCCCGGCGGTGCGCTGATGTCGGCGACGCCCACCGCCGACGAAATTGCCGCCACGTGTGCGGACTGGGCCGAGCGATCCAAGGACCCGGCCCAGCGACAGGCGGCCCGTAGGATCGTGGCTGACCGTTACGATGCCGACGCCAACGCCCGGCAGTTGATGACCCTGCTGGACGACCTGGGCCAGCGCCCCAGCAGGAGGAACCCGTGAGCCAGACCAGCCTGCCGATGGTGCGCCGGCGCCGTGACGCCACGATCCTGCTGGCGGTGGTGGCCGTGTTCCTCATCCTGCGGCTGCCGCTGAGCGTGGTGCTGGCCGGGCTGCTGCCGATCGCGGTCCTCGTCTGGGACGGCATCCGCTGGCCGTCGCGCCAGTCGACTCTGATGTGGGTCTTCCTGCTCACCGCCTTGGTGCTCTCGACCTACGCCTGGCTCAGCAACCCGGGCGTCCCGCTGGTGAACAACGCCACCATCATGCTGGTGATGATGGCGATGGTCGCCGCCGTCACCTGCACCTCGGCCACCCGCAAAGCGTTCAAGCACCTCATGGACGGCATGCTGCTGGGATTGTGGATCTGCCTGCTCAGCGCCATCTTCGAGGTCGTCTCGGGAATCAAGCTGCTGCCGCTGATCTATCCCGACGCCAACACCGCCGCCGCCGTCGCCGGCAACCGGTTCATCGTCGCCTCGTTCTTCCCCAACTACAACGACTTCTCGGTGGCCATGGCGATCTTCGGCGTCATCCTGACCGCCCAACTGCTGCTGGGCACCCGCAAGGGGCCGCTGGTCAAGATCTGTCGCATCGGGGCCCTGCTGGTGCTGACCTTCTTCATCGTGGTGATCGGTTCACGTGGCGCGCTGATCGGTCTGGTCGTCGGCATGGCGCTGGTCGCGTTCATCGCTGCCCGGATGACCCGACGGCGGCTGCTCTCGGTGCCCCACATGCTGCTGCTGGTGCTGTGCGCCCTGGCGGCCGGCATGTTCCTGATGGCCACCCCGTTCGTCCAGAACTCCTCGACGGCGCTGCGCGGCGACATTATCGGCAACACCATCGAGATGCTGCTCGCCGAGCCGGCCCGGCTGTGGGCCGGGTGGAGCAACATGGTGCTGTTCCGCGAGGACGCCGGGGCGCTGTACCCGAACATGTTGATGGACCCGCACAACCTGCTGCTGGAACTGGTCACCATGTACGGGCTGCCCGCAGCCATCACCTACCTCCTGGTGTGGGTGCAGATCGCCTACCGCGGCCTGTGGCAGTTGCGCATCACCGCCGGTTGGCGGGAGGTCTCGGCGGTGGCCGTCAGCGTGCTCATGCCCGTCATCGGCATCGTCCCCAGTTCGTCGCTGCGCTACTACTGGGTGTTCCTGTTCATGGCGGCCGCGATCGCCGCGCTGCAGATGCAGGCCAAGCGCCGCGAGACCCTCACTGCCACCGCCCGGACGCTGGTCAGGCAGCCCTAGCCCGGCGGCGCTGGCGGCGTCCCACGGTCACGTCGAGGGCGACGGCGACCAGGAAGCCCACGGCGATGGCTCCCACCAGCGAGACGGCCAGCAGTTCCGGGGTGGTGGACGGCTCGGGCTCGACGGGGCCCTGCTGCAGATAGATCACCTTGGCGCCCAGGGCGACCCCACCGGTGGCCTCGGTGGCCTGCGGCACGGTCTCGACGAAGGTGTTGGCGATGGTGGTGACCCGTCGGATGGCCTCCTGCGACGAGTCCGCCTTGACCGCAAAGGTCAGCACCAGCGAGTTGCTGGGCCAGCCGACGGTCAGGCCCTGCTTGAGGAGCCCGCCGGTCATGTCGCCGGAGGGGTCCAATTGCTTGGCGGCGGCGTCCAGGACCAGTGGTGAGTTCGCCAACTGGGAATAGCTGCGCGCCACCATCGGCAGCATCGCCGCCTGCTGGGTGGCGTCGGCCTCGGTCTCGACCGGTCCCGGCACCAGACTGACGGTGGCCTCGGCGACATAGGTGTCGGGGCGGGTCAACGCGAACGCGCTGCCCAGCACCAGCACCAAGGCGGCGACGATGGCCGCCGGCACCAGGTAGCGCTTCAGCGACATCAGGTAGCCGATGACGTCCAGCGCCTTGTCGTCCTCGTAGAGGGTGTCAACGGCCGAAGGAGTTGCCGGGGTGCGGGTCACGTCAGTCACCCCGCCATCGTAGATGCTCGCCCGTCGTGGCGGGGGACCGGCACGTCCGTGCACCCGGTGACGCCGCCGAGGTGGCGTCCGGTCATCGGTTCACTGCCGCGCGTGGTTGGGTCGTACCCTTGTCCCCATGGCCAGGCGACCGCAGCTTTCGCACAGCAGTCCCCTGGCGCAGGCCATCACCTGGTACGGGTGGGCCTTCGTGGCGTGGCTGTCGGTCATGTCCCTGGTCAACTTCGAGTCCCCGGTGTGGGGTCTTGGCCAGGTGACGATGTTCACGGTCGTCTCCCCCCTGTTCGTCCTCGTCGGCGTCGTGCTGATGGTGGTCCGGTTCCGCCAGGAGCAGGGCGGGGCCCTGGGACGCATCTCGGTGGCGGCGTGGGCCTGCCTGGCCGCGGCCACCGGCCTGTTCGGTTATGCGATGCTGACCACGCTGTGGAGCGATCCGATCATCTGGGTCGGCCAGGCCCACGTGGTCACCCCCGTCCCCGAGGCCACGGTCCTGGTGCCGCTGCTGAACGCGTTGTTCGGCATGTGGGCCGGGTTCGTGGTGATGGCGCTCACCCCCCGACTCGGACGCCTGCGGCTGCTCTGGTGGGTGTCATTGGCGCTGATCCCGTTCTCGGTGCTCGGCTGGCTGCGGGTCTCGATCACCCAGGGCGACCTGGAGCCGCGGTTGTGGACACAGGTCGGCGGGTCGGCGGTCTATCCGGTGGTGCTGGTCATCGCCGGCGCCATCGCGCTGGCCAACTTCCTCAACCAGTACCGGCCGCGGCTCTCGTTGTGGATGACGGTGGCCCACCTGGTCCTGGTGCTGCTCACCGGGTCCCGCGGTGGCCTGCTGATGGTGGGCGTGCTCGTCGTCCTGCTGGTCATCCGTCTCGGTCGCCAGCACACCGGCGCCGGTGAACGGCTCCGCAACCTGCCGCCCAGCGTGTACGTCCTGGGTGGCATCGCGGTGCTGGTGGCGATTGTCTCGTCCCCGATCCTGGGGCGCCTGGACGAGCGTTCGGCGGGGCGCCTGATGACCTGGCGGGTCGGCATCGACAACTGGGACAACCATCCGCTGACCGTGCTGTTCGGGCTCGGCAGCGGCGTCATCTGGCCGTGGTTCAGCTACGAGTCGGGGTGGCAGCCGCACCCGTGGCGAAGCCGGGTCACCTCGCCGCTGGGCTACACGCTGTACCACTCGCACTCCTTGTACCTCGAGGTGATCGCCGAACTGGGGATCCTCGGCCTGATCCTGTTGATCGCGGTGGTCTGGCCGCTCGCGGCGCGGTGGCTGAAGGGTGGCAGCGCCGCCAATGTGGTGGTCACCTCGGCCGTGTGCGCGTGCCTGGTCGGGTTCAACTTCGACCTGTTCCTGTTCAAGAACTTCGCGGTCTCGCTGGTCTGGTGGTGCGCGGCCTTCGGAGTGCTGCTCAGCGGCATCGACACACGGGCCACGACAGCCCTGCCAGCGCGTTCCGAGGGGGATGTCACCCCGGCGGCAAAGGCGACGTGACAGAATGACTCGCGTGCCAGGGGCTGCCCGGCCGCGTGGAAGTGGAGGAACTGTGAGCAACGCTCGAATCCAGCCGTCGGCTGATCTTGATGATGGCGTCCAGATCGGTGATGGCTCATCGGTGTGGCATCTCGCGCAGGTGCGCGGCGGAGCGGTGATCGGCGAGAACGTCGTCATCGGTCGTGGCGCCTACATCGGCAGCGGTGTGCACGTCGGTGACAACTGCAAGATCCAGAACTACGCCCTGGTCTACGAACCGGCCCACCTCGAGGACGGCGTGTTCATCGGCCCGGCGGCCGTGCTCACCAACGACACCTTCCCGCGCGCCATCAACCCCGACGGCACCGCCAAGAGCGCCGACGACTGGGAGGCCGTGGGCGTGACCCTGAGGCAGGGCAGTTCGGTGGGCGCGCGCGCCGTGTGCGTCGCGCCGGTCACCATCGGGCGCTGGGCCACCGTGGCCGCCGGCGCCGTCGTGACCAAGGACGTGCCCGACTACGCTCTGGTGGCCGGTGTCCCTGCCCGCCGCATCAAGTGGGTGGGCCGCTCGGGCCTGCCGCTGGAGGCGGTCGGCGAGCGCCGCTGGCAGGACCCCAGGACGGGCGATGAATTCGTCGAGGACAACGAGCAACTCACTCTGGTGGAGGAAACGAAGTGAACCCCATGAACCACGCAGCCCAGCCGATTCCCGCAGCCAAGCCGATCATCGGTGACGACGAGCGGGCCGCCGTCGATCGGGTGCTGCGCAGCGGCATGATCGCCCAGGGCCCCGAGGTGAAGACCTTTGAGGAGGAGTTCGCCCAGGTGATGACGGCCGGACGCACCTGCGTCGCCGTCAACTCCGGCACCTCCGGTCTGCACCTGGGTCTGTTGGCCAACGGCATCGGCCCCGGCGACGAGGTGCTGGTGCCCTCGTTCACCTTTGCCGCGACCGCGAACTCGGTGGCCATCACCGGCGCCACCCCCGTCTTCGTCGACATCGAGCCTGACTACTACTGCATGGACCCGGCCGACGCCGAGGCCAAGATCACCGAACGCACCAAGGCGATCATGCCGGTGCACCTGTACGGCCACCCCTTCAACGTGGACGCCTTCCAGGCGTTGGCCACCAAGCACGGCCTGATGCTGTTCGAGGATGCCGCCCAGGCCCATGCCGCCAGTTGGAACGGGGCGCCGGTCGGCACCTTCGGAGAGTTCGGCATGTTCTCGCTGTACCCGACGAAGAACATGACCTCGGGTGAGGGTGGCATGGTCTCGTGCGCCACCGACGAGATCGCCCGCCAGGTGCGGCTGCTGCGCAACCAGGGCATGGAGAAGCAGTACGCCAACGAGGTCGTCGGACTGAACAACCGGATGACCGACGTGCATGCCGCCATCGGACGGGTGCAGTTGACCAAGGTGCTGGGCTGGACGGCGACCCGCCGGGCCAATGCCGCCTTCCTGGACGAGAACCTGCAGGGCGTCATCACCCCGAAGGTTGCCCCCGAGGCCACCCACGTCTACCACCAGTACACGATCCGCGTCACCGAGGACCGTGACCGCATCGTCGAGGTGCTGCGCAACGAGTACCAGGTCGGCTGCGGGGTGTACTACCCGATTCCGAACCACCGCCTGGAGACGTTCAAGAGCCCGGAGCACCTGGAGCAGACTGAGCGTGCCGCCGCCGAGGTCATCTCGCTGCCGGTGCACCCCTCGTTGTCCCAGGATGATCTGGAGCGCATCGTCACCGCCGTGAACGCGGCAGTGAAGGCAGGTGCCTGATGGCGAACCTTCGCGCCGGACTCATCGGCATCGGCTCGATGGGCAAGAACCACGCCCGCAACCTGCGTGCCATTGACGGGGTCGAGCTGGTCGCCGTCGCCGACGCCTCCGGACAGGACCCGTTCGGGGTGGCCGGCGACCTGCCCGTGCTGCCCGACGTCGATGCCCTGCTCGAGGTCGACCTCGACTACGTGGTGGTCGCCGCGCCGACATTCACCCACGAGGAGATCGGCCTGAAGCTCGCCGAGGCCGGCGTGCATGCCCTGATCGAGAAGCCACTGGCCGCCTCGGCCCAGGCCGCCCGCAGCCTGGCCGAAGCCTTTGAGTCGAAGGGACTGATCGGCGCCGTTGGGCACATCGAACGCTTCAACCCTGCGCTGCAGAGCCTGCGCAAGCGGCTCGAGAATGGTGACCTGGGCGACCTGTACCAGATCGTCACCCGGCGTCAGGGTCCCTTCCCCAACAGGATCGCCGACGTCGGCGTCATCAAGGACCTGGCCAGCCACGACATTGACCTGACCGCCTGGGTCACCCAGCGCAAGTACGAAATGGTCGCCGCCCGATCGATGTTCAAGTCGGGCCGCCAGTACGAGGACATGGTCAGCGCCACCTGCACCCTGTCGGGAGGCCTGATGAGCAACCACCTGGTCAACTGGCTCTCGCCGACCAAGGAGAGATTGACCGTGGTCACCGGTGAACGAGGCATGTTCGTCGCCGACACCCTGACCGCCGACCTGACCTTCTTCAGCAACGGCACCGTCGAGACCACCTGGGACGACATCGCCAACTTCCGTGGCGTCTCCGAGGGTGACATGACCCGGTTCGCCATCCCGAAGCCGGAGCCGCTGCGCACCGAGCACGAGAACTTCCGCGACGCGGTGCTCGGCAAGGAGGGCGCGACCATCGTCACCCTCGACGAGGGCGCACGGGTGGTCGAGGTCTGCGAGGCGATGATCGAGTCGTCGCGCACGAACCAGTTCGTCGCCATCAGCTGAGAGACCCGGACCGGCGGGCCTGTGGTCCGCCGGCGCCATTTTCTGAGTCCATTCGGTGCAATTCTCAGGCCCCGATTAGGATTGCCCCAGCACGGTCGATTACCCTCAAAGGGCGGTTCCCCTCATCCCCTCGGAGTTTTTTTCATGCGTCGCGCCCTCGCCCTGTTGGTATCCCTGTGTCTCTCAATCGGCCTCTTGGCCGGCTCACCGCTGCCGGCGCCCGCGCTGACAGCCGGTCCATCCGTGTTCGGCACCGGAGCCCAGGTCGGTGAGGTGGGCGGTGGTCGCGTGCTGTCGCCGGTCACCGGTTTCGGCAAGGACGCCTCGGGCCGTCACCTGGCCTACTTCGTCACCTCCGGCAACGCCCAGGTGACCGCCAACTTCCAGGTCATTGACGTGGTCACCGGTGACCGGGTGTTCATGGCCCGGGTGCCGGAGGGCATCGACGCCTGGGGCCTGGTCGTGGTCGGACGCACCGTCACCTTCGCGGTCAACACCGCCACCGGTGCCCGGTTGTACAGCTGGACGACGGGCACCAGCACGCTCAAGGACCACGGCTCCCCGTTCGGACGCGACACCGTCTGGTCGATGAGTGCTGCCCCCGATGGCGCCATCTTCGTCGGTACCTACCCGTCGGGTGCCCTGTGGCAGTGGACCGGTTCGTCAGCGGTGAAGCTCGGCGTGCCCAACAAGGGTGAGATCTACGCCCGTTCCATCGCCGCCGACGCCACCACCGTCTACGTCGGCTCGCTGGGCACCGGACGACTGGCCGCCTACAACCGCAGCACGAAGCAGTTCAGCTCGATCACCATCCCGTCCACCGGGACCGGCACCAACGAGCAGGTGATGGGGCTGGAGCGCCGCGGCAAGTGGTTGACCGTCTGGACCCAGACGTCGAACAACATGTACTTCTACGACACCACCACCCGTCGGTTCTCGAGCACCGTGGTCACCAACGTCTCCTCCGGTGAGGTCTCGCCCGTCGACCCCAGCGGGAAGTACATCTACCTGCAGCGTGCCAACTTCGGCATCGGACGGCTGTCGCTGTCGGACCTGTCGCTGGTCCGCAGTGGGTACAGTGCCCAGCCGTCGGTGCGTGACTGGGCCTGGATCGCCCTGCCCGGTGCCAACTACCCTGAGCCGACCTTGGCCGCAGCGGGTGCGACCGGCAGCCTGTGGGCCTACGACATGTCCCACGACCCGACCCGCACCAGCATCAGCCAGCCGCACTCCATGTCGCTGACCGCCATGGTGGTCGGTGCCCCCAGCGCCATCCGGTCGCTGGGCGCCGGGCCCGACGGCAAGGTCTACCTGGGTGGCATGCAGAACCCCACCGGCCTGCGCACCTACGACCCCGACACCAACACCTTTGACGAGATCCTCGGCGTCCCCCAGATCGAGGCCTTCGGCAGCCAGGGCAGCAAGCTGTTCGCCGGCGGCTACCCCGGGGGACGCATCTTCGTCCACGACACCTCCCAGTCGGTGACCTACGATCCGCGGACCGCGGCCGCCGACGACCAGTCGCAGAACCCCTTCTTCCATGTGCTGTCGCCGAGCCAGGAGCGTCCCTTCGCGTTCGCCGACGTCGGCAACCGGCGCATGGCCATCGGAACCGTCGCCAACAAGAACACCAGCGGCGGGGCGCTGTCGTTCTGGCGTCCCGGCGCACCGGCCCAGGTGATCCGCAACCCCGTCGGCGACCAGAGCGTCGTCTCGCTGCTGTCCAAGGGATCCATCCTGGTGGCCGGCAGCTCGATCCACGGCGGCACCGGCTACGACCCCACCACCCTGCGGGCGCAGGTGTTCACCGTCAACCCGACCACCGGGGCCGTCATCGACCGCCTGGTGCCGTCCTTCGAGGGGAAGGTGACCTGGATCAACGGGTTGACCACCAACCCCCACGACGGCACCGTCTGGGGCATCGCCGGCGCCAACCTGTTCCAGGTGAGCGTTGACGGGGCCGGCAAGCTCACCCTGCTGCGCACCGAGCCGATCTTCACCGGCAACGCCGGGTGGTACGGCAATGACTACTCCCTGCAGTTCCACAACGGCATCCTCTACGCCGCCGCTGGCGGCGACCTGGTGGCCATCAACCCCGAGACGTTCGCGAAGACCACCCTGGCCGAGAGCGGCATCACCGACATGGTCAAGGTCGGCAATGCGCTCTACTTCGTCAAGGACGAGGGCTCCCTGTACCGCTGGAATCTGCCGGCGTCCGCTTCCTACGCTCCGCAACTGGGCTCCCACGCCGAGGGCGACGACTACGTGCCCGGCCCGACCAGCATCTCGGGTGTCGGCCAACCGGGATCGTCGGTGACCGTGCGGATCGACGGCACCCGCGTCGGTTCGGCCACCGTCGGCAGCACGGGACGCTGGAGCCTGTCCAATGTCGACGTGGCCCGTGGGACGCACACCGTCGCGCTGTCCTCGGTGATCTCCGGCAGGACGAGCCCCACGGTCAGCTACAGCGTGAACTTCAACGCCGCCCTGATCGAGCCGCCCCGCACGCAGCCCAAGGTCACCGGCATGACCGGCGACCACACCGGCGAAGGCCTGGCCGACGTCTACGGGGTGGACGGCCAGGGCCGGTTGCAGTTCTACGCCGGCACGGCCACCGGTACCTTCCGCTACCAGGGCCAGGTCGACACCGGCTGGGACGACAAGACCCACCTCGCCCAGATCGCCGACATCAACGGCGACCGCCGCTCCGACGTGCTCGCCCGCCGTGGCAGCGACCACTCCCTGTGGATCCATCACGGCACCGGCTACGGCTGGCTGTCGTCGGGACAGCAGGCCGGCAAGAACTGGGGCGGGATGGACCAGATCGTCCCGGTTGGCAGCCTGACCGGCGGCTCGACCCAGTACGTGGTGGCGCGCCGTGCCAGCGACGGGGCCCTGTTCCGCTACACCCTGACCCCCAGCGGGTTGACCGGCATCGCCCAGATCGGGTGGCGCTGGAACGGTATGCGCCAGATCCTGGGCGTCGGTGACTTCTCGGGTGACGGTCGCGGTGACGTGCTGGCCATCCGCAATGACGGCACGCTGTGGGTCTACCTGGGCACCGCCTCGGGCACCATCGGGTCGGGACGCCAGGTCGGGCATGGCTGGAACACGTTCGCCCGCGCCTTCAGCCCCGGCGACTTCACCGGTGACAAGAAGTTCGACCTGATCGGCCAGCGACTCGACGGCACTGTCTATGCCTACAAGAACCTGGGTGGCAGATGGGACGCCGCGCGGCGCGTCATGAGTGGAACGCAGGACTGGAAGCTGATGGCCTGAGACCGGGCACCCCCGGTTCAGGTCGCCAGCAGATCGCTTCGACCACGGCGGTGCGCCTTCGACCACGGCGGTGCGCCTTCGACCACGGTCTAGCCTGGTCGAGGCGCACCCATCCTGTTCGAAGCGTCGGCAAGCGCGGTCCTCAGCCAGGCCACGATCGCGCCGGGCCGGCGCAGCAGGTCGTCCCAGGTCCATCGGACGACGCACAGGCCACGACGCCGCAGCCTGTCCTCGCGCAGTTTCTCGCGCCACACCACCTCCTCAGGTGTCATCCCGGGCCGAGCGTTCGACTGGTACTTGCCCCTGCCATCGAACTCACCGACGACGCCCACGTCCCACCAGAAGTCGACGCGGTCGATTCCTGCGGCGTGGGGGAACTCCTTCTGCACATCGTCTGGTGCCAGCCCCGCGTTGACGAGCAGCCAACGGCTCAGCGACTCACCCGGGCTTTCCGAGCGCTCGTCTGCCACACCGATGACCCGACGCGCGGCCCGCACCCCCGGGATTCCGCCGGCACGGTCAAGGGCCGCGTGCATCTCGTCCAGCGCACACATCCCGTCGGACAAGGCGAGGTCGGCGGCGGCCAGGGCCCATCCCGGGTCCGCATCGCGCCCGAGGTCGACGATCGTTCGGGCAACGGAGGTCACCGTGAGTGCGTTCACCGTGGTGAGGTCCGCCGGTGTCAACGAGGCAGTGGTCACTCGGATCCCGGGCCGGTTGCCGCCGCCCGGGCGTCCGGGCTGGATGAGGTTGACGTGTGACAGCCTCTTGCGCTGGACCGGAAGGCCGTGGACGACGGCAGCCGAGGTGTGTCCCACCACGACTGGTGTGGTGGCCGATCGCACCACCGCCTGGGTCAGCATCAGGTGACGGTGGTTTTCGGGATGGGCGGCAGGCTCGGTGCTGAGGTGGCTCCATGCGTACGTCCCTCGATGCAGGCGCACCAGGGTTCCGGTCCGGAGCATTCGACGAATCTCTGACGGTGCGTAGCCCTGTTGCTTGAGGTCGGCCCAGCCGATCAGTGTGGTCATGACTGCATCCTGACCGTCCGCAGAGGGTAATCCGAGGACGGGCCAGCGACCTGTGGACGACGACGGGCCGGGCACGCTGACCTGTGGACAACGCTGATTGATCGCTCCGATGTGCTCGCTGACGCGGCGTCGAACACGCTGCTGCCGCCTCGACCAACGTCTACCGGTGTCGAACTGGCAGTACCGTGTTCGAAGCCCACGAACGCCGCCGTGCACCCCCACGGTAGGCTGAGTTCGCTCATACCACCCGCACAAGGAGTGCCGAATGAAGATCGCTGTTGTCGCCCTGGGCAAGATCGGCCTGCCACTGGCTGTGCAGTTTGCCGACAAGGGCCATGAGGTCATCGGCATCGACGTCCAGCAGACGGTCGTCGACACGGTCAACGCCGGCAATCAGCCCTTCCCCGGCGAGGCACACCTGCAGCAGAAGCTGTCCGAGTTGGTGCCCGCCGGCAAGCTGCGCGCCACGACGGACTACGCCGAGGCCATTCCCGGGGTGGACGCCATCGTCATCGTGGTGCCGCTGTTCGTCAACGACGAGACCTGGCAGCCCGACTTCGGCTGGATGGAGGCCGCGACCCGCAGCTTCAGTGAGCACATCACCCCCGGCACCCTGGTCAGCTACGAGACCACCCTGCCGGTCGGCACCACCCGCAACCGCTGGAAGCCGATGATCGAAGAGATCTCGGGGCTGAGCGAGGGCACCGACTTCCACCTGATCTTCAGCCCCGAGCGGGTGCTCACCGGCCGGGTGTTCGAGGACCTGCGCAAGTACCCGAAGCTGGTCGGTGGCCTCTCGGATGAGGGCGCCGCCAAGGGCGTGGAGTTCTACCAGCAGGTGCTGGACTTCGACGAACGCCCCGACCTGGCCCCCCGGACCAACGGCGTGTGGGACCTTGGCAGCGCCGAGGCAGCTGAGATGGCCAAGCTCGCCGAGACCACCTACCGCGACGTCAACATCGGGCTGGCCAACCAGTTCGGCAAGTTCGCCGAGAAGAACGGCATCGACGTCTTCAAGGTGATCGAGGCCTCCAACAGCCAGCCCTTCAGTCACATCCACCGTCCCGGCATCGCCGTCGGTGGCCACTGCATCCCGGTCTACCCGCGGCTGTACCTGTACACCGACCCGGACGCCACCATCGTGCGCACCGCCCGCGAGGCGAACATGACCATGCCCGAGCACACCATCAGCAAGCTCGAGGACGGCTTCGGCGGTGACCTGGCCGGCAAGCGTGTCGTCGTGCTGGGAGCCTCGTACCGCGGCAAGGTCAAGGAGACCGCCTTCTCGGGCGTCTTCCCCGCCGTCGCAGCGCTGGTGGCCCGTGGCGCCGAGACCCTGGTGCACGACCCCATGTTCACCGCCGAGGAGCTCGCCACGTTCGGTTTCACCGCCTACGAGATGGGCCAGCCCGTCGACGGCGCCGTCATCCAGGCCGATCACCCGGAGTACCAGGAACTGACGTCCGCGTCGCTTCCCGGCATCCAGGTGCTGGTCGACGGTCGCAACATGACCACCGCGGCCAACTGGCCCGGCGTCACCCGCTTCGTGATTGGCGACGGGCAGGCCTGAGCAGCACCTGATGATCCTGATCGACCCGCCGGTGTGGCCGGCGCACGGGACGGTGTTCAGCCATCTGGTGTCCGACACCTCCCTGTCCGAACTGCACGCCTTCGCGTCCTCCGCCGGGCTGCCCGAGCGGGCCTTCGACCATGATCATTACGACGTCCCCCTGTCACGCCACGATGACCTGATCGCTCGTGGGGCAGCGCTGGTGCCGGCCTCGGAGTTGGTGCGTCGGCTGATCGCCTCCGGTCTGCGGATGCGCACCTCCGAACGCACCCCCAAGCGCGGCGTGGCGCTGCAGCGGTTGGGGGAGTCCTGGCAGGCCCTGCTGCCCGGTCACGAGGCGCTCGGGGCCGAGTTGGTCGAACGCTGGACCGAACCGCACCGGTACTACCACGACGTCCGCCACCTGCACCAGGTGCTGCACGCGCTCGACCTGCTCGGGGCGGGCCCGGACGGCCGGCTGCTGCGGTTGGCGGCCTGGTTCCATGACGCGGTCTACCAGGGCAGCCCCGACGACGAGGAGCAGTCCGCCCAGCTCGCCGAGACACTGCTGGCCCGGGTGCTGCCCGTCGACGAGGTGGACGAGGTGGCCCGGTTGGTGCGGCTGACCCGCACCCACGACCCGCACCCCGACGACGCCAGCGGGGCGCACCTGGTCGATGCCGACCTGTCCATCCTGGGCCTGCGTCCCGGACGCTATGACGTCTACGTCCGTGATGTGCGCTCTGACTTCGCCCATGTGGACGATGACCAATGGAGGCTGGGTCGGGTGCAGGTGCTCGACCATCTGCTGGGACTGGAGCCCCTGTTCCGCACCGAGGTAGGACAGGAGTTGTGGGCGCGGCAAGCCGCTGCGAACCTTCGGGCCGAACGGGAGCGCTGGCTGCTCCGTTGAGTGGTGTCGGTGCCGGCGGGACGTCGCCGGCTCCGGATCGTCAGCCCTTCAGGGCAGCCAGGAAGGTTGCGGCCAGCTTGTCGTAGGCATGGTGCTCCCGGACGAAGGACGTCTCCTTGGCGCGGATCTCCACCCGCTGGGTGGCATCCAGGTTGACCACCTCACGGATGGCGCGGGCAATGTCGACCGGGTCCTTCGCCCGCGCCGTCACCGAGCAGTCGGCGTAGCGCAGGGGAGTGTGCTCGGAGTCGAGGGCGTCGATGATCGGCACCCCGGTCAGCATGTAGTCGAAGATCTTGTTGGCGCTGAACCCGTAACGGTAGAGCCGCGACTTCTCTGAGCCGATGTAGAGGCCGTCCATGGCCGCCAGGGTGCTGTGCACGGCGGCCTTCGGGATCGAACCGGTGAAGTACACGTTGCCCAGGTCCAGTGAGGCGACCAGCGCCTCCAGGTCGGCCCGGTCCTTGCCGTCGCCGACGATGACCGCCGAGATGGGCTCCTGGCGCAGCTCGGCCATGGCCCTGACCAGGTCGTCCATGGCATTGGAGACCGACAGCCCACCGGCGTACCCGATGACGTCGTGGCCGCTGGCCTGCAGCTTCTTCACCAATGCCAGCACCTGCTCGTCGCCGGCCGCATGCTCGCCGTCGAGCTGGACACCGTTGGGGACGTTGACCACGCGGGTGTCGATGCCCAGGCTGCGGACGTGCTCCTCGGCGTTCGGCAGGATCGAGACGATCACGTCGGAGTTCTCGTAGGCGGAACGTTCCGCCCGGGCCATGGTGGCGATGAACGGGTGCCGGTCGGAGTAGCCCCCCAGTTCCTGGGGGGTCAGCGGCCACAGGTCGTGGATCTCGTGCACCAGTCGGGCGCCGGTGAGCCTGGCCACCTTCTGGGCGAGGTAGGTGTCGAAGGGGTAGGTGGACGACGCGATCACCGCGTCCGGCAGGGTGGCGTGAGCGATCCGGGTGGCGTCGCGCAGACCCTTGCCGACGAACTCGGCCATGCTGACCACCCGCTGGGCGCCGTTGCCCTGGTAGGCGCGGGTCCGGATGAACCGGAACGGCACACCGTCGATGACCTGCACCTCACCGGTGCGTTCCACCGTCGGGTTGACCTTGCGTAAATGGCTGTAGGAACCGGCCAGGATCGTCGTCCGCACCCCGAGCTTGGCCCATTCCTGGGCCATCAGGTGCGGCCGGAACTCCATGCCCAGCGTCGGTGAGCCCGCGTAGTGGTCGATGTAGAGAACGCGCACATTTCCTCCAGGGTTGGCTCACAGTCACTCTAGTGGGCACGGACCGTCAGTTATCCTGAGCGCGAGGGGGCAGTCATGAAGGCATGGAAGATGGTCGCGGGGGCCCTGGTGCTCGCGCTCATGGCCGTGCTGGCGTTGGGATGGTCGGGACGACTGCCGCACTCCCTGGACCCGTTCGCGGACCCCAACGAGTCGAGCAACACCCAGGTGGTCCACGCCGTGCAGCGGCAGGAGAAGGTGGTGTTGCTGAGCCTGGGCGTCCAGGGGCTGGCCGAGGAGAACACCCGCAGGACCATCCTGGGCAAGGACGTCCCCGGGACGGGCCGCACCATCTTCCTGCAGTACACCTACAAGGCCATGCTGGGCATCGACGGCAGCGACGTGACCGTGGAAGCGACCGGCGAGAACAGCTACCGGGTGATGATCCCGGAGTTCATCTTCATCGGGTCAAGCGAGCACACCTTCAAGACCGCGATCGAGGACAACGGCATCCTCAGCTGGGTCACCCCCGAGATCGACACCACCGCCATGATCGCCCGGATCCTCGACGACCAGGCCAAGGACAAGCACATCAACGACAACGTGTCCCTCTTGCAGGAGCAGGCACAATCTTTCTACGGCGGCATCATCAGGGCCGTCAGCCCCGAGGCCACCGTCGAGTTCAGATTCGTCACCGCCCGATAGGGTCACCCGCCGACCGCAGGGTCACCCTCGGGTGCTCGCCGCCTATAGTGACATGCAGTGATGACCCAGCCCCAGCCCCCATCGGCCGCCACCCCGGCCCAGGACCTGCCCGAGCACGTGCAGGTCCTGCACCTGTCCACGGTGCACCACAGCCACGACAACCGGGTCCGCAACAAGGAGACCCTGGGACTGGCCCGGGCCGGCATCGACGTAGGGCTGGCCATCCAGTGCCCCACCGACGAGGCCCACGGCGCCTTCCCGGTCTACTCGCTGCCGCGGCCCCGCCAGCGCCTGGCCCGGCTCACCGGCAGCCAGTTCAAGGCCTGGCGGCTGCTGCGCCGCCTGCGGCCCGGTCTGGTCCACATCCATGACCCCGAGCTGGTGCCGATGGCCTGGCTGTGGGCCCGGACGCACGGTGCCCACACCATCTACGACGCCCACGAGGACCTGGTCAAGCAGATCGAGACCAAGCGCTACCTGCACCCCCAGCTGAAGCCGTTCGCCCGGATCGCCGCCAAGGTGTTGGTCGGCTGGGCCGACAGGGGCATGGATGCCATCGTCGCGGCCACCCCGGAGGTGGCCGCCGGCTTCACCAACTCCAATGTCACCGTGGTCCGCAACTATCCGTGGCTCTCGGACTTCGCCGCCGCCCCCCAGCCGGTTCCCGGCCGGATGGTCTATGTCGGTGACCTCACCGAGGAACGCCGACTGGGCCTGATGATCGCGGCCACCCGACGGGTGCGGGAGCAGGTGCCCACCGCCCACCTGGTGCTGGCCGGCCGCGCCCGGGGCGAGGCCGCCGCGACCCTGCAACGCGAGGCCGACGGTGAGGTGATCCAGTACCTGGGGCTGCTGGAGCCCACCGGCATTCCGGCGGTCGTGGCCAGCGCCCAGCTGGGACTGATCCTGCTGGCACCGCTGCCGAACTACGTGAACAGCCTGCCCACCAAGCTCTTCGAGTACATGGCCGGCGGTGTGCCCTTCCTGGCCAGCGACTTCGAGGGATGGCGCACGATGTTCCCGGCCGGGGGACGATTCGTGGACTCCGAGAGCGAGGACGCCACGGTCGCCGCCATGGTCGACCTGCTGCAGGACCCGGACGGCTGCCGGCGTCTGGGGACGGCGGGGCGCGCCCACCTGGAGCAGCACTTCACCTTCGAGGAGCAGGCCGAGGCGCTGGTGGCGCTGACCCGCTCACTGCTGCCGTCCCCGGTCAGGACCGCTGGCTGAGCGGTTCACCCGACGCGTCGAGCCCGGCCTGGGCCAGGTTCTCCACCCGGGCGGCCTCGGCGTTCGACTGGGCCGTCAGCACGCCCATGGCCGACGGGTCCGAGCCGTCCACGCCCTCGAGCCTGGCCGGGTCCAGTGCCGGCACGTGCACCCGCTCGATCATCGGGTGGGTGGTGGGTCGCGCCGCCTCGTCCCCGCTGAACAGCACCTCGTGCATCTTCTCGTTGGGGCGCAGACCGGTGAAGACGATCTTGATGTCCTTGCCGGACCGGGCGATCAGGCCCTTGGCCACGTCCAGGATCTTCACGGGCTCACCCATGTCCAGCACCAGCACGTCACCGGGCTCACCGATGGCACCGGCCTGGATGACCAGCTCGCAGGCCTCGGGGATGGTCATGAAGTAGCGGGTGATGTCGGGGTGGGTGACCGTGATCGGCCCGCCCTGCTCGATCTGGTTGGTGAAGGCGTGCAGCATCGAACCCCGCGACCCCAGCACGTTGCCGAACCGCACGCTCAGGTAGGTGCGTCCGGTCTTCTGGGCGTAGAAGGCCGTCAGCTCCTCGGCGATGCGCTTGGTCTTGCCGAGCACCGAGGTGGCGTCGGCGGCCTTGTCGGTGGACACGTTCACGAAGCGGGAGACCTCGTACTTCTCGGCCATCCGCAGCAGGTTCGCCGAACCCTCCACGTTGGTCTTCCAGCCCTCCAGCGGGTACTGCTCCAGCATCGGCAGGTGCTTCAGGGCGGCGGCGTGGAAGACGACGTCGGGACGATGTTGGGCGAAGACCTTGTCCAGGGCCGCCTCGTCGCGGATGTCGCACAACACCATGTTGGGGGTGTCCAGCAGGCCCTGCTTGTAGATCGACAGCTGGACGCCGTGCAGCAGCGACTCGTCGCGGTCGAGCATGACCAGTTCCTTGGGCCCGAACTTGTGCACCTGGCGGGCGATCTCCGAGCCGATCGAACCGCCGGCGCCGGTGACCAGCACCACCCGTCCGCTGAGGTACCCGGCGATCTCGCTCAGGTCGGTCTTGATCTGCGAACGGCCCAGCAGGTCGGCGACGTCCAGCTGGTGGAGCTGGTTGAGCTGCACCTGCCCGTTGATCAGCTCCCGGGTGTTCGGCATCACCAGCACCTTCATGCCCTGGGGCTCGGTGGCCTCGGACACGCGGCGCATCAGGTCACGCTTGGCAGTGGGGATCGCCACCACCACGGTCTGGACGCCGTGGCGTTGGGCCATCTTGACCAGGTCCTCGCCGGTGCCCAGCACCGGCGCGCCATTGATGCGCAGGTGACGCTTGTCGCGGTCGTCGTCGACGAAGCCCACGATGCGGTAGGGCGCGTCGGGGTCGTAGGCCAGCAGCCGGGACAGCTGCTGACCGGCGTTGCCAGCGCCGTAGACGATGATGTTGTCGGCCTTGTCACGGGTCGAGGAGTTGAGGGAACTGAAGATGGTGCGCACGACGAATCGGGCCGCCGTCATCAGCACGACGGCGCCGAAGGGCACCAGCAGTGTCACCCCGCGCGGGTAGCCCGGCGGCGCGAAGAAGTAGAAGTAGCCCAGCAGTCCGGCACCAATGATGATGGTGACCGCGGCAATGTTGACGGCCTCGTCGAAGCTGCCGACGGTGTGGCGGCCGCGGTAGAGCTTGGTGATGAAACCGATGACCACCTGCAGCAGCATCGCCACCACGGCGTACTGGTAGATGACGGTGCGTTCGGCCGAGGTGAGGACGTGGAAGTTGTAGCGCTCGGCCACCATGAACGTGGTCGCCAGAGCCCAGGAGGCCATGTCCCACGCTGCGAGTCCGGCGCGCATGAGACTCGTCCGCGCAGAAGGTCGTGCCATGGGCTGCCTCTTCCTGAAGACTGGGGGCCAGAACTCACGGCATTCTACCGTGCTGGCGCCGGGGACTAGTTGTCGTCGATGACCTGGTCGACGGTCGCGGTGGTCAGTCGCAGTTCGACGGGCACCTCGTCACCGAGGGCCACGCTCCCGGCCCCGGGCAGGAAGACCAGGCTGGACTGCATGTGCGGCGGCTCGACGAACATCCGTTTGCGGCCGGCGATGGTGTAGGGGCTCAGCGCGTGACCCGACGCGTCCAGGGCGCCGGAGGCCACCGTCACCAGCCGCTGCCGCAGGGTCGCGGCCGCGGTGGGGGCACTGAGGGCCACACCGTTGGCGGTGCCACCGGAGACGACGACCACCCAACCGTCCTTGGGGGCGCGACGCTGCCAGTAACCGATGTGCTGCCCGCGCCGGACGGGGTGCACATCCAGCACCCGGGCGGTGATGCGGCGACTGTCGGGGGCACCGAGCCACAGCGGGGTGCCCATTCGCAGCCGGGACTCGACGTTGAGTTCGGCGCGCAGCCGGGTGTAGTCGGCCGGCGGCAGGTGGCTGAGCCAGACCGGCGCCCCGATCGTGGCGGTGGCGGCCTGGGCCAGGTCGCGGGCCTCGGCGAGCAGGTCGGCGCCCCGCATCGGCAGGTGGATCGTCCAGCCCTCGAACTGCAGGTCGTGGGTCAGGCCGCGCAGCTTGGTCAGGTCGCGACGGGCCAGGCCGTGGCGGCACATGGAGGTGAGCAGTTCGCACAGGATGCGCGCCTGCGGTGCCCGGGTGCCGATGTCGGCCAGGTCGTCGAGGCGGCTGACGGTGGTGATCACCAGCGGGTCAGCCAACAGGTCGACGGCGACGGGGTCGTGGCGTGACCAGGGGGTCAGCACCACGATGTCACGGTCCCAGCCGCCGGCGCGCACCTCGGCCACCTCCGCGGAGGTGCCGACGGCGAGCGTGTCCAGGTCGAGCAGCAGGGCCTCGGCGGCCAGCCTGCGCAGGCCGAAGCCGTAGCCATTGCCCTTGGCCACGGGGACCAGCCCGGGGACGTCGTGGCGGACGGTCTGCAGGTGCTCGCGCCAGGCGCGGGTGTCCAGGTGCAGGGTGAGGCTCATCACTTGCGCCGTTCCATGTAGGCCATGAAGGCTCGGTAGAGGACGGGGTTGATCGGCTTGTCCCACTCACCGACATAGCTGACGGCCTGCCCCCCGGTGCCGACCTTGAACTGGATCAGGCCGATCTCGGGGTGGTCCTCGGCGACGGCAGGGGTGATGCCGCGCAGGTCGTAGACCTCGGCGCCGGCGGCCAGCGCGTCGGTGATCATCTGCCACTGGATGCGGTTCGAGCCGCGCACCTCACGCTTGGCGTTGGTGGAGGCGCCGTAGGAGTACCAGGCGTGGCGTCCGACCTGGACGTAGGTGGTGGCCGCGACCAGGTCGCCCTCGTGGTGGGCCAGGTACAACGTCATGCGCTGCTCGTCTTCACCGCGCAGCGCGTCCCACATGGTCTCGAAGTAGCCCAGCGGACGTCCGGTGAAACCGTCGCGCTCGGCCGTCTCGAGATAGACCCGGTGGAAGTCGGCCAGGTCGGCGCGGGTGCCCTGGCGCACCTGCACCCCGGCCTTGTCGGCCTTCTTGATGTTGCGGCGCCACTGCTGGTTCATCCCGGCCAGCACCGCCTCGGCGGTGAGCGGCGGGTGGCCCTCGGCCGTCCGGTCGGTCAGCGGCAACTGGAAGTTGTACTGCGGCTGGCCGGCGGTGAACCCCTCGGCGTCGCGGGGGGCGCGCCAGCGCAGGTGGGTGAGGGTGTTCGCGAGCCGGGTGGCGGCATTGGCCGTCTCGTCCGGGGTGACCTCGGCCAGGGTGGTGATGGCCGGGTCGGCGATGGCGGCCTTGATGGTCTCGGTGTGCCAGCGGTGGTGCACCAGGGTGGGACCGATGCGCACCGCGAAGGCACCCTGCTTTCGAGCGTGGCCGACCAGGGCGTCGAGCAGTTCGGGGACGTCGCGGCGCCCCCAGTCAAGGACGGGGCCTTCTGGCAGGTAGGCCAGGTAGCGCTTGAGCCGGGGCAGCTGCCGGTACAGCACAAGCCCCACGCCAATGAGTTGGGAGCCGTCGAACCAGCCCAACAGCTCCGGCATCCACTCGGGCTTCACCTTGGCCCACGCCGGGGTCTGCAGGAAGCTGACGGTGGTGGCGAAGTCACTGCCCGGC
This sequence comes from Tessaracoccus sp. SD287, assembly GCF_017355265.1. GTDB lineage: Bacteria > Actinomycetota > Actinomycetes > Propionibacteriales > Propionibacteriaceae > Aestuariimicrobium. Next base: position 26,960 of record NZ_JADIJQ010000027.1, read on the forward strand.
GCCGAGACGCGGTTGATGAACGCCAGGTACTCGGACGCCTGGAGCTGCCTGATCTGGATCACGCGACCAAATCTAGCGGTCCACCGTTGGGCGCGGCCGAACGCAGGCTCCGGTGGTGGCGCACCAGGCGGGACGCGGCAGATGTGCACGAGTCTCCACATCCAGCGTGTGCGTCGCTGCGGGCGCGTACGAGTCTCCACATCCAGCTTGTGCGTCGCTGCGGGCGCGTACGAGTCTCCACATCCAGCTTGTGCGTCGCTCTTCGGGGATGTGCGTTGCTGCAGGTCCGCATGAGCGCGAGGTCCGACGCACAAGCGCGTGAAGGGGCGGTGTTCACACGCGGGCTCAGGAAGCGCCCAAGTACTGGTTGCGCTTCCTTGCTTCACGAAGCGCCTGCTGCAGCCAGCCGATGACCACCTCGGGTCGACGGATCAAGTCGTCCCAGACCCATCGAACCACGATCAGGCCCAACCGCCGGAGCCGGTCCTCCCTGCGCTTCTCGAGCCAGACGATCTTCCCAGGAGTCTGGCCACTGTGGGCGTTCGCGTGGTACTTCGCTTGGCCGTCGAACTCACCGACGACGCCGTCTGCCCACCAGAAGTCGACCCGGTCGGTGCCCTCGGCGTGGTGGAACTCCTTCTGCAGCGCATCCGGCGCCAGACCCGCCTCGATGAACACCATCCTGCTGAGTGACTCCGCAGGGCTCTCGGCACGTGGGTCACTGGACTCCAGCACCCGACGCGCATTGCGGACGCCGGGGATGCCCCGCATCCGAACGAGCGTCTCCTGCACACCTGCCGGCGTGCTGAGCAACTGCCGGAATGCCTGGTCGTGAGCTGCCAACGCCCAGCCTGGTGCCACGGTGCGGCCGAGGTCTGCAAGCGTCCGCGCCACCGAGGTGACCGCCATTCCCTTGACGTCGGTGACTTCGTGGGGCAGGAGCGAGGTGCGCGTCAGTCGGACTCCCTCCACGTGGCTACCGCCCGTCCCGTCGGGTTTGATCATGTGGACGTGGGCGAGTGAGGCGCGGGGGACGGGAAGGCCGTGTGCGACTGCAGCAGTGACATGGCTGAACACGAGGGAGGGGTCCCCGACCCGGGCGGCGGCGCGGGCGTGAAGCAGGTGTTGTTCTTCAGTGCCGGGGTCACCGGCATCCGGGTCGGCACTCGAGTAGACGCCACGGAACAATCGTTGCAGCGTCCCGGCCTTCACGCGTCGGCGGATCTCGTCATCGTCGTAACCCTGCAGCAGGAGTTCGGCCCGGGTGGTCAGAGGCAGCATGCCTCGACGATGTCAAGGGGTGCCATCGGACACCAGAGCCAGTCGTCCAGCTGTGGACAACTGGGGCCCGCGAGACTGCCCCTGTGGATGACTCACAGGCCGGACAAGCCGGGTGGGTCACGCCGGAGTGTCGGCCTCGAACCCAGCCTAGGCCGCCGCGCTGCTCAGCGACGGCGTCCCAATCCTGCGCCTGTGCGTCGCTGTGCGGCCCTGTGCGGTGCTGCAGGAGCGCACAAGAACGAGCTGCGACGCACAAGTGGGAGACCGGGTGGTCGTGCGTGCCTGCAGCAGCGCACACGTGGGAGGCGGGGTGGTCGTGCGTGCCTGCGGCAGCGCACGAGTGGGAGACGGGCCCCCTCAAGACAGGGGGGTTGTGCTCGCTGCCCGGCCCCGCGTCCTACGCTCCCGGCTGCTGGGAGTTGCTGGACACCCCCGGCAGGCCGTCGTGGATGATCTTGCCCGGGTTCAGGTTGTGGCCCGGGTCCACGCCCTCGAAGAGCACCTTCTGGACGTGCACCCCGGCCTCGGAGATGTCCTGGGCCATCCACGGGGAGTGCTCCTCGCCGACCCCATGGTGATGGCTGACGGTGCCGTGGTGGTCCATGAACGACTGCTGCACGGCCTGCTTGACCGCGTCGTAGGTCTCCAGCACGGTGTCGGGGTTGTTGTCGGCCACGGCGAAGGTGAAGTACTGGCAGGCACCGATGCGGTAGCTGTGCGAGATGTGGCACATGATGAAGCCCTTGTGGCCGGTGGCGTCGAAGGCCTCCTGGGCGCGCTGGACGGTCTCATCGTGCATGGTCAACGCATTGGCCCAGGTCGACGTCGTCTCGGACACGTCGGCGGGAATGCCGCGGTCGAGCAGGAAGTCACGGATGTAGGGGATGTCGAACTTCTTCTCGTCATACATCGAGCCGGGGCCCTTGCCGACGCCCATGCCGCCCCACTTGCGCACGATCTTGGCGACCAGCCCCTTCTGGAAGCGGACGTTGACCGCCGAACCCTCGAAACCGATGAAGCTCAGGCAGATCTCATTGAGGTCCCAGCCCTTGGCGACCATGACCTTCTCGACGGCCTTGTTCACGTACTTGCTGACCGTGGACTTGCCGCCGGAGCTGTTCGCCATCGAGAACCGGGTCTCGTTGGCGTCGGAGACCCGCACCATCACCGGTGAGGCGTCGGAGTGGCAGATCTCTTCGGCAGCCTTCAGGCCCGAGGCGTAGTCGGGGAAGAAGTAGGCCTGGATCTCCTTGTGCTCGGCCAGACGGTGCACGTTCATCGAGACCTCGGTGATGACGCCCAGACGTCCCTCGGAGCCAATGAGCATCTCGCGCACGCTGGGACCCGACGAGGACGAGGGCAGCGGGTTGAGGTGCAGCACCTGGGTGCACTGGCCGGGCACCCGGTCGGTCGCGGTTGCCGAGGGCAGCACCACGCGCATGCCGCGGGTGATGTCGGCGATGTCGCCGTACTTGTCGGACTGGTTGCCCGAGGAACGGGTCGCCACCCACCCGCCGACGGTCGACCAGAGGAACGAGTCGGGGAAGTGGCCCAGGGTCCAGCCGCGGGCGTTGAGCTGCTTTTCCATGTCTGGCCCGTAGGTGCCGGCCTGGATGCGGGCCAGCCCCGAGACCTCGTCGATCTCGAGCACCTTGTTCAGCCGTCCCATGTCCATCGAGACGACCTGACGGGTCTCACCGGGCACGGCCTCCAGCGCGGCAACGATGTTGGAGCCGCCGCCGTAGGGAATGAGCACCCCGTCGGCTGCGATGACGGCGTCGACGATCGCGACCACCTCGTCCTCGGTGCCGGGGTAGACGACCACGTCGGGGATGCGTCCCAGGATGTTCTGGCGCAGCCGCACCAGGTCACGCACGCCCTTGCCGTAGCAGTGGGCCACCCGGACCTCGTCGTCGAGGAAGACGTTGGCCTCGCCGGCTGCCTCGACCAGGCGTGCCCGCAGGTCGTCACTGAGTTCGCTGGCCGGCACCGTCAGCTCGTCGAACTGGGGTCGCTTGACCGGGATCGCGTCGAGGTCGACGTCCATGACGTCCAGGACGAAGGGCTTGAACTTGGGCTTGTTGCCGATGGAGAAGGCGACGCCCTCGTCGCCCCACCCCCACCACTTCTGGTTCTTGACGCCGGTCACTTGGTCTCCTCGTTCCTGGCCCGCGACTTCTCGATCGCGACCGCTCGGGCGTACTCAGCCATGGTCTTCATCCCGTAGGCACGGGCCGTTGAGTCGTGCAGTTCGATGATCTTGCGGCGCACGCGCTCGTTGAAGTGGTGGGTGATCTCGCCCGGGTTGGGGCGCATCGGGTGTCCGTAGACGACGTGGACCGGCGGGCGCCCCTTTGGCATGCCCTTCTGGTGCGGCGGCCAGGCGGCGAACCCGCCGACGATGGCGAAGGGGACGATCGGCACGGCACGGCTGATGGCCAGCCCGGCAGCCCCGGGGGTGAACACGCCCATCGCGCCGTTGTAGGTGCGCCCACCCTCGGGGAACAGCAGGATCGGGACGCCGTCGCTGAGCAGCGCGGCGGCGAGCCCCCGGTGGGAGGCGGCCTTGCGCTTGGCCTTGATGTCCTCGGGGGACTCCGGGGCCCCGGCAGCCTTCCTGGCCTTCTCCAGGGCACGTTCCTCCGGTGACTTCTTGGCGCGGCGTTCCACCGGAAAGGCGTTGAACAGGTGCGAGACCGACGCCGACTTCCACCAGTTGGTGAACCAGAAGTCGGCGGCGGCACCCGCGGACAGGTACCGGGCCAGGCGCGGCGGCAACGACCCGAAGACCAGTGGCGTGTCGAAGTGGCTGGAATGGTTGCCGACGGCGACGAAGGTGTCGGGGCAGTCGTCCAGGTTCTCGACGCCGTGCACCGAGACGTTCAGGATGCGCCACACGTAGGGCTTGACCAGCAACATCCTGGTGGCCCGCCGGGCCGCTGCCTGCAGCGGGTTGTTGTACTTGCTGCTGCGTTCGTCGCTGGTCCTGGTGGCCTGCTCGTCAGATCGCCCCATCACACATCACTTCTTGCGACGACTGGACGACAGCCGACGGCTGAACCAACGGATGAATCCCTTCGGGCCGTAGGTGGCCACGGCGATGGCCAGCTTCCACTTCAGCGTCGGGATGGAGACCAACTTGTTCTTGTCATTGTCCCGCAGCGCCTCGCTGACGAGCACGTCGATGTCGACCCAGACGATCTCGGGCAGGTTGGTCTTCTTGATCTGGGCACGGTCGTGGAACTCGGTGTGCACCCACCCGGGGCACAGGGCGGTCACCTTGATGCCGGTGTCGTACAGTTCGGCGGCCAGCGCCTCCGAGAAGGTCAGCACCCACGACTTGATGGCGGAGTAGTTGCCACTCATGATCCACGCCGAGGTGGACGCGACGTTGATGATGTTGCCCTGCCCCCGGCTCTTCATGGCGCGGCCTGCGGCGGCGCTCAGTTCCAGGACGGCCCACACCATCACGTCGAAGGCCCGTCTCTGCAGGTCGAGCTTGGACTTGTCCAGCAGGTCGGCGTGCAGCCCGAAGCCGGCGTTGTTGACGAGCATGTCGACGGGGGACTCGACCGATTCGAGGCGGTCGGCGACCCGGGTGACGTCGGCAGCGACGGACAGGTCTGCCGCGAACACCTCGGCTGAGACGCCGTACTGGCGTTCGAGCTCACCCTTCAGCGCGGTCATCCGCTCGATGTCCCGGGCCACCAGAACCAGGTCGTAGCCGCGAGCCGCGAGATGTCGCACGAACGCGTGACCGATTCCGGCAGTTGCGCCGGTCACCAATGCAGTTGCCATGGGCCCCAACTTACAAGATCTCGAGACCTCGCGGGATTCGGCCCATCCAGAGGCCCCGGTGACCCCCACCCGGGTAGTTTGCGTGGTGCGCCCAGCGGCGCATCCCCCTCATGCTCGACCAAGGAGCACCTTCGGTGAAGCGTCGTGGCCTCCTGGCCGTGGTTCCCCTGGCCTGGCTGGTCGCCGCCTGCGGTCAACAGCCCGACCCGAAGTTCAGCGTCGAGACCCCGCGGGTCGAGACGGCTGCCCCCGGGGAGTTCGCGTTCCGCCGTGGCGTGGTGCCGACCGACCAGTTCGTCGCCCGGGTCAAGACGGTCAATGCTGCCCAACACTCCTACAAGCTGACCGTCGAGATGCCGGACCAGGGCGGTACCCGGACGGTGCAGGTGCGCGAACGCGACGACGCAGGCAGCTGGCGGTCGCACGCGCACGCCGTGCTGGGCGGCACCGACCGTGAGCTGATCACCATCGGCGACCAGCAATGCTCAAGACCGATGGCACCTGGCAGCTCGCGGCCGGCGTGATCCTGTTCGGCGGTGAGGGGGACAAGGTCGAGATCTTCACCGACATGCTCACCCAGGTCACCTACCAGGGTGCCGACGAGCACGGGCACCGCTTTGCCGGCGTGATGGACGTGAAGGGCTACCAGAACCAGGAGAACCACGACCACGGCCACGGCGAGGACGAGCACGGCCACGGCGAAGACGACCACGAGCCCGGCGATGGCGACGACCACGACTACGAGCACGGCGGTGGCCCGGTGCTGGCGCCGGTGACCTTCTGGTCGGACGCCCAGCTGCGGATCGTTCGACTGACCCACGCCCTCGACGACCCCGACGCCGACGACGGCGAGCAGCAGCTGACCGTGGAGTCGCGGACGGCCTTCGGTCAGCAGTTCGAGATCACGCCACCGTTGTGAGGCTCACAGGTCGTCGAGGTCGTCACGGAAGCGCTCGTAGGCCTCTTCCCATTCGGCGGCACGCACCGGGTTGTTGAGCGCCGCCACCAGGTCGCTGGTGGTGTCACGATCGGTGTCACCGTTGATCAGCACGGCCCGGACGCCGCCGGGGGCGACCTCGTCCAGGGTGCCCTCCTCGACCAGGTACTGCAGCGCGGCCAACACCGCCTCGACGGCGTCATCACCGCTCAGCCCGACGGTGGCCAGGGCCTCGGGAAGGGTGGTCGCGTCGTGGCGTTGGTGGGCGCGTGGGTTCCACCGCATCTCGAGCAGGGCACCCTCGTCCTCGACGATGTGCTCGGCGCCGCGGGCCAGCATGGCCCTCACCTCGTGCACGCCGGTCTGCACGCTGAGCGTGGCGGTGGTGGCGTCGCCACCGCCGAGCAGGCACCCCAGCGCCGTCACCTCGGTCTGGTCGGCGACCAGCGCGCGGTAGGTGTCGGCGATCACGTCATGCAGTTCTGCCTGTGCCTCGGTTCCCATGACACGACGATAGCCGTATCTCAATCGCCGATGGTGGCGACCACCTGCCGCGCCATGGCCAGCTCCTCATTGGTGGGCACGACCAGCACCGGGACCTTCGACGAGGCCGTCGTGATGGCCCGGGGGTCCTTGGAGCGGACGGCGTTCGCCGCAGGGTCCAGGGCCACCCCGAACGGGGCCAGGCGCTCCACGACGCGGGCGCGGATCCAGTCGGCGTTCTCGCCCACGCCAGCGGTGAACACCAGCGCGTCCAGGCCCCCCATCAGGGCGGCGTAGCTGCCGATGTAGCTGACCAGGCGGTGCACGTAGACGTCCACCCCCAGCGCTGCGCGCTCGTCGCCGGCGTCGACCAGCGCCTTGACCTCACGCATGTCGATCTTGCCGGTCATGCCCAACATGCCCGACTTCTTGTTCAGCACGTCGTCGATCTGGCTGATGTCCCAGCCCTTCTTGCGGGCCAGGTAGGCCACCAGGCCGGGGTCGATGTCGCCGCTGCGGGTGCCCATCACCAGTCCCTGCAGCGGGGTCAGGCCCATGGACGTCTCGATCGGGCGTCCCTGGTCGACGGCCGAGGCCGACGCGCCATTGCCCAGGTGCAGCACGATGAGCTTGAGCTCGTCGCGGCTCCTGCCCAGGAACTCGGCAGCGGTGGTGCTGACGAAGTCATGACTGGTGCCGTGGAAGCCGTACTTGCGGATGCCGAGTTCCTCGACCAGGTCGGTGGGCAGGGCGTAGGTGTAGGCCTCGGCCGGCATGTCGGCGAAGAACGAGGTGTCGAAGATGGCCACGTGCGGCACGTCGGGCAGTGCCACCTGCGCCCCCTGGATGCCGGCGACGGCCGCCGGGTTGTGCAGGGGGGCCACCCCGTAGAGGTCGATCAGTTTGTCGACCACGGCGGGGGTGACCGGGGTGGTGTGCTTGAAGGTGCGTCCCCCGTGGACGGTGCGGTGGCCGACGGCGATCACCTCGTCCAGGTTCGGGCCGTGCGCACGGAACTGCTCCATCACGGTGGCCAGCGCCTCGGTGTGGTCGGCGAAGTGCTGGTCGACGTGGAACTCACCCGCATCGACGGTGTGGTCGAGGGTGCCGACCGAGTCCTGGCCCACCTTCTGCACCAGGCCGGTGGCCACGACGTCCTCGGTGTCGGCGTCGATCACCTGGTACTTGATCGAGGAGGAGCCGCAGTTCAGCAGCAGGATGAGACGGGCCATGACGGCGCCTTTCTGGGGAATGGTGCGGGGTTCAGGAGTGCTGGGCGTCGTCGTCGGGACGCGGCAACTCGGTGATGTCGGTGATCGGCTGGTAGTCCTTGCTGGCCGGGGCCTCGGACTGGCCGCCGGCCGCGGCGAGCGCGGCGTCCATCTGGGCCTGGATGGCGGTGATGGCGACAGTGTTGACGATGTCGTCGACCAGGGCGCCGCGGGACAGGTCGTTGACGGGACGGTTCAGGCCCTGCAGCACCGGCCCGATGGCCACCGCGCCGGAGGTGCGCTGGACGGCCTTGTAGGTGTTGTTGCCGGTGTTCAGGTCGGGGAAGACGAAGACGGTGGCCTGGCCGGCGACCTCGGATCCGGGCATCTTCTTGGTGCCGACGGCCGGGTCGACGGCGGCATCGAACTGGATCGGGCCCTCGACCTTCAGGTGCGGCGCCTGCTGCTTGACCAGTTCGGTGGCGGCGCGCACCTTGTCGACGTCGGCACCCGAACCCGAGCTGCCGGTCGAGTACGACAGCATCGCCACCCGTGGCTCGATGCCGAAGGCCTCGGCGGTCTCGGCCGAACTGATGGCAATACTGGCCAACTGCTCGGCAGTCGGGTCGGGGTTGACGGCGCAGTCGCCGTAGACGACCACCTCGTCGGGCATGCACATCAGGAACGACGAGCTGACCACGGTGACGCCGGGCTTGGTCTTGACGAACTCCAGGCTGGGCTTGATGGTGTTGGCGGTGGTGTTGACCGCCCCCGACACCATGCCGTCGGCCATGCCGAAGTGCACCATCATCGTGGCGAAGTAGGACAGGTCCTTCAGCTTCTCCCGGGCCTGCTCCACGGTGACGCCCTTGTGGGCGCGCAGCCGGGCGTACTCGCGGGCGAACTTCTCGATCAGCACCCGGTTGTGGGGGCTGACCACCTGCGCCTCGCTGATGTCGAAGCCGAGCAGGTGGGCGCGATTGCGAATCTCGGTCTCGTCGCCGAGCAGGATGATGTGGGCCACGTCGCGGGTCAGCAGGATCGACGCCGACTCGATGATGCGCTGGTCGCTGGCCTCGGGCAGCACGATCGTCTTCTTGTCGGCACGCGCACGCTGCATCAGTTGGAACTCGAACATCAGCGGGGTGCGGATGTCGGCACGGTCAACCTCCAACGAGCGCAGGATGGCGTCGGCGTCGACGTGGTCGGCGAACATGCGCCGCGCCACCTCGATCTTGCGGGCCGAACTGGTCATCGTGCCCTGCATCCCGAACAGCCGTTCGGCGGTGCGGTAGGTGCCGGTGCTCGTGAAACCAATGGGCAGGTCGACGTCGGTGCCCGACATCAGTCGGTTGATGGCCGAGGGCACCGGGTAGCCACCCACCAGGATCACCGCGGCAATGGCTGGGAACGTGCCCGACCGGTGGGCCATCAGCAGACCCGGCAGCAGGTCGAGCCGGTCCGAGGGGGCCACGATGGTGAACTCGGGCTCGAGCCGGTCGAGCACGTTGGGCAGGGACATGCCGGCGACCAGGACGCCCAGCGACTCGCGGTCGAGCAGCCGCGGGTCCCCGGTCCACAGACTGGAGTGGGTCGCCTCGAACTGGGCACGGACCGTGGGTGCCGCCAGCACCCTGCTCTCGGGAATGGCCGCGGTGACGTACTGCTGGCCCAGGGTGGTGAGATGCTCGCGGACCTCGCGCACCTGCTGTTCGTCGACCCGGTTCGCCACGACGCCGATGACGTTCACGTGGTTGGCAACCAGTTCGCTCATCGAGACCCGGGCCGAGCGTTCGATGTTGGCGATGGACCGATCCCTGCCCGAGACCACCAGCAGGACCGGGGCGTTGAGGTTGGCCGCGATGCTGGCATTGAACGCCATCTCGGTGGGGGCAAAGACGCCGGCGAAGTCCGAGCCGACCACCACGATGGCGTCGTACTTGTCCTGGATGCGTCCGTACTTGTGCACGATCAGCGACATGGCCGCATCAGGGTCGGCGGTCATCTCGTCGTAGCTGACCCCGACCGCCTCGTCAAAGGTCTGGTTGATGCCGGGCAGGCTCAGCAGCGTCTCGGTGACCTGGTCGCGTCGCAGCGACTTCACCAGTGGCCGGAACACGCCGACGGATTGCACGGTGGTCGCGAGGGCCTCGATCAGGCCCAACGCGATCACTGACTTGCCCACTCGCCCCTCAGGGGATGCCACGTAAACGACCTTGGTCACGCAGGTGATCCTAACGGTGAGCCAGGACACATCAGGGGCGGGGGGTCCAGATGTGCTGGCGACAAATCCGGCGGCCCCGGTCTGCCTAGGCTGGACCGCATGCAGCCACCCCCGGCCCCCGGACGTCGACTCGCCCCCGACCTGGCCCGCGGTTTCATGCTGCTGTTCATCGCCCTGGCCAATGTGTCGTGGTACCTCTACGGCCACCCGCCAGGCCCCATCGGCCCGCATCCGGCGCCGGCGGGCGTGGTCGACAGCGTCATCCAGGTGCTCATGCTGACCATCGTCGACGGTCGGGCCTTCCCCATGTTCGCCTTCCTGTTCGCCTACGGAATGGTGCAGTTCTACACGTCACGTCGGGCCCGGGGGGTGCCCGACGCGGCGGTCCGTGCCATGTTGAACCGCCGGCACCTGACCATGCTGGTGATCGGCTTCCTGCACGCGCTGCTGTTGTTCGTCGGCGACGTCGTGGGCGCCTACGCGCTGGCGGGCCTGTTGGTCGGTGCCCTGTTCTTCTTCCGCCGGACCGCCATCCTGAAGACCTGGACGATCGCGATGGGTGCGCTGATGGTGCTGGTCGGGCTACTGGTGGCAGTGCTGGGGGTGTGGCTGCAGACCTCCGGCACGGGCACCGTCGGCACCGACACCAGCACGTCCGACCTGGTGGACCTCACCGCCGGCGAGGGCGACTACCTGATGGCGGCCCTGTGGCGGGTCAGTACCTGGGCCGGCAATGCGCTGGTTGCCGGTCTGGTCATCCCGATTCCGTTGCTGCTGTTCGTGGGCTGGATGGCGGGACGCGTCCAGTTGCTCGAGAACGTCGCCCGGCACCGTGTCCGCCTGGTCAGGGTCGCGACCGTCACCATCCCGGTCGGGTGGGTGCTGGGGCTGGTCACCGGTCTGCAGCAGGTGGGCGTGCTGACCCTTGAGCATGCCCCGTGGATGCTGGTGGTGCTGAACTCGGTGGCGGGCATGGGCACAGGCATCGGCTACGCCTGCGTGTTCGCCCTGCTCGGCGCCCGCCACGAGCAGCGTCCCCCGAGGGCGGTGCTGGCGGTCGCGGCCGTCGGCCAGCGCTCGCTGTCGAGCTACCTGTGGCAGTCGCTGCTGTTGGCGCCGCTGCTCAGCGCCTGGGGGTTCGCCCTCGGCGACGACATCGGCACCTGGCAGGCGATGGCCCTGGCCGCGGGCGTCTGGGCGTCCTCGGTGGTGCTCTGCGACCTGCTGGCTCGACGTGGCCGGCGCGGCCCGGTCGAGGTGGTGCTGCGCAGCATCACCTACGGTCGAGGTGCTCGGCCAACCAGGCCAGGTCCGCCGCCTGCCCCTCAACTCCACCCGGTGTTTCGACCACCACCGGGGCCCGGCTCAGCCTGACCACCTCGACGATGCCCTCGGGGTCACAGAAGCCCTCACCGAAGTTGGTGTGCCGGTCGGCCCCCGAGTCGAAGGCGTCACGGGAGTCATTGGCGTGGATCAGGTCGATGCGGCCGGTGATGGCCAGCACGCGTTCCACCAGACCGACCAGTTCCTCCCCGCCGGCATGGGCGTGGCAGGTGTCCAGGCAGAAGCCGATCCGGTCCGCGTTCGGGGAGCCGTCCAGTGCGGTCCACAGTTGGTCGATGCGCTCCAGCTTGCGGGCCATCGCGTTGGCCCCGCCGGCGGTGTTCTCGATGAGCAGCGGTACCTCGACCTCGAGCCCGTCGACCGCCTTGCGCCAGTTCGCGAACCCGACCGCCGGGTCCTCGTCGGCGGTGACGTGGCCACCGTGGACGATGACCCCCTTGGCCCCGATCGAGGCGGCCGCGGTCAGGGTCTGCTGCAGGGTCTTGCGGCTGGGGATGCGGATGCGGTTGTTGGTGCTGGCCACGTTCATCACGTAGGGGGCGTGGACGTAGAGGTCGATGCCCGCCGCAGCGGCGGCAACCTTCAGACCCTCGGCGCCGCCGGGGTGGGTGATCTTCGGGGCCTTCCAGCTCTGCGGGTCACCCAGGAAGAACTGGGCGAGGTTCGCCCCCCGAGCCTGCGCCGCGGCAATCGGATCGTCAGCATCAACATGGCCACCCATCACAGTCATGTCGAGGAGTCTAGGTGGTGCTCCGCGGACCCCCTGCCCGTGGCGTCGGTGACATCCCTAGACTGACGCGTGCGACCAAAGGAGCTCCCATGAACGCCGAATCACCCAGCGCCGCCGCCCCCCGCCCACTGGTGACCGACGGCTTGGCCGTCCGGCACCTCGACCACATGCTGCGCGCCACGGTGGGCAGGCACCCGAACCGCGCGGCCACCCGCATCCGCACCAACCCCGAGGGTGAGCCGACCTGGCGGACCCAGACCTACCGGGAGTTCGACGCCCGCATCCAGCAGATTGCCCGCGCACTGGTGCGCGACGGCATCGCCAAGGGTGACCGGGTGGCGCTGTTCGCGAACAACTGCCCGGAATGGAGCGAGGTCGACTTCGCGCTGCTGCGGGTCGGGGCCGTGCCGGTGCCGATTTATGCCACCTCGACCCCCGAGCAGATCGCCCACATCGTGCGTGACTCGGGTGCCCGCGGGATGGTCGTCGGTGGCATCAGCGAGGCCGGTCGGGTGCGCGAGGTGTGGCCGGAGCTGTCCGATTTGGAATGGATGGTCTCGATCCCCGCGATCCCCGACGAGGACGTCCCGGCCCTGGACGAGTGGCTCGTCGGTGACGGCGCCAATGACGAGGCCGCCGGGTGGGACGCCGAGATCTCCGGACGCCAGCAGGCCGCCACCGCCGACGACCTGGCCTCGATCATCTACACCTCCGGCACCACCGGTGACCCGAAGGGCGTGATGTTGCACCACGGCGCACTGGTTGCCCAGGTCGACGCGGTGGCCAGTCTGTTCCCGATCACCGAGCAGGACCACAGCCTCAGCTTCCTGCCGTTGAGCCACGCCCTCGAGCGGGCGTGGACGACGATCGTGTTCGCCCACGGCTGCCTGAACACCTACCTTCCGAACGCCCGACTGGTGGCCGCGGCGCTGGTGGAGGTGCAGCCCACCATGATCGTCAGCGTGCCCAAGCTGTACGAGACGGTCTATCGCGTCGCGCACGAGAAGGCGGCCGCGTCACCGGTGAAGAAGCGCGTCTTCGACTGGGCCTTCCGCGTCGGCGGGCGGGCCCAGCATGCCTACCGCAAGGGCCGCCAGCCCTCGTCGTGGACCACGACCCAGGTCGCCCTGGCCGACAAGCTGGTCTTCAAGAACGTCCGGGAAGCCATCGGCGGACCCAAGACCGTGCTGGCCTGCGGTGGGGCACCGATCCGCAAGGAGGTCGAGGAGTTCTTCTCGGCAGCCGGAATCCAGATCTTCACCGGCTACGGCCTGACCGAGGCCTCGCCGCTGGTCAGCTTCAACTCCCGCAGCGCCTGGAAGATCGGCACGGCGGGGCGCGTGATGATGCGCGGGGAGCTCGCAATCGGGGCGAACTCCGAGATCATGTACCGCGGGCCCAATGTGATGGCCGGCTACTGGAACGCTCCTGAGGCGACGGCCGAGGTCATCACTGCCGACGGCTGGCTGCGCACCGGGGATGCCGGCTACGTCGACACCGACGGCTTCCTGGTCATCACCGACCGCATCAAGGACATCATCGTCACCCTGGGCGGCAAGAACGTCGCCCCCCAGCAGATCGAGGGCCTCGTGCTCTCGGACCCGCTGTTCGAGCATGCCGTGCTGATTGGCGAGGGCCGTCCGTTCCTGACCCTGCTGGTGCGCCCCTCGATGCCGCAGTTGAAGGACCTGGCCGCACGGCTCGGGATCAACACCGAGAAGGATGACGAACTGGTCGAGCACCCCCAGATCCTGGCGGAGCTGAAGGCTCGGGTGGGCGCGCTGACCGCCAAACTGCCCAGCCACGAGCAGATCAAGGACCTGCGAGCCTCCATCGAGGAGTTCACCATGGACAACGGACTGCTCACCCCGACGCTCAAGGTGCGCCGACGGGAGGTCGAAAAGAAGTTCCAGTCCGCGATCGACGACATGTACGCCAAGCTGGCCGCGGCCCGTCGCGCCGTGCAGGGTCATGACAAGGACGCCGAGGCCTGAGGCTCGCGCGGACGGGGTCGGGCGGGGTCGGTGGGGTCAGGGACGCAACGGGTAGCCGTCGGAGTCCTTGACGTCACCGGCCAGCATGATGATGCCGTCGATGAGCGGCCAGATGGCCCCGAAGCCGAGGGTCACCCAGGTCACAATGATCTGGGCGACGGCGATGCCGTAGTGGCCGGTGTAGAAACGTCCCACGCCGAAGGCGCCCAGGAAGATCTGCAGCAGACCGGCAGCGATCTTGGTCTTCGACGAGAACGGGAGCCCCGTCTTGGGGTCGACACCGTAGGGGGCACCCGGGTGGGGAGCCAGCGCGCCGTAGGCGGCGTAGGGGTTGTAGGCCCCGTAGGGCTGGACCGCTGCCCCGTAGGGCTGGCTGGGTTGACCGTAGGGATCGGCGTACGGGGCGGCGCCCTGCTGGTAGGGGTCGCCGGCGTAGGGATCTGCGGAGTACGGGTCGTTCGCGTAGGGATCGCCACCGGGGGCGCTCGCAGACGGCTGGCCGCTCGCCGACGGCTGGCCGTACGGGGTGGCAGACGGCTGGCCGTACGGGGTGGCCGACGGCTGGCCGTACGGGGTGGCTGACGGCTGTGAACCGTAGCCGGAGCTCTGGTACGGGTCGGGTGACCCGGGCTGCTGGTTCCAGTTCGACATGATGCTCCTCGCGGACGTGACTACGACAAACTCTAGCCCCGTGGGGCTCGCGGCCCAATGCCCGGGGGAGGGGCGCGGGGACAGCGCCTGACCCGATGGCGCGACATTGCCCGCACGGTCCCGACAGGCCCTACCATCCGGCGTATGGAACCTAATGACGCCGCAGACGTCGCCGATGGTGCCGTGAAGGCACCGGTGGCACCGGCCGACGGACTGCCCGTGGCGGACGACCCCGGCACGGGCTCGCTGGCCCAGGGACCGGTGGACGAGCCGGAGGTGTCCGGCTTCGGCTGGCACACGGTGCGTCGGAACCCGGCGGCGGCGCTGCTGGCCGTGCAACTGGTCAGCATCCTGATCTACCCGTTCGTCGACCGGGTGGGCAACACCTCCCAGCGCAGCATCGTCGCCCTGCTGGGGTTGATCGCCCTGGTGCTCGCCACCAGGCTGGTGCCCTCGACCCCGGTCACGGTATGGGTCTCGGCCCTGGTGGGGGTGCCAGCCGTGGCGTTGACCATCGTGGACGCCGTCACGGCGTGGGCCCAGCCGTGGCACTTCTGGAGCGATGTGTCCTACACCCTGTTCTACGGGTACGCGGCGGTGGCGCTGGTGGTCTACATGGTCAAGGACGAGCACGTCACCGCCGACGAGTTGTTCGCCGTGGGCGCCACCTTCACCGTGGGGGTGTGGGCGTTCGCGCACGCCTACTCGGCGCTGCAGTACCTGCAGCCGGGCAGCTTCATCGCGGCGGTGCAACCGGAGGCGGCCCGCAGCTGGATGGACCTGCTGTTCCTGAGCTGCACCACCATGACGTCGACGGGGCTGTCCGACGTGGTGCCGGTGCGTCCGCTGGCCCGGGCGGTCGTGATGATCCAGCAGATCACCGGCATGTTGTACATCGCCATGGTGATCAGCCACCTGGTCGGGCTCGGCATCGGCAAGCGGGCTCGACGCCCCCGCGCGGTGGCCTGACCCGGGCACGCACGGCCGGAACGACCCAGCGGTGTGCATCCAGTGGGCTGGATCGCCCCGGAGGGGGCCGATCAGCGTCACTGGGTGCACACCGCTGGGCGGGCGTTCATCCCCCGGCGGAGGAGCATCAGGAGGTCGGAACCACCAGCACGCCCCACACCACGATCGGTGCGATGACCATGATGCTCATGCCCCAGATCATCAGCTGACGGAACACCGACTCCCGCTCACCGGGCTCGGCATTGGCGACCACCAGGGCGCCGTTGGTCGAGAAGGGGCTGCAGTCCACCACCGAGGACGAGATCGCCAGGGCGGCGATCAGGGCTACGGGGTTGACCTCGCCGCGCATCAGGAACGGCACGGCCAGCGGAATCAGGGCACCAATGATGCCGGTGGTCGACGCGAAGGCCGACACGACAGCACCGATGAGGCAGATCATCAGGGCCGCCATCAGCGGTGCGCCGACGCCAGCGACCTGGTCGCCGAGCCACTGGACCACGCCCTGGTTCTGCAGCAGGCCGATGTAGGTGACGATGCCGCCGATCAGCAGCACGGTGCCCCACGAGATCTGCTCGACGGCACCCTTGGCCGACTTCGGGAAGACCAGCGTCAGCACGACGGCGACGGTCAGGGCGGTGAAGCCGACGTCCAGGCCGAAGCCGAGGGCCCCGACGATCAGCGCGACCAGGCCCAGCAGGGTGAAGCTGCGCTCGGCGTTCAGCGTGTGGGTGTCGCCGGTGACGGCGGTGACCTGCTTCACCTGGCGGTCGGCCTCGACCTTGGAGTGCGCCTCGGTGGTGGCCGAGCTGCCGGTGACGTGGACCTCGTCATCGAGGGTGGCCAGGGTGTTGGCGTCCTCCTTGCCGCGGGCGATCAGCGCGCGGCCACCGAAGGCGAAGAAGGCGATCAGCGCGATCAGGAAGGCGGCGACGAAGGCCGAGACCATCAGGAACAGCGGGTTGCCGACCAGGCCGTTCTTGTCGACCACACCGTTGGTGATCGAGCCGAAGATGCCGATGGGGCTGAACGAGCCGGCAGTGGCGCCCTGCACGATCATCATGCCCATGAGCATCGGGTGGATCTTGTAGCGCAGGGCGAAGCCCATGCCCACCGGCGCCACGATGGCGACGGCCGCGGGGCTCACGGCACCGATGGCGGTGACCACGGCGCAGACCAGGAACATGGCCCACGGCACGAGCGCGACGCGTCCGCCGACCGCTCTGACGGCGCCGTGGACGATCCAGTCGACGGTGCCGTTGTTCTTCGCGAGCGCGAACAGGTAGGTGACACCGACCAGGATGACGAACAGGCTGGAGGGGAACCCGTCCAGGATGTCGGCGACGGTGGCGTCATAGACGGACAGACCCACCACGAAGGCCGCCACGAGTGCCAGGGCACCCATGTTGACGCCACGGATGGTGGCGACCAGGAATACGACAGCCAGGACGATGAGCGAGAGGATCTCGTGGGACATGGGGCAACAACTTCCAATGATCGACGTTGATCTCGAATGATCAGGACAGATGGCGGGCGCCAACGGCACCGAAAGTGTGATCGATGTCACACTCAGCGCCACTGGTTCATTATCCTGCCAGTGGACTAGCCACTTGACAACTGGTCCGACAGGTAGGATCCCCGCATGTCGTCAGAGAAGACCGGCCGTCGCCTTGCGCCGGTACGCCGCGAAAGGCTGTACGAGAGCCTGGCCGAGCACATCTCGACATTCATTGATGCCCAGGGTCTTGGCCCCGGCGACCGTCTGCCCAGCGAACGACAACTGGCTGCTGACTTGGGGGTCAGCCGGGCCACTCTGGCCCGCGCCCTGGCGTCGTTGGAGACCCGCGGTGTCATCGAGGTGCGCCATGGTGTCGGCGCGCTCGTCACCAGCGGTGGGGCGTCGGGACTCGCGGATGC
>NZ_JADIJQ010000028.1 GCF_017355265.1 Tessaracoccus sp. SD287
CTTTACGGATTGTCCCGGTCGATCGACTCGCTACCAGTCCGTGCCCGCACCTGTTGCCGGCGCAGCTATTCGATCAGGTCGACTGGTCGACGCCACAAGCTTGGGAGCAGGTCGCGACGGAGTATTGCCATAAGGTGCGGTGCACCATCCTTGATGTCCCCCAGCGCCTCACCAATGACGAAGGCGTCGTATTCGTCGTCGAGAAGACCTGCCAGAATGTCGCGCTGGTCACTCTCGAGTCCGTCAGCTGTTTGGGCGGCTTCGAAGAGGCTGTGAAGTGCTTCGTTCTCTGAGTTCTCATGCAGAGTCGCGGAGAACTTCGCCCAATCCACGTCAGGATCGTCCGGGAGCGTCTTCGAGGGGTCACGCTTCACGATGGCCAGCCCGCGCACCATTTGGGTCGCGTCGATTGCTCCTCCGATGCCTGAGATCGCTCGTTGTACTGCTTCGGCGTTGCTTCGTGATGTTGTGAAGCTGCCGAGCGCATCACGGAGCCCCTCGGCTACCAGATCAAGGGCGGCCTGGGACTTGGCTGCTGCCGACATGAGCATGCGGGCGTAGCTGATCTGCTCGAACCCTGCGGGCTCGTCGAGTGCCTTTAGAGCATGGGCGAGCAGCGGGTGCAGGTATTTCGGCTCTGTGACCATCCCGTCGTCGACGATCTCCATAGCCACGTTCGGTCCGACGGGGAACACGGATCCCAGGCGTTCCGGGGCGTCATCCAGGTTCAGGACGAGATCCATGACTGCCTGCTTCTGGTGCGGCTGGGGCTCGGAGAAGTATCGACCCGCAGCGAAGAGGAGGGTGTTGCGCCAGTGTGGTGAGGCACCGATACGGTGAAGGTTCGGAATCGTTTTCTCGAGCTTGCCGGTTGTCAGTGAGTACGCAGCCATCAGCTCCTGAAGTGAGCGCACGTCGAAACCGTAGCCACCACCGAGTTGCGGCACGAGCAGAACGAGTCGATGCGTAGCTGCAGCCAGGAGCCGATCGAGAAGTCCTTTGTCTCTACCGGAAGGCTCGTACCCGGCATCAGCGAGCACCTGCCAGGCCACGTTTCGAAGCTCTTCGGGCGATAGGACGGCATCAGCCCCTGAAGCTGTCTCGGTCTGCTTCTGCAGCAGGAGACCGATGCGCAGGTGCAGATCGAGTACCTGCTGCGCATGGTCCCGCAGGAGCGAGCCGAGCTTCTTGTTCTTCTCTCGCTGCTCAATCGTTTGGTAGTAACCCCAGAAGAGGGCAAATCGGCTTGGTGAGAATTGACCGGAAGACTCCGCGATGATGGACATGATGAGCGTTTGGAGGGGTGTTCGGAGCAGGTGCTTAAGCCCGTCGTCCTTGGCGGCGGCCTCTAGGAGTGCAATGATCCCTTCCCGCCGGTCCTGATCATCGGGAACCCGCACTTTGGTGACCAGTCGTCCGTAGTGGACTGCGTCGTCAACGGTGAGGTCAGACAGATCGATGCGTTGGAAGGTTGTGGATGGCATATCGTCTTGATAGCCAGTGGGTCGGGTTGTCACGATGATGAGGGTGTCCCAGTCCTCAGATTCGGCGTCTGCGGCGAAAGCCTCGATGTTGGCGATCAGGGTCTGTCGGACCGATGGCTCCGTGACCTCGTCCAAACCGTCTAGGACGATGAACGAGGGCCAGCGTTTCAACCATCTCTGCAGCTCCCAAGCGGGGATGCTCTTGGATGCCACCTGCTGGCTGAGGTGTGTCGAGATCCAGCGCACCAGCGTGTAATCACTGCCCGGTTGCTCCAAAGCGTATTTGGCCAAGTCGATGTTCACAGGCCATCGCCGGTGGGCGGGAACCCTTGCGCCGATTCGCTGAAGCGCGGTCTTCGTCCTGGCCACTGTGTTCTTGTGATCGTCGCCGAGATCCACTTCTTCGCTCACGAACACAGCTCGGTAGGCGTGGGTTAGAAACTTGGCTACCGTCGACTTACCGTTTCCAGGTGCACCAGTTAGCACCAGATGTCGGGGCTTCTCAAATAGGGTCAGGGTCGGCTTAAGGACCTGTTCGCCCCGGTCGAGTACGTGGCTGATGACCCCGCGACTGACTTGGCGCCCACCCGACAGGATCGGCAGGTCGATGACGACGTCCTCGACTGGGACACCCTTGGTCTCCCCCCCGGCTTCGTCGAAGTGGACACGGCGTTCGGCCATGAGTGCCGTCCGGGCGTGCTTCTTTAGGGCCAGCGGCAGCTGCGACTGGTTGAGGTTCGGATCGAGGATCGAAAGGTCGGCGAGCACGTCGCCGGCTGTGAGGAATCCATCGAAAGCACGACGTACGTCTCCGTGAGCATTGAGCAGGGCAGTGATCTGATTCCCGTCCCAGACACGCCATTGGACCAACCTGCGCATTCGGTCTCGTCGAGCCCTCCTCAGTTCCCGGGCCGCCCGCACTGCTGGCTCGGGGAGGCTGTCTTCCGCCGAATCGTCATCCAGGGCATCAAGGTATCGCCGAATCTTCGTGTTGAGAGTGTCGAACCCGCCACTGCCTGGGGCGGGGGTAAGCGGGATGTTTGTGGCGATCACGAGATTGTCCGGCGCTATGTCTCGACCCCGGTCCGGGTGGGACCACAGGTCAAGCTCTGTCTTGACCCTTGCCCACAGCGCAACAACGTCCTTCCCGGCGCCTTCAAGCCTTTCCTTGTGCTTGACCTGGAAGACGGTAGTGCCGGACCAAACCTCTACCGGCTTACCGTCTTCGCCAGCGGACCAGGCGATGCGGCCCTTGACCACGAACATGTCGCGGCCACCATCCTTGCCGCGCCCCATCGAGTTCACCTGAGCCCCGAATTCCTTGATCGCGAGCGCAGCTACGACATCCTGGAAGCCCAAGCTGCCGAGGCGCTGCAGGTCGAAGGTCGCCATCTCGCTCCTGATCCTGTCGTAAGCATCAGAGCGCCCTTCGGCGCCCACCATCTGACACGCTATACGCTGCGCTGGGACTCATCGATATGGAGCCATGAAGCCAAGCCGACCGCTCGTGGGCTGCGCCGTCAGTGCACCGAGCCACACGGGTCCTTGTCGCTCCCAAGCCAGCTCTCAATCCTTCCCCGATAGGTAATACCCTAACGGTCGGCTCGTGACCGCCTTACTGCAACGCAGCGCATACATGATGATCGAGTAGGACGCACTCGTGCCGATCCTAAGCGTCAGTACCATCCACAGTCCCGTCCAACTCATCTGGAGCGGCCTGGTCCTGTGTCGACACGGGACTGTGGCTGGTGGGGGCCGGCGATGCGCACCCTCAGTGCCTTTGATGTATGACTCGCCCCGTCGCAGCCCGCGCAGCGAGTTCCCGGGTAGTCTCCTCGAGGCTCTGACCGTCTCAGGCTGAGCGTTCCTGTCCGATGCGGTGCTCATCGAGCTTGGTATAGGGGACCTTCGAGGCGTGTCCCTGCTGCCCAGCCACCGTCACGGTCTTCGCGTTCACCCGGGTCACGACATACCAGCGACTGCCCACCCTCACCTGACCACCCACCGCCATCGACTCGGAACCGAGCACCACTGCCCTACCCACAGCGATCTGTCCAACACGAACCTGGCACCAGAAACCCAACTCCACCTCGACGCGTTCCGCCTCAGCACCGGCGGCCTGCCTGCGTTCAGTTTCGAGTAGGGCGATGCGGTTGGCCACCGTGACCGGCGCGTAACGGCCACGCACCTCGGCCTCGGCCGCCGCGGCCGCCTCCCGCAACCTGCTCGCTGCCTGTCCTGCCCGGATCCCCTCCGCAGGGAGCCGGGTCACCTTCTCGTAGTGGCGCCGCACCACACCGGCAGTGGGGTGGTCGACCAGGATCTGGTCGTCGACGGGCTGCCCCGGTGGCAGCCCGCCCGATCCTCTCCGCGGGAATCGTCCGGCGTCCGGCTGCCGTGCCTGAGGCGCTACTGCTGGCGACTCTGGTCGGCGAGCAGGCGCAGCCCGCCCAGGACGGCGCGCCGTGCCCGCGGGTCGTCCAGCACCCGAAAGTGGCCAGTGGTGTCGATCTCGATCTCGTCGGCGGCCCCCGGCAGGCTGAACCCGTCGGGCACGTGCGGGTCAATGCGTGGATGCACCAGCACGATGCGGCTGTTGACCTCCAGTTGGCCTGCCAGCGCCACGATCGCCGCATCCTGAGGACGCAGGTTGCGCAGGCCGGTGCCGGGCAGCATCCAGTTGGCGTAGCGGGAACCGGCAAAGGGGGTGGCGACCGCGACCAGGCCGAGGACCCGTCCGCCCTGCTGGGGGTCGAGCATCACCTGCTTGCCGATCAGCCCGCCCTTGGAGTGGGCGACCAGCAGCACCTGGTCGAGCCCGAGCCGGTCGAGTTCTGCGGCGACGATCCGGGCGCCGCGGCCAATCGAGCCGATGTTCCAACCGAGCCCCGGCACGACGTGGACGGTGTGACCCTGGCCGCGCAGCCAGTCGGCCAGACCGGTGAGGTAGCGGGAGTTCTCCCAGACGCCGGGCACCAGCACGACTGGAACGCCGGTGGCCGGCGTCAGGACCTGCTGCACCGGCCGCGGCAGCAGACTGTTCAGGCTGGTCGTGACGGCCACCGCGTAGTCGGCCACCCGGTCAACGAATCGCATGGCGCATCTGTTGGGCGACGGCCGGTGCGGTGGCAATCATCAACGAGTGGGCCGCGCCGGGCACAGTGCGACAGACCGCTCCCCCGGCCTCGTACAACGCGTCGCAGAAGTCGTCAGGGCACAGCCGGTCATGCTCCCCGCGCACCACCAGCAGCGGCTCGTCCAGTCGGGCGACGGTGTCGAGCAGGTCGTACTCGAGCAGCAGCGGGACCACCTCCAGCATCCACCGCACCCCCGCCCACAGGTAGTTCGCCAGCGCCCACTTCTTGGCCTGCCGGGGTTCGTGGAGGCTGGTCAGCAGGAATCGCACGGCGGTGCGGGCAACGCTGACGCGGGTGTCCGGCGGGCTCAACAGGACCAGCGAGCGCAGGTCAACGTGCAGGGCGGCCTCAGTTGCGACGTGGCAGCCGGTGGAATGCCCGACCAGGGTCACCGGACCCAGGTCGAGGTCGCGGCAGACGCTGGCGACGGCCGCGGCGAACAGCTCCATGCTCGGCTCTGGTGGGTGGGGCAGGCCGGCGAACCCGGGCAGGTCGACCAGCACCATGTCGTGGTCGTCGATGAACTCGTCGGTGAGCGCGTTGAACGAGCGGGCGGCCATCCCCCAGCCGTGGACGAAGACCAGCGTGCCGCGACGCTCGCCGAGTGCCCGACGCCGGTGGTGTCGGACCCAGACGTGCTCGGCGACCGGCATGGTCTCGGTGACCCAGCCCCGGCCCCGGGGGCCACGGGTCCAGTCGCGCCGCGGGGGCGTGTTGCGGACGTGCCACCCCACCAGTTCGGCGACTCGGTCAATGGCGCGGGAGAGGCGGCGTAGGCGGCGGCGCAGCCGGGTGGCGGCTCGGCGGACCGACGGGGTGAGCGATGGGTCGGCGGACGTGCTGGCGGATGGGCTCGGCATAGGGATCCCATTGTGCCCGGTGCGGTGGGCGCCGCGCGGTCCCCGGTCAGCCGCCGATTGGGCGGGCCGTGTGCAAGTTTCTGTCCCCCAGTGGCCCTCGCCCCCCCATATCCGGGGGGCTTGGGCCTTCTGGGGGACGAAAACTTGCATACAGCGTTACCGGCACCGAACCCGATGCGGCGGATCAGCCGCCGAAGACCAGCGCCGCCCGCCGCTGCAGGTCCTGATCGCCTTCGGCGGCGAGCAGGGACGTCATCGCCTCGTTGTCCTGCACGCGTTCCAGGACCGCGGTCAGGGCCGCCATGTGCCCGTCGTCCGGCTTGACCAGGAGCATCACCACGACCTGCACGTTGACCGTCTCACCTGACCCGCCCATCTCGCCGAACGCCACCGGTTCGGAGAGACGGGCGATGCCGATGCCCGTGGTCAGGACGTGTTCAGGGTCGGAGTGCGGGATCGCGGTCGGCACTTCGGTCGGCAGGCCAGTCGGGTAGTTCCGCTCCCGCTCGGCCAGGGCCGCCGGGAAGGTGTCACGGGCATGGCCGTGCTCGACGGCCGCGAGGGCCATGGCCTCCAAGACCTCGGACCAGGTGTCGGCGGCCAGTCCGTCCAGGCACAGGCCGTCCAGCGGGCTCATCGCCACGTCAGCGCTCCGTGGGGTTCTGCGGATCGTTGCCGGTGCGCCGGGGCTCGCCACTGCCGGTGGAGTCGTCCCGCAGCGCATTCGTCGACGTGGCGGGCACGTCGGTCGGCGTGATCCCCCCGGCGTCGGACTGGGCCTCGGCGGCCCGTTCGGCGACGGCTGTGGCCAGAGCCGGTTCGGTGCTCGCCGCAGCAAGTTCGGCGGCCGCTGCGTGCTCGCGGCGACGCGTCACCTTCATGATGGCGAAGGTGCTGGCGAGGATCAGCACGAAGACCACCACGATGGCCCACAGGCCCAGACCGGCGGCACCCATGAACAGGCCGGTGAGCGGGTTGGCGCCGTCGACCAGGGACGAGATGGTCGCGCCCTCCTTCACGTCGAAGCCTGAGTCGCGGGCGACGTTGGTGAAGGTGGGGGCGATGGCGGTGGCGATGAACAGACCGCCGCCAATCAGGATGGTGGCGCCGATCACCGAACGGATGATGTTGCTCCGGAAGATGGGCACCATGATCGCCACGATGAACGGAAGGGTGGCCAGGTCGACCAGCGGCATCACCTGGTTGCCCAGCGGTGCCAGTGCGATGGCGATCAGCAGGGTGACCGGCACCATGATCAGCGAGACGGCGATGACCGAGGGGTTGCCGACGGCGACGGCGGAGTCGAGGCCGATGAAGAACGAGCGTCCGGGGAACCGCTTCTGGACGAACTCGCGGGCCGCGTCCGAGATCGGAATGAGGCCCTCCATCAGCAGCGAGACCATCCGCGGCAGCAGCACCATGGTGGCGGCCAGCGCCATCGCCAGGGTGAAGATGGCGACGGAGTCCGCCCGCCAGTCGTTCAGTCCGTACCCCAGCAGACCAATGATCAGGCCCAGGACCAGGCCGAGGATCATGGTCTCCCCGAACAGTCCGAACCGCTTCTGGATGTTGTCAGGGGTGGCGTCCCACTTGCGCAGGCCGGGGATGCGGTCGAACAGGGCGTTGAGCGGAATCGCCAGCAGGGCGTAGGGAACAGAGGTGCCGTGCGGGAACGAGATGCCCGGCAGCTTGAAGTACTTCTGGACGATGGGTGCAGTGAAGTCAGCCAGCGCCAGGACGAGCATCAGGTGGAAGCCGGCCGAGGCGAGTCCCAGCCAGAAGCTGCCGGTCAGTGAACCCACCAGCGCACCGATCAACGCCGAGTGCCAGTAGTTCCACAGGTCGATGTCAAAGGTTCGGGTCAGGCCGACCGCCAACAGGATGACATTGACCACCAGGCCGAACGGAATGATGATCGCACCGATCGTCGAGCCGAAGGCGATGGCTGCCGAGGAGGGCCAGCCGACGTCCACGACCGACAGGTCAACACCGAAGTTCTCGGCCATGGCCTGTGCCGCCGGTGAGACCGAGTTGCCCAGCAGTCCGATGACGAGGTTGATGCCAATGAAGCCCACGCCGATGGTGACGCCGGCGCGGAAGGCCTTGCCGAACTTCAGTCCGAGGATGAGGCCGAAGATGGTGATCAGGACCGGCAGTACGACCGACGGTCCCAGCAGGTTGATGTAGGACGAGATTTGGGTGAGGAAACGCTCCATGTCCACTCCTTGGGGGATGCGTGGGAGTCGCGGCCGGTGATCCGGATGCGGGATCAGGCGGTCACGGCGATCAGCTGAGGTGCTTGTCGATCTCGGCGAAGACGGCGTCCACGCCCACACCGGTCAGCAGCGGCAGTGCGGCGACGGTGGGGACGGTGACCGAAGCTGGCACCTCGGTGGTGGCGACGATGAGGTCCGCCTCGAAGTTGCCGTTGACCAGGTCCATGACCTTGCCCTGGCGGATGTCGGCCTGCAGGCCCTTGGACTGGAGGTGGTCGCGGATCTTGCTGACCACCACCGTTGAGGTCGCGACACCGGTGCCGCAGACAACGAGGATGCGTTTCATGGAACTCTCCCTTGAGCCATTTGCATAGTTGTGCAAATTAGATGAAACATCTTGCAGGCGGGAGACTAGCACCACCGTGACGGTGATATCGATCACCTGCCCGCGTGTCTGGCCGTGCGTTTGAGGCGGGAACGACAAAGGACCCCGCCAACCGGCGGGGTCCTTCATCCATCAAGTGGAGCTAAGGGGATTCGAACCCCTGACCTCTTCCATGCCATGGAAGCGCGCTACCAACTGCGCCATAGCCCCATGCCTTGCGGCGGGCTCCCTCACCTTGGCCGTGGCCGCCGCTTGGGACTAGAAGAGATTAGCGCACCCTCGCAGCAAATGTGAAATCGAGCCGCCACTAGGGCGTTCACTCGTCGCGTTGCTCGGCCGACGGGTCCTGCAGCAGCGTCATCATGGTCGCGGCGTTGATGCCGTAACCGGTCAGGCGCCACTGCTTGTCATGGTGCAACTCCAGGGTCGCCCACGAGCAGTTGTCGTAATGCCCGAGCTGCTGGCTCAGTCCCCAGTCCCAGCCCAGGAACGCCGCGATGCCCTGCCGCAGCGCCACGCCATGGCTGACG
Source organism: Tessaracoccus sp. SD287 (assembly GCF_017355265.1). GTDB lineage: Bacteria > Actinomycetota > Actinomycetes > Propionibacteriales > Propionibacteriaceae > Aestuariimicrobium. The sequence goes on from NZ_JADIJQ010000028.1 coordinate 8,613, forward strand.
ACGGCGATCCGCTGGCCAGGGTGCTTGGCCACGATGTCGACCAAAGCCTGCCGGAACCGTTCACCGGTCTCGGTGGCCGTCTCGCCGGTGGGAGAGCGTCGCATGTCCCGGCCGGCGCGCAGCCCCGCGAAGAACTCGGGATCGATGGCGTCGACCTCGTCGCCGGTCATCCCCTCCCACTGCCCGACGTGGATCTCCATCAGCCGGTCGTCGTGGGTGACCTCGAGTCCGGTCGCCTCGGCCAGCGGTGCCATGGTTTGGCGGGTGCGGGTCAGCGGTGAGGCGTACAGCACCTGGGGACCCATGGCCGAGACCGCCCGGGCCATCGATGCCGCCTGCAGGTGCCCGATCTCGTTCAGCGGAATGTCGTGTTGGCCCTGGAAGCGTCCTGCCGCGTTCCAGTCGGTCAGCCCGTGGCGAATCAGCACCAGGGTCGTCACAGGGCAACCCTGCCCTCGTCCGAGCCACGATCCTCATCGGACACGCCCTCGTCCAGGTCAGAGTCCTCGTCCGCACCCACCGGACCCTGCTCGGGCAGGTGCAGGTCGATCGTCGGCGAGTCCCGCCACAACCGCTCCAGGGAGTACGTCTCGCGCTCCTCGCTGTGCTGCACGTGCACCACGACGTCGAGGTAGTCCAGCAGCACCCATCGGTTCTCGCGGTCGCCCTCGCGGCGCACCGGCTTCAGGTTGGCCTCGTCACGCAGCTTGCGTTCCACCGCGTCGACGATGGCGCCCACCGTGCGCTCGTTCGAGGCCGAGACGACCAGGAAGATGTCGGTGATGGCCAGGTTCTCGGACACGTCGAAGGCGATGATGCTCTCACCGTGGCGGTCCTGGGCGGCCAGGGCGGCGAGCCTGGCGGTGCTGATGGCGTAATCGGTGGCTGTCATGCGTCCTCATTCTTCTCGCCCGGGCGCGGCGTGCGCGAGACGGGCACGCCCGCGATGGGCTGTGGGTTGTTCTGGGGGTTGGCGAAGCCGGTCTCATAGAGGCCGCGCTTGGCGATGTACTGGACGATGCCGTCGGGCACCAGGTACCAGATGGGCATGTCCTCACTGATCCGTTCGCGGCAGGCGGTCGACGAGATCGCCATGGCCGGAATCTCCAGCAGGGTGACCTTGTCGGCGGGCAGGTGGGAGATGTCGTCGGCGCTCAGGTCGATGCCCGGACGCGAGACTCCGACGAACTTGGCCAGGTCGAACAGTTCGTGGGCTCCACGCCAGGTCAGGATCTTGGCCAGCGCATCCGCACCGGTGATGAAGAACAGGTCGGTGTCGGGTCCGCGTTCGGCGCGCAGGTCCTTGAGTGTGTCGACGGTGTAGGTGTCCCCCGGACGATCAATGTCGACCCGCGAGACCGAGAACCGCGGGTTCGATGCCGTCGCGATGACGGTCATCAGGTAGCGGTCCTCGGAGTGGGAGACCCTGCGACCCGCCTTCTGCCACGGGATACCGGTGGGCACGAAGACCACCTCGTCCAGATTGAATCGGGACGCCGCCTCGCTGGCGGCCACCAGGTGACCGTGGTGGATCGGGTCGAAGGTGCCACCCATGACGCCCAGCCGGAACCGGCGCGTGCCCCGTTCCTGCAGAGGAGTCAGCGGTGCCGGGTACCCACCCACGCCGGGGACTGTGCTCAAGTGCGTGACGCTCAGCTGTGGGGACGACCGGAGCCGATGGTCCGCAGGACCATCAGGGCGATGAACAGGACGGCAAAGGCGATGACACCGATCCAGATCGGGTGCACCGCGGACACGAGGGCTACGAGCATGCCCCCAGCCTAGTCGAAACCGGCGGGCCTCAGGCCCGCGTCTGTCCGCGCCCGACCACGACGTACTTCGTCGAGGTCATCTCGGCCAGCCCCATGGGGCCGCGGGCGTGCAGCTTCTGGGTGCTGATGCCGATCTCGGCCCCGAAGCCGAACTCTCCCCCGTCGACGAACCGGCTCGATGCGTTGACCAGCACCGCGGCGGCGTCGACGCGGTTCACGAACTGCTCAATGGCCGCGGCGTCCTCACTCACGATGGTCTCGGAGTGGCCGGTGGTGTGCTGCTGGATGTGGTCAATGGCCTCGTCGATGCCGCTGACGACCTTGGCCGACAGGTCAAGGCTGAGCGCCTCGGCGTCGTAGTCGTCCTCGCTGGCCGCCACCGCACCCGGCACCAGCGTCCGGGTGGCCGGGTCGGCGTGCACCGTCACCCCTGCCCCGGCCAGGGCGGCGTCGGCCAGCGCCCAGAACTTCTCGGCGACGTCGGTGTGCACCAGCACCGTCTCGAGCGCATTGCAGACGCTCGGACGCTGGGTCTTGGCGTTCATGGCGATCGCCAGGGCCACGTCCAGGTCGGCGGTGGCGTCGACGTAGAGGTGGCAGTTGCCGGTGCCGGTCTCGATGACGGGCACCTGTGACCCGGTGACCACGGCGTTGATCAGGCCGGCACCGCCGCGGGGAATGAGCACGTCGACCAGTCCGCGGGCCTGCATCATCTCGGTGGTGACCTCGCGTCCGCCCTCGACCAGGTTGACGGCGTCGGCGGGCAGCCCGGCCGCTTCGAGCCCGGCGCGCAGGGCGACCACCACGGCCCGGTTGCTGTTGATGGCCGACGACGAGCCGCGCAGCAGGGACGCATTGCCCGACTTCAGGCAGATGCCGGCCGCGTCGGCCGTCACGTTCGGACGCGCCTCGTAGATGATGCCGATGACCCCCATCGGGACGCGCACCTGCTGGATGCTCAATCCGGTCGCGGTCCGCCAGCCGCGGACGACCTCACCGACGGGGTCGTTGAGCCCGGCCAGGTCGCGCAGGCCCTGGGCCATCGCCTCGACCCGGGCAGGGGTGAGGGTGAGCCGGTCGACCATGGCGTCGCCCACCCCGGAGGCGCGGGCCGCGTCGACGTCGACGGCGTTGGCGGCGAGCACGTCGTGGCTGGCGGCGAGCAGGGCGTCGGCCATGGCGTGCAGCCCGGCGTCCTTGCGGTCGCGCTGGGCGGTGGCGAGTTCACGGGCGGCCACGCGGGCCGCACGAGCCTGGTCGGAGAACGTCATGGACCCAACCCTAGTCGGGGTCGTTCGCGACGCCGCCCGCGGCCACGACGTGGCCATCAGGGACGGGCCACTCCCCACCCGAGGCGTATCCCGAGACAGCGATGGCCCAGTAACTGTCCCCCAGTTGGCCTTGACCCTGCGATTCCGGTGGGTTGGAGCCATCTGGGGGACACTTACTGGGACCAAGCGGGTCGGGAAGCCACGTGGCATCTCGCCTTGGTGAACATGGCTCCACGATCACATGTCGGCTCGAAGAATCGGACTGGCGAGTCCGACGATGCATTCGCGCAGCCGATCTATTCCGCCGTGGGCAGCATCTGTTCAGCTCGGGCCAGGTCATGCTGCGCCTCAGACCGCGGACGAGTGACTCCCCCGCTGGCACCGACCGCGGGGGCACCCAGGCGTCGGGCCACATAGGCGATCAGGGTCAACAGCACCACGAAGCCGTTGGCGCTGGCCGAGACCAGCACCGCGCTCTCGCTGGCCATCACCCCCCACCACAGCCACACGCCCTGCACCACGACCGCCATGGTCACGTAGAAGGGGCTGACCCCGGCAATGTCGACGCTGCGCAGGATGTCGATCAGTTGCGCCGCCGCGCCGATGACCTGGGGCACCGACGTGGCGACCCCGTAGGCGACCGCGCCCCAGAGGGCGTCAATGGTGACCAGGGCGGCCAGCAGCGCCACCGGCAGCACCCATGCCTGCACCCGGCCGATCCTTCGGTCGCGGGCGATCAGCCGGATGATGGCCACCGAGCAGATCGCCATGGCCAGGTTAGGCAGCCACATGTTGGGCCGTCCGACCGAGATGCCGTGCACCGTCCAGCCAAAACCGGCGGCCATCAGGCACTGCCATAGCAACAGGGACAGACCGGCGGAGGTGCCCGCACGGATCAGGCGGACCAGTTGCGGCAGCGAGAGGGCTGCGCTGATGGCGGCGGCGAACCACCCCACGATGTCGACGACGGGCACGAGGGCGAGTCTATGCGACTCTCAGTGTCCGCCGACCGGGGGGTGCAGCAGGATCAGCGCGTCGCGGTGCACCAGCACCCGCTCGTACTGCGGGCCCAGCGCGTCGGCCAGTTCCTGGCTCGACTTGCCGAGCATGGCCGGCAGTTCCTCGGATGAGAACCCCATCAGTCCGCGGGCAATGGGACGCCCGTGCGGGCCGACGATGTCGACGGGGTCACCGGCCACGAAGTCGCCGTCGAACCCGGTGACGCCGACCGCCAGCAGTGAGGCGTGCCGCTCGAGCAGCGCCTTCTCGGCGCCGGCGTCCAGGATGAGCCGCCCGCGGGTGTTGGACACGTGCGCCAACCACAGCAGCCGACGGGGGCGGCGCTTGTCGACCGGGTCGAACCAGGTGCCGACCTGTTCGCCGTAGAGCGCCGGACGGATGTTGGCGGTGCTGGTCAGCAGCACCGGGATGCCGGCGCTGGTGGCGATCTGGGCGGCCTCCAGCTTGGTGGCCATGCCGCCGGTGCCCACCGACGACCCGATCCGCGAGGTGTCGACCTGCAGCGCGTCAATGTCGGGCACGTGGTGGATCGGGGCGGCGTCCGGTTCGGAGGGGTGCGCGGTGTACAGCACGTCGACGTCGGTGAACAGCACCAGCGCGTCGGCGTGGACGACCTGGGCCACCAGCGCGGCCAGCCGGTCGTTGTCGCCGAAGCGGATCTCGTGGGTGGCGACGGTGTCGTTCTCGTTGACCACCGGCACCGCCTGCAGCCGCAGCAGGGTGCTCAGCGTGCGGGCGGCGTTGCGGTAGGTGGACAGTCGGGTCAGGTCCTCGACGGTCAGCAGCACCTGGCCGACCGGCAGGCCCTGGCGTCCGAAGGCCTCGGTGTAGGCCTGCATCAGCAAACCTTGGCCGACCGACGCGGCGGCCTGCTGGGCGGCCAGCCCGCCGGGACGGCTGGTCATGCCCAACGGCCCCAACCCGGCGGCGATCGCCCCGGAGGAGATCAGCACGATCTGCTTGCCGCTGGCGCGCACGTCGACCAGGGTGTCGACGACCCGGGTCAGGGCGTCCCGGTCGAGCCCGCCCTCGGCGGTGGTCAGCGACGAGGAACCGACCTTGACCACGATGCGACGTGCCGCCCGCAGCGCCTCGCGGGTGGCCTCAGCGCTCATCGGGATTGCCCGCCCATTCCACCTCGACCTCGTGGTCGTCGTCGGACAGGTCGTCCTCGGTGAGCCCGTCGTCCAGGTCATTGAGGGCGGCATCGGCGGCGGTCGGGACGGCGGGGTCGACCTCGTCGTCCTGCCAGTCCTCGTCCCACAATGCCTGCGGGTCGACCTTCGGGCCGGTCCGCTCGTCCTCGTCCAGCCCGGTCAGGGCGTAGTCGACGGCACGCCACGAGCGGCCGGTCGAGTCGCGACCGACCACGCCGCGTTCGGCGCGGGCCTCGTGGTACTGCTCGTCCTCGGCGCGGCGGCGGGTGGCCGCGGGACGCTCGGTCATCAGGCGCTGGTCCTCGCCGCGGCGCGACAGGATCTCGGCGCCGGTGTCGATCTGCGGGGCGAAGTCGAAGATGACCGCGTCCTCGCCCCCGATCGCCACCGCGTCACCCTGGACGGCGCCCAGCTTGGCCAGCTTGTCCTCGACGCCCAGCCGGTTGAGCCGGTCGGCCAGGTAGCCGACGGCCTCGGGGTTGTTGAAGTCGGTCTGGCGCACCCAGCGTTCGGGCTTGCTGCCGCGCACCCGCCAGATGAAACCGCCCTCGCCGTCGCCCATCTTCTTGATGGTGAAGTCGGCACCGCCGTCGACGGCCCGGGGGGCCAGCACGGTCGGGGCGACCTTGGGCGGCGGCAGGGTGGCGCGACGCTTCTCGACCAGTTCGGCCATGGCGTAGGTGAGCGCCTTGAGGCCCTCGCCCGACTTGGTCGAGATGGGGTAGACCGGCAGGCCCATGGCCTCGATGTCGGCCTGCACCATGGCAGCGATCTCGGCGCCGTCGGGCACGTCGATCTTGTTCAGGGCCACGATGCGGGGACGATCCTCCAGGCCACCATGGGCGACCAGTTCGGCCTCGATGGTGCGCAGGTCGCTGATCGGGTCACGTCCGGGCTCGAAGGTGGCGGTGTCGATGACGTGGACCAGTGCCTGGCAGCGTTCGATGTGGCGCAGGAAGTCGAAGCCCAGACCGCGTCCCTCGGAGGCGCCCTCGATCAGGCCGGGCACGTCGGCGACGGTGTAGGTGACGTCACCGGCCAGCACGACGCCCAGGTTCGGGACAAGGGTGGTGAACGGGTAGTCGGCGATCTTGGGACGGGCGCGGCTGATGGCGGCGATCAGGCTGGACTTGCCGGCGCTGGGGAAACCGACCAGACCGACGTCGGCGACGACCTTGAGCTCGAGCTGCAGGGTCCGTTCCTCGCCGTCCTCCCCGAGCAGGGCGAAGCCGGGGGCCTTGCGGGCGGCCGAGGCCAGCGCCGCATTGCCGAGCCCGCCCTTGCCGCCGCGGGCGACGACCAGTCGGGCGCCGGCGCCGGTCAGGTCGGCCAGCACCTCGCCGGTCTCGACGTCGGTGACGACGGTGCCGTCGGGGACGACCAGCACCCTGTCCTCACCGTTGCTGCCGCTCTGGTGGTCGCCGCGACCGGGCTGGCCAGAGCTGGCCTTGCGGTGGGAGCCGTGGTGGTACTCGACCAGGGTGGTCACCTGGGGGTCGACCTCGAGGATCACCGAGCCGCCGTCACCGCCGTTGCCGCCGTCGGGGCCGCCGAGCGGCTTGAACTTTTCGCGGTGCACCGAGGCAACACCGTGCCCGCCGTTGCCGGCACTGACCTTGATGGTCACGCGGTCGACGAAGGATGGGATTGCCATGTGTGCTCCAGAGGTGTGGTTGTCGGGGCAAGTCTAGTGGGATGTCCCCCACGTCGGCCCGGTATGCACCCGGCCAACGGAAGCCGGACATGCCAACGGCGGGCCGCCCCCTCAGGGACGACCCGCCGTCAAGAAGAACTGGTGCCTGGTTCAGGCGGTCTCGACCGGGGTGATGTCGACGACGCGACGACCACGGCGGGTACCGAACTTGACGTTGCCGGCAGCAGTGGCGAACAGGGTGTCGTCGCCGCCACGGCCGACGCCGATGCCGGGGTGGAAGTGGGTGCCACGCTGGCGGACGATGATCTCGCCGGCGTTGACGAGCTCGCCACCGAAACGCTTCACGCCGAGGCGCTGCGAGTTCGAGTCGCGGCCGTTCTTGGAGGACGATGCGCCCTTCTTATGTGCCATTGGTCAGCTCCTCAGCCTTCGATCCCGGTGACCTTGACCTGGGTGTACCGCTGGCGGTGACCCTGGCGCTTCTTGTAGCCGGTCTTGTTCTTGTACTTGATGATGCGGATCTTGGGACCCTTGGTCTCGGCCAGCACCTCAGCGGTGACGGTGACCTTGTCCAGGCCATCCTTCGCCGAGGTGACGGATTCGCCGTCGACGAGCAGCAGGGGCTGCAGGGTGACGGAGCTGCCGACCTTGTCGTTGAGCTTGTCGAGCTCAAGAACATCGCCGACGGCAACCTTGTGCTGGCGTCCGCCGCTGCGCACGATTGCGTACACGTGACCACTTCCTCTGGACAGAAAATTCATGATGTGCGGCCACGTCCCTGACAGGTGTCAGTGGGAGAGCCCTCGTTCCTGATTCGCCACAAAGACGTGCAGGAACACCGAGGGATCACTCTACGGGGCCGGTCGTGCCGGGTCAAACCGGACGGGGCCTCACGCCGGACCGCCGTCGAAGGCGCCCAGCCGGTTCAGGTCGTAGGCGACCTCCCCCACCCGGACGGTGTGGTCGTCCTGGACGACCACGTCGGTGGCACCGACCGCCAGCAGCACTCGGAACTGGGCACTGGTGCCGGTGGCGCTGATCCGCAGCGTACCGCCGAGGTTCGCCACGGTGTAGCCGGACCCCAGGATGACACCGGTCATGGTCTGGTCACTGCGCCGGAAGGTGAAGGTGCGGCCGTCAGCAGCGATGGTGATCGCCACCCCGGCTTCGGGGCGAAGCTGCCAGTCCCAGCGGTGCGAGGAGTCATCGCCGAAGGTGTCATTGAAGGCAAGCACCGCCTTGGCCGCAGGGTTGCCCAGGTCGACCACCGCCTCGCGGGTGGCGGTGGCCACCTCGAAGTTCTTTGACCCGTCCAGGTGCAGGTATCCCCCACCCTGTCCGGCGTAGGCCTTCGAGGCGAGGGTGACGCCCTCACCGCGCACGGTCTCGTACTGGCCGCGGGTCTCGAGCTTGCCGTCCACCAGCGGCTTGGAGAACATCAGCGGGTTGGTGCTCTTGGCGCCCATCACGGCCCAGGTGGTGTCGAGCCCCTGCAGCGACAGACCGAAGGTCTCCGACCCCGACCAGCCCTTGTGCTGGGTGTTGCGGTTGTTCACCGTCGCCAGCACGTCGTCGGCACCGGTGTAGCCCGACCGGAACCAGTACGAGCCGGGGACGTCGTCCAGGATCGCGGTGTGCGCGGCGGGTGCCTTCAGCTTGTCCGGCGAGCTGTGGCCCGGCTGCCAGTAGACGACGGTCAACAGGGACTGGGTGCCGTCCCACAGTGGCGTCGGGGCCTTGGCGCCGCGGGTCACCTCATAGGTCCAGCGCAGCCCGGGCTGGGCGTCGGCGGGGGTCAATGGCATCAGCAGCGGCATGATGCCGTGGGTCTGATTGCGTTCGGTCCCCACCCCCCACTGGGCCATGTTCAACGTGGGCCGTGCCGACAGGGTGTGCAGGGCCACGTTCCACCACTGCGGACGCTGCAGGTGTGGCAGCAGGTCGATCATGCCGGCATCCATGGCGGCGTAGGCACTGGGCAGCATGTACAGCCCGGCGTAGTGCAGGTAGTCCCAGCCCTCCTGGGTGTAACCGTTGGCGGTGTATCCCTGGGCCAGGTGCTGCATGACCTGGTCGGTGAGGAAGGCGATGCGTCCCTCGTACAGGCCGGCCTCACCGTCACCGCGAATCGCCATCAGCGCGGCGAGTTCGGTGGTTCGGGCGACGGCGATCCAGTTGCTGGTCTTCTCGACATTGTCGAGGGCGTCGTGGTGGTAGGTGCTCAACAGGTCGGAGCCCTTCATGATCAGCTGTCGCACGGTGGCGCGCTGCTGGTCGGTCCAGCCCGGGTACGCCCAGTCATAGATCGGGCCGAGCAACAGCATCGCCCGTCCCAGTTCCAGACCCATGTTCACCTCGTAGGCCACCACGTGGGCCGATCCGTCGAGGGCTGCCTCATAGGCGATCTCGGCGTACTTCTGCTCGCCGGTGACCTGGAAGACAAAGGCGGCCTCCCGCGCCTTGTACAGCGCGTTCGCGGTGCCGGCGCCGTAGGTGTCGGTGTCGAGTCGCTTCTTGACGTCCTGCCAGGCCCCGGTGATGGTCGGCTCCTGATCGAGGTTCTGGCGGATGCCCCTGAGCACCTCGGTGGTCAGCACGGTGCGGGGATGGGTCGAGTTCCCCACCCGACTGGAGGCGAGGATTCGTCCGTCCGCGACCAGGTGCACGTAGACCTGCTGGTTCAGATGGTGCGGGCGGATGAGCGTGACCGACGTCTGCTCGGGAGCGACCTCGGCGACCCGCTGGGCGGGCGGCTGCGGTGAGTCCATCGGCTTGTGCGAGACCCAGACCGACAGCGGCGTGCCGGGGTCAACGTCGGCACCCAGCGTCCACCCGGCCCTAATGTCCTGGCCGATCTGGACGGCGGTGATCACGGTGTTGGCCTGGGGGGAGGTGAACGATGCCGGGGTGCGGACGGTGACCGGGTCGGAGTCGGCGAGGGTCTTGCCGTTGGCGTCCAACGCTCGGACCACGTAGGTGTAGTCCTGCCCCGGTCGGGTCGCCGTGTCTGCCCAGGTCGCGGCCCAGGCCGTGCCGACCAGGTGGTCGACGTCCAGCGTGGGGTCAGCGTCCCCGTCCGCGCGGAAGATGGCGTAGTGGTGCGGGTCCAGTCCGGTGAAGCTCCACCCGAGTTCGGTCACCCCGGCCGCGGTGACCGAGGCCTGGACATTGCCGACGGCCGAGGACGGCTTCAAGGAGACGTTCGAGAACCAGACGGTGCCACCGGATCGGTCGAGCATGGGCTCGACCATCACGGTCGTGGTGCCCAGCGGCAGCTCGATGGTCTGCGACACCTTCCGCCAGTCGTAGGACCCGGTGTCCCTGCCCACGTACATCACGGCAACCGTGGTGGCGTTGGCGGCGTTACGGGCCTGCAGGCGAAGCGAGGTCCAGTTGGTGGCGCTGAGCCCTTCGGCCTTCATGGACGCCGACAAGGTCAGCGTGCGGGGCGTGGCGTCGCTGACCGCGATCCGCTGGACGATCGCCGAACGGTCGGTGGTGTCGGTGCCGGGGTTGGCGCTGATCCGCACGGCCGGGCCACCCTGGGGTCCGGCGGTGGGCTCGAGGACGGTGGTGGCGTCACCGGTCGGGTTCCAGGCCGACCATCCGGTGGGCAGCCCAGTGCCCGCGATCGAGGCAAAGGAACCGTTGGTGATCAGCTCGCCGGTCTGGGCTCGCGCCGGCTGGTGGCCAAGGAAGCCCACGACCAACGCGCAGGACAGGATCAGGGCCAGGAGTCGCCGAATCGGATGGGTCAGCACCATTGCAGTACCTTTCGATGTGGTTCCTGCCATGGCAGCCCACCGCGACGGGATGAATCCAGCATGATTGCCAGAATTGGACGACGAGGTCGCGGCACAGTGGTCGCATGACCCGGGGGTTGAAGTACTCGCTGCTGGCGGCTGACCTGCGCCGCGGAATCCTGGCGGGCAGCTGGGTGGCGGGCGAGAAACTACCGACCCAGGACGAGTTGGCCGCCAGCCGCGGTCTGTCCATCAACAGCGTGCGTCGAGCCGTCGACGAGTTGATCGACGAGGGTCTGGTGGAGCGCCGTCAGGGAGCCGGCACCTTCGTCTGCGATCCGTCCCCCAGGGCTCGTGCGGGCCAGCGTCGCGTCGGTGTGTTGATTCCCGACACTCGTCTCTACTATCCCCGGGTGCTCGCCGGATTGGAGACCACGTTGGCACGGCTGGGGATGGCGACCAGCGTCGCCACCTACGAGAACGACCCGGGACGACAGGACGCCGCACTGCAGTCACTGCTCAGCCGAGACCTGGACGGACTGGTCTGCACGCCGGCCCTCAGCGACTGGGACGACCCGTGGACGAGGCTGGACGAGCTGCGTGCCCGGCTACCCCTGGTGCTGGTCGAACGCAGGCTGGCCGACTGGGGGCCAGACGACGACTTCGACCACGTCTGCAGTGACCACCGGGCCGGCGCCATTGACGCGATTCGGCACCTGGCCCGGTTGGGGCATCACCGGATCGGACTGGTGGCCCGGGTGCAGCCGGTGACTGCGCCGGAGGTGCGGCAGGGCTACCTGTGGGCTTGCGAGCACCTGGGCCTCGAACCGACCGTCTGGTCGGTGGACGAGCGCTGGCCGCAGCAGGTGGGACGGGCGATCGACGAGATCGTGGCGGCTGGGCTGACTGCGGTGCTGGTGCACGGCGACCAAGAAGCGAGCGTGCTCGTGGACCGCTGGCTGGAACGGCGGCGGCGCACCCCCGGTGACCTGGCGATCGTGTCCTACGACGACGAGACCGCCGACCTGGCCCGGGTCCCTTTGTCTGCGGTCGCTCCCCCCAAGTACCGACTGGGACGGGTTGCCGCCCAGCTCATCGTGGATCGGATGGACGAAGGGTCCCGGGCGCCGGTCCAGCAGGTGCTGATCAGGCCCCGATTGATCGTCCGGGCGTCCTGCGGTGCCGGCTGAGGGCGCAACCCGCCAGCACAGCCGCCGCCAGTAGGGAGCAGGACTCCCCTACTCCTGATCAGACAGTCGCGTTGCGGGGCTTGCGCCACACACCCTTGGTGTCGATGACCTGCTTTCCGGTCAGTGCCTCGGCCGGGATCTCCCGGAACTCGCGATGGTCGACCAGCATGAGCACGACGTCGGCCTCATCCATTGCCTCGGGGAGCTCGGCGAGGGTCACCCCTCGGCCGGCCAGATCCTTCGGCAGTTCCTGGATGTTGGGCTCCACGGCCAGGATGCGGGCGTCGGGGAACTCACGGGCCAGACGCTCCACGATCTGGATGGCCGGGGACTCGCGCAGGTCATCGACGTCCGCCTTGAACGCCAACCCCAGCGCGGCGACCACGGGGCTCTGCAGCGATGCAATGCGTTCGCGCACCTGGTCAATGACCCACTCCGGCTTGGCATCGTTGACTGCGCGCGCCTGCTGGATCAGTTTGGTCTGCTCCGGGGCGCTCGAGACGATGAACCACGGGTCGACGGCGATGCAGTGACCACCCACACCGGGGCCGGGCTGCAGGATGTTGACACGAGGGTGCTTGTTGGCCAAGTCGATCAATTCCCACACATCGATACCGAGGTGTTGCGCAATCACCGACAGTTCATTGGCAAAGGCAATGTTCACGTCGCGGAACGCATTTTCGGTGAGCTTTGCCATTTCCGCGGTGGCGGCATCGGTGAGGTGAATCTGGCCTTCGCAGAAGCTCTTGTAGATCGCGGCGGCGCGCTCGGCGGCCTCGCGTGAGAGCCCCCCGACGATGCGGTCGTTGGTGACCAGTTCCACCATGATCCGACCGGGTAGCACCCGTTCGGGGCAGTGGGCGAACTGCAGATCGGTCAGTTCGGGGCGGGCGTTGGCGAGCACGGCGCGCACGTGGTCGGTGGTTCCGGGCGGTGAGGTCGACTCCAGGATGACCAGTTCGCCACCGGACAACTGGGGTGCGATGGCGTTGGTCGCTGCGTCGATGTAGCTCAGGTCGGCACGGTGGCCCTCGGTGAAGGGCGTCGGGACGGCAATGATGTACACGTCGGCGGCTGGGGTGGTCTTGGTGGCGCTGAGCCTGCCGGCATCGACGTTGTCCTTGACCACATCGGCCAGGTCGGGCTCCACGAACGGCACCTCGCCCCGGTTCACCGCATCGACGTGCCGGTCGCTGACGTCCACCCCGATGACCCGGTGACCAGCCCGGGCCAGCGCCGCCGCGGTGGGCAGTCCGATGTAGCCCAATCCGACCACGACGATTGTTTCCATCAGCCAAGCCTTCCGTTGCGGCGACGGCCGGGGCGCCGTGGCACACTCGCGCGTTTGACGTTAGCATTTTCGCTGGGACGTCGCGCCGACGGCCCCCAACGAAGGACGACCTGCGCTTGTAGGATGTGTCCACATCACACATTTCTGGAGCGACCATCCACGTCCTGTTGTTCACCCAACACTTCCCGCCTGACACCGGTGCTCACGCCACCCGCTGCTCGTGGGTGTCGCGGGAGATGCTGGCGCGTGGCCACCGCGTGACGGTCGTGGTGCCACGCTGGGCCAACCATCCGGTGCGCGTCTCCGACCATCCCGGTCTGGTCATTCACGAGGTTCGCGCACTCGTCCCAGGCATGGGGCTGGGCCGCCGCCTGCTGAACGAGGCCCTGGCTTCAGTGCAGATGCTCGCCCGCGCGACCAAGGTGCACGACGTTGACGCGGTGGCGGCCACCGTCCCAGCCCTGCTCACCCTGCCGACGGGATGGCTGGCCAGCCGACTGCTGCGGGCACCGATGGTGCTCGAATTGCGTGACGCCTGGCCGCACCTGCTGTCCGAAATGGACCAGTGGGAGGAGGACGGCACCCGGCCCGCCACCGCCCCGCGACGGCTGATCGGCGCAGGCGCGAAGGTGCTCACCACGGTGATGTGGTGGCTGGAGCGCAGGGCCGCCGGCACCGTGGTCACGTCCCAGTCGCTCGCCCGCGACCTGCAGGGCAAGGTACGCGAACCGGTCAGACTGGCCCGCAATGTGAACGCCCACGCGTTGGTGGTGGCACCACGCGAGCGCGACCACGCCGAACTGCGCGTCCTCTATCTGGGCAGTGTCGGACGGGCACAACGCCTGGCCACCGCCGTCCAGGCCGCGCTGCTGGTCCAGCAGCGCGGGGTTCCCATCACGCTTCGCATCCTGGGCAAGGGCGCCCACGTCGCCGCCATCGACGAGTACATCCAACGAACCGGTGCCCCGGTGCAGTTGCTCCCACCCATCCCCATCACCGAAGTCGCCGCGCAGTACTCGTGGTCGGACACCGTTCTGATCATGCTGCGCGATTGGTCGGCGATGCGGCTCACCGTGCCCTCCAAGTTGTATGAGGTGCTGGCGACGGGACGACACATCACCGGCAGCGTCGCCGGGGAGACCGCCGACATCATCACCGACGCCCAGGCCGGACACGTCGTCGCACCGCAGGACCCGGTCGCCCTGGCCGACCTGTGGTGCCGCCTCGCCGAGGACAGAGCCCTCCTGGATGTCAGCGACGGGGGTCACCAGTGGCTCGCTGAGCACGCGGACCGCGGCCAGCAGGCCCAGTCCGTGGAGGATGTGCTTCGCACCGTCGTTGACGCCCATGCGACGAAGAGCCGACGCGGCCGCTGGGGCCGGTCACGGTGAGGGCCTCTGCAACGTCGCTGCTCCGGAAGGGTGCCTTGGCGGGCAGCGTCGTCCTGCATCACCTGGGCGGGGACCACGCCAGCTTCGCGGTGCAGGTGACCCGCCGTCTGGGACTGGCCCGGCGCATCCCGCTGGGACGGGGTCCGATCGCGTGGCAGGTAGTCGCCGCGCACCTCGCCGACCAGTCCCTCGCCGTGGGGGGCGCGGCAGACCAGTGGGCGGCCGGCCAACCCGGCGCAGGCCTGCTGGACCGACTCGCGACGAGCGTCGCACTCCATCACGGGCTCGACCACCTCGTCCCGCCCCGGTTGATGTCCGGCCGGATGAAAGCCTTGGCCGCCCTGCGTCGGGGCGACTACCAGACCGCTCTGGACGAGCTGCCCGAACGTTCCCGTTTGGCCCGGACCACGCGCAGCGAACGGCTGATGATGACTCCCGGGGTGTGGCCGCTCCTCAATGGGGCCAGCAGCAGTACCGCTCGACCCTTTCACCCACGACCTCGCACCGTCGTGCACGCACTGACCAGTTCGTTGCCGCACACCGTGTCCGGCTACACCGCGCGCAGCCACTCCTTGATGACGGCGCAACGTGAGCTGGGCTGGCGCGTCGAGGCCGTCACGCGTGTCGGCTATCCGGCGGCGATCGGCAAGCTGCTGGCCGCCGATCTCGACGTGATCGACGGCATTTCGATGCATCGGTTGCAGCCGAGCTGGCTGCCCCTGACCCTGGCGGCCCGGCTCAGGGCCCAGGCGCAAGGGCTGGCCGCCGTCGTCGAGCAGGTGCGTCCCCAGGTGCTGCACACCACGACGGACCACACCAACGCCATCGCCGTGCAGGCGGTGGCCCACCGCTTCGACCTGCCATGGGTCTACGAGATGCGTGGCCAACTCGAACTGACCTGGCTCGCCTCCCGTCCCGACAGGCTGCGGGAGCCGGCGAGGACCAGTGAGCGAATGGCGCTGCAGCGGGCCCGCGAAACCGATGCCGCGAGGACCGCCGATGCGGTGGTGGTCCTGTCGCAGGTCCAGAAGCAGGACCTGATCGATCGGGGCGTACCCGCTGACAAGATCACGGTCGCCCCCAATGCAGTCTCGCCGTCGCTGCTGAGCCATCACACCGCACCCGCCGAGGCCCGGGCCCACCTTGGCCTGCCCAAGCAAGGACACTGGGTGGGGACAGTCAGCTCGCTGGTGGACTACGAGGGCTTGGACACCCTGCTGCGGGCAGTGGCGCGGCTACGGGCCGAGGGCCGAGACATTCGCTGCGCCATCGGTGGGGACGGTGTCAGTCGACCAGGACTGATGGCCTTGGCTCGCGAACTCGGCATCGACGACCAGTGCCTCTTCCCCGGCCGGCTGGCGCGGTCAGCGGCCGTCGAGTGGATGGCAGCGCTGGACGTGGTGGCGGTCCCCCGCAAGGACACTCCGGTGTGCAGGGTGGTAACACCGCTCAAGCCGGTGGAGGCACTCGCGCTGAACCGTCCCGTCATCGCCAGTGACCTGCCTGCCCTGAGGGAGCTTCTGGAACCGTCAGGAAACCTTCTGGTCACGGCCGAGGATGACAACGCCTGGGCCAGAGCCTTGGCCGCATCAATGGATGATCGTGCCGCTTCCTCCGAGCGAGCCGCCAGAGGCCGCCAGTGGGCGGCGGGACGGACATGGCACCGCAACGCCCAGCTGTATGCGGACCTTTACGACAGCTTGCGCTGACGAGACACTCACGCTGCTGATTCGTCGGCTCCTGCTGGCACGAAGTCCGGCAGTCGCTCCCCAACGCCGAGCAGGTGTTCCATCGCGGCCACGCTACGTTCCGCCGCGTTTCCGTCGCCGTAGGGGTTGGCAACCTGCGCCATGGCCTGGTAAGCGTTCGTGTCGCTCATCAAATGGCTGGCCTCTTCGACGATGCGGTCGGTGTCGGTGCCGACCAGTCGCACGGTGCCCGCGGTCACGGCCTCAGGTCGTTCCGTGTTGTTGCGCAACACCAGCACCGGCTTTCCAAGACTCGGCGCCTCTTCCTGCACACCGCCCGAGTCGGTCAGCACCAGGTAGGACGCCTGCTGCAGGTGGACGAACTCCACGTAGTCCAACGGCTCAATCAGCATCACGTTGCTCAGCGACTCCAGTGCTGGCCGGAACGCCTGGCGTACGTGCGGGTTCTTGTGCGCCGGGAAGATAATGGTGGCTGCGGGAAACCGGCGGGCCAGCTCTGCCACGGCGTCGGCGATGGCTCGCATCGGGGCGCCGAGGTTCTCGCGGCGGTGCGCGGTCAACAGGATGATGCGGCGTCCGCTGGCGACGACCTCGGACACCCGCGGGTCACTGAAGGCCCTCGGCAATTGGGACGCCTTCAGGATCGCGTCGATGACGGTGTTGCCAGTGACCACGACATCCCTGGCGGGGAAGTTCTCGCGCAGCAAGTTCTCCCGCGCTTCGGCGGTCGGGGCCAGATGCAGGGCGGCGACCTGTCCCACGAGGCGGCGATTGCCTTCCTCGGGGAAGGGCTCACGAATGTTGCCCGAGCGCAGTCCCGCCTCCAGATGAACTACCGGTATTTGTCGGTTGAAGGCGGCGATGCCCGACATGGCCACCGTGGTGGTGTCACCCTGGACGAGCACCGCGTGGGGCTCGATGTCCAGCAGCAGCTGGTCGATGCCGCTCAGGACCTTCGCCGACAACGTGTTGAGCGACTGTCCGGACTCGAACACTTCCAAGTTGTGCGCGGGGGTGATGCCGAAGACAGCGTTGACTTGGTCAAGCATCTGCTGGTGCTGGCCGGTGATGACCGCGACGGGCTCGAGATGACGCGATTCGGCGAGTCGGTTGATGAGGGGGGCAACTTTGACTGCTTCTGGCCGGGTTCCGTAGGCGACCAGGATCCGCTTGCGCATGCGCACGCCTTTCTGTCCCCCCGCAGACTACCCTCCGGCGACGCCGCAGCTGTAGCGGCCCGAGGTTGACAGCCTCCGATTCTTCGCTGCACCCAGGGGCACATCCCAGATCGCGATAGAGTGGCAGCCATCCGAGGCGTGGACGAATGGGGTCCCTCCCGGACACCGTTGGCTTCAGAGAGACTGAGGAGTAGTGCCGTGGCTGTGGACGTTCGTCGGGACTACCCGATGCCTGCATGACGAGAAACCCCAGACGCGCCGCCCGCGAGGCTTCCAGCGCCAAAAGCGTCCTGTGGCCAAGTTCGGGGTCCAACGCACGCCGGGCGTGGGAGCATTCGCCACTCGCCCCCGTCAGCGCACGACCGCCCCTTCCGGAATACCTCAACCAACTGTGGGACAGGCGCCACTTCATTGTCCTGCACGCGCGGTCGCAAGCCCTTGGTCAGCACCAAGGTACGGTCTTGGGACGCGCCTGGCTTGTCCTCGGCCCGCTACTGGACGGACTGGTCTACTGGATCATCTTTGGGCTGGCCTTCAACTTGCAGAACACCGTGCCGGACTTCATCTCGCGACTGTTGGTGGGCATCCTGCTGTTCAGCTACTTTTCTCGCGGTCTCACGAGCACTGCCAATAGCCTGACCGCCGGTCGAGGGTTGATCCGAGCGTTCGCCTTTCCTCGGGCAAGCCTTCCAATCGCAGCGATTCTGCGCGAGGCCTACAGCGCCATCCCCATGGTTCTGACGCTCCTGGCGATGATCCTGGTAGTCCCTCCGGGCGCGCGCCCGACCTCCACGTGGCTCCTGCTTCCATTCCCGCTGTTGCTGATCACACTCTTCACGGCCGGTATCGGGTTCATCCTTGCTCGCGTTGTCAGTGTGGTTCCGGACGTGAGCAAGCTCCTGGGCTATGCATTGCGCTTCGCCCTCTACGGCTCTGGTGTCATTTTCAGCGTCGATCGGTTCACCGATCATCCCGTCATCAATGCATTGCTCACGATGAATCCTCTCTTCATCTTCATCGAGATGGCGCGCGAGTTGTTGCTGTACGACACGATCCCCGGGCCTGCCAAGTGGCTGCTACTGACCGGTTGGGCCATCGTCTTCCTGGTACTCGGGTTGCTCTACTTCTGGCGGGGGGAGGCGAGCTATGGCAAGCAACGAGTCACGTGACGCGCCGGTCAGTGTCTCCGTGCTTAACGTGTCCATGGATTACGTGAGTGAGGCGGGAAGCCTCCAACATCTCTCACCCACGGAGCGCCGAATCGCACGCCTCCGCCGGATGGTCGGTCAACCTGCTCTGACCCGGGTGCACGCCCTACGCAACGTTTCCTTCGACGTTCACGAGGGCGAACACGTCGGCATTGTGGGCTCCAACGGTTCCGGCAAGTCCACACTGCTTCGGATCATCGCTGGGCTGGAACCCGCAACATCTGGGGAGGTGTTGGCCCAGGCGACGCCCATGCTCCTCGGCGTCAACGCAGCTTTGATCCCGCACCTCAGTGGGCGACAGAACATCCGACTAGGTTTGTTGGCTCTTGGCTTCACACCGGCAGAGGCGAAGCAGCGCGCGCCGGCGGTCGCTGCTCTCGCCGGCATCGGTGAGGCCATCGAGAGACCCATGAAGACATACTCATCCGGAATGGGCTCACGTCTGGCCTTCGCCATTGCAGCCTCTGCGGAGCCCACGATCCTGCTGATCGACGAAGCGCTCGGCACAGGTGACTTGGCCTTCGCCGAGCGAAGCAAACGAACAATCGACGAACTGCGCGAGAAGGCCGGCACCATCTTCCTGGTCTCGCATGCAGCCCAGACAATCGAAACCATGTGTTCAAGGGCGATTTGGCTGCACAAGGGCGAGTTGATCATTGACGGGCCAGCACAGCACATCGCCAACGCCTACCGCTGGTGGGCTTGGAATATGGCGCAGGAGAAGCAAGATGTTGCGACCGAACTTCTGGCGAGGGCACGAGCGGGGACTCCAACTTTTCAGGCAGAGTAAGCGCACGGCTCACATCCACCACCGGCGTCGGCCGCTGACTAGCGACACCTCCAGGGCCGCGTGTCTTGACGGCCGCCGGACGGCCGAGTCCACGCCCAACTGACAAATGTCCGCATGTCCCCTGTAGGCTTGGCGCGCGAGTCCCCGGTCCACCGCGCTGCGGACGCGGGCCCCTCGACCCATGCATTTCTCACCATGCTCTTGGCATTCGGCTCCGATTCGGAGGGACAGATGGCTGTTAGAAAAATTCTGGGAACGCACAGCGGAGTAATACCCGCTTGGTGCGAGGTAACCCGTGAGCCGCCACGACTCCCAGCTGATCAGGACGCTACATATCTGCAGCGATTCGATCACTCCACACTCTGGTGCGACGCCTTCGCCACGCCGCGAGGTGTCTGTCTCATAGGACCCCCCATGTTGAACCTCGAGAAGCTGTGGCGAGGCTCCTCCTTCGAAGTCGACGCGTCGCCGGTCTCCATCTCTGAGTACCCAGACATGAACAGGACCGCGCAGACATGGCTGAGCGACGCGTCGGGTTCCGCGGAGACCGTCGCGGTGAGCAACGACATGTTCGACGTCAAGTCCGGCATTGGCGCTGACATGACCGGACTTTTTCGTGATCACAACGTGTGCGTGACCATGAACCGCGACAACCACCTCGTCAATATTCGTGACTGGGTCTTGTTCAACGTCCGCATAAACGGAGCAACTGCGTTCCTGATTTATGACAACCAGAGTCGTCGCTACACGACGCGCGAAATACTGGACGCTTTGAGCGACATCAAGGGGGCGGAAGTCATCGTCATCGTGGAGTGGCCGCACAAGTTCGGACCCCTGGGCGGGCCACAACAACAATGGGACTCGGATTTCGGTCAATACACCGCTTGGGAACACTCGCGGTGGCGCTTTCTCACAAGCGCGAGGGCGGTTCAGGTAGGTGACGTGGACGAACTGGTGCTGGCGAACGATTTGCGCAGTTGTTTCGATCTCGCCCTAGCCGAGCCGTCCGGAGTTCTGTACTACTACGCTCGGAATGTAGTTCCGGTTCCGAGAACTGGCGCTGACCCGAACGCCGAAGTGCGGCGCCACGGTGATTGCACTATGCATAATAACGAAGGGCGCATCGTAAAGTACACATACGTCCCTGCTGTTCTCGACCCCGTCCAGCAACTCAAGCTACACGCCGTCACCTACGCCAACCACCCGAAAAGCGAGGACGTCGTGGCCCGGCACTGCCTCAATGTTCACCTACGCTGGAGAATTGGGTCACATGCCTACACTTTCCCCTATCGCAGCCCGCAGGACGGGGACGAGCAGGACCTAGCCTTCGAGAGCGCTTGCGACCTAGCCTATTCAACGCCCTGAAGGACTACCACGTGTCACCAGGAAAAACGTGAAAGAATTTAAGAACGGAAACCAAGTCTCTAATTTCGTCCCAGTCGCTGTGCCGATACGGCAAGACATCCAACTTCGCCTTTGCAGTCGCCATCTGGAGTCGCAGCTTGTCATCAGCATAAAGGCCAAGTGACGTATTCTCCCGGAAGTAGAATTCGAGATCACGCTTGCTGACGAAGGAAGACAGACCTTTAGTCGCCGCCATCCAGCCATCAAACTTCCCCTCTTTGGCGAACTTGAGCATCCCCGGAGCAAGAAAGTCAATGGCAAATGAATTCCCGAAAGTAAGCGGTTGTCGCTTGAGGTCCTCGTCCTCGGGTAGGTCCAAACCCAAGGAGTAACGTTGATCGATCGCCTCAAGCATCACGAGTTTCCGGAACCACTTCTCGGTGTGAGTATCCGCCAAGGACGTCAACGCAGCGTGCATCAACTCCGGGTATCGCTTGGCTGCCACCGCCGTCGTGGCGAACTCTGTCAGTCCGGCGACCGGGGCGATTCCCTCATAGCCAGCGGCTTTGAATATGCTGTGGCTCGCGCTAGGCATGGCCCCGGGCAAGAAGTTCCATGGAGAGGCTTCCAAGATGGACCCGAAAGCCAAATAGCCCGCCTCCAGCTCCTCTTTCATCAAGATGGCCGCCAACCCCATGAATGTCCAGGACTTTTCAAAGCCGCGCACATTCGTCTCAACGATGGCCGTGGGGAACGTCTCGAAGAAGTCTCGCTCCCTCGAAAAACCGCCACCAAAATCAATCGATACCAGACGTGCATCATCGTCCAGCAGCGCGAGAGCCGCAAGCGAGTCGAGTCCACCGCTGAAGCTCAGTGCAACTTGCGACCCACTCCTCGGAGGCTCCCCTGGCAACAGTGGGGCGTTCCATGTTGCGCCGGTAGCTACTTGCAGACGGGCCCTCGTTTCTGCAGTGATCGGTTCGAGAAAGTCGAACTGCTCGGCGGAGCCGTTGAAAATTGACGCGATCGCACAAGCAATCAGGTCTGGATGGGGGCGGATCCCGGAGGGCAGGCGGAACCAGAGATGTTCTGACACAGAGCCGCTGCGGTACTCGAAGTCGATGCTGCCGTCTTGATTTCTCTCGATGTCGCGAAACGTCAGCGTCCGTGGCTCACTCATCGGAACCGTATGCCTCGACAATATCTGCGCCGGTTAGAACTGGAGGCGTGAATGGCTCCATGCTTTCAGCCTCTCGTTCAAAGAATGCCAGCATGGCTTC
Organism: Tessaracoccus sp. SD287; assembly: GCF_017355265.1. Lineage (GTDB taxonomy): Bacteria > Actinomycetota > Actinomycetes > Propionibacteriales > Propionibacteriaceae > Aestuariimicrobium. The sequence goes on from NZ_JADIJQ010000028.1 coordinate 30,611, forward strand.
AACGTCGCTCATCTTATTGTGTGCAAAGTCTCGCGGATTGTACTGCCACCAAGCGCTCGCCAGAAGGCGATCTACAACTTCACTCGGAAAACGAAGACGGATAATCTTTGCCGGGTTGCCGCCAACGATTGCGTAAGGCGGGACATCGCGCGTGATTACGGAAAAGGCCGCAATCACTGCTCCGTGCCCCACCGTGACCCCCCTGTTGATCACGACGTTCTGACCAATCCATACGTCATTCCCAATCTGGGGGTAAGGCCTCTCAAGTTGCCGCGGGTCGCCCGTGTTGAAGTTACCGTCGTTGAAGTCTTCGTGAAACGCCGCGACGTTCAGGGCGGCCGAGTCGAACCCGATGTTAGAGGTGCTGAGCCACTCCACTGGGTGGCGTGGCCCGGTCACAGTCAAACCCCATGAGATACTGCAAAATCGCCCGATGCGGAGATAAGGATTCAGTGGCGAATGTGAATATGAGAACGCACCCATTGCTGCAAGGTTACTGCCCGCGTAGATTCCGCTGTAGCCCTCTAGGTGCAGTTGATCCACGAAGGTCAGCGATTCGGGCGATGTCCGGACCGAATTTGGATGCCAGTCGAGGAACACTCTTCTGTCCGCCAATAACTCTTGAAGCGCCCTCGTGAACTTGAGTGTCGCCACCATGTCCTCCATACTCCGCTTTATAGGACTGTGCTATTCGCATGCCATGACCTCGTCTGCAGCAGACCGGCCTCAGCATACAGGCAATCTGTTGAGCTGCTGTGCGCTCCTCTTCGATGATGCGCCTCTCCGCAATGTCTAGCCTGGTCGCCGCCCCAGACGCCCCGCTTTCGATCGTCAACGCACTGCCGATGCTCGCTCGTCGGTATGTTGACTCGCGCACTCGCGAGCCACCATGCCGGGACCCAGTGATTCTGCCTGGGGTCGCCCAGTGCGGCAGCGGCTAGAACTGGGCTGCCGTCTGAAGTGCCCGGCGCGACGACTCCCCCGTCCTTGGCCGTCGGAGTGCCCGGCGCGACGACCCCCCGTCCTTGGCGCCGACCACGTCCGTGCCTCCGGCAGCTGTCGAGCGGCGGCGAGTGAGCGCTGCCCTCGATACCCGGCTGGCCGCACCAGACCGTCGCTCCAGGCCGGTCGGTGACGCCAGTTGCAGAGATCTTCCCCCCTGATCAGGTGGGCGCTCCACGACGTGCCGGCACGATGCGACGATCTGGGCACGCTCCAGCGCGACGCGCAGTCCGAACTGGATAGTGAATCCCACGGTGTGTCGTCGTAACCGGTGATGGGAGCACTCTTCGCTATCCTTGACGAGATACGAGTCCTCTCCTCCGCCCCTCCGAAAGGAGCGCTCGTGCCTCTCACACGGGTCTTCACGCTTCCCTCCCCATCGCTGACCATTCGCCCTGTCTGCCGGACGAAGGGACCTATCGCCGCCAAGGAGTACCTAGCGCTGTTCTCGTTCGAGTCGGAAACCGGCGAGGATCGTGTGCCCGCAGGATTGTCATGGTCCGCGGCGCTGCGCACTCCGTTCCAATACCTTCCTGACTCTGCCGGGAACGAGACGATTCACATGGCTCAGTTCCAAATGCCGCCCGGGCAGCGTTCATTCACGGTGACGATTCGTTCTTGGGCGTCTGGTGCTCCAGACCCTGAGCTGATCATCGATGATGTGATCGTGGAATCAGCGTTGAGTAACCGTCCTGTAATCGTGCTTCCTGAAAGGCTCTGATAGTGCAGCGTCCTGATGTCTCCGTTGTCATAGGTTTCCGGGATTGGGGAACTGAGCGTATTCGGCGATCGGCCGAGAGCATTCGACAGGCTTTTGGTGCGGCTTCGGGTGAAATCATCATCTCGGACTACGGCAGCGTTGACCCCGAACCTGCGCGGATCGTTGCCGAGGCGGTGGGTGCGAAATACGTTTACACGCCCGGGGATCCACTGTGGTCGCGTTCGCGGGCGCTGAATGCCGGTTTCAAGATCGCGTCCGGTGCGGTCTTGATCTCGACTGATGCTGACATGCTGTTCTCCCCTGACTCTATCGGTGCAATCGCGGAGACCGCGAGGAATCTTGAGCACTGCGCGTTGTTCTTGCAGTGCCGCGATCTGCCTTCCTGGATGGGCGACGATTACTTCGCTGATCACCCTGATGTGGACTGGGCTCTGTTGGAGAAGGAGGGCAGGTTGCGTCCCAGGTGGGGAATGGGCGGAATGATGGCCATTTCTTCGGAGGGATACGCGGTTCTGCACGGCTTCGACGAGAGACTCCACACCTACGGCGGAGAAGACCTCGACTTTGCAAAGCGTGCCCGACGTGCCGGCTACCGCACTGTATGGGTCGATGATCCCAGGGTCCGTATGTACCACATGTTTCACCCCCCAACACTGACCTCGGTCGAGCAAACCGCGGAGGGGCGTGCAGCAGTTCAGGCCAATAGGGACATCCTCATGTCTGATGGCACGTACGTTCGCAATCTGACCGAGTGGCGGCACATGCCGGCGTGGACACCGCCGATGGTCAGCGTCGTCATCGCCACCAAGGACCGAGTCGACCTGCTCATGGAGGCCGTGCGATCAGTGCTAGTGCAAAGCGCCCAGGACTTCGAGATAGTCGTCGTGGATGATGGCTCTGAGGAGGATGTGCAGGGCGCGTTGGCGTCGTTGGGCGACAACCGCATCAGGTACTTCCGCCAAGAAGCAAAGGGGATTTCCGCTGCCCGCAACTTGGGCCTTGATGTCAGCCGCGGCTACTTCACTGCAGTACTTGACGACGATGACCTCATGCCACCTCAACGCCTCGAGTGGCAGGTGTCTTCCATCACCGACGGTTATGTAGGGTCTGCCGGGTCATTCATCAATTTTGACGATGAGACAGGTGAACTGCACACCATCATCTCCAAGCATCCGACAATAGCAAACGCCGCTGAGAACGGCGGTGCTCCCGGTCATGGCACATGGCTGCTGCGAACCGATGTAATGCGTTCGATTCGTTATGATGAGTCGATTCCGAGCGGCATCGACAACAACTTCTTTCTACGACTGTTGAGATCCGGCTATCGCGTCAAGCACTCTGCGTATCCAGTTCTCATGCGCAGGCAGCACGGTGGTCAGGTGACAGTCAAGGACGCACAGCGCCAAGGTGATGCCGCGAAGCAGGCACTTCAGTTCTTCAAGTTCGGTTTGACGAAATGGCACCTGCAGAAACTCGCGGAAGACGCAAAAGCGGAATCATACCCTTCGACAACTCATGCTGCGCTGGCCGAGCAGATTCGTCATTTCTTGCCGGATCAGTTGGTGGAGCGCGACGCGACTCTCACCTTGCAGAGCCCTCCAGATTCTCTGCCCACCTTCGAGGGTGACGCTCGCATGGAGGTCGTCCGTCGTCAGGACGAGTTTCTCCTCTGCCATCTAACGGTTCGTAAGGCGACGTATCCGGACTTGATCAGGCTCCGGGCCCTTGGTGGAGACATCAAGACGACCGCTTCTGGCACGCACCCCTTCCCCGAGGGCCATTGGGTTGCTGCTGCTTTGGATGACTTCTTCACTGTGAGTGGAGCTGAGACCGCCTACGTGTATCGCGAGAACGGGGTCGCATCAAGAAGCGCCTCTTCCATGCAGTACTCGATCACGGTCGGGGCTTCGACTGAGAATCTATCCATCTCTCCCGCTGCACCAGCTACCTCTGATCAACCGAGACCGTGGATGGTTGTGGGCCTGACCACTGAGGAGTACTGGGCATGAAGATCACCTGGAAGAGCACCAATTACGGTCAGATCGGTTTCCACGCCGAGTTGCATGAGTATGACGCGGTGCCCCCCGTGGACGCGATGCTCGTCGACAAGGCGCCCGCCACCACCAACCTTGAGCGGGAGGCGATTGCCGCCTACCTGACCTGGGGGCACTGGGTGAGCGGGGACCTTCATCTGCCCCACCGTCTTGGGCCCAATACCGCCGCAGCCATTGAAGCGGACATGAGCGAAGTCGCAGTCCGCCCAAGTCCCATTGAGTACTACCCGAAGCCTTTGGAAGTTGGTCTTCGTGAAGTGCGCGTTGGCTTCGATGAAACGTTCATAGGGCGTGACCCGTCCATTGCCGTTCTGCCGGTGTCGGAGTGGACCGGATCGATGCGGGGACTCCAAAGCGTCGCTGTAGCATCCAACGCCTTCACTCTTGATTTCATCGCCTCGAAGTCCTACCCGTCGATTCGCGCGAGACTGGCTGTTGCAGTCCTCTTCGCCGGAGACGTGTCCGCAGATGTGTTGGCGGTTCACTGTCCAGCAAGGCTGCCGTCGTCCGAGAAGGACCGCCTGACCAAGCTGCTGTTGGCGGCCCGGTTGGGGGTGCGCTTCGTTGAGCCCGAGACGGAGTGATCCATGTGCTGGAGGGTCACAACCGTCGATGCTCAGCGAACAGGAAACGGCCGCGGCTAAGCTGAGCCCCATGGATGGTCAAGCGCGCGTCGCCATTCTCGGCAGCTGCGTCTCCCGCGACGCCTTCGAGTTCGCTGACACGTCCTGGGTTCTCACCAAGTACATGGCCCGGAGCTCCCTGGCCAGCTTCTGCGGGCGCCAGACCGACGTGGAGCTGCCTCCTTACACGAACATCGCCTCGACCTTCCAGCGTCGCATGGTGATCGAGGACGTCGAGAAACGCGGGCGCCGCTGGTTGGCGGACAAGGACTTCGACTGGCTGATCTACGACCCGATCGACGAGCGGTTCACACTCGCCGACTTCGAGGACGGCGGCGTGCTCACCGTCTCCCAGGAGTTCACTCGGCTGGAACTATCTCCCGCCCGGTACCGGCAAACCCAGTTCCCGAGCGACGAGCATTTCGAGCGGTGGGTGGCTGGCTGGGAGACCTTCATGAAGCTCCTCGATGGGTATGGGGTTCGCGACCGACTGATCATCCATCGCGCCAAATGGGTCCAGCGGGTCCAGGGATCGGACCAACTCACCACCGAACCAGACGTGATCGCACGAGCCAACGACTGGCTCGAGCGCGCGTTCACCAAGATGGCCGACGACATCCCCGCGGAACGCTTCATCTCCGTCTCTGACGAGCATCAGCTCGCCGACGCGAACCACCGGTGGGGCATCTCACCCTTCCACTACGTGGAGGGCTACTACCTGGAGTTCTTGGAGAAGCTGGCCGCCGTCACGTCCGCCAAATAGCCGCGCCTCTCTCACTCCGTCCACAGGGGTGCCTGAACCAACTCGCGCACCCGCGCCGGCACCGTGGCCGACTGCTCCTCCAGAAGGTCGAGCCCCCGCGCGGCGGGCTCCGGGTCCACCGCGATCCCCGCCGTGCGCAACATGATCGCCAATGCCTGATCGGCCCGGTGAGCACGCATGATGGCCAGGTACTGCCGCTCCACCGCCCGCCAACGGGCGTCCTCGTCGGTCATGGCCCGTTCCAGGTGCTCATGCCACTCTTCCGCGGTGGTCAGCACCGGGAACGCCTCACCCAACACCTCACGCACTCCCCTGCCTTCTCCGGAGAGCACCAGCGATCCTGAAGCCGCGATCTCGACCACACGACGCGAGAACATCGAGGGTGAGTCCGAGACCGAGTTCACGTTGATGTGGACGGGGTGCGCCCGGTACACCTCCAACATTTCGGCGTAGGACACGGCCCCCACCGAGTACTGCTTGAGCTCCTCGGGCAACTGGTAGGGCGATTCCGGACGGTCATGCTGTCGGTCATAGATCGTCAGGCCGAAGGGAACGGCCTGGTCGAAGATCATCCGCAGCTCGGCCGACCTCTTCGCGTAGCGCTTGCCGTAGTAGCTGCCGGCGAACGCGACCGTGTGCTGGAAGGGCCGTCCCCCCGGCACCGGGTGGTGCAGACGCGGTTGCGCGAAGAACGGCAGCGCGGAGGCCGTCCTGACCAGCGTGTCCTCGGTGTCCAGATAGCGCGGCAGCACGCCGGCGTCGGTGGTGAAGACGTGGTCACACCACGATGCTGGCGAGCGGAAGCTGCGGAAGTGGACCGGGTCCTCCTTGTTCCAGAAGATGGAGGGAATCCCGAGGCGTCGGCACTCTGCCAACAGCTCGCGCAGATCGGCCGAGTCCTCCTCACCGTGGTAGGCCACGCCATGGAACCACTCCTTGTCACGCCCCTCCCACGCTGACTCGATGACCACCGCGTCCAGTCCGTCCAGCTGCTGGCGCCAGCGGTCCCGGCGCAGTTCGGTGATCGGCAGTGTCGCCGAGAAGGTGTCGCGGGTGAACTGGTCGGCGACCAGACCCAGGGTGATCGAGGACAGCGGGCGTGAGGTGCCGGGTCGCTCGGCGCGGCTGGAGTGGTGCAGGTGCGTCCAGGCAGACGCCGGACCCTCATCGTCGGCGTGTGTGGAGCCTCGCCACGTCACCGGCAACCCCAGACGAGCTGCCGCCACCGCCGCCGCCAGAGCGCGTGGGCCGGCCTGGTCGCTGGCCGTGATCGCCGAGGCACGGACCCGTCGGGCGGTGCGTTGCAGGGCATCGGCCCAGATGTGCACCTGGTGGTCGAGACGGGCGGGTTCGTCATCGACCGGGTCACAGGCGACCTCCCCCGGACGAGCGGCGTGTTCGTCGGCGGCGACGACGACGTTGCTGTCGGGCACCAGAGCAGCGGGGAGGCCTGTGGGCGGCAGGATGCTGCTCGGGTCATGGGCCCACGCGTCGACCGTTTCGGCACTCAACTCACGTCCGCGCAGGTACTGCAGCCGACTCTTCGGCAATGACACCAACCTGAACCACAGGTCGCGCACCTGGGCGAGGTCGTACTGCTGCGCCCGCTGCTTCATCGCCGGCCCGACGTCCCCCCACCGCGCCGCGTTGTCGAGCACGAACTGGACGGCCTGCTGGGTGCTGTCACAGACGAGGTCGGCACCGAAAATCTCCTCGACGCCTTCACGCGGCCAGATGACGGGCAGGGCGCCCGACGCCATCCCCTCAACCGGCGCCAGATGGAAGGTTTCCCGGGTGCTGGGGCTGACCATCCAGCCGATGCCACGGAACCACGAACCCATGTCTGCCGAGAAGGGCTCAAACGTGACGTGCTCACGCAACCGATCGTCGGTGGCGATCCGTTCGAAGAAGCTGCCGTAGGCCTCGCGTTGGGCGGGCTTGGCCCATTCCCAGGGGTACTCCCAGGGCTGGCGTCCGCGCAGCACCAAGTGGTAGCGCTCGTCGTGGTCCAACAGCCCGGCCAGCAGGTCCAGGGCCCGATCGGGACGCTTCAGCATGGGGACATAGCCCGCCATGCCGATGCGGAACTCGGCGCCGGGCACCTTGGGCCGATCCAGGTCGACAGCATCGATGGCGTTGGGAATCACCGTCGTGCGATGTGCGGGCCATCCGGTCTGGTCGAGCACCTGCCGGCGGTAGAAGTCCGACACGAACACGAAGGCGTCGACCCGGGACACGTCGATGTCGGCCAACCATGCGCCACGGATCTCGAAGCCGTGGAAACGCACCAGCAGCCGTTGGTCGGCCCGCACCCGCTGGGAGTAGAAGACGGCATTGGGACCCGACCACTCACAGATGATGGTGTCGGCCCATTCGGCATGCTTCGCGCTGGCCTCCGCGTCGTGCTGGGCGAGACGGGTCCACTGGTCGATGCGCAACTCGAAACCGGGGTGCGACTGCAGCATGTCGATGAGTTCACCGGCGAACTTGAAGTCGTGACCGGCCAACAACACCTTGTGGCGAGGTCCCTCAACGGCCGGCTGGGCACCCAACGCCCGCGCCAAAGAGCTGCGCATCCGTTCCGCGGTGGCCGCCATCGAGTAGTCGGCGACCCGCTCCCGGGCCCGTTCACGTGCCGCGGCGACCAGGCCGGCGTCGGCGCCTGCTCGTGCCAACGTCGTCAGGACGTCATTCCCATCGACGAACAGCGGGTAGTCGGTGCCCAGCAGTGCCTCGTGCATCGCGGTGCGGTTCAGGACCGGCGGGGTGCCGATGGCGGCGAACTCCAGCATCTTGGTCGAGATCTCCAGGCTGCCGTCGAGTTCGGCGTCGCGCCAACACACCCCGATCTCGTGGCGGGCGCTCTCCGCCAGCGCACCCTCGCGGCACATGCCACCGGCCCAGCTCACCCCCGGGCGATCCTCGGCGGCAGCGGCCTTCATGGCGTCAACCCACCACTGGTCGCCCGCGGTCAACTGGAACTTGTCACCAACCATGGTGAGCCGCGCCTCGAAACCCCGCTCGGCCAGCTGTGCGGGCAGGTCGACCATTTCGAGGGTGTTCCAGCGCCGCGCGAACTTGCCGGAATAGACCAGGTCGAGTTCACCGGAGTGGTTTCGGCCGTCGGCCAGGCTGAATGCCTCATCGGGGACGATCGGATTCAGCACCAGGGTCTTGCCGGCCGCGGCAGGCACCAGCGCCTCAATCACGGATCGGGCTTCCTCGGTCTGCACCAGCACCCGGCGCGCAGCAGACGCAATCGCAGCGGCACGCTGGGCACCGGCGTCGGTGGGTTCGTACTCGAACGCGGGACCCTCGGTGAGGTAGGGCCAACACCTCCCCGCGAACTGGTCACGGGCGGTCACCTCGGCGGCGACGTCAAAGCCGCGGGTGATCACCACGTCGTAGCCGTGGCGCTCGTCCAACTCGGCAATCCGTCGCCCTGCGTGCTCGGGCGGCATCCCGGCGAAACCGGAGATCTTGTCGTCGAAGGGCGTGCGTACCGTCACCCCCGGCAACCGGCGAAACGGCTCCAGCAGTTCGTCCTCGCGCGCGTCGGACTTCAGCAGCACGTCCACCTGGGTGCCGGCACGCGCCAGGCATTCGGTCACCGACCGCAGCCACACCGCCGAGCCGTCGCGGTAGTTGAGGTTCACGTCGCCGTAGAGCAGCACCCGGATCATGCCGGCACCTCGCTGCGGTCGGCGGCGACCTGCTGGAGGAGGGGCAGGACGCTGCCCGTCAGGGGCGCCTCGTTTGCTTCGGCCCAGGCCGCCTCGTCCAACGGCAGGACGGTCACACCGCGGACCCTCAGTGCCGCGCTGTTGACGTGCGGCACCTGACGGCTCGCAGGAACGAGCACCACCAGCATCCCGCGTGATTGGGCGAGGCGAAGTCCGTCGACCAGCTCCTTGGCCCGGCCCGCCCCAGGAGCATCCAGCAGCCCGAACCAGTCGCCGCCGGCGAAGGCGTCCTCATCGATCACCAACGTGGCAGCCTCGGTGGCGCCCAGCTGCTCGCTGACCGCCCCTCGCCGCAGGAGCTGCACGGTGACGCCTTCACCTTCGAGGCGCTCGCGCAGGGACGGGGACACCACGCCAATGGCGACCCGTCGACGACTGGTGAATGCGGGGTCGGTGACCTTCGTCAACGTCAGTTCTGTGGCGGTATTGGTGACGTGTGGGGTGGCAGCACGGCCCGCCAGGGCTGCGGGCGGACGTGGACCCTGCGAGGCGGGCTGTGACTGGGCGCCTGGTGTGGCGCTCGTGGGGGCGCCGTCGAGTATCTTCTTGACCTTCTGTTCCAGGCGCGCCAACGCGTCCTTCTCCAGTCGGTGGAACTCCTTGCTGTTGCGGTGCATCGTGGCCTGCAGACCGGCCATCCTGCGGGTTTCCCACGTGCCGACCAGTACCAGCACCACCAGGGACAACCCCATCAGCGCCCCGCCCAGTCGTGGCAGGAAGAGCATGACGACGGCACCGAGCAGCGCAATGCCAGCGGCTCCCGCTGACAGCAATTTGAACCTGGACACGAGACCTCCGCTGCGTGGATGAGGGCGGGCGGCAGTGCGGTGAGGCGACAGCCGCAGCTTTGACACTAGAGGAAAATCAGGTGCTCGGGTCGCCCTGATACTTGCCTTTCGGCGCGAAGGAAGTGGTCGTCCTCCATGCTCCAGGTGTGCGCGCCGGCATCGGCCGAGCGCATCTGGACGAAGTTGAACGGGTCGGCGGCCTGGATCGTTCCGCCCTCTCGCATCACCGCTGCCAGGAAGCCAGTGTCCTCCGACCTGCTCAGCGACGGGAACCGGACGCGGGCCGCCAGCTCGCGCGTGGTGGTGATGGTGGGTCCGGCGACGAAGTTGGTCGGGCGCCAGGCCATTCCCGGGGAGGTGAGCACGCTGAGGTCGGGGCCGGCCAGGTGCACCCACCGCTCCTGCTTGCCGACGACCTCGGCGTCGCTGACCCGCAGCGCCGCCAGCAGGTCGGCCAGGTAGTGGGGTCCGTACAGGTCGTCGTCGTCCATCTTGCTGACCACCTCGGCGTCGGCCCGCTCGACCAGATGGTTGAGCACATCGCCCAGCATCCATTCCGGTGGTGCGTCGATGACCTGGACGTCGTCGAGCTGTTCGCGGGCCGCTGCCAGCCATCGCTCGTCCACCTGGAAGCCATGGGTGCCGAGCAGCAGCTGGATGTCGACGTCGCGCTGCTGGGTCACTTGTGCCAGGGCGTGGTCGAGTTGTTCGGGGCGGCGGGTCGCCATCAGCACGCTGACCCGCGGCCGCCCGGGGGCGGCAGCACCCGGCAGCCCAGCAACACGCAACACCTGGTCGACCCGGTGGGAGTAGGTGTGGCCACGCCACAACTCACGCTGGCCCAGGTGCACCATCCGGGCGGCGGCGTCCGGATCGTCCAGCAGCAGGCGCAGGGCGTCGGTGGCCTGCTCGGTGGTGGACACCTGCGCCACACCCTCGCCGAGGAAGCGATGCACCGCGGCGGCGGGGGTGGTGACCACCGGGGTGCCGCAGGCGGTGATCTCGAGCAGCCGGCGGGCGAACATGGTGGGTGATTCGGTGACGGTGTTGACATTCAGGAAGACCCGGTACGCCCGGTAGGCCGACAGCATCTGGTCGTAGGTCAGGCTGCCCACCACATGGTCGGCGTAGGGCTGCGGGAACTCATAGCGCTGGTCGAGGCCCTGGAAACGACTGAAGATCTCGAACCGGTGGGCCGAGTCGTGGTGTTCGGCCTCGACGGCGATGGCGGCGTCGAAGAGCACCTGCATCTGGTCGCGGCGTTCGGGGAACTTGTGCGCGAACCAGGTGCCGGCGAAGGCGACTCCGCGCTCGTGCTGGCCCTTGAATCGCCGCACCGGGTTGGTGATGCGCTCCTGGACCGCGAAGGGCAGCGCCTCGACCCGGTCATGTCCGAGTCGCTGGCGGTAGGCCTCCACCCTGGTCACGTCGGTGGTGAACACGTGGTCGAAGATCGCGGCCGTGTCAATGAAATCGTCGAAGTGGGTGGGGTCCTCCTTGTTCCAGAAGACCGTCGGGATCCCCCGCTGCTGGCACGCCTCGACCAGTGCGCGCAGCGCTGCAGACGGCGCCTGGCTGCCGGTGATCTGGTACTGCCACGCATCATCGTTGCCGTGCCAGGCCGACTCGACGAACAGCAGGTCAACCTCGTCCAGGTGTTGTGGCCACGTCTTCGGGGTGACTTCCACGTGCTGCCACTCGTGGGCGAACGCCTCCCGGGTGAAGGCATCGGCGATGATGGCGACCCGCAGGTTCCGGCTGGGGGTGGCGGGGGCCCGTTCGAACCGGTGGAACACGGCGGGCTCATCGTCGGTGAACAGTCTGCCGCGCATGGGCGGCACCCCGGTGGGGCTCTGGCCCAGCCACCGGCGCCGCACGTGGGACATGAACTGGCGGGGACCACCCGCGCGGAGGTGCCAGAGTGCTCGCCGCACTTCCTGAACTGCATCGCCCACGCGCTCCCCCTCCAAGTCCCCAGCAGTCTAGAGGTCGTGTCGCTCGCCGGTAGGTCGCGGGGTGGGGCTGGGATGTCGCGGATAGCATGGGCTCAACACCTTCGGTGTGCGGCCCGCCAGACGTGGGCCCATGTTCAGAGGCTCGCGGCGGACGCCTGGGGCTCATCTACCCCAAGGAGGGGCCCATGCCCGGCCAGCACCATGACGACACCGAGGGATTCATCGAGACCGCGGGCGCCGCGCAGGCAGGCACTGACAAGGCCCGCGATCGCCGCAACCTGCGCCGCGTGCTCGTCGTGCTGGCCGGTCTCATTGCTGTCGTCCTGGTGGCCGTGGTGGCGGTGGGCGGCTGGTACCTGAACCGTGTGGACAACGCCCTGGACAAGGTCGAGCGCAAGCCCAGCCTGATGCCGACTGATGCCGGCACAGCGGTCGCGCCGACCCCCAAGACCGCGTCCGACAAGCAGCCCATGACCTTCGTGCTGCTCGGCTCGGACACCCGCGGCTCCGACCAGGGCCGTAGCGACGTGCTGATGACCGCTTTCGTCCCCGGCAATCGCCAGCAGGTCTACCTGACCAGCTATCCCCGCGACCTGTGGGTGCCGATTCCTGGCCGCGGTGACGCAAAGATCAACGCGGCCTACGCCTGGGGTGGGCCGGCGCTCACGGTGCGCACATTGCAGGACCTGACCGGGGTGAAGATGGACCACGTGGCGGTGATCGACTTCGAGAGCTTCATCCAGCTCACCGACGTCCTGGGCGGGGTGACGGTCAACAACAAGGTCGCCTCCCGACAGGGCGAGTACACCTGGCCCAAGGGCCAGGTCACCGTTCGGGGCGAGGAGGCGCTGGCCTTCGTCCGGCAGCGCAAGGAACTGCCCAACGGTGACTTTGATCGTGCCGAGCGGCAGCGTGCCGTGGTGCAGGCCATCATCGCCAAACTGCTGTCCCGTGGGGTCCTGACCAACCCGTCCACCTTTGACCAGGTGCTGCAGCAGTTGGCGGGCACCGTCACGGTCGATGACGGGCTGACCAACGACAAGATCCGCAGCCTGGCCACCTCGATGCGCATCGGTTCCGCGGCCGACGTCCGGTCACTGCAGGTCCCCATCACCGGCTTCGGCACGTCCGCGGACAAGCAGTCGATCGCCATCCTCGACAAGGGCGCCCTGAACGAACTGTCCACGGCCATGAAGACCGACTCCATGGACGACTTCTGGGCCACCCACAAGGACGACTGCCGGTTCACCGCCAGCGGGTGTTGAGTCGTTCGTCCCAAGGGGTGTGGACTTGCGGATCGCGCCACTTTCAGTGATCAGGACCCCGCAAGTTATCCTTGGGTTTGAACGCGGGCGTTCGGGGCCGCCGGAGGAGGCGGCCGAGAACTGCCCCCCATCCCCCGAAGGGACGCTTGTGAAGGCACTGTTGCGAGGTCGACGGCTGTGGGTCGTCGTCATCGCTGTGCTGTGGGTGGCGCTGATCGCCCTCACCTCACCCGGCTGGCTGATCCTGTTCCTGGCCGGACTCGGCGCCCTGATTGCGGCAGGAGTGCTGGCCATGCGCCGCTCCTCCAAACCGGTGCGCGCGCTGTCCCCGGTCGCCGCCATCCTCGGCGTGGCGATGCTGGGTGGCAGTTGGTGGCTCGGCACCGCGCCAACGAAACCACCGCTGATCGCCACCCCGG
>NZ_JADIJQ010000029.1 GCF_017355265.1 Tessaracoccus sp. SD287
CCGCCCGGCATCGTCCGCAAGGACCTCAAGCGCTGGGCCACCGACACCTGGCGCTCCCTGGACGCGATGACCGACCCCCTCACCGGTCTGGTCGCCGACAACATCGGCGCCGACCTGTCCACCCGCTCGGGCTACACCTCCCCGACCAACATCGGCGGCTACCTGTGGAGCGCCATGGTCGCCCGCGACCTGGGCATCATCAGCCCCGCCGACTGCTCGGCGCGCATCCGCACCACGCTGACCACCCTGGCCAGGATGGACCGCCACGAGCACTCGGGCATGTACTACAACTGGTACGACGAGGCCACCGGCGAGGTGTTGCGCATCTGGCCGGACAGCGGGGACGTGGTCGTCCCGTTCGTCTCGAGCGTGGACATGGGCTGGCTGGGTGCCGCCCTGTGGCTGGTGGCCAACGGTGACCCGGCGAACCGGTCGGCTGCCCTGGCCCTGTTCACCCCCATGCGGTGGGACGTGTTCTTCGACCGCGACTTCTGGCGTCAGCCGGGGGCCAACTACGGCGGCTTCTACACCGAGGACCCCAAGGGCGGCGGCGTCAACCCCGACGTGGTGCTGCGCGAGCCCCTGAACGGTGTCGGCGGCCCCTCGCTCTGGTACACCGCCAGCCACCACTACGACACCTGCGTCTCCGAGGCCAGGATGGTCACCTACCTGGGCATCATCCGCGACCAGATCCCCGGCGGCGCCTACTACGCGACCTTCCGCACCTTCCCGCCGGACTGGACCTGGCCCGAGATGCCGCCGGTCGGTGAGTTCCACACCTACCTGGGGGTCGAGGTCTTCGAGGGTGCCCACACCTACCGCGGCATGCAGGTGGTGCCCGGGTGGGGTGGCTCGATGTTCGAGGAACTGATGCCCGACATGTTCGTCCCCGAGTCGGCCTGGGCGCCGCGAAGCTGGGGGGTCAACCATCCCCTGCACGTGCGCGCCCAACGTGAACACGGACTCATCGAGGCGGGCTATGGCTACTGGGGCTTCTCCCCCGCCTCCGACCCCTTCGCCGGCTACCGCGAGTACGGGGTGGACGCCCTGGGCCTGAACCCTGAGGGCTACTTCTCGGACAAGGAGAAGACCGACTACCACTACGACAATCCGCCGACCAGCTACGGCGACGGTGTCGTCACCCCGCACGCCGCCTTCTTGGCCATGATGCACGAACCCAAGCAGGCCATCCAGAACCTGCAGCGGCTGGAGAAGAACTTCGACTGCTATGGCCCCGGCGGCTTCCACGACGCCATCGCGGTCCGTTCCGGGGCGGTCGCCCACCGGCACCTGTCGCTCGACCAGGCCATGGTGATGGGGTCGGTGGGGAACGTGGTGTTGAACAACCGGGTCAAGTCGTGGTTCGCCACCGACCTCGTCCACGCGAAACTGGCCCCGGTGATCGGGCCCGAAGTCTTCAGCGCTCGCGGCTGACCCTGCCAACCCTCTCGTCCCACCCCAGGAGACCATCGTGACGGTGCCCACCATCACTGCCGACTTCACCTCGACCGGCGCCCCTTCGCGTCTGGACGCCGACGGGCTCAGCCTGCTGCAGTACCCGGCGACCGAACTCGAGGCGGGCCCGTGTCGGGTCTGGTTGCGGTTGCGGGGTTCGGTGACCACCGCCCATCCCCTCTTCGGGCCGGACACCCCGGGCCGGGCCACCAGTCACGGGGTGGTGGCCTCCGAGGCCCGAAGCTCCCCGGGTCAGCGAGGCGTGACGGCGGTGGTCCGCTTCGAAGCCCCCGCCGGGGCCGGGGCGTACGGCTGGCACTGGACGATCACGAACACCGATGACCGTGCCTGTGAGGTCGACCTGCTCTTCACCCAGGACGTCGCCCTGACGGCGGCGGACGCGGTGGCCCGCAACGAGTACTACGTGTCCCAGTACCTCGACCTGACCCCGTTGGACCTCGACGGCTCCACGCTGCTGTGCGTGCGCCAGAACATGCCGGGCGCCCGGCAGCCGTGGTTGGCGCTGGGGTCCAGCGTCGGCACCGCCGGGTGGGCCACCGATGCGCGGCAACTGCTGGACCGGCGCCGCGGCGCCGGACTCGACCCCACCCTCGACCTGCCCAGCACCCGGTGGCAGCACGAACACACCCTGGCGGCGCTGCAGACCCCCGCCAGGACGTTGGCTCCGGGGCAGACCTGGACGGGAGTGTTCTGGGGCCTGGTCGAGGCCGACCATCCCGACGCCACCAGCGCGGCCGACGTCGAGCGAGTCCGGGGGCGACTCAGCACGATCGACTGGGGCGACCCGTCGGCGGCCGACAGCGAATTGGCCGACGCCACGCCCTGCACCCCGACCGTGTTCAGCCCGGCCTCCCACCTCGACGCGGAGCCCGCCGGGCCCGACCTGCTGGCCGACTTCGCCCCCGGGGAGCAGCGCCTGGTCGAGACCCACGAGGGGGCCTTCCAGTCGTGCTTCGTCGGCGACGAGCACGTGGTCAGCGGAGCCAAGCAGGCTCGGGTGCTGCGACCCCACGGCTCGGTGCTGCATCGCACCCCCACCGCGGTCGCCGACGAGCGGGGGCTCACCTCGACGGTCTGGATGTCAGGGGTGTTCTGCTCGCAACTGACCAGCGGCCACGTCAACGCGGCCCCGGTCGTCGACCGGCAGCGGTCCTACTTGGGGCTCGGTGAGGCAGGCGGCATTCGGGTGCTGGTCGGCGGTCCCGGTCACTGGACACTGCTCTCCCGGCCCTCCCTGTGGAGCACGGCCCGTGACAGCGCCCGCTGGCTCTACCTGCACGACGGGCGACGCATTGAGGTGACCACCCGCCTGCTGTCCACCGCCCAGGCGCAGCTCGCCATCGAATCCGACCAGCCGATCATGGTGCTGGTGCCCGGGCCGGTCGATGCTCTGATGCTGTCGGGGGCACCCGTGGGTGATGACGGCCCGGCCTTCGCCGACGGCCACTCCCGCGGACTGCAGCTTCGCACTGTGCGTGCCGAGGGACACCTCGACCTTCGGCTCACCGTGCCCGCTGTCGCCGAGGACCCCTCGACCCACCAGTGGCGGCTGCCACGCTTCGACCTTGACCTGCCCGACCAGGACGTGGCCGCCGTCCTCGATGCCCTGGAGTGGCTCGCCCACGACGCCGAAGTCCACTACCGGGCACCGCGAGGGCTGGAACAGTTCACCGGCGGCGCGTGGGGCACCCGCGACGTCTGCCAGGGTCCGGTCGGGCTGCTGCTGGTGGGCGGTGAGCACGCCGCGCTGCGTGACACCCTGCTGAAGGTCTTCGCCAACCAGCAGGACGACGGTGACTGGCCGCAGTGGTTCGAGTACCTGGCCACCCACGCCACCCCAGGTCATCGGGAGTCCCACGGCGACGTCGTCTACTGGCCGCTGCTGGCCCTGGGTGAGTACCTGCTGGCCACCGGCGACGACACCATCCTGGACGAACCCGTGCGCTGGGTCGGGCTTAGTGCCTACGGTGCGCCCGCACCCGTCCGGTCGCACGTCGAGCGGGCCCTGACCAGGCTGCTGGCACGCCGCACCGACGACCCGCGGCTGCCCGCCTACGGCCATGGCGACTGGAACGACTCGCTGCAACCGGCCCGTCCGGAACTGGCCCAGGACATGTGCTCGACGTGGACGACCTGGCTGGAGATCCACTCCCTGCGCATCCTGGCCGAGGGTCTGGACGGACCGTGGCCGCAGCAGGCAGACCGGTTGCGCACGGTCGCCGCCATGACCGAGCAGGCCCTGCGTGAGGTGCTGCTGGTCGACGGCGAACTGGCCGGCTACGCCATCATCCGCGGCCAGGACGTCGAACACGTGGTGCATCCCCGTGACCGGAGCACCGGTCTGCGCCATGGCGTCCTGCAGATGATCCACTCGATCGCCAGCCAACTGCTCACCCCTGCCGAAGCCAAGCACCACCTCGACCTGATCGAGCGGCATCTGCTCGGCCCCACCGGCGTGTACCTGTTCGATGCGCCGGTGTCCTACTCCGGCGGCACGCTGCACTCGTTCCAGCGGGCCGAGGCAGCCACCTTCTGGGGTCGGGAGGTCGGGCTGATGTACACCCACGCCCACATCCGCTGGGTGCAGGCCCTGGCCACGCTGGGCCTGGCCGAAAATATGTGGGATGAACTGCTCAAGATCATGCCCGTGGGTCTGGGTGAGCGGGTGCCGGGGGCGGCACCGCGGCAGGCGAACTGCTACTACTCCAGCTCGGATGCCGCCTTCGCCGACCGCTACCAGGCGCTGGCCAACCCCGAGGCGCTGCGCGACCCGCACTTCTGCTTCGAGGGCGGCTGGCGGGTCTACTCGTCGGGGCCCGGACTGCTGCTGCGCCTGCTCACCGAGGACATGCTGGGACTGCGGCAGCGCGCCGCGGGCCTGGAGATCGACCCCGTGCTGCCGGCCACCCTGGACGGTCTGAGGGCGCGGGTACCCATCCCCGGCGGCTGGCTGCGGGTGCGCTACCACGTGGGCGCCGGGGGGCACGGGGTGCGACGCGTGACCCTGGACGGCCGCGAGGTGACCGGCGCCGAGCTCGGCAACCGTTACCGACACCCTGGCATCCGCCTGGCCGCCGGCCTGCTGGACGGCTTGGCTGAGCCGAGCCTCGAGGTCTGGGTGGGCACGACCCCCGACGAGTAACGTGGAGCCGACTCCCCACGACCCGACACCCCCAGGAGCCAGCCGTGTCGCTCAGCCTCCAGACCGCCGACTTCTTCGACTCACGCCTGCTGCAGGTGGCAAAGCTGGTCCGCCAGTCGTTCGTCCGGTTGCTCTCCGACACCCCCACCGACCAGATCCTGGGGTTGGCACTGGTCACCGACGCGGCCGCCCAGCGGTTGGTGCCCACCATCTACCGCGTCCACGACCACGCCGCCCACCTGGCTGACGCCCAAGCCCGCTACGACGACACCGGGGTCGACTGGGATCTGTACCTGCGCTGGACACCGCTGGAATGGCCCCGCAGCACCACCAGCGCCCCCACCACTGCCGTGACCGCGCTGGACGAGCTGTGGCAGGAGTTGCTCGACCGACGCGCCCTGACCGGTGGGGTGGATCGCAGCTACTGGCCCTCGCTCATGTACGAGGTGGCCGCGAACGCGATGATCGTCCTGGCGCGCGCCGGCTGGTTCGACGAGTACTCCCACGCGGTGCGCATCCTGCAGGTGGCCGACGGTCGCATCGACCGGATCACCCGTCGTCGCTGGGTCGAGGCCATGAACACCGAGGCGGCCCTGCCGTCCTACCTGTCCCACGAACTCCAGTTCGTGGGCGCGCAACGCTGAGCCGGCGAACTCCCACATAGGATCGTCTGGTGGCGAAGCTGATAACCGACCGGTCCTTGATGGACTTCGTGCTCAGACTCGGCGCCGACCACCCCCCGATCGAAATCTCCTCGGTCGATCGTCACATCGTGAACCCGGCCCTGGTCAGGGACCGGTTCGCCGGCAGCATCGACTACCTGGCCCGGGTCGAGCTCGAGGTCGAGCGCAACGTCCTCGAAATCCTGACGATCCTGCCGCAGGCCTCCGAGGTCGACACCACCTTCTACCGCGATGTCTGGGCCGACCAGGAACTGGCCCACGGTCGGATCCTCGACCAGTTGCAGACCGATCTGGGCATGCCGGCAGCCGAACCCTTCGAGACCATCCCGCTGCGGATGAAGCTGTTGGGGGCGCTGGCCCATTGGCAGCCCATTCATGACATCTCGCGCATGCTCTACTACCTGACCGGGGCCTCCACCGAACGCCAGGCCGTGCTCGCCTACTCCTCGATCACCCGGGGACTGGACGCGATGGGCGAGCGGGCGATCAGCCAGACGATCATTGCGCCCATCAAACGCCAGGAGCCCGGCCACTTCGCCTTCTACCGCATGTCGGCCGAGAAGATGATCCAGGACGGCGTCCTGGCCCCCTGGCAGCTCTACGTGACGCGGCTGCTGCGCAGCAAGACCTTCACCATGGTCGGCGTCGACTACCTCAAGACCTACCAGGCGCACTTCGGCGGCGTGGCCACCGAACTGGGCATCGCCGATGAGATGGAGGTCTACGCCAAGGAGATTGGTCGGCTGGAGGCGAAGTTGCTGTGGGCCAACCAGAACGGGATGGAGTTCCCGCCCTACTTCCTGCGAGCGTTGCGCGAGTCGGTGGAGCTGTACCAGGCCCAGGGCAACTTCGAGCGCCCCCATCCCCGCCAGTGGGTCTTCTGAATCAGTCGGCCGTGCCCAGCAGGGGGTTGGGGTCCAGGACGATCTTGCCGCGCGCGTGACCGGATTCCAGTTCCCGGTGGGCGTCGGCGGCCCGCTCCAGTGGCAGCACCCGCGAGACTTCCAGGGACAGGGTGCCGGCGGCCAGGCGTCGGGCCAGCTCGGCCAGCTCGTCGGGCAGCGGATGGATCGACGGGATGTGCACCTCGATCCCCCGGTCGACCGCCGGCCCGATGTCGGCCAAGGTCGGCAGCACCACGATCCGGCCGCCCTCGACCAGATGGTCAAGGGACGGCACAAAGGTGTCGAAGTAGACCGCGTCCAGCACCACGTCCAGCTTGGGGCTGGCCTGGCGGAAGTCGGTGGTGGTGTAGTCGATGGGGGTGGCGCCCAGTTCCCGCAGCCGATCCTGGTTGCGGGTCGAGGCGGTCGCCCAGACCTCGGCGCCGGCATCGCGGCACAGTTGCACCATGAGCTGGCCCACTCCCCCGGCCCCGCCGTGGACGAGCACCTTCTCACCGGCACCCACCCTGGCCTGCTCGTGGACCGCCACCCACGCCGTCGACCCGGCCAGGGCAAGCCCGGCCAAGGCCGTGACGTCGGTGCCGGCCGGTGCAGCCGACAGGCTGGACTCGGGGAAGACGACGTATTCGGCGTAGCAGCCGGGCACCCCCGGTGCGAACGGCAGCATCCCGAAGACGAGGTCGCCCACCGCCAGGCGGGTGACACCCTCACCGAGCGCGTCGACGATGCCGGCGGCCTCGCGTCCGAGCACCAGCGGGAAATCGGCGTCGGTGAGGTTCTTCACCGCACCCGACGACCCGTCGCGCATCTTGTAGTCCACCGGGTTGGTGGCGGCGGCCTGGACGCGGACCAACACCTGCCCGGGCCCGGGCACCGGGACGGGGACCTCAGTGACGTGGAGCTCGTCGGCAGTGCCGAACCGGTCGATCTGTACCTGTCGCATGACCCCATTCTTGCGTCCGGCGCCGACGTCGTGGGCAGGTGTGCAACGACTGGCCCGCCGGGAATGCCCGGCCGGTGCCCCACGTTCCACCCAACGCCCGCGTTCCACCCCGCGCCCGTCGCCGACTAGACTCGGCGACGCCCTTCCACGATCGAAAGACAGGTCATGTCCGACGACATCCGCGACGTCATCATCATCGGCTCCGGCCCGGCCGGCTACACCGCCGCCGTCTACACCGCGCGCGCCATGCTGCGTCCGCTCGTCTTCGAGGGCGCGCTGGAGGCCGGTGGCGCCCTGATGAACACCACCGAGGTCGAGAACTTCCCCGGGTTCAAGGACGGGATCATGGGCCCGGAGTTGATGGACCAGATGCGCGAGCAGGCGTTGCGCTTCGGGGCGGAGATCATCACCGACGACATCACCGCGGTCGACCTCGTCGGCGAGATCAAGGTCGTCACCGACTCCGAGGGCGTCGAGTACCGCGCTCGCGCGGTCATCCTGGCCACCGGATCGGGATACCGCCGCCTGGGCCTTCCGGACGAGGACCGTCTCTCGGGTCGCGGCGTGTCGTGGTGCGCCACCTGCGACGGTTTCTTCTTCCGGGACAAGAACGTCGCCGTGGTCGGCGGTGGCGACTCCGCCGCCGAGGAGGCCACCTTCCTGACCCGCTTCGCCAAGAACCTGACCATGATCCATCGTCGCGACGAGCTGCGAGCCTCCAAGATCATGGCCGACCGTGTCGCCGACGACCCCAAGATCACCATGGCCTGGAACTCCCAGATCGTGGGCCTGGACGGTGAGACCAAGCTCGAGGGGATTCGGGTGCTGGACTCGGTCACGGGCCAGGAACGCGTCATCGAGGCTGACGGCCTGTTCGTGGCGATCGGTCACGACCCCCGCAGCGAACTGTTCGTGGGCCAGGTCGACCTGGACGACGACGGCTACGTGCTGGTCGAGCACCCCAGCACCCGCACCAACCTGTCCGGCGTCTTCGCCTGTGGTGACCTGGTCGACCACACCTACCGTCAGGCCATCACCGCGGCCGGCACCGGCTGCCAGGCCGCCCTGGACGCCGAACGCTTCCTGGCGACCCAGGCCGACTCGCATGTCACCAGCGCCCAGACCCCCGACCCCGTCACCGGGCAGGTCGTCGTCGCCTGATCAGGGCCGGCCGGGCCATCCCCATCCATCACCTGTCAGTATTGAACTGACGAAAGGACACCCCATGTCGAACGTTGTTGAGGTCACCGACGCCACCTTTGACCAGGTCGTGCTGCAGTCGTCCAAGCCGGTGCTGGTCGACTACTGGGCCGACTGGTGCTCACCGTGCAAGCAGATCGCCCCGATCATCGAGGAACTGGCCGCCCAGCACGCCGACAAGGTGGTCTTCGCCAAGATGGACACCAACGAGAACACCGCGGTGCCAGCGGCCCGCGGCATCATGAGCCTGCCGACCCTGCAGATCTACGTCGACGGCGAGGTGGTCACCCAGCTGACCGGCGCCAAGTCCAAGGCCGCCCTGACCAAGGCGCTCGCCGAGTACCTCTGAGCTGCTGATGGCTACTGGCGACGACGTGGATCCGACGACCGGGGACGCAGGCGGTTGGCACCACGTGGCCAGCCCGGCCTCGCCGTCGCCCGCCCAGGTCACGCCCACCGACGGGCTGGTGCGTGAGCGGCGCCGACGTCGGGGCCCGGCCCGCGCTGCCGACCCGACGCCGAGCCGGACCCGTCCGCTCGTGATCGCCGCCATCGTCTCGCTGCTCCTGGTGGGCCTGGCCGCGGGTTTCGGTTGGGTCTACGCCCGCTCCCAGCCCGACACGGTCACCACGCAGACCCAGTTGGCCACCCGTCCCCCCTTCGAGATGGTGCTACCCCTCGAGATCGGTGACTACTCCCGCGACGCCAACCAGGGCAACACCCCCAATACCGGCGCCGACGGCAAGGTGACCATCTCGGCCACCTACGCCAAGGGTGGGCAACCGGCCTTCGTGCTGCTGCTGGGCCGTCCCTATGGTGACGGTCGGGAGTTCATGCGCGACCTGAACATGAATGCCATCGCCGAGGTCGACGACGGCCTGTGCGGCATCTCCGGCGACAACCAGAACGACGGCTGCTCACTGATTCGCGACAACACCGGCATCCTGGTGCTGTCCACCGTCGACATTTCGCGCGCCGATCTGATGGTGATCACCCAACAGGCCGCCACCCAGCTAGCCGGCTAGTCGCCCCGACCCGGCGCAGCGCCCGCGCCCACGGCACCTTCCAGGCCACCGTCGTGTGCAGGTCCAGCCGCATCCGCCGGGCCCCTGCCGGCAGCCACTCCATGCCCGGTGCCGGGCGGAAACCCAGGTCGGCCAACCACTGCGAGGACGGTGCCTGACACGTGGGGTGCACCCTGGCGCCGGCCGCCTCGATCGCCCGCACCTGGCCGGACAGCCTCCCGACCAGCGAGGTGACCACCAGCCGCGACAGCCCCCGCTGACGCAGTCCACCATCCCCCTCGACGTGGGCCGCCAGCAGAATCGCGGTCCCTGGGCACTGCTTCTGGCCGAACAGGGGATGATCGCCGGGAAGCGACGTCGGCAGCGCCACCAGGGCGTAGGCCGGGACCCCGGTGGGTGACCCGAACTCGACGCCCACCATCCCCCACTCCTGCTGGGCGTCGCGCGCCCACACCTGGTCGGGGTCTGCCCTGAAGCCGCAGTCCGGGCAGGGCGGCAACCCCGCCAGCTCTGAGCGCCTCAGCGGGCGCACCCGTGGCACACCGAACATGGCGGACCCCCCTCTCGGCGTCGGCTGGTCCCATCCTATGAACTCCCACCCCATGCGGCAGTATTGGGGGGTGACCCAGTTCGAAACGACTCCCAGCGACGATGCCCCGACTGACCTCACCCGCGCCAACGCTGCAGCAGCGTCCGACGCCGCAGCGGTCGCCCGGGCCACCGGCCAGCGTTTCGACACCCGTCTCGACCGATACGTCGACCACTACGCCGAACGCGCCAACGCGCTCACGGCCTCGGCGGTCCGCTCACTGTTCTCGGTGGCCGCGCGGCCCGAGATCGTCTCGCTGGCCGGCGGCATGCCCAACATCGTCGACCTGCCCCTCAACGTGGTCGCCGAGGCAATGAACTCGGTGGTGATGAGCTCGGGGGCGATGGCCATGCAGTACGGCTCGGGCCAGGGTGAACCCTTCATGCGCGAACACATCTGCGAGGTGATGGAACTCGAGGGCATCAGCGCGCACCCCGACGACGTCGTGGTCACCGTCGGCTCCCAGCAGGCGCTCGACCTGGTCACCCGCATCTTCTGCGACCCCGGCGACGTGATCATGGCCGAGGCGCCCAGCTACGTGGGGGCACTGGGCACCTTTGCCAGCTACCAGGCCGAGATCGTCCACGTCGGCATGGACGACCAGGGCCTGCGTCCCGACGCCCTGCGCGCCGGTGTGGCGGCGGTCAGGGCGGCTGGCAAGCGCGCGAAGTTCCTGTACACCATTCCCAACTTCAACAATCCGTCGGGCATCTCCCAGAGCCTGGCGCGACGTCGGGAACTGGTCGAGACGTGCCGTGAACTCGACCTGCTGATCGTGGAGGACAACCCCTACGGCCTGCTCACCCTGGACGGCGACCCGATGCCGGCGATGCGGTCGATGGATGCCGAACGGGTCATCTACCTGGGGTCGTTCTCGAAGACCTTCGCCCCCGGGTTCCGGGTCGGCTGGGTACTGGCACCCCACGCGGTCCGCGAGAAGTTGTTGCTCGCCCAGGAATCCGCGGTGCTCTCACCGCCGGTGTTCAGCCAGTACGCCGTCTCTGCCTACCTGGAACAGCACGACTGGAAGGGTCAGATCGTGGCCTTCCGCGACATGTACCGCCAACGGCGCGACGCGATGCTCGACGCGCTCGACGAGTACATGCCCGAGGGCACCACCTGGACGCGACCGGGCGGCGGCTTCTTCGTCTGGGTGACCCTGCCCGAGGGCCTGGACTCCCAGTCGATGCTGCCACGCGGCATCAGCGGCCGGGTGGCGTTCGTGCCGGGCACCGCCTTCTATGCCGACGGCTTCGGCAGCAGCCACCTGCGACTGTCCTACTGCTACCCCACGCCTGCGAACATCCGCGAAGGTGTCCGGCGACTGGCCTCGGTGATGCGCCAGGAACTGGAACTGCGCGACACCTTCGGGCTGCGCGGGGCCGAACGCAAGCACCTCGACCGGGGCGTGCCCGCCTCGGACGTCTTCTGAGCGACACGGAGTCTTCGATGCAGGAACAGGAAGGAGCGGCCATGCCCGACCAGACGCACGCCGACCACACCCGGGCCGACCACGCCCAGGCCGACCAGGGCCCGTCCACGCGGCCAGCCGCAGCGGTGGGGGCGTCGCGACTGCCCCGGGTCATCGTGCTCTCGGGGGGCCTGTCCCACGAGCGTGACGTGTCCATCCGTTCGGGGCGACGCGTCGCCAATGCCCTCGTGGACGCTGGCCACGAGGTGATCGAGAGTGACGTCAACGCCGGCCTGATCGCCATGTTGAGCCAGAACCGCGACGCCGTCGTGGTCTCGTTGCTGCACGGCGGAGTGGGCGAGAACGGCGCATTGCGCGAGGTCTTCCAGTTGCTGAGCACCTGTTTCGTCGGCTCGTCGGGCGCCGCCTCCCGGCTGGCCTTCGACAAGTCGATCGCCACCCCGCTGCTGGCCGCACACGGCATCCGAACCCCCCGCCAGGTGGTCCTGCCCGCCGAGGTGTTCCGCGAGCTCGGTGCCCCGAGCCTGGTCGAGGCGATCAGCGTGACGATGGGCTACCCGGTGATGGTCAAGCCGACCCGCAGCGGATCGGCCCTGGGCTGTACCAAGGTCGACCGTGCCGAGGACCTGCCCTCGGCGATGGTCTCGGCCTATGCCTACGGTGACGAGGCCGTGGTCGAGGAGTTCATCGAGGGCACCGAGGTCGCCGTCGCGGTGCTGGGCACCGGTGACGAGGCCCGGGCGCTGCCCGCGGTGGAGATTCGCCCGGACTCCGGGGTCTACGACTACACCGCCCGCTACACCGCGGGCGCCACCCGGTTCGTCACCCCGGCCGAGGTGTCCGACGAGGTGTCGGCTGCTTGCGCGGAGATGGCGCTGACCGCCCACCGGGCGCTGCAGTTGTCGGGTGTCTCCCGCATGGACATCATCATCCGCGACGGTCAACCGGTCTTCATCGAGGCCAACGTCGCCCCCGGCATGACCGAGACCTCGCTGGTGCCGCTGGCCATGGAGGCTGCCGGGCTCGACCTCGGCGAGGCGGTGAGTGCCCTGGTGATCGAGGCCACCCACAAACCATGATCAAGTTCAAGCAGGGGGCTGTCCTGACGTTGGGGGTGGTGATCGCCGGCGTCATGGTGCTGCTCGGCATGTGGCAGGCGAGCACCTTCCGCAGCCAGGGGCAGCAGGCGACCCTTGAGCGCGCGCAACTGCCCGCTGTCGACCTGCCGGCGAACGCCGACGGCGACACCGTCGCCGGTCTGTACGGGCGTCCGATCACGGTCACCGGCCAGTACCTGCCGGAGTGGCAGTACTACGTGGGCAGCACGCCGCCGCTGCGGGTGGTGACCGCCTTTAAGACCTCCACCGGGCAGATCGTCGCGATTGTGCGCGGCCAGGTCGCTGAGGGCCAGACCCCGGCCCCCGCCCCCACCGGCACCCTGACCCAGAGCGGCCTGGTGATGCCCTCGGAGAAGGACTTCCACACCACCATGGGGCCGGGACTGCCGCGGCCGGTGATCCCAACCGTCAAACTGGAACGTCTGGCCCAGGAGTGGCCCGCTCCCCTGCTCAACGGGTTCATGACCTTGTCAGACGATGATTCGGCAGCGCAGTCAATGAGTCCTGCCGAGGTCGTCCTGCCGGAGGGCGAGGGCAGCCAGCGCAATGCCGGCTACGCCCTGCAGTGGTGGGTCTTCGCTGCGTTCGGACTGGCCATGTCGGTGGTCTGGGCGCGTCAGATCGGCAAGCCGGCGCGCGACCAGAAGCGCGCCGCCAGGGCCCGGGCGATCGCCGAGGCACGAGCCCGAGCGGGCCGGGCGACCGGCGACCACACCGGCTCCTGACTGGTGCACCAGGGTCTCACCCAGCGGGGTGAGGCCCTTTTCGTTCCTCGATAGACTGCGGGGGTGACCCATGACGCCCCCCGACCCACCGCCGCCGACCCCGCCGTGCCGACCGGGATCGACCAGTTGAGCGACGAAGAACTGCTGGCGCTCAGCGATGAGGACGCGATCCTGCCCGAGGAGGTCAAGGGCATCACGGCGGCCCTGGTCCGCTACCGGGTGATGGCCTATGTCGTGGGTGTCCTGCTGGTGGTGCTGGTCTGCGTCGGCATGCCATTGAAGTACATCTGGAACAACGGGGTGGTGGTCACCTGGACGGGTGTCCCCCACGGCTGGCTGTACATGATCTTGATCATCACCGCTGTTGATCTTGGTCGACGGGTGCACTGGTCATGGGGCCGCCTGGCATTGATCGCGCTGGCCGGCACCGTGCCCTTCCTGTCCTTCGTGGCGGAGCACTTCGCCACCAGGAACGTCCGGGAACGCCTTCGGCAGCACGTGGTGTCGACCAGCGACTAGTCTTTATGTCGACAAATTGATGAGTCGGCATATCTCTAGATCGATGGATCAATGATGCGCAGGACTCTCCCGAGGTCCTCGTGGTCGCCGAACTCGATGACGATCCGGCCCTTGTTGCGCCCCATGCTGACCTTGACCTTCGTGTCGAAGTGGTCGGTGAGCTCCTCCTGCACCTGAAGCGCGCGCTCCGACGGCGGACGTGGTGTCCTGCGGCGTCGCTCGGCGGGTTGGCTCCCATGCACCGACACCAGTTCCTCGGTGCTGCGCACGGACAATCCCTCGGCGACGATGCGCTGGGCCAGACGCTCCTGGTCGACGGGGTCACTCAGCCCCAGCAGGGCGCGGGCATGTCCGGCCGACAGCACGCCTGCTGCGACCCGTCGCTGGACCGGTGCCGGCAGCTTCATCAACCGCAGCGTGTTGGAAATCTGTGGACGTGACCTCTTGATGCGGGTCGACAACTGTTCCTGGGTGCACCCGAAGTCGTCCAGCAACTGCTGGTAGGCGGCGGCTTCCTCCAGCGGGTTGAGCTGCGCACGGTGCAGGTTCTCCAGCAGCGCATCGCGCAACATGTCGGTGTCGTCCGTGCCCCGGATGATCGCCGGGATGTGGGTGAGCCCCGCCTGGGTGGCGGCGCGCAGGCGGCGCTCGCCCATGATCAACTCGTAGGACTCCCCCGCCTGTCGCACCACGATGGGCTGCAGCAGGCCGACCTCCTTGATGGAGTCCGAGAGCTCCGCCAGGGCCTCTGGCTCAAAAACCTGTCGCGGTTGCCGCGCGTTGGGCACGATCGCGACGACTGGCAGTTCGCCGTAACGAGAGCCGTCCTCCAGCGCCCGCGACGTGGTGACCGGCTCGTCGGGCTGCGACGCGTGTGTCGGCGCCGGCGTCATCGTCTCCGTGTCGGTGGGACGGAACAGTTCACCCAGGCCACGGCCCAGGCCGCTGTGCTTCGCCATTACTTCTCTCCTGCGTCTCGTCGTGCCATCTCATGGGCTGCCTCGCGATATGCCACTGCGCCGGCTGATTTCGCGTCATAGCTCAACACGGTCGAGCCGTAACTCGGGGCTTCGGACACCCGCACCGAGCGAGGGATCACGGTCTGCAGGGTTTCACGACTGAAGTGTTCACGCACCTGGTCGGCGACTTCGCGTGAGAGGTTGTTGCGCTTGTCGTACATCGTCAACAGGACGGTGCCGAGTTTCAGGGAGCTGTTCAGCTCGCCCTTGACCATGGTGATGGTCCTCATCAACTGGGTGACGCCCTCCAGGGCGTAGTACTCGCACTGGATGGGAACGAGGATGTCGGTGGCCGCGACCAACGCGTTCAAGGTCAGCAGGCCCAGGGACGGGGGACAGTCGAAGAAGATGTAGTCGACGTCGTGTTGCCGGATGTAGCGCTGGATCGCCTTGTCCAGTCGGCGTTCCCGTCCCATCAACGAGACGAGTTCGATCTCGGCCGCAGCCAGGTCGATGGTGGCGGGCACGACCCACAGGTCCCCGGGTTCGGGGGAGGGCACGGCGACGTCATGGATGGACGCGCCTTCGATGAGCACCTCGTAGGTGCCCTCGGTGCCCTGGTTGTGGTCCACGCCGAGCGCCGTGGAGGCATTGCCCTGGGGGTCGACGTCCACCACCAGAACCTTCAGACCACCGAGTGCCAGCGCGCCGGCGAGGTTGACCGTGCTGGTCGTCTTGCCGACGCCGCCCTTCTGGTTGGCGACCACGATGATGCGGGTCGCCAGCGGGCGGGGGAGTGTCAGTGGGAGTTCCGTTTCACGTGAAACGCCCTCAGGTTCTGGCGGGTCGGCGAGGGGCTCCTCGCTGGTGGCATAGTAGGCGCGCCGGGGTCGGGGGACGGGGTCCCCCGTTTCACGTGAAACATCAGGCTCAACCGACGTGGCCATACAACTCCTCAGCAAGAGATCCAAGTACGTCGGCCAGCCTATCGGGCATCGCCACTCGGCCCGTCACTCCACGGCGGGTGCGCCGTCAGATCTTCCGCACCACGATGGCCTGGGTCGGTTCCGCGCGCTGATCGGCGCGCACCGTGACCACGGTGCCGGTCAACCGCCGCCGGGCCAACTCCCGCCCTGCCGCCGCCAGGTCGTCGTTGGCTGATGCCCCTTTGAGGGCCACCAGGGCGCCGTCCGGAAGGAAGTGGTTGGCCGTCCACTTCAGGAGCTTCTCCAGGGGGGCCACCGCCCGGCAGGTCACCACGTCCACCGCCATCGACTGGTCCTCGGCACGCCCGCGGACCACCGTGACCCGGTCGGCCAGACCCAGTTCGTCCACGGCGAGGTCGAGGAAGGTGGCGCGCCTCTGCAATGACTCCACGAGCACCATCTCCAGGTCGGGCCGGAGGACCGCCAAGGGGATGCCCGGCAGTCCGGCCCCCGAACCAATGTCCATCACGGTCGACCCGTGGGGGAGCAGGCCTGACAGTGAGGCACAGTTCAGGATGTGTCGGCCCCAGATGCGTGCGGGTTCCCGAGGGCCGATGAGACCCCACTCGACACCACGGCCTGTCAATATGTCGACATATCGTTCTATCGTCTTGAACGAACCGTCAAACACTGCCTTGGCAATGGTCTTGGCGCCGGCGTCGTCGCTGGTCTCCGGGTTGGCAGAAGCAGCAGAGCCGCCGCCGACCTGGGTCGACGACGGCTCGGATGCAGCACTGTGCTGGCTCACGGCAGGATGACCACGCGACGCTTGGGCTCCACGCCCTCGGACTCCGAGACCAGACCTGCCTCGGCCACCAGGTCGTGGATGATCTTGCGTTCGAAGGGGTTCATGGGTGCCAACCGCACCGCCTCGCCGCTCTGCTTGACCTCGGCGATCGCGTCCTTCGCCAGGATGGTCAACTCACTGCGGCGACGATCGCGGTGCCCGGCGATGTCGAGCATCAAGCGCGATCGATGGTCGGTCTCGGTCATCACGACCAGCCGAGCCAACTCCTGCAGCGCGTCGAGCACCTCGCCGTTCTTGCCCACCAACTGGTCACCCTCGGTGACGATCGAGACCTGGGCGCGGCCACCCTCGACGTAGGTGTCAATGTCGCCGTCCAGGTCGGCGATGTCCAGCAATTCCTCGAGGTAGTCGGCGGCAATGTCGCCCTCGACCTCCAGACGACTGGCTGGCCGGTCGTCCCCGTCCGCGGCGTCATCGGCCGCGTCCGCGTCGGCGTCATCGGCCGCGTCGTCCTCATCGTCCTCGTCAGATTCATCGTCGGACTCATCCTCGGGAACGTCCTGGTCGGAGGCTGCCGGGGGAGTGGGCTGCGGGGCTGCTGCCCCAGCATCCCCGCCTGCCTCGGCGTCCACGCCTGCCTCGACGACCGGGGCCGCTTCCGGGGTCTCGGTCGGCCCGCCCTCGATGGCGGCGTCCTCCGCGGACGCGGCTTCCTCGGGGGTCACAAAGGTGCTGTCAGTCACTGTTCTGCTCCTGGGATCGCAGGGGGCCGCCGAGCGGCCAATGGGTCGTGGAAGGGTTGGTCACTGCTTCTTGCGCGCAGCGCGCGTCTGGCGCGCCGGCTGCTGGCGGGTGACGACCTGCTTGGTGCCGCTGGCGTCGGTCTTGACCACGCTGCGAGCACTGCCCTGGCGCGCCACCGTGGCCTTGGTCTCGCCATCAGCCGTGGTGATGGTGCTGACGGGGGTGGCCTTCGCCTTGCCTCGCAACTTGGCCCGGCGTTCGCGCTCGATCTCGTCGGGGTCCTTGCCCTTGGCGCGCATCCGCTCCTGCCAGTCGACGTGCGCGGGAGTTCCGGGCGTGGGGTTGTTGTGGATCAGGAAGTACTGCTGGGCCAGCGTCCACAGGTTGGTGGTGAACCAGTAGACGAGCACACCGACAGGGATCCAGGCGCCGCCCACGGCGTACATGAACGGGAACAGGTACAGCATCATCTTCTGCTGTTGGGCCATCGGGCCGGTCAGGGCCTCCGGCGGCATGTTCTTGCGCATCAGCTGGAGTTGGGTGACGAACAGCACGGCCGTCATGCCGATGATCAGCAGGATGGCCAGGATCTGGGTGGCACCGAAGCCGTTGGTGAACGGCCAGGCCCTGCCCGAGAGTTCCGCGCCCAGGAAGCTGGCGTTCTGCAGCGACGCCAGCAGATCGGGGTTCTCGCGGAAGAAGGTGCCGCGCGGGATGCCCCGGGCGGCGCCCTCGAGCACGCGGAACAACGACAGGAAGATGGGCATCTGCAACAACAGGGGCAGACAGGACGCCAAGGGGTTGACGCCCTCCTCGGCCATCAACTTCTGCGTCTCCATGCCGAGCTTCTCGCGGTCGCCGGCGTACTTCTCCTGCAGCGCGCGAATCTTCGGCTGGACCAGCTGCATGTTGCGCGAGGTGTTGATCTGCTTGACGAACAGCGGAATCAGCAGGATGCGGATCGCGATCACCAGGGTGACGATGGCCAGCACCCAGGTGACGCCCGAGTCGAAGCCGAATACCGGGGTCCACATGGAGTGGAAGAGGTACAGCAGCCCGGACAGGGCCCAGTAGACCGGCTGGATCATGGAGGACAACAAGCCTTGAAAGCTGTCCCACAGGGACTGCATCGCGACAATGTTCACTGCTCACCTCGTGGTTGGTGATCGGGCCCGGCAACGTGATCTGCCGGGTAGGTCTGGTGGTGGCGCCGCTCTTCTTCCCAGTCGAGCGCCGCCTGGGTGCCCGGCACCGGGTCGTAGCCACCATGGGACCAGGGGTTGCAACGCAGGATCCGCCAGACGGTGAGGGCGGAACCGCGGAACGCTCCATGGACCTGGAGTGACTCCAAGCCGTAGGCCGAACAACTGGGGTAATACTTGCAGACGTCGCCGTACAGCGGCGAAATGACCGCCCGCCACAGTTTGACGAAACCGATCATCAGCCAGGTCAGCGGACGAAACCGGCGCAGGCTCCTCATGCTGGGTCGCGACGTTCTGGTGTCAGGCGTTGCAGCACCGAGCGCACGGCACCGTGCAGGTCGGGCTCGAGACGTCCTGGGTCGGTGGCCGCCGCGGGCAGCGCCCGGACGACCATGTGGACATCTTGTGGAAAACTCGTCAGGAGTGGCGCCACCAGGTGCCGGAGCCGACGCTTGACCCGGTTGCGTGTCACGGCATTCCCCACGGCCTTGGACACAACAAAGCCCACCCGGGGTGCGCAGGTTTCCGGCGAGGAATCCTGAGAACTCGGGGGGCTCTGGTCCAACAGCCGTGCGTGCACGACAAGTGTGGGACGGGCTGCTCGGACACCGCGTCGGGTGGTGGCACGAAAGTCGGCCGCCACCGTCAACCGCGAGGACGCGGGCAGCATCCAGATCTCGTCAGGCCGACAGTTCCGAGCGACCCTTGCGACGGCGGGCAGCCAGGATGGAGCGGCCAGCGCGGGTGCGCATGCGGGTGCGGAAGCCATGGGTACGGCTGCGACGCCGGTTGCTGGGCTGGAACGTGCGCTTGGTCACGGCAAATCTCCGTCTAGTTCGTCAGGATGAGCACCCAGACCGACGGCCCAGAGGTCTGGGCTGCCGCAAGGGCACAGGGAAGTGGACACCGACAAGCGGTGACTTGGCAACGATACGCAATTCTGCCCCGCAGTGCCAAACCGGCGACGAGACTCACGTGAAGTCCCCGCGTGGTCAGGGCCCGTGCCTCACGTACTTCTCCCCGCGAACGGGGTGGGCCGGTCACGATGGGGTGTGAGTGTGAAGGATTTGTCGTTGTCGGCACGGGTGGAGATCACGAAGAAGTACGCGGCGGCGTATGCGAAGGCCTCGAAGCTCGACAAGGGCCTGATCCTGGACCAGGTCGTGCAGGTGACCGGCTGGAACCGCGACCATGCCCGTCAGCAACTTCGTCGCCGGCTGGCCCAGCCCATGGGCCGCGCCCAAGCCACGGTCGCAGTGATCGACCGACGACGCACCAAACCCCGCAAGTACACCTACGACTCGGTGAGGGTCCTGCAGCAGGTCTGGGCCGCCTCGGGCGGCTCCTGCGGGAAGTACCTGCAGGTGTCGTTGCCTGATCTGCTCGACGCGATGGAAACCGAAGGGGCGCTGGTCTTGGGCCACGATCGCTACACCGACCAGGTCCGTGCCGAACTGTTGCAGATGTCGGCGGCCACGATCGATCGCTACTTGGCCCCGGCCCGGGCCACTGACCCGATCCGCGGCAAATCAACCACCAAACCCGGCACCTTGTTGCGGAACTCCATCACCGTGCGCAGGGCCGGTGATGAGGTCGAGGCCGAGCCGGGGTTCTTCGAGGTCGACACGGTCGCCCATTGCGGCCCGACCCTGAAGGGTGAGTTCATGCGCAGCGTGAACTTCACCGACATGCACACCGGGTGGGTGTTCACCCGCGCGATCCGCAACAACGCCGGGGTGCACATCTTGTCCGCGTTCGACCTGTTCATCGAGCAGGTGCCGTTCATGGTCACCGGGCTCGACTGCGACAACGGGTCGGAGTTCATCAACCACGGCCTGATCGGCTGGGCCGGGGTCCACAGCATCTTCTTCACCCGGTCACGGCCCTACAAAAGCAACGACCAGGCCACCATCGAGTCCAAGAACAACCACCTCGTGCGCCGCTACGGGTTCTACCACCGCTACGACACCGCACTGGAACTGGAACTGCTCAACCAGCTCTGGGGGCTGGTCAATGACCGGCTGAACTACCTGACCCCCACCAAGAAACCGATCGGATATGCCACTGACCAGGTCGGACGACGCAAACGGCTCTACGACAAGCCCCGCAGCCCCTACCAACGCCTCCTGGACGCCGAGGTCCTCAGCCCGGCCCAACAACGTGAGCTCAGCGCCCACAAGGCCACCCTGAGACCAGCCGCAATGGCCACCCAGATCCACCACCTCCAACAAGAACTCACCCGCCTCGCCGGACACAAGACCCGCCGCCTCGCCGAACAAGCCCGCCCAAACCTGCCGAACCCCTCAGGGATCCGCCTACAAGCCAGCTGAACCATGCGGGGAAAACTTGTGTGAGGCACGGACCCACTTTCGCGGGGACTTGACAGTGAGGCACCACGACCGGGACGCCCGCGAGCCGAGCACCTTGGCGAATGCCATCGGTGTAGTCCAGCCGCCACGCCGATGTTTCCTGAGTTTTCCCTGTCAAATGTTTGCTGATCCGCACGCGCGGGCACTACCGTCCTAGGGAACACCACACGACCGACCGACCGAACCCTGGTGGGCGCCGACGCGCTCACCCCACAAGTTTTCCACAAGCAGTTTCGCTGGGGACAAATCTGTGGAAAACTATTGTCTCTGCACAGAGTGGGCGAACCTCGAGGAGTCGGTCACATGCATCGAGAGCGGACGGCAGTGCCGGTTCGTCTGGGAGGAATCGCACATGGGAC
The DNA here is from genome assembly GCF_017355265.1 of Tessaracoccus sp. SD287. Taxonomy (GTDB): domain Bacteria; phylum Actinomycetota; class Actinomycetes; order Propionibacteriales; family Propionibacteriaceae; genus Aestuariimicrobium. Next base: position 21,125 of record NZ_JADIJQ010000029.1, read on the forward strand.
AGCCCGCATCATCGGGGGCGGCACTGCCCAACTCCGAGGCTCCCGCACCCCCACTGGTCTCCCTCGACACGGCCTGGGCCGACATCCTGCGCGAGGTCGACAACCCGACCCGCGCCTGGCTCGGCAACACCAAGCCGCTGACCGTGCACGAGTCAACCGTGATGGTGGCCGTCCCCAACGAGTTCACCCGCGAGCGCATCGAGTCGCGTCTGCGCCACGCCCTGGAGGAGTCCCTCTCGGACATCTTCAACAAACCGATGCGCTTGGCCATCACCATCGAACCCGATCTCGAGTTGAACCTCGGGGCCCCCGAACGCCCTGACGAGGACGACCTGGACGACGACGACGTCGAGGAGCCGCCGGCGCTCAGCGAACTGGCGAGCCAGGTCCAGGTCAACGAGAACGACGCCAGCCGCCTGAACCCGAAGTACACCTTTGACACCTTCGTGATCGGCCCCTCGAACAGGTTCGCCCATGCGGCCGCCGTGGCCGTCGCCGAGGCCCCCGGGAAGTCGTACAACCCGCTGATGATCTACGGCGACTCCGGGCTGGGCAAGACCCACCTGTTGCACGCCCTGGGCCACTACGTCCGCAACTTCTACAGCCGGCTGCGGGTGAAGTACGTGAGCACCGAGGAACTCACCAACGAGTTCATCAACGCCATCTCCGAGAATCGCACCGCCAAGTTCCGCCGCACCTACCGCGACGTGGACGTGCTGCTGATCGACGACATCCAGTTCCTGGAGTCCAAGATCCAGACGCAGGAGGAGTTCTTCCACACGTTCAACACCCTGCACAACGCCCAAAAGCAGATCGTGATGACCTCCGACCGTCCGCCCAAGGCGTTGGAGGCCCTGGAACCCCGACTCCGGAGCCGCTTCGAGTGGGGACTGATCACCGACATCCAGCCCCCCGACCTCGAGACCCGCATCGCGATCCTGAAGAAGAAGGCAGCAGCCGACGGGTTGAGCGTCTCGCCGGAGGTGCTGGAGTTCATCGCCAGCCGCATCCAGACCAACATCCGTGAACTCGAGGGTGCGCTGATCAGGGTGACCGCCTTCGCCTCGCTGAACCGCAAGTCGGTCGACCTGGAGTCCGCCGAGCAGGTGCTCAAGGACCTGATTCCCCAGGGCGGTGACACCCCTGTCGAGTCCGGCCTGATCATCCGCACCACCGCCGAGTACTTCGGGATCAGCATTGAAGAGCTCACCGGCACCTCCCGCACCCACGTCCTCGTCACGGCCCGCCAGATCGCGATGTACCTGTGCCGGGAGCTCACCGAACTGTCCCTGCCGAAGATCGGCCAGCAGTTCGGCGGCAAGGACCACACCACCGTGATGCACGCAGAACGCAAGATCAAGGGGTTGATGAGCGAGCGGCGCAGCGTCTTCAACCAGGTCACCGAACTGACCAACCGCATCAAGCAGGAGTCCCAGCAGCGCTGAGACCGCGTCTTGACCCTTGTCCACGACCTGTGGATGAGGACCTGAGAGGTTGTCAGCATCGTGGTGGACAACCTGTGGACAACTCGGCACAACGGTGCGGCACCCGCTCTCGTCCACAGCCGACAGGCGCCCATCCACCGGCGGTGCACAGCGGCTGTGGAGCAGCCGTCCAGCGGGCTGACAAGGCAAAGCACGAGTTGTCCACAGTTTCCACAGCAGTGACTACCAGTACGAAGAGATAGATGTCATTCACTGGTCCAAGTACGTCGGTCCCCGATCTGGGGATGGCTCAGGCAAATGACAAGAACTCTCGACGCCACCTACAGGCGCGGCGCGCCGGGCCAATGGCATGGATATGATGCCCTTGCCAACGATTAGACCGTGCGATCCATTTCCCGTGCGGACGACTTTCCAGTCTCACCAGAGGAGAAACCCCGAGTGAAGATTCGCCTCGACCGCGACGTCATGGCTGAAGCTGTTGCCTGGGCGGCACGCAGCCTGCCGACGCGCCCCTCTGTGCCGATCCTGGCCGGACTGCTGATCAAGGCCAGTGATGCCGGGGTCACCATGTCCAGCTTCGACTACGAGACCTCCGCGCAGATCGACGTTCCCGCCACCGTCATCGACGAGGGTGAAGCGCTGGTCTCGGGCAAACTGCTGGCCGACATCGCCCGGTCACTGCCCAACAAGCCGGTCGAGCTCAGCAGCGACGAGTCACGGGCCGAACTGGTCTGCGGATCGGCCCGGTTCACCCTGCAGACGCTGCCGGTCAATGAGTACCCGAACCTGCCCGAGATGCCCGCCGCCACCGGCAACGTGGTCTCCGGCGACTTTGCCAAGGCCGTCGCCCAGGTCGTCGTGGCCGCCGGACGCGACGAGCTGCTGCCCGTCTTCACCGGCGTCCGGCTCGAGATTGAGGGCGACAAGCTGTCGCTGCTGGCCACCGACCGCTATCGCATGGCGCTGAAGGAGTTGTCGTGGAACCCGGGCAACTCGCAGGCCTCGGGGGCTGCGCTGGTGCCGGCGAAGGTGCTCAACGAGACGTCCAAGTCCATGACCACCGGTGAGACGGTCACGATGAGCCTGTCGTCCGGGTCCCTCGGCGACGGCCTGATCGGCTTCGAGGGCGACGGATCGGGCGGCACCCGCCAGATCACCACCCGCCTGCTGGACGGCGAGTTCCCCAAGGTTCGCCACCTGATGAACATCACCCCGAACGTCAGCGTGCGGGCCAACACCTCCGAGATCATTGCCGCGGTCAAGCGCGTCGCCCTGGTGGCCGAGCGCAACACCCCGCTGCGGATGATCATTGGTGACGGCCAGATCGCGCTGGAGGCTGCCACCGGCGACACAGCTCGCGCCTCGGAGGCCATCGAGGCCACCGTCGAGAACCACGCCGGGGGAGAGCTCGCGATCACCGCGGCCGGGTTCAACCCCGTCTACCTGTCCGATGCGCTCTCGGCGGTCGACGCCCCGTTCGTCCACTTCTCGTTCACCGCACCGGGCAAGCCCTGCCTGGTCACCGGTCTGGACAGCATCGACGGTGACCAGCACGACGACTACCGCCACGTGATCATGCTGATGCGCCTGCCGAGCTGATCGCATCGCTCTATCGTTGGAGGCGTCCGCAGCCCAGGCTGCGGGCGCCTTCGTCGTTTGTGCTCCACATCGTCCACGGAAGGACGCAACATGGAACTCGGTCTGATCGGTCTGGGCAAGATGGGCGGCAACATGCGCGAGCGACTGCGCGCCAAGGGCCACACCGTGGTCGGCTACGACCGCAACCAAGAGATCAGCGACTCCACCTCGAACCAGGACATGGTCAGCCAGTTGACCGAGTCGCCGAGGATCGTCTGGGTGATGGTGCCCGAGGCAGCCGTCGACTCCGTGGTGGCCGAGCTCAAGGGCCTGCTGGCGCCTGGCGACATCGTCATTGACGGCGGCAACTCCAAGTGGAGCAATGACAAGGTGCACGCTGCGACGCTGGCCGAGGCAGGCATCAAGTTCCTGGACTGCGGCGTCTCGGGCGGCGTCTGGGGCCTGGAACTGGGCTACGCCCTGATGGTCGGCGGGGACCAGGATGCCGTCCAGACCTGCCAGCCGATCTTCGACGCGTTGAAGCCCGACAGCAAGTACGGCTTCGTCCACGCCGGCGGCCACGGTGCCGGGCACTACTCGAAGATGGTCCACAACGGCATCGAGTACGCCGTCATGCAGGCCTACGCCGAGGGCTGGGAGCTGTTGGAGGCCGCCGAGGAGGTGGTCGCCGACGTGCCCGAGATCTTCACCTCCTGGAAGGAGGGCACCGTCATCCGCTCCTGGCTGCTCGACCTGCTGGTCAATGCCCTGGAGAAGGATCCCGACCTGAGTGCCATCAAGGGCTACGCCGACGATTCCGGCGAGGGTCGCTGGACGGTGCAGTCGGCCATTGACCTGGCGGTGCCGGTGCCGGCCATCACCGCTGCCCTGTTCGCGCGCTTCGTGTCCCGCCAGGAGGACTCCCCGGCGATGAAGATGATCGCGGCCATGCGCAACGAGTTCGGCGGCCACGCGGTGCTGCCCGAGGACGACTGACCCGCACAACCCGCACAACCCGCACAGCTGCAGTAGTTAGCAGCAGGTGCACGCCTTCAAGCCATGCAGGAGCACCGTGGCGTTGCAGATGGCGAGGTGCGCCGCGTTCCAGCTTCGACGGCGTGCTTGTGGTGCACCTGGTGCCCTCTCGCGGCGGCTTGTGGATGACTCCGGAGTTGTCCACAGATCCCCTGTCACGTCTCGGAGCAAGGCGAGATTCGGCTTGTCTGGTGGGCATGGACGTGTTCACCACCACCGACCTGTTGGCCCAGGGGCTGAGCCCCAGGATGATCGTGCGCCTGGTGGACCAGGGCAACCTCGTGCGCATCAGTCGAGGCTTCTACCAGTGGGCGACCGACGACGACCACCGGGCAGAACTCGTCCACTTGGCCAGGGCCGAGGTATGCCGCGGCGAGGTGCTGGCACTGGAGTCGGCCGCGCTCGTCCACGGCCTCCCCCTGCTGCGTGCGGTCCCCGACCTGGTCGAGGTCATCGAGGATGGCGATGGGCGAAGTTGGCGGCGTGGACTGCGCCAGATTCGCAGTGCGCCCCTGCCTGATGACCAGGTCACCCAGGTGGACGGCTTCCGCCTCACCTCCCCGGCACGGACCGTGGTCGACCTGACCCGTCTGCGTGGACTTGAGGCGGGCCTGGTTTCCTGGGAGGCGGCACGCTGGCAGGCACGGGTCGCCGGGAGCCTCGAGGTCTTCGACGCCGGCACCATCCGGGCCATCAGCCTGCTGGAACGACGGACGGGCATCACCAGAGCCCGGCGTGCCCTGGAATGCGCCTCGGCCTGGTCACAGAGCCCGATGGAGACCCGCAGCCTGCTGGCCATCACCACCGTGGGTCTGCCCACACCCGTGCAGCAATTCGAGGTGCGCAACGCGTGGAACGAGGTGCTGGGCATCGCCGATTTCGCCTGGCCGGATCTCGGCGTGCTGGGGGAGTACGACGGCGAGGGGAAGTACCTGGAGCTGGCTCACCGCGATGAGTCACCGATGGACGTGCTCCGGCGGGAGAAACGCCGCCAGGAGTCCATGGAGGCTGACGGCTGGATCTTCGCGCGGTGGGGCAAGCAGGAGGTCGCCAGGCCACGGTTGCTGTACGGCCGGATCACCACCGCCTTCGCCATCGCCCAGGGCCGCCGAGGCCGATCGGCATGAGTCGGCCACACCTGCAACAGCTGCGTCCTGTTGCAGCGTTTGAAGCCGTGCAGCTGACCCGAACCGCTGCAGGTGCTGGCTGGGGCGGTTCGGCTAAGGTGCGCACGTGTACGTAGAGCACCTCAGCCTGGTCGACTTCCGCTGCTATCGCAGCGCGGAGGTCGCGATGCTGCCCGGGGTGAACCTGTTCATCGGCCAGAACGGCCAGGGCAAGACGAATCTGGTCGAGGCCGTGGAGTACCTGTCGACGCTCTCGTCGCACCGGGTCAGCAATGACGCCCCGCTGGTGCGAGCCGGCGCCGAGCAGGCCGTCGCCCGCGCCCGGGTCCGGGCCAGTCGCGAGGACACCCGATCGCTGCTGCTCGAGCTGGAGATCAACCCTGGCCGGGCGAACCGCGCACGCATCAACAAGGGACCCCAGCCCCGGGCCCGTGACCTGCTGGGGGTGCTGCGCACCGTCGTCTTCTCCCCCGAGGACCTGGCCATCGTCAAGGGCGACCCGTCCGACCGGCGCCGGTTCATTGACACCGTGGTGGTCACCCGCTGGCCCCGGATGGCCGGGGTCAAGGCCGATTACGACCGCATCCTCAAGCAACGCAACCACCTGCTCAAGCAGCTGGCCCAGCGCGGTGCTCGCGCCCAGGACGAGGATGCCATGTTCACCCTGGAGGTCTTCGACGAGCAGCTCAGCCAGGTGGGCGCCGAACTGCTGCTGGCCCGGCTCGACACCCTGACCGAATTGTTGCCGCACACCACGCTGGCCTACTCCGACATCGCACCGGCCAACAACAGCGTCCAGGCCAGCTACCGCACCAGCATCGACGTGGCGGCGGCGGTCGAGGGCGAGCCACTCACCCGCGACGACCTGACCGGCCGGCTGCGGGCCGCCCTGGTCGAGCGACGCAAGGACGAACTGGTGCGTGGCGTCAGTCTGGTCGGGCCCCATCGCGACGAGATCGTGTTCAGCATCGGTGAACTGCCCGCCAAGGGGTACGCCAGCCACGGCGAGTGCTGGTCGCTGGCCTTGTCGCTGAAGCTGGGTGCCTTCCACCTGGTGCGTGCCGACGGCGTCGAGCCGGTGCTGATCCTGGACGACGTCTTTGCCGAGCTGGACGCCACCCGCCGCGACCGACTGGCCGGGGCCATCCTGCAGGCCGAACAGGTGCTGATCACCGCCGCCGTCGGCGCCGACGTCCCCGAAAGGCTGGTCGGACGACGATTCCTGGTGGCCGACCGGCGGGTGGTGGCCGACCCTGCCGACCCTGCCGCCGGCGAGTTGTCCACAGGTGTTGTGGACAACGAGGGGACAACGCCGTTGCAAAACGTCTCACCGGGCGCGTCGGCGAGCGTGTCGAGCGGGGCGGGGGCGACGCCATGACGCCCCCACCCGGTTCCTGGCTGCACGAGCCTGTGGAAAACTCCGACCCGGTGGATGACCCCGACACGGCGCAGATCGATCCGGAGGTGGCGGCCGCCCAGGAGGCATTGGACCAGGAACTGCTGGCCGAGCATGACCCCACCGGCATCGACCTGGCCACCTCGGTGGCCCACCAGACCCGCGGCAGCGGCGGGGGAGTGAACCTGCCGCCACCGCGGGGGGTCCGCACCGGCCCGGTCCGGCGACGCACCAGCCGCGTCACCGGCATCACTTTCTCGGGGGCCCGCCCCGACGACCGCGACCCCCAGTCGGTGGAGTCGGTGCTGGGCGAGGTCATCCGCCGACGGGGATGGACCACCCAGGTCAACGTCCGCTCACTGCTGGTGCAGTGGTCCGCGCTGGTCGGTCCCACCAACGCGGCGCACTCGGTGCCCGAGGGGTTCCAGGACGGGGTGCTCACCATCAGGACCGAGTCCACCACCTGGGCCTCGTCCCTGCGCGCCCTGGCACCCAACCTGGTCGCCGAGCTCAACCGCCAGCTCGGCAACGGCTCGGTCAAACGCGTCGTCGTGCTCGGCCCCCAGGCGCCGAGCTGGAAGCACGGCATCCGCAGCGTCCGCGACGGTCGGGGACCCCGGGACACCTATGGTTGAGCCGTGAACCAGCTGCGCATCTGGTGGGACCACGTCTGGACCATGGGGCACGAGGCCGTCGCCCTGTGGTGGCGGGTGCTGCCCAAGGTGGTCGGCATCACCATGGCCTGCTTCGTGCTGAGCCAGGTCACCATGGTCGTGGCCGCCTCGCAGACCGAGGAGCACCCGTGGCTGGCGCTGGGTCTGCTCGCCCTCGGACTGGTCTTCACGCTCAGCGCGATGATCATCAGCCTGCAGATCATGGGACGCGACCTGGGCATCAAGAACGAACTTCCACCCGGTGCCCAGCCGGACGACCGCGATGAGTCGGTGACCCGACTGGTCGCCATCACGCTGCTGCCATTTCTGGGCATCTACGCGGCCTTCGACTACATCGAGGAGATCGCCAGCCTGGTGATCGCCTACGAAATCGTCCTCAATGGCCTGTTCAGCGGCGGGATCCTGGACAGCCTCAGCCCGGACACCCCCGAGGAGGTCCGACGCACGGTCCTCATCATCATCGGCGCCTACATCGTGCGCCGCCTGGTCGACTTGGCCCACGAGAAGAGCAACTTCCGTCCCCTCGGGTTGGTGGCCGCCCTGATCGAGGCGTTCTTCCTGCTGCTGCTGGTCTTCCTGGGCACCTCGTTCATCAGCAGTTGGCTGTGGCGGCTGCGCTCGACCCGCGTCTACGGCTGGGGGGTCGAGGTCTGGCAGGGGTTCAGGACGTCGCTGGGACGGATCAGCGACGTGCTGCCCGGGGTGGCCGACTGGGTCGTCGGCCTGGTCGAATGGCTGTGGCCGGTCTTCACCCACGCCTTCGTCCAGCCAGTGATGTGGCTGGCCGTGGCCGCCCTGGTCTACGGCTCCCACGTGCTCAGCTTCGCCGAGATGTGGCGCAAGGGGGAACCGTTGAGCGCGCACCTGGACGCTCAGTCCGACGTGGTGCTCGACAAGCGCGGACGCCGCCGTGCCCGGCCCGGCACCAGGGGGCGCTCGGTCGCCATCGAGGTGCAGGAGGCACTGTTCGGTGACCTGAACGACAAGTACCTGCCCACCTTCCAGTCGGTGCGCCTGGTGTTGCGCGGCGGGGTGCTGTTCCTGGCCGCCTACGTGTTCATCTACTCACTGGTCACCGTGGTCGCCCGCGCGTTCAAGGACACCGTCCTGGAGATCTTCGGGGGTCGGGTCGCCACCTTCTGGGTGGCCTGGGACGACCTGATCACCGGCCTGACCCAGCCCTTCGGCGAGACCCTCCGGTTGGCGCTGTTGGCGGTCGCCTTCCGTCGGGTGCTCACCCACTTCCGGGACTCCGCCGACCCGTCGACGGTGCGGCCGGAGCACCGCGGACAGTTGACGGGGGCGCTCCCGCGATGAAGTTCAGCCTTCCCACCACCATCGTGCTGGTGCTGTCGGTGATCGCCGCCGGCCTTTTGGGCCAGTTCCGCGACAGCGCCATCGAGGACTTCCAGAAGGTCGCGGAACTCGGTCAGGAACTGGACCTGGACAACGGGCAGACCATCACCCCGCTCGACCTGAGCTTCGGCCAGTTCGCCGTGCAGCCCAGCGGCGCCAGTTCACTGATGTCACCCGAACGCCTGCTCAGCATCCGCTTCCAGTTCACGACCCCGCGTGAGAGCGAGATCATCGGCATGCGCTGCTTCCTGCGGATCGCCGGTGACGCCGTCGTCGAGTCGTTGGCCGAGGACAACCTCAGCTTCCCCAAGCCCGGCTTCCGCAGCACCGGCACCGTCATCTTCGAGGTCACCCGCGAGAACCTGGTCGGCGCCAGCGTCGCCTGCGTGCCCACCGGGGTGATCGTCTACCGCGAGCCCGAGATGGTGATGTCGTTGGGCGTCACCCCGCGCAACGTCGACCAGATCTGGGAGAACTCGGCCTACAAGCGGGTCGCCTGGCTCGACGACACCCTGGAGGTGGTCCGATGAGTCGCGCCCGGCTCTCGCCACGGGCCCGACCCTGGCTCGGATTCGGCCTGGCCGTGCTGATGGTGCTGGTCTGGGGCATTGGCTGGGGAGTGTTCACCCATGTCCGGATGGATGCCTACGTCAACCACGTGGTCCCGGTCGGCGAGTCCTGGACCGATTCCCGCACGGGCACCACGTACAAGGTGCTGGCCACCGAGGTGCACAAGCGCATCGAGCGAGGCTCGAGCGATGCCCACACCGCCCCCGACGGCGCGGTCTACCTGCTGGTCAAGATGGAGCGGGCCAACCTGGCCGAGGACTCCACCTGCGGTTTCGACCTGGTCGGCCCCGATCGGATGAAGTGGACCACCGATTCCCTCTCGCTGCCCGACCAGTACCCCTACTGCAGCAACAGCGATGCGGTGACGACCTACTGGATGACCTACCTGGTGCCCGAGGCACTGCTGCCGGAACTGGTCGGGGTGACCGTGCACTACATGCAGCTGGTGCACAACCCTGCTCTGGCCCTGCCCGAACGCTCCAACTGACCGCCGTCCTGCCTGAGGACGACTGAACAACACCTGCGCAGCGGCAGTAGAAAACCTGCGCAGTTGCAGTAGTTAGCAGCAGGTGCACGGCTTCAAGCCCTGCAGGAGCACCGTGCCGTTGCACCTGGCGAGGCGCGGCGACCCGGCTCAGTCCTCGGGCAGGACGGTGACCGGCACCTTCATCGAGACCCCTCCCCGGACCACCACCCACTGCTCCGACTCGCCGGAGGCGAAGCCCTGGTTGGTCCACTTCTGGTTGAGGACCAGCAGCTGGACGAAGGGCGCCGGGCCCTGGTTCGGGGGCAGGTCGCCCTTGATGATGCACGGGGTGGGCTCGACGCCCGGTGACAGCTCGTCGCGCGCGGTGGCGCTGCTGGTGTTGGGACCGAACTTCACGTACCGCTCGGCCTGGGCCACCACCAGGCCACCAAAGGTCATGCCGACGCCACTGCGCACGTCGCTGCTCTGCACCCGGGTGGCACTGTCGACGACCAGTCGGCACAGGGCCTCGACGATGATCTCGGGTTCGGAGTACTCGGTGCCCGGCTGGTAGATCGCCCGCAGGACGGTGATCTCGACGGGGCCCGTGACCGCCGGGGTGCGCCAGTCGACGGCGGTGACCGTTGCCTGCGGCCGCAGCCCGCCGGCCACCCACGTCAGACCGGCGAGGACCGCCAGGGCGGTGAGGACGGCCGCCAGCTTGGTGCCCGGACGGAACCGGTCGTGCCACTTCGGCGGGTCCCAGTCGCTGTCCAATGGACGCGGATCGACCCACACCGGGGCCGGCGGCGGGCCCGGCGGTAGCTGGTTGCTCACCCCGGCATCCTAGCCAGCAGCAGGACCGCCCCAACGATTTCCCGCCGCAAACGATTCAACCCCCGCGTCAGTGTCCTCCCACCGGTTGACCCGTTGCGGGCCTTGGCGGGCCGAAATTTCGCGATTGGTGCGAAAAGGTCACCGGGGAGCACCCGCCACATGGGCGTCCAGCCAGCAATGTTGGTAGAGTTGGGACGCTGGCCACAGCGCACCACGAACCTGATGAGGAGACCCGTTCTCTTGAGCGACGCCGACAACTCCCTCCCCGAGGGACTGAACGACCCCATTCTCGACGACGCTGCCGGCAACGACCTCGCCGGGTCGGGGGACCACCGCGTTGACGCGGGAAGCTACGACGCCGGCAACATCACCGTCCTCGAGGGTCTCGAGGCGGTGCGCAAGCGCCCCGGCATGTACATCGGTTCGACCGGCGCCCGCGGCCTGCACCACCTGGTCTACGAGATCGTCGACAATGCCGTCGACGAGGCGCTGGCCGGCTACTGCGACACCATCACCGTCGAACTGCTCGACCGGGGCGGGGTGCGGGTGGCCGACAACGGTCGCGGCATTCCGGTCAAGATGCACCCCGTCGAGAAGATCCCCACCCTGACCCTGGTGCTCACGGTGCTGCACGCCGGCGGCAAGTTCGGCGACGGCGGCTACAAGGTCTCGGGTGGTCTGCACGGCGTCGGGTCGTCGGTGGTCAATGCCCTGTCCGACCAGCTGTTCGCCGACATTCGCCGCGACGGCTACCACTGGCGCCAGGAGTTCGCCCTCGGCACCCCCATCGGGGAATTGCAGCAGCTTGAGGCGACGGAGGAGACCGGCTCGACGATCACCTTCTACCCCAGTCCTGACATCTTCGAGACGACCACCTTTGACTTCGACACCCTGTCGACCCGCTTCCGCGAGATGGCCTTCCTCAACAAGGGCCTGGCCATCAGCCTGCTCGACCGTCGCACCGAGGCCCAGGCGTCCCCGGACGCCGCCGACGACGCCGAGCCGACCGCCGTGCCCGTCCGCAAGGACGAGTTCGCCGACGAGGACAGCCTGTCGGAACGCAAGGAGGTGCACTACAAGTACGACCGTGGCCTGATCGACTTCGTCGAGTACCTCAATGCGTCCAAGGACCCGGTGCACCCCACGGTGATCGCCGTCGAGGCACACCGCCCCGAAGAGGGCATGGGTGTCGAGGTCGCGATGCAGTGGAACAGTTCCTACACCCCCTCGGTGCACACCTTCGCCAACACCATCAACACCCAGGAGGGCGGCACCCACGACGAGGGCTTCCGCGCCGCCATGACCAGCACGGTCAACAAGTGGGGCGAGACCTGGGGAATGATCAAGAAGCGTGACGACCGCGTCTCGGGTGACGACATCCGTGAGGGTCTGACCGCGATCGTCTCGGTGAAGCTGGCCAACCCCCAGTTCGAGGGCCAGACCAAGACCAAGCTCGGCAACACCGAGGCCCGCTCCTTCGTCCAGCGGGTCGTCAACGACCGCCTGGGCGACTGGTTCGAGCGCAACCCCAACGAGGGCAAGGACATCGTCCGCAAGTCGCAGGCCGCGGCCGCTGCCCGGATCGCCGCCCGCAAGGCCCGCGACATCGCCCGCAACCGCAAGGGACTGCTCGGCGGCGGCGGGCTCCCCGGCAAGCTGGCCGACTGCTCCAGCCGCAACCCCGAGGAGTGCGAGGTCTTCATCGTCGAGGGTGACTCCGCCGGTGGCTCGGCCAAGGGTGGACGCAACCCGCGCACCCAGGCCATCCTGCCGATCCGCGGCAAGATCCTGAACGTCGAGAAGGCGCGCATCGACCGCATCCTGCAGAACCAGGAGGTCGAGGCCATCATCAACGCGCTGGGCACCGGCGTCCACGAGGACTTCGACATCGACAAGCTGCGCTACCACAAGGTCGTGCTGATGGCTGACGCCGACGTCGACGGCTCCCACATCCGCACGCTGCTGCTGACCCTGCTGTTCCGGTTCATGAAGCCGCTGATCGATGCCGGGCACGTCTACCTGGCCCAGCCGCCGCTGTTCCGGCTGCGCTGGACCAATGCGCCCCACGAGTTGGCCTACAACGATGCCGAGCGTGACGCCATGCGTGACAACGGCATCGCCTCCGGCAAGAAGCTGCCCACGGTCAACCCGATCCAGCGCTACAAGGGTCTGGGCGAGATGGACGCCTCGGACCTGTGGGACACCACCATGGACCCCGACAACAGGATCCTGCTGCAGGTGACCCTGGACGACGCGGTCCGCGCCGACGAGATGTTCTCGGTGCTGATGGGCGAGGACGTGGAGTCACGTCGCGCCTTCATCCAGAAGAACGCACGCGACGTGCGCTTCCTCGACATTTGAGTCCTGAGGGGGGCGACCCCCTCAAACCCCCCGTGCTCCGCACGAGTCTGAAGCTGCTCCTTGGTCGCAGCGACTCGCAGGTGCTCCGCAGTTCGCAGTTCTGAAGGGACAGCAATGGCAGACGACGACAACCAGGTCGAAGGGCCGACCGAGTCGACCATCGACGAGATCGTGCGCCCGCAGAAGGGCAGCATCCAGCAGATCGACCTGAACACCGAGGTCGAGAGCAGCTACCTCGACTACGCCATGTCGGTGATCGTCGGACGAGCGCTGCCGGACGTGCGGGACGGCCTGAAGCCGGTGCACCGCCGGGTGCTGTACGCGATGTACGACGGTGGCTACCGCCCCGACCGTGGCTGGAACAAGTGCTCGCGCGTGGTCGGTGAGGTGATGGGTCTGTACCACCCGCACGGTGACTCCGCGATCTACGACACCATGGTGCGCCTGGCCCAGCCATGGGTCATGCGCGCACCGCTGATCAGCGGGCAGGGCAACTTCGGATCGCCGGGCAACGACCCGGCGGCCGCGATGCGATACACCGAGTGCAAGATGGCGCCGATGGCCATGGAGATGGTGCGCGACATCGAGCAGGACACCGTCGACATGCAGCCCAACTACGACAACCGTGAGCTCGAGCCCACGGTGCTGCCGGCCCGCTTCCCGAACCTGCTGGTCAACGGGTCGACCGGTATCGCGGTGGGCATGGCCACCAACATCCCCACCCACAACCTGCGTGAGGTCGCCGAGGCCGTCCAGTGGTCGCTGGAGCATCCCGAGGCGACCGTGGAGGAACTGCTGGAAGCCGCGATGGCCCGGATCAAGGGGCCCGACTTCCCCAGCGGCGCCCAGATCGTCGGCCGCAAGGGCATCGAGGACGCCTACCGCACCGGCCGCGGCCTGGTCACGATGCGCGCGGTCATCACCATCGAGGAGGACGACCACGGGCGCACCAACCTGGTCGTCACCGAGCTGCCCTACATGTGCAACCCCGACAACCTGGCCCGCAAGATCGCCGACCTGGTCAACGCCGGCAAGATCGGCGGCATCGCCGAGATGCGCGACGACACCTCGGCGCGCACCGGCCAGCGTCTGGTCATCCAGCTCAAGCGCGACGCCCAGCCGCGGGTGGTGATGAACAACCTGTACAAGCACACCCAGCTGCAGGACACCTTTGGCTGCAACATGCTGGCCCTGGTCGACTCGGTGCCCCGCACGCTGCGCCTGGACCAGTTCATCAGCCACTGGATCGACCACCAGCTCGAGGTCATCCGTCGTCGCACCGCCTACCGGCTGCGCGAGGCCGAGAAGCAGGCCCACATCTGGCGCGGCCTGGTGCTGGCACTGGACGCCCTCGACGAGGTGATCGCCCTGATCCGTGCCTCGCGGACCACCGAGATCGCCCGTGAGGGCCTCAAGGACCTGCTGTCGATCGACGACGACCAGGCCACCGCCATCCTCGACATGCAGCTGCGCCGCCTGGCCGCGCTGGAACGCCAGAAGATCGTCGACCGGCTCGCCGAGATCGAACTGCAGATCGCCGACTTCAAGGACATCCTGGCCCGCGACGAACGGCAGCGGTCCATCGTCAGCACCGAGCTCGCCGAGATCGTCGACCGCTACGGCGACGAGCGTCGCACCCAGATCGTGGCCCCCGACGGTGACGTCAGCGAAGAGGACTTCATCCCCGACTTCGACATGGTCGTCACCATCACCCACGGCGGCTACGCCAAGCGCACCCGCACCGACCAGTATCGGGTGCAGAAGCGCGGCGGCAAGGGGGTACGCGGCGCCACCCTGCGCGCCGACGACGAGGTGCAGCACCTGTTCACCACCACCAACCACCACTGGATCCTGTTCCTGACCACCATGGGACGGGTCTACCGCACCAAGGTGTGGCAGCTGCCCGAGGCCGGTCGTGACGCCAAGGGCGGCCACGTCGCCGGGTTGCTGAGCTTCCTGCCCGAGGAGCGGATCGCACAGGTGGTGACGATTCGCGACTACGAAGCGGCCGACTACCTGCTGCTGGCGACCCGCCGTGGGCTGGTGAAGAAGAGCGCCCTGTCGCTGTACGACTCGCCGCGCCAGGCCGGCGTGATCGCCATCAACTTCCGCGACGAGGACGACGAGCTGATCGGCGCCGGGGTCTGCGGCCCCGAGGACGACGTGCTGCTGATCTCGCGCAAGGGCCAGGCCATCCGCTTCACCGCCAGCGACGAGCAGTTGCGTCCGATGGGCCGGGCGACCTCGGGGGTGACGGGCATGAAGTTCCGCGAGGACGACGAACTGCTGAGCATGGCCATCATCGATTCCGAGATGCCCGAGGACGACCGCTACGTCTTCACCGTCACCGACAACGGCTACGCCAAGCGCAGCCCCGTCAGTGATTACCGCGAGCAGAACCGCGGCGGCCTGGGCATCAAGGCGATGAAGCTGAACGAGGACCGCGGCCACCTGGTCGGTGGCCTCGTCGTCAGCGAGAAGGACGAGGTCATCGCCATTCGCCAGTCCGGCCAGATCACCCGCTCCTCGGTGGCCGAGGTGCCCTCGAAGGGCCGCACCACCATGGGGGTGCGCTTCGTCCGGGTCAAGGAGGGCGACGAGGTGCTGGTGATCGCTCTGAACCCCGAGGCCCAGGAGGAGGAGATCGTCGAGGTCACCGAAACCGACGCGAGCGACGCCGAGATCACCACCGAGGCGGGTACGGTTGACCCGACCACTGACGGTGACGCCGAGGATCTGACCGAGGCCGACGTCCAGGACGAGGAACAGGAGACCGACGGTGAGTGATACCCCCCGCGGGTCTGACAACCGCACCAGTTCGCCGTTCTCGCGGCAGGCATCGGCAGACGAGCCCAGCCGCACCCTGTACCGCCCGGCGGGTGCCGAGCAGTCCGGGCCGACCGGTCGGTTCAGCGCCCCCACGGCCGGCGGCCGTCCTGCGCGAACCGCTGCGGCCGCCACGTCCGGCACCACCGGGGCACCCTCGTCCCAGGCAACGCCCGCCCAGGCGCCGACCACGCACCGCAGCGGGCAGTCCGCCGATGCCGGGGTCGGGATCACCCAGCCGAAGCCCTCGCCGTCGGCCAGGCCGGCAGCCAGCGCGTCCTCGGCATCCTCCTCGAGGGTGGCCGGGGCTGCCGCGGCCGCACCCGCCCGCCGCACCCGCAAGGCCCGACTGCGGCTGTCGCGGGTCGACCCGTGGTCGGTGATGAAGACCTCGTTCCTGTTCTCGATCGCCTTCGGCATCCTGCTGGTCGTCGCCGTGTGGGTGCTGTGGGCGGTGCTGCAGTCCTCGGGCACCTTTGAGTCGATCAACCGGGCCGTCAACGACCTGTTGGCCACCCCGAACTCGGCCAGCACCTTTGACCTCGGCCGCTACGTCACCGGCGACCGGGTGATTGGTTTCACGGCGCTGATCGCGGCTGCCGACGTGGTGATCTTCACCGCCCTGGCGACGCTGTTCAGCTTTCTGTACAACCTGTCAGCGACCGTGCTGGGCGGCCTCGAGGTCACCCTGGCCGAGGACTGATCCACAGATTTGGGCGTTCGGCGGCAGTTCCGCTAGAGTCTTTTCTTGCGGTCAGACGTTGATTCGTCCAGCCCGGGCCTATAGCTCAGTCGGTTAGAGCGCTGCCCTGATAAGGCAGAGGTCACTGGTTCAAGTCCAGTTAGGCCCACAGACAATCAGAACCCCCTTCCCGGTTGGGAGGGGGGTTCTTTGGTGTTCTCTCGGGGAGGGGTCCCGCGAGCGGCGGCGGCAGGGCATTCGCGGCCTTCCCTATGAGAAGCCGAAATAGTTTCATAAAGCTGTTTTCGGTCCGTCGGGGCCGGGGTTACCATCAACATCATCCCCCTCCCCGAGGACGGCCCCGATGAACTGCTCGACCTCGTCACCTGCGCTGCGGAGCAGCGATGCCCGCGGCCCGTAGCGCCCTCGAGAACCTGCTGGACACCATCCGGCAGGCCCTCGCCCCGGTGGCGGTCGGACTGGCGGGGCAGGCCGGGGACACCGACCAGGACGATGCCGAGGTGCTGCTCACCCCGGTCGCCCTGCGGCGGGTCGGACGATCCCGTCGCGCTGGTGCCCTGCTCGACCTGGAACTGACCGTGGCCGTCACCGCGCAAGGGCCTGACGCCATTGACCACCTCGAACGGCTCCTCGTCCTGGCCGAGACCCGCGGACTGACCATCGCCTCCGCACCCGAACCGCCCGCCCTCGGGCTGAACCTCGCCCTTCCGGTCACCGTCAGCATCGACGAACCGACCGGCCCGCGCGTCGAGACCGTTGTCGTCGACGTGCTCCCCACCGTCACTCGTGACGGTCCCCCCGGCGTCCCTGCGGGCGCCGCCAGCGGCGCCTCCGCCCACGCGATCGAGACGTCCAGCACTCCCGAAGGGAGCTAGCTCATGGTCAACTATCGGGCCCCGGGCGTCTACGTCCAGGAAGTCCCCAGCGGCACCCAGATGTTCGGTCAGGCCGGCACCAACGGCACCGGCTTCATTGGCGTCGCCCCCAACACCAAGGCCCCCCGGGACACCGTGGTGACCATCGACAACTGGAGCCAGTTCGTCCGCATCTTCGTCGGCGAAGCGACGGAGGGGACCCACCTCAGCACCGCCGTCCACGGGTACTTCGCCAATGGCGGCGGCCGCGCCTACGTGGTCAATGTCGGCCAGGACGGCACCCTGACCGGCACCGCCGCCCACCCCACCGGGCTCACCCTGCTGGAGGCGATCGACGACGTCTCCATCGTGGTTGCCCCCGGCTTCACCGACCCGGCCGACTACAACGCGCTGACGACCCACTGCCAGCACCCCCTGCGCCAGGACCGGATGGCGATCCTCGATCTGGTCGAGGAGGTCGACGACGTCGGTCGCCTGCTCGAGGTCGGCACCTCCGGGGTGCCCGTCCGACCCACCAGCGACGGCGACACCCCCGGGGCGCCACCACCGGCGGCACCGCCTCGAGGCTTCCGGCCGGAGAACTCCGAGGACGGCTACACCGCCGCGTACCACCCGTGGCTGGTGGTGGTCGACCCCATTTCCGGACAGCGGATCACTACCCCGCCCTCGGGCCACATGGCCGGGGTCTGGGCCCGCACCGACGCCAGCCGGGGCGTCCACAAGGCACCCGCGAACACCAACATCGCCGGCGCCCTGGACCTCGTCAGCAGGGTCAGCAAGGGTGACCAGGAACTGCTGAACCCGGCCGGCATCAACTGCATCCGCTTCTTCCCCGGCGAGGGCATCCTGGTCTGGGGTGCACGCACCCTGGCTCCGGAGTCCAGCGAGTTCCGCTACATCAACGTCCGGCGGCTGACCAACATGATCAAGGAGTCGGTGCTCGACGGCACCCGCTGGGCCGTCTTCGAACCCAACCACCACCCCCTGTGGGCAGCCCTGCGCCGCGACATCAACGCGTTCCTGATGAACGTGTGGCGTGACGGTGCCCTGGTCGGACGCACCCCGCAGGAGGCGTTCTTCGTCAAGTGCGACGAAGAGACCAATCCGCCCGAAGTGCGCGACGCAGGCATGGTCGTCACCATCATCGGCATCGCCCCGGTCAAACCGGCCGAGTTCGTCGTCTTCCAGTTGATGCAGTCGGCCGACACCTCCACCAACCAGACCCCGGGAGCATGAGATGTCCGCACAACCGGGCGTGCGCCAGGACCCCTACCGCGCCTACAACTTCAAGTTCGAGATCAACGGCACCGTCCAGGGTCACTTCGTGAAGGTGGAGGGGCTGGGTTTCAAACTCGAACGCATCCTCTACCGCGCCGGCGGGGAACACGCCGAGGTGCGCTCAGTGCCCGGCCGCGTCGAGTACAAGCCGGTCACCCTGCGCTACGGGCTGACCGACTCCACCGAACTGCTGACCTGGCTGTTCGCCGCCGTCGAGGGTCGCGTCCAGCGCCAGAACGTGTCCATCGCCATGCTGGACGACTCCGGCTCGCGCGAGGTGCGGCGCTGGAACCTGATCGCGGCCTGGCCCTGCGAATGGGATGGTGCGCCCCTGGACGCGCTGGGCAACGAACTGGCCATCGAGTCGCTCACCCTGGCCTACGACCGACTGGAGTTGGACGGTGCCGCGGCACCGGTGGCGTAGCCGTCTCTCGCGGCTGCTGCACTCGCTGGCCGAGGCCCTGGAACCGGCCCCGGGCGTCGTCGACCCGGACGGATTCGACCCGGCTGGCTTCGACCCGGCTGGCTTCGACCTGTCCGGCGCACCACCCGCGTGGGCCGACCGGGTCCGCGCGGCCGCCGCCCGCAACGGTGGACTCACCAGGGTCGGATCGCACCACGGGGAAGGGGTCCGATCGTCCGCGGAGCACCTGTCCGGACAGTCGGCGACTCCCGACCCACTGGAACGTCGAGGCCAGCCACCAAGGTGGCGCTCCCGGATCGGGCGCGGGCAATTGGTCATGCCCCGGCCAGTGCGGGGACCATGGCGCACGACAGGGGATGTCCCTGTCCGGGCCACCGGCTCCGGCAGCGCGGCCACCGACGCACCGGGCGCCCAGAAACCAACCACCGGCGACGCCGCCGTCACGGCATCGGGGACGGTTGCCTCGCCGGGTCGCACCACGGCAGCGTCCTCAGCAGGGGAGTCCACCGATCCATCGGTAGCGCCACCGCCATCGACCAGGGGTGGGCCGCTCGTCCGCCCCGCCCGGCCCCGAGGGGAAGCATTGACCGCACCACCCGAGCTGAGGCGGCCTGAGCCCAAGTGGTCCGGGCCCGGGGGGCTGGAGCCCGCGCCCGGTTCGTCTGCACCCGCACCCGGGACGAGGAGCCACCCCGAAGGTTGGCCTGCGACCTCCGAGCACGCCGTGGCCCCTGATCACGCCGTGATCCCGGATTACTCGGCCAGCTCCGAGCCTCCGGCCACACCCGAACCCCCGGCAGCCGCGCCGCGGACGCCGCTC
>NZ_JADIJQ010000003.1 GCF_017355265.1 Tessaracoccus sp. SD287
ACTGAACTCCGCAGCTGGCCCGCCGCTCACAGCAGACAGACGGCCGCACAGCGCCTCGACCCTCAGGCGCGTCCGCCCCCGCTACCCGTCCTGGGACAGCCGGTAGATGGCCGCACCGGCCAACATGTTCGGCCAGACGTTCACCAGTCGTCCGGTCTCGCCGCTTTCGGAGACCGGGACCCGCTCCTCGATGACCAGCCCGTGACTGGTCAGGAAGTCCTCCAGGTCGACCAGTGTCGAGTGGTGCAGGTTGGGCGAGTTGTACCACTCGTAGGGCAGGTCGCGGCTGCGTGGCATGTGACCGGCGAGCAGTCGAAGCCGGTGCTTCCACAGACCGAAGTTCGGCATCGACAACACCAGGCGGGTGCCGATGCGCGCCATCTGGGTCAGCACGGCCTCGGGCTCGCGGACGACCTGCAGGGTGCGCGACAGGACGACGACGTCGTAGGAACCGTCGTCGAACTCGTCCAGTTGGGTGTCCAGGTCGAGCTCGATGACGTCGACGCCGGCCCGGATGGCCTCCAACACGGCGTCGTTGTCGTTGTCGACGCCGGTGCCGCGGCATCCGTGGTGGTCGATCAGGTGGCGCAGCAACTCGCCGTTGCCGCAGCCAAGATCGAGCACCCGCGAACCGTTGGGGACCAGGTGCGCCAACAACCCCAGGTCGGGCCGCAGCAGCGGCCGGCTCATCGGGTCACCGCCCCGGCGGTTGCGCCGGTGGCCGTGGCGCTGGTGGCCGTCGGGCCTGGAGCAGGGGTCGCGCGCTCCAGCCACGCCCGCATGGTGTCGTGGTACTGGGGCACGTCGAGCAGGAACGAGTCGTGGCCCCAGACCGACGTGATCTCGCGGAAGGTGACGGGCAGTTCGCCGTGCTCCAGTCGCCGCACGATGCGACGCGAATGGGAGGTCGAGAACCGCCAGTCGGAGTCGAAGCTCAGGACCAGGAAACTGACGGGGTCGCGCAGCACCGCATCGAGGGCATCGGGCCGGGCGAAGGGGTCGAAGTAGTCCATGACCCGGGTCAGGTACAGGTAGCTCAGCGCATCGAACCGGGTCAGGAACTTGTTGCCCTGGTGGGCCAGGTAGCTCTCCACGGCGAAGTCGACTCCGAAACCGCGGGCCTGACCGGGGAACTGCACCTGGCGTCCGAACTTCTGCTCGAAGGCGTCCTCGGACAGGTAGGTGATGTGGGCCATCATCCGGGCCGTCGACAGGCCCAGGTCGGGGCCGTGGTCGTCGGGGAACCGACCCTCGGCAAAATCTGGGTCGCCCATGATGGCCTGGCGGCCGACCGCCGAGAAGCCAATGTTCTGGGCGGTGAGCCGACTCGAGGCCGCGATGACGGCGGCGCGGTCGAGTGTCTCGGGGTGACGCAACGCCCATTCGAGCGCCTGCATACCCCCCAGCGATCCGCCGATCACCGCGCTCCAGTGCTCGATGCCCAGGAAGCGTCCGAGCGCCAGGTGCACGGTGACGAAGTCGGCCACGTCCAGCAGCGGGAACTCCAGTCCATAGCGTTCGCCGGTGGCCGGGTTGACCGATCGTGGTCCGGTGGTGCCGGTGCAGCCGCCGAGCAGATTGCTGCTGACCACGAACCAGCGGTCGGTATCAATGGGCTTGCCCGGCCCGATCATGTTGTCCCACCAACCGGTGACACCGGCCTCATTGGTGCCGGCGGCATGGGCGTCCCCGGTCAGGGCGTGGCAGATGTAGATCGCATTGCCGGCATCGGCGTTGAGGGTGCCGTAGGTCTCATAGGCAACGGTGACCTCTTCGAGTTCCTCACCGCTGGCCAGCACCAGGGGGGTCTCCGGGGTGAACAGCATGGCTTCCTGGGTCTCCGTGTTCAGCAACCGGGGCTGTGGAACGGGGGACGGGACGCGAGCAACCATGTGCGCCAGTCTCTCGCAAGGGCCACGACGGTGTGTCGTCTGTCCACACCTTGCGCCGCACCGTCAGCGGGTCATGCCACCATGGTGGGGTCGGTGGGCAGGCCACCGCGTCGCCCAAGGAGACCCAGATGCAACTCGATGCCGATGCCGTCCTGTGGGACCACGCGGAGGACCCGGACGCGCCATTGCTGGTTCTGCTGCATGGGTTGGGCTCGCATGAGGGCGACCTCTTCGGGCTGGTGCCGCACCTGCCGGCCGAGTTGAACATTGCCTCGCTGCGGGCACCCCTGGTCACCCCGTACGGCGGACGGGCGTGGTTCGACATCGAGCCGCAACCCGAGGGTCCCCCGCTGCATCGTGGTGAGCAGATCGACGCTGCGGGCGAGGCCGTGGTCGAGTGGCTGGACTCCCTCGGCACGCGCTTCACCCGAATTGGGCTGCTGGGCTTCTCCCAGGGTGCGGCCATCACGCTGAAGGTGGCCAGCATGATTCCCGAGCGGTTGCAGTGCGTGGTCGCGCTGTCGGGACTGCTGCCGAAGACCCTGGAGGACGCACCCCGGACGAACCTGCCGGCCTTTGTTGCCGTTGGCGACTTCGACACGGTGATCACCGCCGATCGTTCGGCGCAGTTCGTCGAATGGGCCGAGACCCATCTGGACGCGACGGTGCGCCACTACCCGATGACCCACCAGGTGATCGCCGAGGAACTCGCGGACATCCGCCAGTTCCTGGACGAGCACCTGGCCTAGTACTCAGCTACGACCAGCGCTCTTCTTCCTGCCCTTGCCGCCCCGACGGGTGGCCTGCAGCGCCTCGCGTCGGCGCCGTTCCTCGGCACGGACCTCTTCTGGCGTGAGGGGGTCTGCGGAGTGGTGGACCCGGTTCGCCAGCAGCAGCGCGGCACCAAGCGCGACGGCCAGGGCCGGCAGGAACGGCCAGATGTTGCCCCACAGGTTCAGCGGAAACCTGAGGCCGACGCCCACGGTCAGGGCCGCGACCACCACCCAGACGAGCCACACGCCGACGCCCGCCAGCAACGCCCGACGCCGCGACTCGCGCACCCAGTGACGGGCCAGGGCGGCGAGGATCCCGGTCGACGGGGCGACCACGACGCCGGTCATGGTGCCGATCAGGGCCCCGATGCCGGCCCCGCCCAGCACGTCGCTGGCTGACCCGGGAACCATCAGGATGGCCATCGAGATCGCGCCGCCCAGGGCGAGCGCGACCACCACACCCAGCGTCACGCGTCCGAAGACCGCCAGACCACCGTCGGAGGGGTTCATCTCGGCTGCGGAGGGAATCGGCATGCGCCCATTATGGCAATCGGCCACACCCTCGCTTTTCTGGATCACAGTGTTTTTTGGACCAAATCCAATTAAGGGCTAGGGTGGGGGCATGCCCACCGATGACTTCACTGCCGCGCTCAAGGCCTCCGGCCTGCGCGTCACTGCTCCTCGGTTGGCCACTCTCGAGACGATCCACGATCTTCCGCACGCTGATGCCGACCAAGTCGCCGCAGCCGTCCGGGAGCGACTGGGGACGGTGTCGAAGCAGGCTGTCTACGACGTCCTGTCGGCACTCACCGATGCCGGTCTGGTCCGGCGGGTGTCCCCGGATGGACGTCGCGCGCGCTACGAGTTGCAGACCCGGGACAACCACCACCACATGGTGTGTCGTTCGTGCGGGTCGTTGCAGGACGTCCCGTGCCAGGTGGGCCATGCGCCCTGTCTGGAGCCGTCGGTCGACCACGGCTACGACCTCGAGATCGCCGAGGTGCTCTACCTCGGCCTGTGCCCCGACTGCCAGCGCGCGTCGGTGGCGACCACCCCCTGAAGCACCACCCCTTGAGCAAGACACACGCACCACAGATGAAGATTGAGGCGATGACGCATGTCCACCGTTGATCCCACGTCGGTTGATCCCACGTTCCACAAGTCCACCCATGAGTCGGGCGCCCCGCGTGACTCCGACGCCCATTCGCTGAGCGTCGGCACGGACGGGCCGCTGCTGCTGCACGACGTGGCCCTGGTCGAGAAGCTCGCCCGCTTCGACCGCGAGCGCGTCCCGGAGCGTTCCCCCCACGCCAAGGGTTCGGGTGCGTTCGGGGAGTTCACCGTCACCCATGACGTCAGCCGCTACACCAAGGCCAAGTTCCTTCAGCCCGGGGCCAGGACGCGGATGTTGGCCCGGTTCTCCACCGTCGCCGGTGAGCTGGGCTCGCCGGACACCTGGCGTGACGTGCGTGGTTTCGCGCTGAAGTTCTACACCGAAGAGGGCAACTTCGACATGGTGGGCAACAACACCCCCGTGTTCTTCGTCCGCGACCCGATGAAGTTCCCCGACTTCATCCACTCGCAGAAGAGGATGCCCGACACCGGTCTGCGCTCGAACAACATGCAGTGGGACTTCTGGAGCCTGTCGCCCGAGAGCGCCCATCAGGTCGCCTACTTGATGGGTGACCGTGGCCTGCCCCGCACCTGGCGCCACATGAACGGTTACTCCTCGCACACCTACATGTGGGTCAACGAGGCCGGGGAGAAGTTCTGGGTCCAGTACCACTTCCACACCAACCAGGGCGTCGAGAACATCACCAACGAGGAGGCCGGCAAGCTCGCCGGCGAGGACGCCGACTTCCACCGTCGCGACCTGTTCGAGGCCATCGAGCGGGGCGAGCACCCCAGCTGGAAGTTCAGCGTCCAGGTGATGCCCTATGCCGAGGCGAAGACCTACCGGTTCAACCCGTTCGACCTGACCAAGACCTGGTCGCACAAGGACTACCCGCTGATCGAGGTCGGTGAGTTCACCCTGAACGAGAACCCCACCAACCACTTCGCGCAGATCGAGCAGGCCGCCTTCAGCCCGTCGAACACCGTGCCCGGCACCGGACTGTCCCCCGACAAGATGCTGCTCGGCCGCGTCTTCAGCTACCCGGACGCCCAGCGCCACCGCATCGGGACCAACTACAACCAGCTGCCGGTGAACCAGCCCATCACCCCGGTCAACGACTACGGCAAGGAGGGCAGCATGGAGTACCGCCACAGCGGCAACGCCCCGGTCTACTCCCCCCACTCCTACGGCCGGTCCTACCAGTCCGAACAGGGTCCGGCCGCCAACGGCTGGGAGTCCGACGGTGCCCTGGTGCGCAGCGCCTACTCCCTGCACGCCGAGGACGACGACTTCGGCCAGGCCCACACCCTGGTCCGCGAGGTCTACACCGAGGAGCAGCGCCAGCGCCTGATCGAGACCGTCGTGGGTTCGCTGCTGGGTGGTGTCGAGGAGCCGGTGCTGTCGAACGTGTTCACCTACTGGCGCCACATCGACCAGCAGGTGGGCCAGCAGATCGAGCAGGACTACCGCACCCGGGTCGGCGACCAGTACCCCGGCGGTGACCCGATCGACGGGCAGCCCGACACGGTGTTGCCGCAGACCAACACCCACGCGGCGCACTGACCGGCTGACCGCAGCAACGCGGCCCTTGCGCCCGCCCAGTTGCCCGCAGTAATGACGGCTGCCCCTGCTTCGAAGCAGGGGCAGCCGTTGTGATCTGGGGTGTGTGTGCTCGTCCGGGGCAGGTGGCAGCTGGTGGACTGGGATGGGTGCGTGGACGCACCGGCGCGTGGCCTCAAGCGATGAGGGTCACTCGGCGCCCGTCCAGCCCAGGTTGGTGGCCATCCGCTCCAGCGTGTGGATGGCGGCCTGGTACTCCTCGGGCGTGATGCCCTCGGCAGCCTGCGTCCGCACCTTGTCGACCACACCGGCCAAGGTGACCAGGCTCGTGGTGCCGCGTTCGGTGAGCTGGTAGTGCTCCTCGACGATCTCCACCCAGCCGGACTCGACCAGCTCGCTCAGGTGCTCCTGCGGGTCGCTGGGTTCGTCCTGGCCCGCATGCTCAGCCACGAAGGGCGCCAGCATGCTGAGCAGTTCCTCGCCGGTCGCGGTGGTCCCGTCCAGCACGTTGAGGAGTTGCCATTGCAGCCGGGTGACACCGTGCTCCTCCAGGGAGCGGGCGAACTGCTCGGTGATGAGCATGTCCACGAGCTTGAGCCAGAATCCGATGGGGCGCTGGGTGTCCATGACGCGAGCCTATGCTGCCGTTGAGGGCGCTGGCAGCAACTAGGACGCGCTGTGCGACGGACCGGCGGCCCGCCGACGGGCCCAGTGGCGGCCTCAGGCGTCTGCCCCCACCGACTCCGGCACCTCCTCCACCGGCACCGGGCGTGAGCGCACCTGGTCGAAGCTCGATCCGTAGTAGGCGGCCTCCATCAACGTCCTCATGTCAGCAAGCATCGGCATCCTGGGGTTCGCCGGTGCGCACTGGTCCTCGTAGGCGGCCATGGCCAGTTCCTGCAAGCTGGACACGAAGGACCCCTCGTCAACGCCCTGGGCCTGGAAGGAGGCCTCGATGCCCACCCGGTCACGGAGGCCTTCCACCGCCCTGGCATAACTCTCGACGCCCTCGTCCGGTGTCGAGGCCGGCAGGCCCAGATGGGCAGCAATTTCCTGGTATCGCTGCGGGGCGACGTAGCGCTCGTACTTGGGCCAGCCCGAGAGTTTGCTCGGTACTCGACCGTTGTAGCGGATCACGTGGGGAAGGTAGACCGCATTGGTGCGCCCGTGCGGCAGGTGGAACGTGGCACCGGTGACGTGGGCCATCGCGTGGACGATGCCCAGGAAGGCGTTGCCGAAGGCCATCCCCGCGATGGAGGCCGCATTGTGCATCTTCTCCCGTGCCCGCAGGTCGTCGGGATTGGTGCTGTGGGGCTGGGTCAGCGCGCTGCGTTCGATGTTCTCGAAGATCAGCTTGATGGCGTGCAGGCACAGTCCGTCGGTGTAGTCGTTCGCGTACACCGACAGGTAGGCCTCGGTGGCGTGGGTCAGCGCGTCGAAGCCGGCGTCGGCAACCAGGAAGCCGGGCAGCGCCCGGGTGAGCACGGGGTCGACGATCGCCACCGACGGGGTCAGTGCGTAGTCCGCCAATGGGTACTTCATGCCTGTCTGGTCGTCGGTGATCACCGCGAAGGGCGTCATCTCCGATCCCGTGCCAGAGGTGGTCGGGATGCAGACCAGCTGGGCGAGCTTGCCGAGTTCGGGGAACTTGAAGGCCCGCTTGCGGACGTCGAAGAACTTCTCGCGCATGTCCGAGAACTGGGTGTCGGGGTTCTCGTAGAGCAGCCACATCACCTTGGCGGCATCCATCGGGGAACCACCGCCCAGGGCAATGATGGTGTCCGGTCTGAACTCCCTCATGGCCTGGGCACCGGCCTTCACCTCCGAGAGCTTGGGCTCGGGACGCACCTGGTCGAGCACCTGCACCTGCACCCGGTTCGCCCGGCGGCTCAGGACATCGGTGACCCGGTCGACGTAGCCAAGATCGGTCATCGTCTGGTCGGTGACGATGGTCACCCGCTGGACGCCGCGCATGTCCTGCAGGTAGCGCAGGGCGTTGGCCTCGAAGTAGGTCTTGGCCGGCACCTTGAACCACTGCAGGTTGTTGTTGCGTCGACCGCTGCGCTTGACGTTCACGAGATTCACCGCCGAGACGTTGTTGGAGACCGAGTTGTGGCCATAGGTTCCGCAGGCCAGGGTCAGTGAGGGCATGAAGGCGGTGTAGACGTCACCGATGCCCCCGAGTGCTGAGGGCGAGTTCTCGATGATGCGCACCGCCCTGACCGCCAGACCGAAGGCGGTGATGACCGCCTGGTCGTTGGAATGGATGGCACCGGAATGTCCCAGGCCGTCGAACTCGACCATCTGACGGGACAGTTCGATTCCGTGGTCCGGGGAATCTGCTCGCAGCACGGCCAACACGGGGGTCAGCTTTTCGCGGGTGAGCGGTTCGTGGGGCCCGACGCCAGCGACGTCGGCCAGCAGGATCGAGGTGTCCTCGGGAACCGAGAAGCCTGCCTGCTCAGCGATCCACACCGCTGACTTGCCGACTGCGGCCGAGTTGAGCTTGGCCTCGGCGCAGCTGGCGCTGTGGGCCGAGACGCCGAACAGGAACTCCTCGAGCATGCGCTTCTGGTCGGGGGTGGTCCGGAAGGCGTGCAGCCGCTGAAACTCCTGGAGTGCTGCCTCGGCGATCGGTGCGTCCAGGATGACGGCCTGTTCGGAGGCGCACACCATGCCCATGTCGAAGGACTTCGACAAGACGATGTCGTTGACGGCGCGTCCCACGTCGGCGGTGCGCTCGATGAAGGCCGGTACGTTGCCCGCGCCCACACCCAGGGCCGGCTTGCCACAGGAGTAGGCGGCACGCACCATGGCGTTGCCGCCGGTGGCGAGAATGAGTGCCACTCCTGGGTGGTTCATCAACTCGCCGGAGGCCTGCGTGGACGGATTGTCGATCCACTGGACGCAGTGCTCCGGCGCCCCGGCTGCGATGGCCGCGTCGCGGACGATGCGCGCAGCCTCGGCCGAACAGCGCTGGGCCGACGGATGGAACCCGAAGATGATCGGGTTGCGCGTCTTCAGGGCCAGCAATGCCTTGAAGATGGTCGTCGAGGTGGGATTGGTGACCGGCGTCAAGGCGCAGACCACCCCGACCGGGTCAGCGATCTCGGTGATGCCCGTGAGTTCATCGTGGGAGATGACGCCGACTGTCTTCTGGTTGATGATCGAGTTGGTGACGTGTTCGCAGGCGAACATGTTCTTGACGGCCTTGTCCTCGAACAACCCGCGGCCGGTCTCCTCCACGGCCATGAGGGCGAGGGTTCCGTGGTGGTGCAGTGCAGCCACCGAGGCGTTGCGGACGATGTGGTCGACCTGTTCCTGGGTGAAGGACGCGTAGTTCGTCAGGGCCTGTTCGGCTCTGCCGACGAGTTGGTCAATGGGAGTGGACATCGAAATCTCCTGCCCGGGAGCCACGATCCTCCGCATCCTCAGTGGATGTCGGGTCAAGGATGTGTGCGTTGGCGGCATCCCTTTCCCCTGACGGTAGGCCCCATGGGCAGCCCATGGAACCTGTTTGTGAATAGATTCACAAGATCTCTTTTCCGGGTGGCGAGGTGCGTGTTGCAAATCGTCTCGTCGAGGAGGACCATCGACGGGGCCGGTTCCGCCGGTCCATGCTGCACCAGGGAGTCGTCATGACCATCCAGCCGGAACCACAGTCCAGCACCACGGATGCGGATCCCCTCACCCCGACGCAGGCGGACGCACTGACACCACCGCGGCCGGCCGAGATGTTGGCCAAGGGAGGCGGCGCCCTCGGGGCCTTGACCGTCGCGGCACTGGGTGTGGTGTTCGGTGACATTGGGACGAGCCCCCTCTACTCGCTGCGGACGGTGTTCAGCGCCGAGCACAATGCCGTCCAGCCCACCCGCGAGGACGTCTTCGGCGTCATCTCGATGGTGTTCTGGGCCATCACCATCGTCGTGTCCTACGGCTATGCGGCGCTGATGATGCGGGCCGACAATGAGGGCGAGGGCGGCATCCTGTCCCTGGTCGCGCTGCTGCGCCGGCACCTCTCGCACAGGCCCCGCCTGATCGGGGTCACCCTGGTGATGGCCATCGTGGGCGCGGGCCTGTTCTACGGTGACTCCGTGATCACCCCGGCAATTTCGGTGATGTCGGCGATCGAGGGCCTGTCCATCGTGGACGAGCGCTTCGAGCGTCTGGTGCTGCCGCTGGCACTGGTGGTCCTGGCGTGCCTGTTCTCGGCCCAGCGGTTCGGCACCGGCCGGGTGGGCAGGTTCTTCGGCCCCATCATGGCCCTGTGGTTCGTCACCCTGGCGGCGCTGGGCATTCCGCACATCGTGAAGAATCCGGAGATCCTGGGCGCCATCTCGCCGCACCACGCGCTGGCATTCGGCTTCACCCATCCCGGAATCGCCTTCATCGCCGCCGGCGCCGTGGTGCTGACGGTCACCGGTGTGGAAGCCATGTATGCCGACATGGGCCACTTCGGATCGAAGGCCATCAGGCTGGCCTGGTTCGCCCTGGTCTTCCCTGCCCTGACCATCAACTACCTGGGCCAGGGCGCCGAGATCCTGCGCAACCCCGCGGCCGTGGCCAGCCCCTTCTTCCTGATGGCTCCGCAGTGGTCCCGGGTGCCGCTCATCATCCTGTCGACCCTGGCCACCGTCATCGCCTCGCAGGCGGTGATCTCGGGGGCCTTCTCGGTGTCGCGTCAGGCAGCGCGCGCCGGGCTGTTGCCGCGTCTCAACGTGAGGCACACCTCCAAGGAGGAGGGCGGGCAGATCTACATCTCCTCGATCAACTGGATCCTGTTCCTCGGGGTGGCAGTGTTGATCGCGGTGTTCCGCAGTTCCGAGGCGCTGGCCAGCGCCTACGGGCTGGCCGTCACCGGGACCCTGCTGCTGGAGATGTCGATCTTCCTGACGCTTGCCCGCTTCGTCTGGCGGGTCGCCATCTGGAAGATCGTCGTCGGGGTCGTGCTGCTGCTGGGCGTCGAGCTCGTCTTCTTCGCGGCGAACCTGGCCAAAATCCTGCACGGCGGCTGGCTGCCGTTGCTCATCGCCGGCGTGGTGGTGCTGCTCATGCTGACCTGGCGCGCCGGCTCTGCCACGGTCCACGGGCGTCGTGACGAGATCGAGGGCAGCCTGTCGGAGTTCATCGACATGGTGCGCGAGAGCAACATCCCCAGGGTTCCCGGGTTGGCGGTCTATCCCCACCCGAACAAGGAGACCACCCCGCTGGCCCTGCGCCAGAACGTCGAGTTCAACCACGTGCTGCACGAGAACATCGCGATCGTCACCATCGCCAACGAGAACGTCCCCCACATCCGGCACGTCGACCGTGCCGAGGTCGACGACCTGGGCTACCAGGACGACGGCATCATCCACATCAACTACCACGTCGGGTTCAACGACAGCCAGCACGTCCCACGCGCCCTCGACTGGGCCCGGGCCAAGCAGCTCGAGGGCATGGAACTCGACCCGGACCAGGCCTACTACTTCATCTCGTCGCTGCGGCTGACCAGGCGCGACGTGCCCACCCTGCCCCGGTGGCGCCGCACCATCTTCCTGTGGATGGCGCGCCACGCAGCCGACCGCACGGCCGTCTTCCACCTGCCACCCGAGCGTTCGGTCGTGATGGGCGGCCGCCTGGAGATGTGATCCGGGACGCGGCGCCGGAGCACCCGCGCAGTCAGCTGGCGGCGCCGCAGATCTGCAGGAACAGTCGGTGGAACCGGTCGTCGCCGCTCAACTCGGGATGGAACGAGGTGGCCAGCAGCTGGCCCTGGCGCACGGCCACGGGGTCCCCGTCCGTCCCGGAGCGGGCCAATACGTC
Organism: Tessaracoccus sp. SD287; assembly: GCF_017355265.1. Taxonomy (GTDB): domain Bacteria; phylum Actinomycetota; class Actinomycetes; order Propionibacteriales; family Propionibacteriaceae; genus Aestuariimicrobium. The sequence goes on from NZ_JADIJQ010000003.1 coordinate 11,145, forward strand.
GACCGCGGCGCCGACCTGCACCACCTGCGGTGCCCGGATGAAGATGCCGGGAAACGCCCGGCACGGAAAGGCGGACACCTGCAGGGGTGCGGTCGAGGAGGCCCGTTGGCCGCCGAAAGCATTGCGCCGTGCGGTGAGGTCAAGGCCACCGACGGTGGCGTGGTCCCCCAACGCCTGCCCGCCCTGCACCCGGTCGGCGAGCAGGACCAGGCCGGCGCAGGTGCCGAAGAGGGGCAGGCCGGACTCCCGACGCGCCCGGACCTCCTCGAACAGGCCGGTCGTGGCCCCGGCGCGGGCCATCGCGGTGCTCTCACCGCCGGGAAGGACCAGGCCGTCGAGGCCGTCCAGGGCCGACGGGGTGCGGATCTCGCGGACGACCGCGCCGAGTCCGGCGAGCATCCGCACGTGCTCGCCGACCGCACCCTGCAGCGCGACCACCCCGATCGTGGTCACCAGCCGCGCTCGGAGAGTCGGTGGGGGGCTGGGAGGTCGGCGACGCTGATGCCGACCATGGCTTCGCCCAGACCGCGGGAGACGTCGGCGACCACGTCGGGGTCGTTGTAGTGGGTGGTCGCGCGGACGATGGCCGCAGCGCGCTTGGCCGGCTGGCCCGACGTGAAGATCCCGGAACCGACGAACACGCCGTCTGCGCCCAGCTGCATCATCATGGCGGCGTCGGCCGGGGTGGCGATGCCGCCGGCGACGAAGGTCACCACGGGCAGCCGACCCTCGCGGGCGACCTGTCGGACCAGGTCATAGGGCGCCTGCAGTTGTTTGGCCGCCACGAAGAGTTCGTCCTCGTCGCGGGAGGCCAGGGCACGGATCTCGCCCTGGATGGTGCGCAGGTGCTTGGTGGCCTCGGAGACGTCCCCGGTGCCCGCCTCGCCCTTGGAGCGGATCATGGAGGCGCCTTCGGTGATGCGTCGCAGTGCCTCACCGAGATTGGTCGCCCCGCACACGAACGGCACCTCGAACTTCGTCTTGTCGATGTGGTTGACGTAGTCGGCCGGGGACAGGACTTCGGACTCGTCGATGTAGTCGACGCCCAACGCCTGCAACACCTGGGCCTCGACGAAGTGACCGATTCGGGCCTTGGCCATCACGGGCACCGACACCGCCTGGATGATGGCGTCGATCAGGTCGGGGTCGCTCATCCGGGCCACCCCACCCTGGGCCCTGATGTCCGCGGGGACCCGCTCCAGCGCCATCACGGCGACGGCACCCGCGTCCTCGGCGATCCTGGCCTGCTCGGCGGTGACGACGTCCATGATCACCCCACCCTTCAGCATCTGAGCCAGGCCTCGATTGACGACAGTGCGCTCCACGGTGGGAGGCGCTGTGGTGGCGGCGGCGGCGGTCGAGGTCGCAGTGGTCATGGTTCTCACAATCGTGGTGCGGGGATGGTCGTCGTCCATGCTGCCGCGAGATTCTGGCCCACCACAGGGGCAGTTGCATGCGAGTTCACTGGGCCAGTTACGCTGGTCGGATGCCACGCACCGTGCCGAACTGGGTGCCGGTCCTGGACCGCACCGCGGGCCCATCGCTGCCCTCACAGATCGCGGCGACGGTCCGGCGCGACGTCGCTTCGGGGGCGCTGAGACCCGGCGAGCCGATGCCCTCGAGTCGTGTCCTGGCCCGCCGGTTGTCGGTTTCGCGCGGGTCGGTCGAGTCCGCCTACGACCAGCTCCTGGCCGAGGGCTACCTGCTGTCCAGGGCGCGTTCCGGCACCTTCGTCAACCCGCATCTGCGCACCCCCGCCCCACACCGGGGCGACGCCGCGTCGGCCGCGCGACCCAGTGCTGCGCAGCCGCTGGCCCGACTCGACCTGACCCCGGGCCATGACACCCACTCTCCGCTGGACGACCCGGCGTGGCGGTCAGCCTGGCGCCGTGCCGGCGACCCGGGACGCGGCCACACCAACCTGCCCACCGACCCCATGGGCGAGATGGTCCTGCGCGCGGCCGTCTCGGAGCACCTGCGCCTCATGCGCGGGTTGGTGGTGGACCCCGCCCGCATCGTCATCACCGCCGGCTCCCGCGACGGACTGGCCCTGCTGCTGGCGGCGCTGTCCGCCAGTGGCGCACCGCCGCGCGTGGGGGTGGAGGACCCCGGCTTCCCGGGTCTGCGCGCCACCCTGAGGCGACGCGGCATCGAGATCGTGCTGCTTCCGGTTGACGACCACGGACTCGTCGTCCCGGGCACCGACTCCGACGCCGAGGCCCCCGGCGTCGTCCTGGTCACCCCCAACCACCAGTTCCCCTTCGGCTCGGCCATGCCGGCCACCCGTCGCACGGAGCTGCTGGAATGGGCGTCGAACCGGGGAACGATGGTCGTCGAGGACGACTACGACAGCGAGTTCCGCTACGTGGGACCCCCCTCCCCTGCCCTGTACGGTCTGGTGCCGGGGGCGCCAGTGGTCCACCTCGGCACCTTCTCGGGCATGCTTTCCCGTGACGTCGGCACGGGCTACCTGTTGCTGCCGGACGCCCTGGTCGACCTGATCACCGCCGTCCGGGCTGACCTGGGCTGCCCGGTGGCGCCGATCCTGCAGCGTGCCGTGGCCGACTACCTGGCCGAGGGCGGGTTGCGGCGCCGGCTGCAACGGTCCCGTCGGCGACTCCTGACTGCCCAGGACATGGTTGCCTCGAGCCTGCAGGCCATTCCGGGGTCGGTCGACCACGGCCGGATGATGGTGGTGGAGGCTCCACCTGAGCAGGCGGCCCGCATCCGGCAGGCCTGCCTCGAGCGGGGTGTGCTGCTGGGCGACCTGGCGCAGGGATGGACGAGGTCGCCGGGAAGCACCGGCGTGGTGCTGGCCTACGGCTCAGTGACCCCCCAGGAGTTGGCCATCGCCCTGGACGTCCTGGGGTCCGTGGTCCGCGACGTGGCCGGTCATTGAAGGGCGTCGGTCTCGTATGGTTGAACGTTTGACTAATCGCGTGCGTCCATGCTTCTATTGAACAGTCAAGTAAATCCGTCCTCGAGGCGGCACCAGCACTTCCAGGAGGACTCATGCGTCTCGTCCACACCCCCAGCCCGACTGTTCGTTCCGGCGCCCTGCTCGTCGCCCGCGTCATCCTCGGCGTCATTCTCATCGCCCATGGACTGCAGAAGTTCACCGAATGGACCCTGGCCGGCACCGGGCAGGCCTTCGCCTCCATGGGTGTGCCGATGCCGGGCACCTCGGCCACCATCGCCGCCCTGGTGGAGCTCGTCGGTGGCGTGCTGCTGATCCTGGGCGCCTTCACCCCCATCGTTGGTCTTGTGGTCTTCCTCGAGATGCTCGGCGCCGCGGTGCTGGTCCACCTCGCCGGCGGCGTGTTCGTCGCCAACAACGGTTGGGAACTGGTCGGCGCCATCGGTGCCGGGGCACTTGCCCTGGCCGCGGTCGGGGCAGGCAAGTGGTCCGTCGACGGTGCCCTGCAGGCACGCAAGCCCGCTCCGGTGGCTGAAGAGGTCCGCGAGCCGGTCAGCGTTCGCTGACCTGTCCTCATCGAACGGTCTCGGGCCGTCGCCACCGTCGGTGGCGGCGGCCCGCTGCGTGTCACGGCACCTGCAGCGGTCCCCGACGACCGAGCGCCCAGACCACCAGGGCGGCCACGCTGCCCGCCGCCCCGGCAACGCTGACCGCCGTCCAGCCCCACCAGGCCCACAGCGCGCCGGCGGCCGCCGAACCCGCGGCCGCCGCCACGAAGTTGAAGGTCACGAAGACCGCGTTCAGCCGGCTGCGCTCGGCATCGGAGACAGCGAACAGGCGGATCTGGTTGAGGATCATCTGACCCTGCAGGGCAACGTCGATGAGCACGACGGCCGCGATGAGCACTGCCAGGGAACGTGCCCCGAAACCGACGCCGACCCAGACCAGAAGGGCGAGCAGCCACAGGGCGCCAGTGGCAGCCACCGAATGGCCGCGGTCGTGCAGCACACCGACCCGCCGCGACACCAGCGCCCCGGCCAACCCGGCCAGACCGAACAGACCGATCTGGGTCAGGCCGAAGGAGTAGGGCTCGGCGCTGAGCAAGAACGTCAGCGCCGTCCAGAACATGGTGAAGGTGCCGAAGCCGAGCATGCCCAATGCCATCGTCCAGCGCACCGTGCGCTCACGGATGATGACGCTCAACACCGATCGCATCAGCGCCGGGTACCGCATTCGCTGCCGTGGCGGAAGGTCCGGCAGGCTGCGGAACATCACCACCGCAAGCACGACGGCCACGACCGCCGCGACCAGGTAGACCACCCGCCACCCGACCAGGTCACCCACCACGCCGGCCAGGGTGCGTGAGAGCAGGATTCCGATCAGGATGCCAGCCGTGACGGTCGAGACGTACTCGCCGCGCATCGCGTCCGGGGACAGGTCACCGGCCAGCGGCACCAGCAGTTGCCCGGCAATGGCAGTGACGCCCAGGGCGGCCATCACCACCAGCAGCGCAGCCATGCTCGGCGCCATCGCCACCGCGACCAGAGCCAGGGCCGAGGCCGCGATCATCAGCGGCACCATCCGGCGTCGGTTGAGGACGTCCCCGAGCGGCAGCAGCAGCAGGATGCCGGCGGCGTACCCCAGTTGGACCAGCGTCAGCACCCAACTGGCGCCGGATGGCGCCATGCCGAAGTCGGCGGCGATCGCCGCCAAGAGCGGCTGCGACCAGTAGAGGTTGGCGACGGCGGCTCCGGCAGCCACCGAGAACAGCCACGCCAGGCGTGGCGTCATGTCCCCATCCAAGCACCCTCAGGTTTCGTTGGCCCTCACGTTTCGTCGACACGACGACGGCGCACCAACACCACCGAGTCGTTCAGCGCCGCGGTCGTGCCGTCCGGACCGCTGGCCCGGCGTTCCCGGACCTCGCAGGCCAGCACCTCCCAGTGGGTCTGGTCCAGGCCCAGGGCGGCGAGGTCGGTGTCCGGGGCGGGGAACGTCTGGCCGTCGTGGTCCCCGTGCCCGGCGTGGTCGTGGCGGGACCACGGTGGCGGTGAGGCGTGCCCGACGACCAACAGCACGCCGCCCGGGGCGACGAATCCGGTGGCCCGCCGCAGGATCTGCTCACGGGGTATCGCGACCGGCCAGGACTGCAGGAACGAGGCGCTGACCAGGTCGTATTCGTCGTCGGGGGTCCACGCGGCCAGGTCGGCGGCCAAGAAGGTGGTCCGCTCCGCAAGTCCCCGCTCCTGTGCGCTCTGCCGTGCCCGGGACACCGCCGTGGCAGACAGGTCGACGCCGGTCGCCTGCCATCCGTTGCGGGCGAGCCACACTACGTCCCCGCCCTCGCCGCAGCCGAGGTCAAGGGACCGCCCGGGCACCAGACCGGCGGCCACGTCCGCCAGGACGGGGTTGACCCGGCCCGACCAGACCCGCTCGGAGTCGGCGTAGCGCTGCTCCCAGAATTCAGTGGGCGTCGAGTTCATCGGTCCATCCCTTCGATCAGTGCCCGGTCGAAGTCCTCGTTGACCAGTGCCATGTTCACTGCCCCGCCGACGCTATTGCCGGCCCCCGCTGAGACTGGCACCGTCGCCGCCGGGTTCACCACGTTGCCGGCAGCCCAGATCCTCGGTGAACTGGTCCGGCCCATGGCGTCCACGGCGAGGAACCTGCCCACGGGGGTGTCAACGCGGTCCAGGGCCAGGTCGGCGAGGAAGTCGTCGTGCGGTCGGGGGACGCTGGCGCTGAACAGCGCATCCACCGCCACCACCTGCCCATCGGCCGTGCGGACCCCGGTGATGCCGGTGCCCTCACCCAGCACCTCGACGGCAGGACCGACGATGCGGACGTCCCGGGAGCGGAGTCGGTCGGCGATGGTGTCGTCCAGCAGGCCCGGAGCCGCGAACAACACGACGTCCTCGCTCCACTGGCGGATCAACTGGGCCTGGTGCAGCGACATCGGCGAGACACCGAGCACACCCAGTCGGCGTCCGTGCACCTCCCAGCCGTGGCAGTAGGGGCAGTGCAGCACCGTGGTGCCCCAGCGCTCCCCCAGCCCCGGTACATCCGGCAACTCGTCGGTCATGCCGGACGCCACGACCAGGGCGCGGGCGGACAGGCGGGTGCCGTCGTGCAGGTCCACCGCCAGGCCTGAGTCCTGCTCGGTGACCCGTTCGATGTTGCCGGTTCTGATCTCGACACCGTACTGGGCGACCTCACGTCGGCCGCTGACCAGCAGGTCTGCCGGGTTGACCCCCTCATTGCCGAGGACACCGTGCATGGCATCGGCGAACCGGTTGCGGGGTGCGCCGGCGTCGATGACGAGTACGCGTCGTCGGGCCCGGCCGAGCATGAGTGCGGCTGACAGTCCCGCCACACCACCGCCGACCACGATGACTTCCCAAGTATTGGACATGCCTCCACGATGACTGACAAACTCGGGTCATGCAATTGTTCTTGCCGAATCAGCAAGTAGTCCGATGACCGACGAACTAGCCCAGATCGGCCCGCGGCTTCGCGCGGCCCGCCGCGCCCGTGGACTGACCCTCGACGACCTCGCCGCCCAGGCGCGGATGTCGACCAGCACCCTGTCCCGGCTGGAGTCCGGCAAGCGCCAGGCGAGTCTGGAGCTGCTACTGCCGTTGACCCGGCTGCTGGGAATCCGGATCGACGACCTGCTGCCTGACCAACAGCGCGACCCCAGGGTCCGACGTCCGGAGATACGCCGTGAAGGCATGACGATCCTTCCGCTGACACCGGAGGGCTCTCCGATCAGCACGTACCGGATCACCTACCAGCCGGCCACCACGCCGCCACGGCTGCGGGTGCACGACGGGTACGAGTGGATCTACGTTCTCAGCGGTCGGTTGCTGCTGCAGTTGGGCGAGCAGCGGATCGTCCTGACCCGTGGCGAGGCGGCCGAATTCGACACCCGCACACCCCACACGATGAGTGCCACCGGTGGCCGGCCCGCCCACGTGCTCAGCATTTTCAATGGCGACGGCGAGCGGATGCACACCCACGTCGAGGGACAGTCGACCTAGCGAGCCAGATCCGCAGCAGCACCAATACACAGGCTGTCCTTCGTAGACTGGGCGCATGAATGACGCCCTGTTGATCGTCGACGTGCAGAACGACTTCACTGAAGGCGGTGCACTGGGTACCGATGGCGGTGCGGCGGTGGCCGTCGCGGTCACCGAGCACCTTGCCAGCCACAACTATGACCTGGTCGTGGCCAGCCGCGACTGGCACGACGCCGCGGGCGACAACGGTGGCCACTTCGCCCAGGAACCTGACTACGTCGACACCTGGCCGACGCACTGCGTCGCGGGGTCCAGCGGCGCCGAGTACCACCCGGCGCTGGACACCAGCGTCGTCGACGTCCACGTGCTCAAGGGACAGGGCGTGCCCGCCTACTCCGCGTTCGAGGGCCGGACGGTCGACGGCGACCTGCTGGCTGACATCCTGACTGGACGAGGCATCACGGTCCTGGACGTGGTCGGCATCGCCACTGACCACTGCGTCAGGGCCAGCGCGCTCGACGCGCGTAGGCTCGGACTCGAGGTGCGAGTGATCGACTCGTTGACCAGCGCGGTCTCACCCGACAGCCGGGCCACGGCGATCAGCACGATGCGCACGGCGGGCATCACCGTGTGCGATCGCCCCTGAACTGGAACCCTGCCGTGCCCACCCGTCCAGCGTTGCCGGTACACATGGTCGAACGCCTCCGGACAACGCTCGACATGCTTCCCGAGACATACGAGGAGGAGGCCTGGACCGGCGTCCGATGGCGGGTGCGGCAGGCCACCATCGTGCACCTGTTCGGCGGGGAGGATCAGCGCTTCCGGATCGTGTTCCGCGGCGAGGCCGACGAGGTTATCGCGTTTGAGCACATGGGCGAGCCCTACTTCCGGGCCGGCTGGGGCCAGAACGTCATCGGTGTGGTTCTGGACGATGACACCAACTGGGAGGAGGTCACCGAACTGATGGTGGCGTCCTATTGCCTCGTGGCCCCCGCCAAGTTGTCGGCCCAGGTGAGCGTGCACGGTTCCTGACGAACCCGTGGCCGCTGCCAGCGCAAGTGGTTGAAAGTTGTACTGCTCCTCATGTCGTGCTTTACTTGAATGGACAACCAATGATGTAGCCCCTGAGCGCATCACCCAGATCCACACACAGGAGCACCACATGCGCAACACCCTCACCCCCAACCCGACCGTCCAGTCCGCCCTCCTTCTGGTCGGACGCGTCGTCCTCGGGTTCATCCTGATCGCCCACGGATGGCAGAAGTTCACCGAGTGGACCCTCGCCGGCACCGGAGAGGCATTCGCAGGCATGGGTGTGCCGCTGCCCGGGGCGTCCGCCGCGGTGGCCGCCGTCGTCGAGCTGCTCGGTGGTGTGCTGCTGGTTCTCGGCGCGTTCACCCCGATCGTCGGCGTGATCGTCTTCCTCCAGATGGCCGTCGCGGCCGTCCTGGTCCACCTGACCAATGGCGTGTTCGTCGGCGACAACGGCTGGGAACTCGTCGGCGCCATCGGTGCTGCCGCCCTGGTGCTCGCCGCGGCGGGCGCCGGCAAGTGGTCGGTGGATGGACTGCTGTCCGCTCGCACGAACGACGGCGCCAACACCTTGGCCTCGGTCGAGGACCGTGAGCCGGTCAGCGTTCGCTGATCACTCGGTACTCAGATTGCCCATGAAGTGGGGCTCCAGCGCCTGCTGGGGCCCCACCTTCGTCTGTGCGAGGCACAGCGTGTCACTCGGCTGCGGCCGCGTGCTGCACAGGCTGGCGCAGAATCGTCCGCAGCTTGTCAGCCGTGACCTTGCGGGGGTCGCTGAGGTAGATCTCATGGTGCTTACCGGTCATCTGCAACCCGTTGCCGGGGATGAACTCCTCGTGCAGCGCGGCCAGCACCGGGGCCTCGTCATCGTAGGAACCGACGTGGAGGGTCTGCACGCACAGCCCCTCCGACAAGGACTCGAGTCGGACCTCGCCCAACCGGACGGGCGGATCCTTGGCGCCGACCTTCGCCAGGGCCTGCTCGTAGTGGGACCGGTCGATCCACTCCGGGGCCATGATCATCATGGTCCAGTCCCACTGGGACTTGTCCCGCGACAGGGTGAATGCCTCCATGTCCCGGGCCCACCACAGCCCCTCAAGCGGCGGCACGACGTAGTCGCGTCCCAGGTGCTGCTTGCTGGCGAACTTCATGGCGTAGGCGACCGGGTAGAGCGCGTTGACGGCCTCGCGGTAGTGCGCCGACGTGTTCGGGTCGCCCTGCCCGTCGACCATCAGGTACTGCATCACGGGCACCTCGAGGATGCGGAACTGCCCGCGCTTGGCCTGGTAGGAGTCGCGGTCCACCTTGGCGTCGAGCTTGTCGGTCACGCAAACACTCCGGTCCAGTCCTGCCGGGCGTCCACCTGCCTGCCCGGGCCATGGGGGCAACGCTACGCCCGCGGGCATCGCGTGTCAGGAGGGTTCTGATCGGCCGACCGGCACCTGCCCGCCTCGGTGACGGCTGCCCCTGCCTCGGAACAGGGGCAGCTGTCGTCTTCCCGGGCAACTGTTCGTTTTCTGGGGCAGTTGTCGTTTCCGGGCGCACGCACCGATCGACGAGGTCACCCGGTCGGCAGTTCGGCCACCGGCCCACCGACCAGGCGTCGTACCTCCTCAATGGCATCCCAGTCATTGGCATGCATGCCCGCCAGCACCCGGTCCCCCTTCGTCCAGTACGCGGTGAACACCCGGCCCGCGAGGTCACCCCGGATGCGGACCTGGTCATAGCCGTCGCGTCCCACGTGACCGACGTACTCCATGCCCAGGTCGTACTGGTCGGTGAAGAAGTACGGCTGGCGTTGGTAGGCCGTGGTGTCGCCGAGCATGGTCCGGGCGGCGTGTCGGCCCTGCTCGATGGCGTTGTCCCAGTGTTCGACGCGCAGCCGTCCTAGCAGCGGATGGTCGTGGTTGGCGACGTCACCGGCGGCGTGGACATGGGCGTCACTGGTGCGCAGCTGGGCATCGACCAGCACCCCGTTGTCGCACGCCAGCCCGGCGGCGGCGGCCAGGTCGGAGTTCGGCTCGGCGCCGATGCCCACCAGCAGCACGTCGGCGCTCACCGTGGTGCCGTCGGAGAGCCGGACGGTCGTCTGCCCGCCCTGGTGCGTGACCTGCTCGAGGGTGGTGCTGGTGCGCAGGTCGACGCCGTGCTGACGGTGCAGGTCGGCGAAGACCTGCGCAACCTCGTCGCCCAGCACCCGCGCCAACGGCATCGGTGCGGCTTCGACGACCGTCACCGTCCCACCCGCGGCCCGGGCGGCGGCCGCCACCTCCAGACCGATCCAGCCGGCGCCGACGATGAACAGCCGCTGGCTGAGCCGGGCCTTGAGGGCCAGGGCGTCCTCGAGGGTGCGCAGGTAGATGACCTCAGCACCTGACTGGTCGGCCATGGCGAAGCGGCGGGGTCGTGATCCGGTGGCGAGCAGCAACCGGTCGTAGCCGACGGTGCGGTTGCCCACCCTGAGGGTGCGCGCCGTCGTGTCCAGGTCGGCGGCTGGCTGACCGGTGAGCAGTTCGATGTCGTGCTCGGCGTACCAGTCGAGGGGGTGCAGGTAGGCGGAGTCCGGGGTGGCGGCGCCGAGCTGGATCTGCTTGGACAGCGGCGGACGCTCGTAGGGCGGCTGTGCCTCGTCGCCGATCAGGACGAGTGCGCCGGTGTACCCGCTTGCGCGCAGTGCCTCGGCGGCATTGGCCCCGGCCAGGGACGCACCGACGATGGCGATACGGGTGACGTCGTCCGGGGTGCGGTGCTGTTGTGGCGTGGTCATCGTGTGCTCCTGGTCAGGGCGAGGAACTCGGCGCGGCTGCGGGCGTCATCGCGCATGCGGCCGAACATTGCCGAGGTGGAGGTGAGGGCGTGGGGGGTGCGGGCGCCGCGCAGGCTCATGCAGCTGTGCCTGGCCTCGATGACCACGCCGACGCCATGTGGTGCCAGGGCGGTCTGCAGGTGGTCGGCGATGCGCTTGGTCAGGCGCTCCTGGGTTTGCGGTCGGCGGGCATGCAACTCGACCATGCGGGCGAACTTCGACAACCCCAGGATGCGCTCGCTGGGCAGGTAGCCGATGTGGGCCACGCCCACGAACGGCAACAGGTGGTGCTCGCACAGCGACTGCACCGTGATGTCGGTGACCATCACCATCTCGTCGTAACCCTCGTCATTGGGAAAGGTGGTCAACTCGAAGCTCGGGCCACTGGTCATCTCGATCAGTGCCTGCGACATCCGGCGGGGGGTGTCGACCAGGCTCTCATCGGTGAGGTCCATGCCCAGGGCCCGCATCAGGTCGGTCGCGGCCCGCTCGGCCGCGACCGGATCGACGTGGGGTCGGCTCGGGGCGACCAGGGGACGGAAACGGTGCGCCGTGTCACGGATCGTGGTGCTCATACCCATTGGTGTCGCCCGGCACGAGGTTCTTACCGCGACCGTGCCGAGTGTGTTGAAAAGGGCCTCGAAAGCAGGGCGGCGGGGTAAGAGGGCCGCTCGCGCAGGACACCAAGGGTCATGGGAACAGCGTTGGCCGCCACCACGTGTCGCCCGAGTACTGTCCACCGCGCCGACTGGGGTGCGATGATGACGCTCGTGCAGCCGCCGAGCCCTGACGCGTCCACCCGGACGCCCGATGAGTCGTGGATCGAGGACCTCACCGACCCCGGGCCGGGCGGGCAGGCGGCGGTCCAGAACCTGCACGCGCTGCTGGTCCGGGCAGCGCGACACCAGGTCTACCGGCTGCGCGACCAACTGCCGGGCGCCGGCACACGGGAGCTGGAGGACCTGGCCCAGCAGGCCGCCGACGACGCCCTGGTCTCGGTGCTCGGCAAGCTGGACACCTTCCAGGGACGCAGCCGGTTCACCACCTGGGTGTACAAGTTCGGTGTGCTGCACGCCGGCGTGGCGGTGCGACGTCAGGCCTGGCGTCATCGTGAGGTGCCGTTGCCGGAGACCCTGACGGTGGTGGCGACAGCGGCGACACCCGGCGCTGAGGCGGAGGCGCGTGACCTGTCCCGCGCCCTGTCCTCGGCCATCGCCGAGGACTTGACCCCGCACCAGCGACAGGTGACCTTGGCGCTGCTGGTCGAGGAGGTCCCCATCGACGTGCTGGCCGACCGTCTGGGGACCACCCGCAACGCCCTGTACAAGACCCTGCACGATGCCCGGCGGCGGCTGCGCACCTCGCTGGCCGACCGCGGCTTCCTCGATCACCTTCCTCGCCGGAGCACACCATGACCGCCCATCCCCATCTGAGTGCCGAGGTCGCGGCGAGCCTGCTGGCGAACACCGCGCCCTACCTGTCGTGCGACGAGTGCTTCGAGCGCATCGACGAGTACGCCGAACGGGTCGTGGGCGACCCCGGCTACCGGGACGTCGCCATGCAGGTGCACCTGGCGGCCTGTGGAGTGTGCGCGGAGGAGGCCGAGACGCTGATGGAGTTGCTGCGCACATAGGCTTTCGGCATGGACGACAGACTCAAGCTCCTCGCACACCGCTCCGAACCCGGTGTGCACGTAACAGTCACTGAGGACGACGGAGCGAGCGTGTCGCTGAGTTGGGGCCAGGGCACCTCACTGGTGGCAAAGCAGGTGCTCGAGTGGCTTGAGGTGTGGGTCCATGGGATCAAGGTGGGGGGCATGTGGGTGTCCGCCGCAGAGGTTGAACTGTTCCTTGAGTGCCTGTCGTCCCAGCCGGCCGTGCGATCGCGAAGACGTTTCTCCACGGCTCTGACACTGCGGGACGGTTATCCTCTTGGCAGCCGCCTCGCACTGAGAGGACGGTTGCCGGAGGCAACGTTCCCGCCCTTTCCGGGTCAGAGGGAACCGGTGACGTGGTTCGTGCTGTTTGAGGACGGACTCCTGGTCGCACGCGAGTGGGCCCGGGAGGCCGTCTGGCTGGCTTCAGACCCTCAGGCTCCTCACGGCGAGCCGCGCGCTTTCAGCAGCGACAGGCGACTCCTCACAATGCACGACCACCCAGATGGGTACGACGGAATTTCTGCAGTGAGTTTCATCACAGATCAAGAACTCGATGCGTTCGTCCGGGCCGCCCGGAAACAGCCCCCGGGTGCCAAGCAGATGACTGTCGACGAGATGTTGGCTTGGCATTCGACCCACAGTGCGAATGCCCCGTGGGAAATCACAAGTGGGCCGTCGTTGTGAAGAGTTGCCCAACGACGACACCCCGCTCACTGCCTGCACGAGTCGGCGGCTCAATCCACACCCCAGATGCTGCGAGGAATTCCCCCAAGATAACGTGATGACGGTAGAGGTCAGCGCTGATCTCGCACAAAGGGGGAATCGTCATGTCACCACAAGCTCCCGCAGGTTGGTATACCCAACCCGACGGCAGTCGGCAGTTTTGGAACGGAAGTCATTGGGTCAGTCCCGTGAACGCCGCTGCAGGTCAAGATCCAACCCCCCAACCGCGAGCCTCCAGCAAGCCCAAGCGGCCATGGTTCAAGAAGAAGCGGATCTTGATCCCGGGCGTGGCACTTATTGCCATCGCTGCCATGAACTTGAACGACAAGGATTCCGTGGACACGGCAGTTCCCGCGCCGAGCACAGTCATCACGGCCCCCTCGACCACGGCGTCAGCGGCAGCGCAACCGTCCAACAAGACCACAAGCCAGGCGGTGGCCACGACCGCGCCTCCAGCCACCAGCGCGGTGCCGCCTGCGAGCCAGGCACCACGCACCACTCAAGTTCCAGCAACCACCCAGGCACCGCCAGCCACCAAAGCCCCAGCGGCCGTGTCCGTGTCGCAGGAGCAGGCTATGAAGAAGGCGCTCGACTACCTGGAACTTACGGGCTTCTCAGCCTCTGGCCTGCAAGAGCAGTTGGAGTTCGAAGGTTTCCCTGCCGCCGATGCCGCTTATGCCGTCAAGCATATTGACGTGGACTGGATGGAGCAGGCTGCGCGCAAGGCGAAAGAGTACTTGGACCTTACCTCCTTTTCGCGACAGGGTTTGATCGATCAGTTGATCTTTGAGGGCTTCAGCAGCAAGCAGGCGGCGCACGGCGCGGATTCTGTGGGTCTTTGACGAAAGACTCACCAGGGCATCAGTTCGCCGAACAGCTTGGTCATCATCCGGTGCCACCAGTGCCAGTCGTGGGAGACGTCGTGACCCCAGTACTCGAACTGGTGGTCCACCCCGCGCCGGGTCAAGACTTCATCCATCCACCGGGTGGAGGCGAGCAGTTCCTCCTCCCAGGCGCCCTGGCCGACGGCGGCGACGATGCGTCCCTGCCGGTACTGGTCCAACCAGGGATGGTCGTCGGGCATGGCGTCGACGAACCAGGCCGGGGAGTTGTCGTGGGCGCGTCCCCCGCGGTTGTCCCCGACGAAATGGCTGCCCTCGAACAGTCCCGACAGCACCACCATGGTGCTGAACAGGTCGGGGCGCCGGAAGAAGCTGATGGCGGCATGGAACCCGCCCATGGAGTTTCCGGTGACCCAGAGCTTGGGCCGGTCAGTCCGCGACCACCACTGCGCCCGCGGCGCCATCTCCTCGACGACGTAGCGGTGGAACTGCTCCTGCAGCTCCATCCGGGCCGCGAGGTCGCCGCCGACATCCGACCAGGAGTGCTCGTCGACCGAGTCGAGGCAGAACAGTTGCAGCCGTCCGGCGTCCAGCCAGGGACGTAGCACCTCGACCATGCCATGGTCCTGGTAGTCGAAGAACCGTCCGTTCTGCGTGGGAAAAACCAGGCAGGGCTGCCCACCATGGCCAAAAACCTTGAACTCCATGTCCCGGCCCAGGGCATGGCTGAACTCGCGGTGGTACGAACCGTGGGTCACGCCCGGTCACCCGCCAGGGCCAGGGCATCGGCCACGAAGGCGTCGGCCAGCTCGGTCGACTCGGCGCGCAGGATGAAGAACTCATCACCCATCTGCGGCACCATCATCGCCGGGTTGCGGCGGTGACGGATGAACTCGTCGCGGTAGCGCTCCAGCAGCTCCTCGCGGGACAGGGCGTAACGTCGCAGGTCACGGCGCCCGGCGTACACGCAGATCTGCGGGTCGACCGCGCCGCGAGCCGCCGCACCGGTGTCCTGTCCGGTGACCAGGTCGGTGTAGATCTGGTAGACGTCGGCGCTGCGGGCATGGTTCAGCATGTCCAGGGTGAACCCACCCGCAGGCCGCATGTTGACCTCCAGCCCGACGAACTCCCCCACCTCGGCCAGACCGGGGCGGGCGACGTCCAGCTTGAAGAACTCCAGGTGGACGAAACGGTTCACCATCCCGAACGCCGCCGCGGTCCGCCGGCCGCGCTCACGCAACTGCTCGGGCACCTCCCCCAGCACCCGGTAGGTGAGGTCGAGGCCCTCGAGCACCACGTCCATGATCGAAGGTGGCCAGCGGGTGGCGGCCTCGAAGACCGGCTCGCCGCGAGCGTCCAGGATCGCGTCGTAGGAGTAGATGTCGCCAGTGAGGAACTCCTCCATCACGTAGTCCCCCTCCGGCCTCACGTCGAAGAAGGCGAGCAGCGCCGCGTCGTCGTCCAAGCGGCGGGTTCCGGTGGCACCAACGCCACGCTCGGGCTTCACGATCACCGGGTGCCCCACGGCGGCGGTGAAGGCCAGGGCCGCGGCGGCATCGGTGACCGTGATCTGGCGGGCGGTGGGCACCCCTGCCGCCTGGTAGACGGGCTTCATGGCGCTCTTGGAGCGAATCGAGGCAATCCGGTCGACCGTGTGGCCGGTGGTGATGTTGAAGTCGGTGCGCAACCGGGCGTCGGTCTCGAGCCAGTGCTCGTTGTTGGACTCCACCCATCCGATGCGTCCGTGGCGAAAGGCCAGGAACGCCATCGCCTTGTACACCTCGGCGTAGTCCTCAAGGTTGTCGACGCGGTAGTACTCGGTCAGCGCCGAGGTGAGCGGGGCCGGCAGCTCGTGGAACGGTGCATCACCGATGCCCAGCACCCGCACCCCGGCGTCGGCCAGGTGGGTGCAGAAGTGCATGTTGGTCTCGGGGAAGCTCGGCGAGATGCAGACGAAGTTGGTGGCCACCACGTCCTCCTTGGTGCTGCACGAAAAGTGCGCGTCGTTGGTGCTGGCATCCTACGACGGGCGGCGGTGGCGGCCGTGCGCCGGGACGAAACCGGGACTGGGGGCGGCAACGCGGGTGACCATCGACTGACCAGGTGACTGGCACGCGCCATTGGCCTGATTTCGCTGCGCGCCACCTCCACGCGAAGGCAGGATGGGTGCGGTGACATTGCCGGCGACCCACTGCACCAGGAGTTCCCATGTCAGCACGATTCGTCTACTGGATGAACGTCTCCGCGGACCTGCGGATCGAGCGTGACCCCCACGAGCAGGGAGGCGGCGACTGGATGCGGATCACCGAGTCGCTGCATCGGGAGTTCAATGCCCGCGCGGCGAAGCTGACCATGGGGGTCGAGGGACGCGTCATCTACGAGACGATGGAGTCGTTCTGGCCCGAGGCCCGCCGCGACCAGTCCCAGCCCGACTTCCTGCGCGAGTACGGCAAAATCTGGACAACGATGCCCAAGGTGCTGGTCAGCCGCACCCGCACCAGCGCCGGCCACAACACCCGGGTGATCGGCGCCCAGGACGACGCCGTCGAACAGCTGGCGCGGCTGCGGGCCGAATCCAGCGGCGACATCGGCGTCGGCGGCGCCACGATTGCCACCCTGCTGCTGAGGGCGGGCCTGCTGGACGAGCTGCTGTTGTTCATCCACCCCGTGATCCTGGGACGCGGTCGTCCGTTGTTCGACGAGCCGATCGAGCCCGTCGACCTCGACCTGCTGGAGTCCCAGACCTACGAGCAGGGCGTCGTGCTGCACCGCTACGCAGTCAGGGCTGCATCCGAATAGCTCGGCGGTTGTGCCATTGTCATCACAGTGTTGTGATCGGTGACTATCGTGATGCACCGATCCATTGAAGGGGTTCGGATGAGCACGTCACCCACCACGGCAGCCCCGGCGCCGCCCATGACCGCCGCCCATGACCGGCGGCTGTTCATCTGGGCCTTCGTCGGGCTGCTGATGTCCATGCTGCTGGCGGCCCTCGACCAGACCATCGTCTCGACCGCGCTGCCCAGCATCGTCGGTGAGCTCAACGGGCTCGACCACATTGCCTGGGTGATCACCGCCTACCTGCTGGCGGCGACCATTGGACTGCCGATCTACGGCAAGGCCGGCGACCTGTACGGACGCAAACCCGTGCTGATCTTCGCCATCGTCACGTTCCTGGTCGGCTCGATCCTGGCGGGCATGGCCACCAGCATGGTGCAACTGATCATCTTCCGGGCGATTCAGGGCGTGGGCGGTGGCGGGCTGATGATCGGCGCCCAGGCGATCATCGCCGACCTCGTCCCCCCGCGTGAACGCGGCAAGTACATGGGGCTGATGGGGGCAGTGTTCGGGCTGTCGTCGGTCGCCGGCCCCCTGATCGGCGGATTCTTCACCGACAGCGTCGGCTGGCGCTGGATCTTCTACATCAACATTCCGCTGGGTCTGCTCGCGCTGGCGACCGTGGTCTTCGCATTGCACCTGCCCCGCCGGGAGCGCTCGACCCAACCCGTCGACGTGGCAGGCATGGCGCTGATCGTGTTGTTCAGCGCCGCCGCGGTGTTCGCCACCAGCTGGGCCGGCACCACCTACGCCTGGGCGAGCCCCCAGATCATCGGACTGCTGGTCGGACTGGTGGTCACCGCCGCCCTGTTCGTCCTGGTCGAGCGCCGGGCAGTGGAGCCGATCATGCCGCTGTCGCTGTTCCGGTTGCGCAACTTCAACCTGCCGGCACTGGGTGGTGTGGCCGTGGGCATCGCCATGTTCTCGACCATTGCCTACCTGCCGACCTACCTGCAGATGGTGGACGGCGCCAGCGCCACCATGTCGGGGCTGATGCTCATTCCGATGACGGCCGGGATGCTGACCAGCACCATCGGCACCGGTCGCCTCATCTCGGCCACCGGCCGGTACAAGCTCTGGCTCATCCTGGGCCCGATCATCGGGGCGGTGGGGCTGGCCATGCTGTCCACCATCGACGCCGCGACGCCCTACTGGTTCACCGGGCTAGGCATGTTCATCCTGGGTCTGGGCGTTGGCTGCTCGATGCAGAACCTGGTGCTGGTCGTGCAGAACGACGTGCCGCACCGGATCGTGGGCGTCGCCACCAGTTCAGTCGCCTACTTCCGGCAGATCGGCGCCTCGGTGGGGATCGCGGTGTTCGGGTCGTTGTTCGTCTCGCGGTTGACCGACGCCTTCGCCGCCATGCCGCGCGGCCCGTCCGGTGCCCCGGGGGTCGACCCCGACGAGGTGCGTTCCCTGACCCCGCAGGTGCTGGCCTCGCTGCCGGCGCCGGTCAGGGCCGCCATCGCGGATGCCTTCGCCACGGCGCTGCCGCCGCTGTTCCTGTACGGAGTGCCGGTGATGCTCGTCGGGCTGCTGCTGGCGTTGTTCATCAAGGAGCACCCACTGAGGACCGCGATCGAGCACTAGGTTCCGTCAGGACGTCCAGGAAGGCGAGCGACGCGGGACTCGGGTTGAAGTCGCTCCAGGCCAAGTACTCGATCCTGGTCGGACCGTCGGCGACCGGAACCTTGATCAGATCCTGTCCATCGGGAACGACCGCAGGCGCCAGCAGGGCGACTGCGAGGTCATTCCTGACCAGCTCAAGCATCAGGTCGGTGCTCGCAACCTCGAACGCCACCCGTCGCGGCACCCCCGCCGCGGTGAAGGCAACGTCGGACTGGGCACGTCCCGGCGATCCGGCCGGGAAGTCCACGAAGGCATCCTCGGCCAGGTCCTGCAGCCGTAGCCTGCGACGTCCGGCGAGACGGTGGCCGACACCGAGCACAGCGACCAACCTTTCCCTGTCCAGGACGCGGGTCGCCACCAGCCGCGGGACATCCGCCTCGGTGAGCCCCAGGACTGCCATGTCCATGCCTCCCTGCGCGATGGCCGTCATGAACTCGTGGCTGTCGCCCTGCCGCAGTCTGATCTGCACCGCCGGGTGGGCGCGGTGGAAAGCCCCCATCGCCGCCGGGATGTCGAGGGCGGTCACCGTGGGGATGAGCCCGATCGTGAGGGTGCCCCGAATCTGACCGGACGCGGCTGCGGCATCGGCAATCGCGCGATCGGCCGCGTCCAGGGCTGCCCGTGCCGCGGGCAGGAAGGCTGCCCCGGCAGGGGTGAGTTCGACGCGTCGGCTGGTGCGCGCGAACAGGTCCATGCCCAGTTCGCGTTCCAGGGACTTGATCTGGTGGCTCAGTGCCGACTGCACCACGAAGCACCTCTCGGCGGCACGGGTGAAGTTCCGCTCCTCGGCGACGGCCAGGACGTAGCGCAGTTGCTGCAGTTCCATCCATCCATCATGAACCACGATTGTTTGCATGAACAGCATGTGCTGGACTCATGGATCACGCGGGCCCACAGTGGAGTGGTGAACACAGCAGCCATCGACCACGCCATGACACCAATCTCCCCCACGTCGCGTGCGTCGACCACCCTGGTGACGGCGTTCGCGCCCGCGGTGTGGGGAACCACCTACCTCGTCACCACGACCATGCTGCCCGCCGGCCACCCGATGTTCGCCGCCCTCATCCGCGCGCTACCGGCGGGACTGCTGGCGTTGTTGATCGCCCGTCGGCTGCCGTGGGGCGCGTGGTGGTGGAAGACCGCGGTGCTCGGCACCCTGAACATCGGAGTGTTCTTCCCGCTGCTGTTCGTCGCTGCCGAGCGTCTGCCCGGCGGGGTGGCCGCGACACTGGGTGCGACCCAACCGATTCTGGTCGCGGTCCTCGCGGTCGTCGTGCTCTCGGAACGGTTGTCGTGGTGGCGACTGGGGTGGGGCGTGGTCGGGGTGGCTGGCGTCGCCATGGTGGTGCTCGGTCCCGGCGCCGCGTTCGACACGGTCGGTGTGGCTGCCGGCATTGGCGGGGCTGCAGCCATGGGTACCGGGGTCGTCCTCACCAAGAAGTGGGGCCGTCCACCTGGTCTGGGCGCGGTCGGGTACGCCGGTTGGCAGCTCAGCGCGGGCGGCGTCGTGCTGTTGGCCCCGACGCTGCTGCTGGAGGGTGTTCCTGCTCACGTCGACACGGCGGGCGTGGCAGGCTACCTGTGGCTCGGGCTGGTCGGCGGACTGCTGGCGTACACACTGTGGTTCCGAGGCCTCGGACGACTGCCGGTCACGGCAACGGCCCTGCTGGGCCTGCTGTCGCCGTTGGTGGCAGCGGCCCTGGGCGTGGTCTTCGCCGACGAGTCCCTCAACTGGGCGCAGCTCCTGGGGTTCGGGTTGGCACTGACGGCGATGGCGTGCGGTCAGCTGACGCCACCCGTGGACAAGCGGCGCCGCGCCCGGCAGTGATTGCGATGAGAGCCAACGCTTGCTGGCGACGGCGCACCCTGTCGGACCCATCACCCGGGCACAGTCGATGACTGTTGCCCAATGCTTGAACCCTGCGTCAACGCCGGGTCCTGAAATTGCAGCGTTCAGCCGACAGTGTCGAGGAGCAATTCGGGCACAACGATGGACGTCGGTCCATCAAATCCCTGCCTGAACACCGTCGCAAAGGACAGGACGGCGGTTGTCTTCACGTCGGGTAGATGGCCGCCGAAGACGATGGTGCCACGGCGCGTCTGCCCGGGAGCAATCTGATCGCTCCAAGTACTGCGCAGGCGGTCCGCGTCCAACGTATTTCCCACGGCGTCGCTGAGTGTGGCGTTCGTGAACAGCGGCAGGGTGATGGTGTTGCCGAGATTGTTCTGCACCACGATGGTGACGCGCGTGAAGTCACGCGTTTGTTCGACGCTCTCCACAGTGGTCAGGACCCCGTCGGCGTTCACGGTGACGGGGCCGTCCCGCAATCGTTCTGAGCCGCCCGCTTGGTTACCGGTGATGTACCCGCTGACCGCTGCCACCCCAAACGCGACGACTGCTCCCCCCGAACCGACCAGCACGACGGCGATGAGGACGCCGGCAACGACCGAGGTACGACGCTTCGGTGGGCGGACAGCAGCAGCCGGTCTGGCCCGTGGCATGTCACCGCCGACGGGGCCACCCGCCGGCGACGGCTTCTCTCGAGTGAACGATTCCCTGGTGACTTCGATCAGTGAGGCCACCATCCCGACAATCGGGGCGGCGATCCACGGCCCGATGCTCGTGGAACTCGTGGCGAACTGGATCGCCACACCGACGGCGAGGATCACAATGTTGGCGACAGCGCCGAAAACGAGGACGCGGCCCAGGCGCACAGACCCTCGTCCTTGAACGTCCGGCGCTGGCATTGCGGCATGATGCGCTGGTGGATAGCCACCCTCGAACCGCAGGGTGACCGATCCGATCCGGACTTCCTCTCCAGCACGGAGCCAGTGCCGGGAGCTCAGTCGCCTGCCGTTCACCCAGGTGCCGTTCGTGGAACCCGAGTCCTCGATGGTCACACTGTCAGCTGCCCGGACCACGAGTGCATGGCGGCGGCTCACGCCGTCGTCCATGAGCCGTATGGTCGAGGCTGATTCTCGGCCGATCAGGTGCATCCCCTGGGGTATCCGAATGCGCTGCCCTGATCGGCTTCCGCCCATGACCAGGAAAGCCAGTTCTGCGTCACGGCGTTCCATCAGAATCGCCTTCCGTCCAGGGGCACGACCTGTCAGCCGCTGCTGCCCCGCACCACCACCGTTCGTTCAGACGAACAATCGCGCGTTCTCGGAGCGGACGCGGTCCACCGCCGACGGTTCGGCGATCCCCGCGAAGAGCTGCGCCTTCTCGGATTCGTTCTCCGCCTTCTGGGTGGCCTTCGCCGCCTTCTCGTTGGCCTGGTCCGCCTGCGACTTGAAGAAGAACGCCGGGATGACGCCCGTGGCGACGCCAATGAGTGTTCCGAAGAGCCCCCAGTACTTGGCGAACTCGTCGAACGTGTCGGTCTGGCTGGCGCAGAAGAGCATGACGAACACCACCAGGCCGATGTAGGCCAAACCGATGAGGATGGGACCTGTCTTGGTTTGCATCACGGACCCCCTTCGAGGGACTGTCGAGCCCGGACAGACGCGAGGATCATCTCTCTGCCGGCCCGGCCAGTCAAGAGCCTGGCCACGTGGTCTGAGGCACCCCTGAAAAGGGGTTGGCTTTCGAGCCGGACGGGCGCTTGACGTCAGCGAAAGTTGACCTTCTGACAGCTGATTTTTAGCAAGCTGCCTGGACGACCGGGCGCGGCTCAGAAAATGGGCTTGCCGCCTGTGACACCCAGCACGGTCCCGGAGACGTAACTGGCCTCGTCGGAGGCGAGGAACACGAAGGCAGCGGCCACCTCGACAGGTTGACCGGCGCGTCCCAGTGGCGTGTCAGATCCGAATCCGTCGACCTTCTCGGGGGGCATCGTCGCCGGGATGAGGGGGGTCCAGATGGGTCCCGGCGCCACAGCGTTGACGCGGGTGCCGTGCTCGCCCAACTCCGCTGCAAGGTTGACCGCCAGGTTGTTCAGCCCGGCTTTGGTGGCCGCGTAGTCGAGGAGCTGGTCCGACGGGTTGAAGGCCTGGACGGAACTCGTGATGATCACGCTGCCGCCGTGGAGCTCCTTCTCCAGCGCCTTGGTCAGCCACAGCGGCCCCATGATGTTGGTCTCGAAGGTGCGCTGGATCTGGCCGTCGGGGAACTCCTGGAGTTCCTTGTGGGTCATCTGGTAGGCCGCATTGCAGACCAGGACGTCGACCCCGCCGAGCAGTTCGACGGCGCGCTTGGCGAGTTCGCGGTTCGCCTCGGGCGTCCGCAGGTCACCGGGCACCGACTCACCGCGCCTTCCCGCAGCGCGGACCAGTTCCAGCGTGGCCTGGGCATCCACTTCCTCCTCGGGCAGATGCGCGATGACGACGTCGGCACCCTCCTTGGCAAAGGTCACCGCCACGGCACGACCGATGCCCGAATCCCCACCGGTGATGAGTGCCCGCTTGCCCTCGAGCCTGCCGCGCCCAACCCAGGACTGTTCACCGTGGTCCGGCTGGGGGTCCAGTTCGGACGTCCTGCCGGGCCACTCCTGCTGCTGTGCCGGAATCCTGCTGAGTTCGTCGTAAGTCATGTGTGATCCTCTCCCTCTCCGGGGTGTGGTGGAGCCGTTCGATGGATGTTCGTGCACCTGACGCGAGCACCTGGGTCGGAGTCATCCCTGCCGACGTTTGCGAGCGGCAGGAAGTACCACTGCGCCGATCGTGCCCAGCACCGTCATCATGCCCACACATCCGATCGGTAGGGGCAGGCAGCACCCGCCGACCTGCCACTTGGTACCCCCGCGGGTGGTGCCCGCTGCCCCCGGGAAGGGGAAGCCGGTGGGGCGCACTCGTTGGCGGCGGGGTCGGCGGTACTCCTCCTGCTCGTCCATGAGTCACGCCCCCTTGACGGCGTCCACCAGCGCCCGGCAGAACGCGGGCAGGTCGTCGGGGTTGCGGCTGGTGATCAGGTTGCCGTCCTCGACGACCTCCTGGTCCTTCCACTCACCTCCGGCATTGCGGATGTCGGTCTGCAGCGAGGGCCAACTGGCCAGAGTACGGCCCTTCACCACGTCGGCCTCGACCAGGGTCCAGGCGGCGTGGCAGATTGCTGCCACCGGCTTGCCGGAGGCCATGAAGTCCTTGACGAACTGGACGGCCTGCTTGTCGGTGCGCAAGGCGTCGGGGTTGGCCACGCCACCGGGCAGCACCAGCGCGTCGTAGTCGTCCACACTGGCCTCGGCCACGGTGACATCCACCTGTTGCGTCGAGGACTTGGTGAGGTGGTCGAACAGGTCGACGCTGCCGGCCTCGGGGCTGACCAGCTCGGGGGTCCAGCCCTGCTCCTTGACAGCGGCCCACGGCTCGGTCAACTCCTGCGCCTCGACACCTTCGGAGGCGGTCAGGAATGCGATGCGAATCTGATCAGTCATGTCGCCACGCTAACCGCCGCTGCCCGGCGCCGGGTCGTCCCCGACGACATTCCACCCCCAACGGCGTGCCGCAGCCCGCGGTCGCTGGGGTCGCACGCCTGTTGGCCGGCACCAACGGACGCCATTGCGTCCGACCCACCGAGGGAGAACACTGGCGCTGTCAGCGAATGCTGGTGGGCGCGTCGAGGGGGTGGGGATGCCCGTATGGCTGCAGGCCTGGATCTGGGGCACTGTCGCCGGTGCCGCGCTGCTGCTGGGCAGTGCCCTCGCCTGGAAGTGGCGGGTGCCAGCACGGGTCGTCTCGTCGGTGATGTCCTTTGGCGCCGGGGTGCTGATCTCGGCGCTGTCCTTCCAGTTGGTGGAGGAGTCCGTCAAGGGCGGCGGCCTGCTCGCCATGGTGGCCGGGTTCGTCTGCGGTGCGGTCGTCTATGTCGGTGCCAATGTGCTGCTGGCCCGCCGCGGTGCCCGACACCGCAAGCGCTCCGGTGACCTACAGCCGGGCGAGCAGGACGCACCCGGAAGCGGCACCGCCATCGCCGTGGGAGCGTTGTTGGACGGCGTGCCCGAGTCCGTCGTCCTGGGCGTCGGGATGTTGGGTGCTGGGGCGGTCAGCCCCGCCATGCTGGCCGCCGTCTTCATTTCGAACGTGCCGGAGGGACTGTCCAGCACGGCAGGTATGAAACGCAGCGGACGCAGCGCCGGGTACGTCTTCGCCGTGTGGGGCGGCATAGCCGTGGTCTCCGGGCTCTCGGCCCTGGCCGGCTTCCTGTTCCTGCAGGACGCCTCAGGTGGACTCATCGCCTTCATCACCGCGGTCGCGGCTGGAGCCATCCTGGCGATGCTGGCCGACACGATGATTCCCGAGGCCTTCGAGAACAGCCACATGCTCACCGGACTGATCACGGCTGCCGGGTTCCTGACAGCCTTCATCATCGACTACTCCGGTCGGTGAGTCCCCCCGGACCACGAGTCGGCGAAACGCCGTCCGATGAGCAGGGCGCCGTGCCTTCCACCGAAATGAGCGTGGCGCCGATGTCGCGAACCTTCGCCAGCAGTCCGTGCAGGGCGGCTTGGTCAATCAGCTCGCCGCGCATGGTGGTGGTGCCGTCGTCCTCGCAGGTCAGGGCCATTCCCCAGAACCACGGTGACCAGGATTCGTCGAAGTGCCCCCGGACGCGCACTGCGTAGTGGGTCGGTGCGTCGCGTTCCAGACGCGGGTTCATCGCGACACCGCCAGAATCCGAGCAGCGCTGATTCGACGCCTGCCAGCCCCAGCCCGCCGGATCACCCATTCGGCGACGGCGGCATTGATCACCCAGCCTGAGCTGATCGAGACCGCTGTGCTCAGCTCGCCGGTGCCGAACAGGGCCTCGCCGACTCCTTGGGTGAAGGTCTGGGTGCCGGCGGCGACAGCGAGTGCGTAGGCGCGAATCATCCACGCTCGGTGCGCCCCAATGTCGTGGCGCCGAATCGCGGTGACGCCCAGGACGATGCAGGCGGCCATCGAGGTGCCGGCTACGAGCCGCACCGCCCACAGCAGGTCGCCACCGGGAGCGCCGGGGTAGAACACCGTCATCCAGAGACCGGAGACGGCGACCAGCATGCCTGCCCCGACCAGCACCCGGCCCGACCTGCGATGCCAGGTGGGTCGTGAGCGTCGAAGCCGGGCGGAGAACTGGAGTGACCCGACCAGGGCGAAGACGGCAGCGGCGATGATGTGCACCACCACAGGTGCCGGGACGGCGTCGATGCGTGGGTTGACCGGTAGCACCTGCGGACCGCCGGCGATCTCGGCCACCCGGAGCGAACCGGCAATGACCGGGATCAAGCTGAGTGCTACCAGCGCGGCCAGCACGCCCCAGCTGGTCCTGTCCGCAGCCGGAACCCCGGCCCCCTTCCGGGAGGGCCGGGTCTGGACCCGCTGCGGTCGGGCCACCGAGCCGCGTGGCGGGGTCATCGGACACTCGTGGCGGCGAGGGGCTCGGCCCCGACAGCGACGGGCGACACCTCAGGTTCGACGCGGGTGCTGAGCCACAGGGACACACCGAGTCCGATCAGCGCGATGGAGTTGGGGAAGGCCAGGAGCCGGAAGAACGCGTCAGGAAGGATGGCGAGCGAGGCGGTGAAGAGGCTGGCCAGCGCCAACAGGACGGCTGCCCAGCGGGCCAGCACGCGCGCCCGGAACAGGGCGATGCCGAACAGGATGCCGCCGCCCAGGTAGGTGAGACCCATGATGTTGAGGACCGACTGCATCAGACCGATGTCGCCGACCGCAGCACCGTTGGTGGCCGCGGCGAGGACGTCGTTGACGTAGCCGGGGTCGGTCTCGGCAATGGACGGCAGGACGAAGGCGGAGACGAACGTGACGCCGATGATGCACAGATAGCCAGCTGCGAAGACGAGGTAGCCCAGCAGGCCGAGCCGGCCCACTTGTTTCACCTGACGCAGGTACATGCCGGTGATGCCGACCAGCGCCAGGGCGCCCATCACCACCTTGGCCGAGTTGCGCACCGCCCACTCGGTGGTGGTGACGGCGGTGACGTCGGAATGGGGGTGGCCAAGCTGGATGCCAATGAAGAGCAACCCGGCGGCGACGGCGGCGACGGCCGCCGATCGGAAGAGGAAGTTGGGTGTGATGGTCATGTCAGGTCCTGTTCAGGTCGGTCCGTGGCGGATGCTGCGGAGATGACCTGAACCTAGGAGCCGGCATGATGACCGGGCGTCACCAGATGATGTGAGTGATGTGGTGACACCGTCTTGTGGATCGACCTAGAGAAGACCGTGTTCGCGGGCCCGATGGACCGCGGCTGCCCGAGTCTGGGCATCGAGCTTGGTGAAGATGCGCCTGGTGTGGGTGCGCAGCGTGTTGAGGGTGATGTAGAGCTGGCGGGCAATCTCCGGTCCGGTCAGTTCACTGTCGAGGAGTCGCAGCACGTCGAGTTCACGCCGGCTCAGGGCGTCCACCAACGGCACGGCAACAGCAGCGTCCATGGTCGGCGGGGTCCCGTCGAGGAGCCTTCGGGCATGCTCCCGAAGCGTGACGCGAGCCTCCGTAGCGCTGGGAGTCGTGTCTAAGGCGGCTCGGTCCAGCAGCGCGAGCATGGGGGCACCCTCATCAAGGAACAGCCGGACATGGCGGTGGGGCTCGGAGGTCTCGCCCAGGCCGAGCGCCAGGGCGTCGAGGGCGAGGGGCAGGTCACCTCGGGCCTGGTGGGTGAGCGCCTGCAGCAGCCGGATCTCCAGCAGACTTCCCCCTCGCCCGCTGGCAGCGGCTGCTGCGTGCAGCCGGTCCAGCAGACCCAGCGACGCCTCCAGCGGATCCGTGCCTGCCGGTCCACGGCCGGGAGCGGCCCAATGCTGGGCCAGCAGGAGCCGCGTCAGGGTCAGATGCTCGTACTCGCGCAAGAACTCTGCCTCGTCATCGACGCTGAGGTCCCGCTCCTGCGCCCACGCGGTGGCGGCCGCGAGCTCGCCAGCCGCGATCTGGACGCGTGCCTTCATCGCGGCGATGGGGCGGACGTCGGGAGAGAAGCCGGGTCGAAAGAGTGCCTCCGCCTGGTCGAACAGGTCCTTCGCCGACCCATGGTCCCCACGCGCGGCGCGTACCTGCGCCATGGCGATGAACCAGCGGTGCCGGTTCTCGGTGATCGACGTTCGTTCCCCCAGGACGCGTGCCGTCTCGAGAAGGGCGTCGGCGCCGGTCAGGTCGTTGACCTCCCGATCCAGCTCGGCCAGGGCGACGTGGAGGTCGGCGGCAGCCCGCAGGTACGGGTTTCCACCCCGGTTGGCGGTCTCCAGTGCCTGCTCGCAGAGTCGGCGGGCACGGCTCGGCCTGCCAGCGGCCACCCACATGTCGGCGAGCATCACGGTGCTGTCCAGCTCATCCACCACATTCCCTGCCGCGCGCAGGCTGCGCCCCGCCTCGGTGAACAGGGACAACCCCTCGTGGACGTTCCCTGCCGCCCACTTTGCCAGTCCGAGGAAGCCACCGCCGGCGCCACGCACCAAGTGGTCATCGGGACGGGCAAGGTCGAGTGCACGCCGGGCATGACGCATGGTGCCGGCCACGTCACCACGTGCCTGGGCCATCGAGGCGCGGTACACCGCCACCGTCGCAGGCGCGGTCCGAAGGTCCTCGGTGTCGGCCCACGCGGCCGCGAGCGTCGGGTCGTCCAGACCCGCCTCGAGGGCCGCCTCGGCGTCGTCGAACCTGGATTCGGCGCCGTCCAGATCGCCGTCCAACATCAGTGACCAGCCCGACAGGATGGCCAGGACCGGTCGGCTCCGCACCGTTGCTTCCGGCAGCGACCGCACCCAGCCCAGCAGTACGCCGTCCCGGCGATTGCGGCGCATTTGCGGCAGTGCATCCTCCATCAGGTGGGCGGCACGCTCGAAGTCCTCGGCCGACAGGGCGTGCCGGACGGCGTCCTCGACCATGCCCTGGGTCGCGAACCATTCACTGGCCCGACGGTGCAGGACGGGCAGCCCGCCCGGGTTCTCGACGTGCAGTCGCGCGCGCAGGACGTCGGCGAACAGGTGGTGGTAGCGATACCAGCGGCGCTCGGCATCGAGCGGGACCACGAACAGGTTGCTGCGCTCCAGGTCGGCCAGCATCTGGGTACCGTCAGCGCCACCAGTGACCGCCGAGCACAAGGGCCCGGTGAGGCGGTCGAGGATCGAGGTGTCGAGCAGGAACTCGCGGAGGTCGCTGGTCTGCCGGGCGAGCACCTCGTCGGCGAGGTAGTCGATGACGAACCGGTTGCTGCCGGCGAATGCCTCGATGAACTCCGCGATCCCGCGCCGTTCGGTGATGCCACGCAGTGACAATGCGGCGAGCTGGAGCCCGGCAATCCAGCCCTCGGTCCGCTCCTCGAGCGCCTCCACGTCCGACGGGGCAAGATCCAGCGCCATCGTCTGGTTGCAGAACTCAAGTGCCTCGGCCGGGGTGAAACGGAGGTCGGCGGCCCGTACCTCGGTGAGTTGTCCGCTGCTGCGCAGCCGGGCCAGCGGCAGCGGCGGATCGGCCCTGGTCGCCACCACCAGATGCAGGTGGGCAGGCAGGTGTTCGACCACGAAGGCCAGGACCTCGTGCACTGCAGCAGCGTCAATGACGTGGTAGTCATCCAGCACGAGCACCCACTGCTCCCCCGGCGATCCTTGCGTCGCAAGGGTGATGTCGTTGACGAGCACGGTCAGCGCCGCCTGGCTCAGGCCGGTGGCCAGCGCCTCTGGTGCGACCGGGCTGATGTCAAGACCTGCGGTGTGGAGTGACGCCACCAGGTGCGTCATCAACCGGACGAGGTCGTTGTCGCCAGCGTCCAGCGAGAGCCACCCCACCCGGATGTGCTGCTCGCGCTGGGCCAGACCGGCCAGCCAGTCGCCCAGCACCGTCGTCTTCCCGAACCCGGCTGGCGCGGACACCAGGGTGAGCCGGTGGCCCGCGGCGAGTGTCGCGTCCAAGTGTGTTGTCAGTCGCGGACGGACCACCAGGCGGGGGCGCGTGGTCGGCACGAACAGCTTGGTCGCGAGGACAGGAGTCGTCACCTCTGCAGCTTAGGAGCACGGGTCGTGTGGTGCGATGCCCTCGGACAGTCACACCATGGCGACCGAGATGACAGGATCGAGGCATGACCAAGCGCAAGGTTCTGATCACCGGTGCCACGGGAGGTATCGGCCAGTTGCTCGCCGACCGGTTGGCCGACGACTACGACTTGGTGCTGCAGGGCAGGCATCCGGACGAGGACGAGGCCGACCGGATCACCATCGCTGACCTGACCGACTACGAGGCCACCGAGAAGCTCATGGACGGGGTGGACACCGTCGTCCACATGGCCGGGTCGGCCTCCCCCGAGTCGTCCTGGCAGGACGTGCTCGATGCCAACATCGTCGGGATGCGCAATGCGCTGGAGGCTGCTCGGGCCCACGGGGTGCGACGGTTCGTCTTCGCCTCGTCCAACCATGCAATGGGCATGTACGACCGCCACGAGACGTGGCCGGTCTACCCGCACCAGCTGCCCCGGCCCGACTCGCTCTACGGCGTCTCGAAGGTCTTCGGGGAGGCTCTGGGCAGCTACTACCACGACGAGTACGGCATCGACTTCATTGCGCTACGGATCGGCTGGAGTTCCCCCGACCCCAGCACCGTCGACCTCGACCTGCTGCGGGCGATGTGGCTGAGCGAGGACGACACCGTCCAGGTGGTGAGGTGCGCCATCGAGGCCGAGGTGACCTTCGGGCTCTACTACGCGATCTCGGACAACCCGAACCGGCGCTGGGACATGACCAACACCATGTTGGAACTCGGCTACCGGCCCCAGGACGACTGGACGCAGCACGTCGCCGTCCCCGAGAAGCCGGAGGAGCCCACCCCGGACGACTGGCCGAAGGGCTCCTGAGCCGGTCTTGCCGCGTCGCTCAGGTCTGTTCGGCCGGGACCGCGAAGACGCCCCGGCGCTGCCAACGGACCTGTACCGCGTTCACTGCTGAGAAAGCCATGTGGGTGGCCAGTCACCCCTTGTCCCTAGTGGGACGGACCCGGCGGAGACGCTGTGCGTCGGGTGCTGCCCATGTGACCGCCCAACATGGCAGCCGCCAGCAGGAAGACCGCGCCCACCCTGTTCAACTGCACGCCGACGTCATGACGGCCGCGACGCCGGGCGACCCAGGAGGCCAGGTAGATGACGGCGGCGACCTCGTTTCCCACGGCGTGCACGATCCCCACCCGACGGTTCGGCTGGTCCTTCAAGGACCATTCGGCCCACCCAGCCAACGCGGTCGGCACGGCACCCACGAGACCGAGCCCTACGAGGCGCTGCGACGCCGCGCGGAAGTCCTGTTGGG
Organism: Tessaracoccus sp. SD287; assembly: GCF_017355265.1. Classification (GTDB taxonomy): domain Bacteria; phylum Actinomycetota; class Actinomycetes; order Propionibacteriales; family Propionibacteriaceae; genus Aestuariimicrobium. The sequence goes on from NZ_JADIJQ010000003.1 coordinate 41,820, forward strand.
GGAACAGGTCCAGGAAGATGGACATCCACCACGCACCGAGGGGCAGGTCGGTGACGATCACGTGGAGGGGGATGCCGGTGACATCGCCGTGGAGGACGCCGCGCATCCGGTCGTTGGAGGTGAGTTTTCCTGCCAACGGGTCGACCTGGTCGACGACACGGTCGAGGATGGCGGCTTCTTCGATCCGTCGAAGCAGTCGTGCGTAGGCATTCGGCGTCTCCGTCGAGACTGGCTCTGAGCCCGAGACTGTGGCCATGGCCCACAATCTACGCCGACGCGCAGGCGCTGGGGTGTGTTGAGGAGACCCCATTTGGGCAGGTCCGACGCGTCGCGGCGGACGTACCGTTGTCCATGACCCGGGGAGGTTGTGATGGCGACAAATGACTACCACTTCATCACGCACTGGCACATGAAGGCCCGAGCAGAGGACGTCATTGCGATCTTCAATGACGTCGAGAGTCTGCCGCGGTGGTGGCCGTCGGTCTACCTGGAAACGCGCATTTTGACCCCCGGGCAGGCCAATGGCCTCGGCAAGCGGGTTGACCTGCACACCAAGGGCTGGTTGCCGTACACGTTGCGGTGGCAGTTCGTCGTTACGGACGTTTCCCCCACCGGGTCGACGCTCGTCGCCGAAGGCGACTTCGTCGGACGCGGCATCTGGACCTTCGCGAAGGACGGTGACGGGGTGGCGATCACCTACGACTGGAGGGTTGAAGCCACCAAGCCGCTGCTCAAGTACTTGTCCTGTGCGCTGCGGCCCCTCTTCGCGATGAATCATCGGTGGGCCATGGACCGCGGTGAGCGCAGCCTTGCGCTGGAACTGCGCCGACGCGCCGGGGAGGCCGGGGTGCCGGGACCGCCTCCCCGACGCCGAGCGGCGGTCGTGCGTGGCTCACGGGGGTGCTGGCCCGCCGACGCGCCTCGACGTGAGCGGCTCGTGGCGGGGCATGGCTGGTGGGTCAGGCGACGTCGACCAGTTCGAGCTCGAAGGAGATCGTGCCCAGACGCATGCACAGGACGCCATTGTCGCGAGCGACCAGATTGACCACCAACACGACGTGTTCGCCTGCCTTGGCCTCGGTCGTCAAGTGCATGTGCGTGTCATTGAGGTCAACGCGGGAGGCGCGAGCTTCGGCCCCCACCACCAGACAAGCAAAGGCCGCATGCGAGTGGCACAAACTTGACGCCCTGACGTGGACCACGACGTTCTTCGCTTCGTTCGCTCGGTTCTGAACTTGCAGGACGCAGGTGTCGGCGGCTTCGCCGACCGAGCCGTCGACTGCGGTCTTGTCGGGCATGGGTGCTCCTCTACGGACACGGGGCGCTTTCACCGCTGGGCCTGTCGGTGTGCAGGGACTGTGCGAGCGCTCCCCTTGGTCGTCATCCAACGCCGCTGGTCTGCGTGGATGTGACGACTGGGGATCTTCTTCGCAGAATCTCAGCGGCCGCGGTGACCGCTACCCGATGGTGGCGCACGCCAGGAGGACCAAGGCACCGACGCTGGTGAGGGTCCGGGCGAGATTCCAGCGGTTCCAGGCGGCCTCGAACGCCGAGCGGGCCTGCTCGTACTGCGTCGAGGTGGTCCCAGGGGCGGCATCCAGCGCCTGGTTTAGGGGCAGGTTGGCCGCCACGGTGATGACGAAGGTGAAGGTTGAACAGGCTGCGGCGACAACCGCCCACCAGAATGATGGGTGGCGCCCCAGAGTGGCCACCACCGTTGCGGCGATCGCCGTCGCGGGTGCCAGGAAGAAGACCGGCAGGAACCAGCGGTTGAGGATCACCGTGTTGATGGACCGGAAGGCCGCCACGTAGGAGCGATCATCGAGGCGACCGAGTGCCGGGCTCACTGCGCAGGTGAACGCGAAGAACAAGCCCGCGAGCAGCCCGTTCGTCACGACAGCGGCTGTGACGATCACGTCGAACGCCGTCACCGGCCCGACCGTCCGGCTGCCGCTGCGAGCACTGTGGTGGCCTTGCCCCGGATGGTCGTGGCCGCCTGGACGTACCCGACTCCTACGACGACATGCATGTGTTCCCTTTCGACGGCTCCGATTGCCCGTACCACCGACGCTAGAGGGTGAGGAGCGGCTGTTCCATTCGCGTGAGTGCCGCTCTTCTTGCTCCTTCGTCCGAAGGGTTCGGATCGTGCATGCCCCGCGTGGCACCTTAGCCAGCAGACATGCCCCAGTCCCGCACATCCCGCATGCTGTTGCCGGTCCAGGGGTTGGTGAGCACACTTGCTGCATGGAGACCTTCGCAGCGTCCGTGTGGACTCGGGGGCGAGGCCGACCGGAGGATGAAGCCCATGGCGAGCGAAGAGGCTGAGCAGTTCCAACCGGCGACGCTGGCGGACTGGCGCGACTGGCTGGCCGCGAACCACACTCGCCGGGAGGGCGTCTGGGTCATCGGATGGCGCAGCAAGTCGGGACGAACGCCCCTGCCGTATGACGACCTCGTCCGTGAGGCCCTGTGCTGGGGCTGGATCGACGGACAGGTCAAGGGACTCGACGACCAACGGGCGATGCAGTGGATGTCGCCTCGCCGGTTGAACAGCCCGTGGGCAGCCTCCAACAAGGCGCGGGTGGCAGACCTGGAACGTGAGGGACGCCTGCAGCCGGCGGGGATCGCGGCGATCGAGCGGGCCAAGGCCAATGGCATGTGGACGGTGTTCGACTCCGTGGAGGCACTCGTCGAGCCGCCTGAACTGGTCGACGCCCTCGACGCGAACGCGGTGGCGCGGACCACCTGGGACTCCTGTGCGCCGAGCATCCGCAAACAGGCGCTCGCCCTGATTGCGTTGGCCAAGCGCTCAGAAACGCGTGCGAGCCGGATTGCCACCATCGTGGCGCGGGTGGGGCGCGGAGAACGTCCGGTGTGATCTGGGCAGAGATGGCCCTCGGCCTCGAGCCAGACCCGATTCGAGCTGTCCTCATCCCCTTCCTGAAGTGATCGCCAGGATCGGGCATACAGTGCCGAACATGACAGAGATCGGGACGGATTGGCGGGTGGTCGACGGTGTGGCGACCGCATGGTTCGACGCGCCGTCGTTGACCGAAGGGGCCGCGTTGGCGAGCCGCATCATGGAGTTGGCGCCCGCGATGTTGGTGGACCTGCGCGCCACCGGCCTACGGGTGCGCCTCGACTCCGATGAGCACGCCGGGGCGGTGTCGGCGGTGGCGCGGGACCTGGGATTGGCCGCGAACCCCGCCGTGCTGCAGCACCTGAGCGTCGTGATCGAATCCCCCAACCCGTCGGGCGTGCAGGAGTTCTGGCAGCACGTGCTCGACTACTCCCCTGGCCCTGACTTTGGTTTGGTGGATGCGTTGCGGCGCGACCCACCGCTACGGATCCGTGGGGTGGACGAGGCCCGGCCGTTGCGCAACCGCATCCACCTCGACGTGGTGCGTCCGGCCGCGGCAGTCGCGCAGGCCAGTCCTGGGCAAGGCTCGGGACCGTTCGGGGTCTGTCACGCCGACCCCGATGGCAACGAGGTCGACCTGGTGCCAGGAGACGGGCTCGGCGATCAGGACGGAACCTCCGACTGGCAGGCGGTGTTCAGCGCCATGGCGTGCTACCGCGTCACCTCCCCTGCCCAGCAACGTGAGCTGGTTGCCGCCGCGGCAGCGCTGGCCCACGAGGCGGGCTTCCCGCTGCTGATCGACCTGCGCCCCGGGCTCGTGATCCTCGACAGTGGCAAGGACCAGTGGGACAAGGATGCCCACGGCCTGGCGTTGGACTTCACCGATCTTGCCGTGAGTATCCAGGCCGCCGCTCGTGAACTCGGGGCCACGGCGGATTCTGCACGCCCCCGATTTGTCCAGTTGTTCCTGGACGCTGCCGATGTGGCCGCGGTGCGGGCGTTCTGGGTCGCTGCGCTCGGCTACGAGCACGACCGGCGCGACGGGGCCAGCGACATTTACGATCTGCGCCGGTTGAACCCGGAGGTGGTGTTCCAGGAGCTCGACGTCTCGGAGACGGATCGGCGCCGGCAGCGCAACCGCATCCATGTCGAGCTTGCGGTGCCGGCGGACGTCGCGGAGTCGCGTGTCGCCTCGGCCGTTGCGGGCCGGGGCCAGCTCTTGGATGAGTCGGAGGGCCGCTGGCGGGTCGCCGACCCGGAGGGCAATGAGCTGGTGATCGTCAGCGGAGCGTGAGTGTCTGCCGAGAAGCAGCGCGTGCACCATCGGGCTCTGCCTGGCTAGCCACGGGCCTTCCCTGGTCGGCCCCTCGCCACGACCCGACACGACCGGCGTCCCACTGAGAACCACCCACCAGGCCGGTCGACTTGACTCCCCATATACCCCCGGGAGTATCGTTGTGTGCAGACGCAGAGCACAACACAAGGAGATTGCCCATGTGCAGCCCCACCCAATGCAATGTTTGCGGCAAGACCACGTGGTCCGGCTGCGGCCAGCACATCGACCAGGTCAAGGCCCACGTGTCCGCCGACCAGTGGTGCGACGGACACGCGCAGTCCGTGCAGCCCGTGATCACGTCCAGTTCCGGGCTGTTCAAGGTCTTCGGCCGCTAAGCCCACACGACGACAAGGAGTGACCACCATGGCAACGCAGAACCTCACGGAAACCAACTTCGAAAGCACCATCAAGAACAATCCCATCGTCCTGGTCGACTTCTGGGCGGCCTGGTGCGCCCCCTGCCGAGCGTTCGCCCCCACCTTTGAGGCAGCCTCTGCCAAGCATGACGGGATCGTGTTCGGCAAGGTCGACACCGAAGCCGAAGGACAGCTCGCGCAAGCGGCCCGGATTTCGTCCATCCCCACTCTCATGGCGTTCCGGGACGGCATTCTGGTCTTCAACCAGCCCGGCGCGTTGAGGCCCGCTGACCTGGACCGCGTCATCGAGCAGGTGAACGGGCTCGACATGGACGACGTCCGTGCGCAGATCGCTACCCAGCAGAGCGCCGGTGTCTGATGCTGGCTGACGGCCGACGGACCGACCAGTCCCCCATGTTTGGTCCCCACGGTCGGATCCCGGCCCTGGACGCCGTCGCCCTGAGACGTCCGTCGGTCATCAACACCCTCCGCGCCGGGTGGCTCCCACGCCATACGTTGGCGCTGCTGCTGCTGAGCCCGCTGCTCTTCCTGGGGTACCTCGCCTCAGCAGGGGCCTCACTGGCCAACTTGCAGGGTTACATCCTCATCGGCGCAATGGCCGTGATCGGTGCACTGGTCCTGACCACCTACCTGCCACTGCGGGGAGCCACGAGAGGCGTTGCGTCGTCGTGCGCGCTGATGCCGGCGCTGCTCGTCCCCGGCGCCGGCATGATGCTCGACCAGCCGAACTGGGCCGCCAGCGCAGGTTTCGGACTCGCCATCCTGGGCTTCGCCCTGTGGCAACGACTGTCAGGCGCCTCGGCCTGCGCCTGACCGGCATTCCGTTGTTGCAGCCGCGGGCCGGCTTCTGGACGAGCCAGACGGTCGTTGGCGGGTGAAGCAGTGTTCAGCACCAGATGTTGGGACTGGGTGGGTCGGACGGAAGTAGTCACGCTGGAGCTAGTTGCTGCATCGAGTGACCCTCGACGGTAACGTCCACTGGCATGACGCAGACGCCGGACAAGCACGATGTCGAGACCCGGGCCCAGTTGTTGCCCGAGGAACAAGCGGCGGGCAGTGAGTCCCCGCATGTTCAGGCCGAGATCATTCTGGAAGAGTCCCTGGAGAGGACCGAGGATCCCGAGGGCACCCGGCGCTCCTCCACTCAGACCCCAGACTGACACGAGGCACCTCATTCCCGGGCGCGTCCAGCGGACCTTGCCGCCCACCTGCGTCGCTGAGTGGGCACCCCGGGCTGCTCACCGGGACGAGAACCTGCCGAGCTGGAAGCCATGGGACCTGGTCAGGGCGAGCGCCTGACGCAACGTCTCAGGGCACCGCCATGGAACGAGACGTTCGGGCGCGGTCCGGTGGTCCTCCCCGACAACGCGATCACTGCAGGCCACCTGCCACGGGACGGGGTGATCATCCTCGGACCTGCTGACGCGCCTGGCCTCGTCCGACCACACGATGACGGAAGCTCGAGTTTGAGCGGCTCACACGAAAGGCACAGCGATAATCGCCGTGCACATCGCCACACTGCCGGCGAGTCCAACCGTGCGCACCCGTGAAAATGTGTCCGCAAACCACGGAATCGCCAACCAGCGCAGCACCATCCCGAACACGCCGACTGCGACCAAGAAGACGGCGAGGAACCAGACGACGGTCGGCCTGGTGACCCAGTCCCAGGTCACCCATGCCATGGTGAGGCCCGTCAGCGCCGCGACGAAGCGGACGATCAGCCCCGCTCGATCGCGATCGGTGACTGTCCCACGCCCCCACCAGGCGCTGATCGTGAACGCCACGATGAGCCAGACAATCGCGACCCCTTGCCCATCCTCGAGCAGCAGCGCCGCCAACGAGAATGCAACACTCGTCCAGAGGAAGCGGGTTTTCAGGATGCCCAGCGCTCGCTCACGGAGCCGTCCCTGCGTCCGAACTGCCGCAGCGATCAACGCCACGGCGAGACTGACGATGAGGCCGTTCGGTGCACCGAGCAGCATCATGATGATGATGGTGAGGACAATGATGTTCATCAGTGCTCCCCGACCAGCAGCGTGAGTGCGGCTTGCTCTACGGGTGACTTCGTGTTCGAGAGGATGATGACCGCCCGATGGTTGGTCAGATCGAGAGCGATGGCGGCGCAGAACCCTCCGGTGGCGCCACCATGACTGGTGACGATGTGCCCTGCGACCGAGGTGGTGTACCAGGCGTAGCCCATGCGTGCGCCATACCCGGCGTCCCAGCGTGGAGTGAGCGCGCCCATGCCCGGGGCGGTGCCGCCAAGCAGTGCCTGCGCGTACCGAACCATATCCGTGGCGTTCGAGTGGATGCCCCCTGCCGGAGCCGATGCATTGAGCGTCCAGGGCGGCGCAAACTTGCCATCAGCGCTGTATCCGGTGAGGACAGTCGCCGGCAGATTCGCGGCGGTCACGGGGACAGTGCTGGCAGTCATGCCGAGCGGTCCGAAGATGCGCTGGCCCACCAGTTCGGCGTAATCGGTCGAGGTCACCGCAGCGAGTGCCTGTCCGAGGAGTGCTGCGCCCAAGTTGGCATAGCGGACCGTACCCCTTTCGTGCAGGGCCGCTGCCCGCGCCTGTGCGATCACCCCGTCAACATCCTCGACGTAGGGGTCACGATGTGGACTATTGAGCTGCAGCAGCATCATCCGGTACGTGGTCGGCGCAGTGCGCGGCAACCCCGAGCGGTGGCTGGCAAGTTCGGCCAACGTGACGTCGGCTGCCGGCGAATCCCCGAGCGGCAGGAGCGCACCCAGTCTCGTGTCGGCTGTCACTTCGCCCCGCTCGATGGCATCGGCGAGCAGTAGAGATGTGAACGTCTTGGTGATCGAGCCGATTTCGTACACGGTCGTGCCGTCGGCGCCGAAGTTCGCGTAGGTGACGGTGTTGCCGTCGACGACGGCGATGCTGACCCGGTCGAGTGCCCCGTCCAGGTACGGGAGCGCCAGAGCGGCGAGGGCTGGGTCCCCCGTCACAGTGGTGGAGAGCGACGGCGGACGTGGCCGCGCGAGCGCGCCGACAAGGCCAACGGTCACGGCCAGTCCGGTCGCGACGATGATGGTACGCCTCGTAACGGCTGTGGGGACTGGCGCGTCGGGACTGGGCGCGTCGGGACTGGTCTGAACGGGAGTGGGCTCGACGGCGTTGGTCACTGGGGACATCCCTCTGCTCGAGAGGGCATCGGGCCTGTGCGACGGGCGGGACCAGCCGGCAAACGAGGCGTCCTCGATATGAGGCTACGTCGATATTCCGGCCACAAGCGTGCGTGGATAACATCGTTATCGAAATGACAGAACGTCGGCTCGGATCCCGACGCCGTCGGCTTAGGCGCGGACGTCGACGTGACCCACCTGGACGACTTGATCGGCGGAGTGAGCCTCAATCGAAGGACATCGTGACAGTGATGGCAGAACGTCCGCTCAGATCCTGAGACTGACCGGACATCGTGACTTCTATGGCAGAACTTCCGCTGGACAGCCCACGCGAGCGGAAAGATCTGGAACCCACCAGTTCCCGCCGGCCCGTCGCGGTCCCCGCCGGGTCACCTCTTAACCCCTGCTGCCGATGTTGCTGCCAAGACCACGAAAGAGGCGGCCCCGGACTTCTCCGAAACCGCCTCTGACTACGCTTTATACGTCGGGCTGACAGGATTTGAACCTGCGACCCCTTGACCCCCAGTCAAGTGCGCTACCAAGCTGCGCTACAGCCCGCCCGGGTCTGTCCTCCACCATAAAGGTGGCGGGCTGACCCGAAGAAGAACACTACCGGAAAGTGGTCCTTGCGCCCAATCGGACGCGCACCGGTCACGACTTGGCCCGCCATCCGGATTGCCGCGTAGCCTGATCGCGGTCCCTGTCTAGCGCAAGGAGCTCCCCGTGAGCAATCTGGCCGATGCCGTCCTGCCCCTGATCCGCACCCGTGCCGAACTGCATTACCACGCCGCGAACCGGCATGGCAGTCAGATGCACGAGGCGATCGACATCCTCGAGGATGCCCTGACGACCAGCGACCCCAGCGAGGTGCACGCGGTCACCCACAAGGCGCTCACCAGCGCCATCGCCGTGATCGCACGCGCCGATGACTCCAGTGGCACCATCGGGGATGCGGTGCATCGGCTGCTCGAGCTGCATCCCCAGACCGCCGCCGCAGCCCACGTGCCGAGCAGCAAGCTGATCACCTGGATGATCAAGTTCCAGTTCGACGGCGAAGTCGACTTCTTCGAGCTCGACCCAGTGGCCTACGCGCCGGCCCTGGGCGTAGCCGGCGTCCGGACCTACCGCCAGCGGCTAGCCGAGATCGAGGCGAGTCTCGGCCCACGACCCAGTCACGACGAACGTTTCAGCTCCGAACACTCCGCAGAGTGGTTCACCCTGGACTGGAATGCCCAGCGCCTGGCCGTGCTGGACCGCGACATCGACGCGATCATCGGCACCCACGCCCGTGACCGCAAGGTCGCCGCCTGGTACGTGGACACGGCGAAGGCCCTCGAGGAGATCGGTGAGTTCGATCTCGCCATCGATTGGGCCAGGCAGGCCACTGAGTTCGACCATCAGCACCAGTCCCGGAGCGCCGCCGACTACTGGTGCGAACTGCTCCAGCAGCACCGGCCCGACGAGTTGCTTCCGGCCCGACTCGACGTCTTTCGTCGCTGGCCGTCGCAGACGACGGCGACCGCGTTGTTCAAGGCCGCCCGGACGAGCTGGCCCGAATATCGAGAAGAGGTGATGAGCAGCCTGACCCGCACGCCAGCGGACGCCGTCGGCTTCACCCTGCGAACACTCAAGCAGCCCGAAGCCGCCTGGCAACTCGCCCACTCCCTGCACCTTGACGACCATGCCACCTGGAGTGACCTGCTCAAGACCTACGAGAAGATCGACGCCACCGCAGTGCTGCCGATCCACCGACGCCTGGTCGAGGACGAACTGAGCGTCACCGACCCCAGGAACTACCCGATCGCTGCCCGCCGGTTGGCGACGATGCGCCGACTGGCGTCCGGCTCGGCCCAGGAAGCAGCGGTGGACGAGTTCATCGCCGAGCTGCGGGAGAGGTATCGACGGCGCACCCGCATGCAGCAGGATTTCGACCGGCTCGGACTCCCCTGAGCTGCCGGACCACTTCGGCAGTGATGCCACGAGTGGCCCCTGATTGTTGACCCCGCCCGCCCGTTGCACCCACAAATCACAGCTGCCTCTGCTCCGAAGCAGGGGCAGCTGTGACTTTCGCGGGTATTCGTCATGGAGACGCGGCGAGCGCCCGTCCGTCCGGCCGCCCACCACAGCGCTGGATTCAGCACGGCTTCCAGGTTTTGCCTCCGGGTGCATAACAGCGCGGCCCGGTGTAACCCGGGTACGGGTTGGTCGCCTTCGGCTTGGAGGTCGTCTTCGGGGCGCTGGGACGTTTCGTGGCCGGCGCCTTGACCAACTTGCGCTGCTGCGCCTTCTTGGCTGCAGCCTCGCGCTCCTGCGCGGCCTTCCGTGCTTGCTCAGCCCTGCGCGCCTCGTCAGCCTTGCGCTCTTCCTCCACTTTCTGCGCCGCTAAGGCCTTACGGGACTCGTCCGCCTTGCGTGCTTCCTCCGCCTTGCGTGCTTCCGCCGCCTTCCGGGCCGCCTCTTCGCTACCAACAAGCGCAGCGTGATGCGCGGTGTGACGCTGTCGCTTCTCTCGCGCACCTGTGAGAGCCGCGCGGAGCATCTTGCGATAGCCGGGCACCCCGGCTTCATAGGCAGCCCTCCTCACCGCGTGCACGCCACGCTCGGCGTCGTCCAAGGCGGACTCCACCGCCTGGGCGCCTTCGATCGCTGCCGCCACCATTCCCAGCGCCGCGAGCGCCGCAGCAGCGTCCGTAGCAGACGGTTCAGGAAGGCTCTCGAGGGCCGCCACCGTCGATGCCACCTGGGCAGGCAGTGTGCAAGCGACCTTCGGGTCGTACAGCCCGACGCGGGCCGCTTGTGCTTCCTGCTGGGCGCGCAGGACGGCGCCATGGAACTTGTCGTTCGGGCGGTACACCACGGCTGCTCCGAGACCCTTGCGGGCGATCTCGGCGTTGACTAGTTGTCCCGATTCGGTGACCGCCGCCAGCGTCCGACCGTAAGGATCCAGGAGTTCCTGGTCATACTCGAGATCGATGTGGGTCCCGACCGGCAGTCGCTCGGTGAGAAATACCGTCGCCTCCACGCCCAGACATTCGGGTGCGACATTTGGGTGCTTGGTCTCCGGCGTATCCACATTTAGCAGTCGAATGGTTGTCCTGACCCCGTCCACCTGGGCCACCAACGTGTCGCCGTCAATCACCCGAACAACGGTAGCCTTGCCGCTCGTCTGCGCCTCACGACCATTGATCGCATCCGCTGCAGCAGCGATGCCCCCGACTGTGACGACTGCAGCCAGCAGGCCCGCAACAAGCTTCCCCATTGAGTTTTCCTATCCAGAATGTGCTTCCGGTGACCTTAGCAGCGCCCCACCGGAAAGAATCGCGCAGTTCACCGCCTTCAGAAAGCCACACCTGGTGACCCAGCAGTTGATTACCCCAGAAAACGACAGTTGCCCCCGCTTCGAAGCAGGGGCAACTGTGACCATCACGGGTAAGTGGCGTGGCGGCCGTCTCGGGGCCTCCCGGCCCACGCGCGTCCCCTACGTCCGGTTCTTGTGCTTCTCCCGGGCCCGCACCGACACGTGCACCGGGGTCCCCGGGAACCCGAAGTCCTCGCGCAGTCGCCGCTCCACGAAACGGACGTAGCCGGGGTCGAACTCGCCGGAGGTGAACAGCACGAAGGTGGGCGGGCAGGCCTGCGCCTGGGTGCCGAACAGGATCCGGGGCTGCTTGCCCGAACGCACCGGGTGCGGATGCGCCGCCGCGACCCGGCCCAGGAACGAGTTGAGCTTGCCGGTCGACACGCGGGTCTCCCAACCCTCCAGCGCCATCTCGATGGCCTTGGACAACTTGTCGACGTTGCGACCGGTCAGCGCCGAGATGTTGACGTGCGGCGCCCACGAGAAGCCGTGCACGTCCCGCTCGATCTCGCGGGTCAGGTAGTAGCGACGCTCCTCATCGGTCAGGTCCCACTTGTTGTAGGCGATCACCAGCGCGCGGCCGGCGTCCTCGACCATCGACAGGATCCGCAGGTCCTGCTCGCTGATCTCGTCCGACGCGTCGATGACGACCACGCACACCTCGGCGCGCTCGATGGCGCTCTGGGTGCGCAGGCTGGCGTAGTACTCATGGCCCGAGGCCTCCTTGACCCGGCGGCGGATGCCGGCGGTGTCAATGAACTTGTAGATGACCCCGCCCACCTCGACCAGTTCGTCGACGGGGTCGACGGTGGTGCCGGACATGTCCGAGACGACCACCCGCTGGGCCTTGGCGATCTTGTTCAACAGCGAGGACTTGCCCACGTTGGGGCGTCCGACGATGGCCACGCGGCGCGGCCCGCCCAGACGGACACCAGCCTCGCGGGGCGCCTCGGGCAGTGCCTCCAGGACGGCGTCCAGCATGTCGCCGGTGCCGCGACCGTGCATGGCCGAGATCGCCCACGGTTGGCCCAGGCCCAAGTTCCACATGGTGGCGGCCTCGGCCTCGGTGCGCTGGTCGTCGACCTTGTTGGCGGCCAGCACCACCGGCTTCTTGGCACGGCGCAACACCTGGACGACGGCCTCGTCCTCGTCGGTGGTGCCGACGGTCGCATCCACCACGAACAGCACGGCGTCGGCGGCCATGATGGCCAGTTCGGCCTGCTCGGCGATCTGCGCGGCCAGACCACGGGCATCCGAGATCCAGCCGCCGGTGTCGACCAGCACGAAGTCGCGTCCGGCCCAGTTGGCGTCGTAGCTGACCCGGTCGCGGGTGACGCCGGGGACGTCCTGGACGACGGCCTCACGGCGACCCAGGATGCGGTTCACGAGGGTCGACTTGCCGACGTTGGGTCGTCCGACCACGGCCAGCACCGGCTTGGGAACCTCGGGCTCGAGGTCGAACTCGCCGAGCAGTTCGGCGGGGAACTCGCCGTCGGCCAGGTCGAACGCTCCGGGCGCGTAGTCGCTGGTGTCGAAATCAGGGCTGGTGTTGCTGGGCTCGGTCATGGGGGTCCTTCGTTGATCGAGCCGCGGCCGGTCAGGCTCCCGGCAGGCTCATCTGGGTCAATTCTTGCGCCACGCGCACGTGTTCGCCGCAGACCTGCGCCAAATAGCTGGTCGCAGCGGCGATGTCGGCCTTCCGACGCGGCCACTCCTGCATGGGAATGTGAACCTGTCCACCGTACACGATGTGCATTGTCGACCCCAGCGGCGGCGTGGAGGTCAGGTGCGTCCCCGGCACCCGGGTGCCGAGGATCGCGACCGGGACGATCGGCGCCCCGGTGACCATGGCCAGGTACGCGGCCCCGCCCTGGATGCGGGACATGTCGCCGATGCCCCGCTTGCCTTCGGGGAAGATTGCCAGCACGCGACCGTCGTCCAGCACCTGCAGGCAGCGCTTCACGGCCCGGATGTCGGCGTACTGGCGGCTCACCGGAATCTGGCCGGCGAGGCTCAGCAACGGTCCCACCGGCGAATCGAACAGTTCGCTCTTGGCCAGCGCCAGCGTGCGACCGGTGGCGGCCACCAGCAACGGGCCGTCCAGGGTGCCAATGTGGTTCGCGGCCAGGATCACCGGCCCGTCCTCGGGAACATTCTCCATGCCGTGCAGCCGGACGTCTCACACGGTGTGCAGCAGCCGCCGGAAGCTGCCACGCAGCGTGGTCAACAGCCTCGTCCTCAGCGGCGGCAGATCATCGAGTCGGGGAACGTCCGGCAGGACCGGGCGCGCCGGGACGACGGTGTCGAGATCAGCAGCCGTGAGGGCGAGGCTCATGTCACTCCTGGGGTGTGGGTGCCAGCGAACAGATCGCGTCGATGACCTGCTCGAGATTCAGGTGGGTGGAATCCACCAAGGTCACGCCCTCGGCGGGCGTGGCGAACTCGCTGACGGTGGCGTCGTCGCGATCACGACGCACCACCTGGTCGTGGACTTCGTCGGTGCTGGCGGCACCGGCGAGTTCAGCCTCACGGCGGCGGATCCGGGCCTGCGCGTCGGCGACCAGCAGCACCCGCACCTGGGCGTCGGGCCACACCACGGTGGTGATGTCGCGGCCCTCGACAACGATCCGCTGGTCGGCGGCCTCGATCAGGGCGCGCATCTGGTCGGTGAGCACCTGCCGGACGTGGGCGTTGGTGGCCAGCACCGAGACGTGCTGGCTGACCCGAGGTTCGCGGATCTCGGCGGTGACGTCCTCACCGTCCAGCGCGATGGCAGGCGCCCCGGGATCATCGGTGACGGTCAGTTCCACCTCGTCGACGAGCCGCTCGATGGCCTCGGTCTGGTCGGGCTGCAGCCCGGCGCGCAGGTAGGCCACGGTGACGGCGCGGTACATCGCACCGGTGTCGAGGAAGGACAGCCCCAGACGCTGGGCCACGCCCCGCGAGGTGGACGACTTCCCCGATCCGCTGGGCCCGTCGATGGCAATGACCAGCGCCGGTTCCGGCTGCTGGGTCTCGACCTGGGGCTGTTCCACGAAATTCACGCTATGACCTCTTGTTTGACGTTGGGGAAAACCGATGCGGACGCCCGGCCAACAACAGTTGGCGGGCAGGTGAACATTCTGTCAGGCCCGCCGATGAACCTCGGCCAGCATCATCCAGGCCACGGGACACCACAGCTGCAGTAGTTAGCGACTGATGCCGCGGTTGAAGCCGTGCACCAGTCGCTAACTACTGCAGCTGGTGGAGGAGCCGCGCGGACGGGGGCTCGGAACCTGCTCAGGGCAGGTGGAGCTCCCACCCCTTGCCACGCATGGCATCGGCCAGCGCCTGCACCGAGCCGGGGTCGACGGCCACCGACAGGTAGCCGTACTGGCGCGACGGGTCGTGCTCGATGGACAGGTCCTCGACGTTGATGCCGGCCGCATCCACGTCGGTGAACAGCCTGGCGAGCGCACCGGCGGCGTCGGGAATCTCGATGGTGACGGTGACGAACGCGTCGGGGCTGAGCCCGTGCTTGCCCGGTAATGACCGGGCCCCGGCGCGGCCGCGGGCCAGGAAGCCCTCCAGGGCGTCGGGGTCGTCCAGGACGCCGAGCAGCTCGTCCAGGTCGGCGCGGACCCCGGCCAGTTCGGCGCGCACCGCCTGCCGGTTGCCCCACAGGATCTGTCTCCACAGCCCCGGGTCGGAGCCGGCGATGCGGGTGACGTCGCGGATGCCCTGCCCGGCCAGCGGCAGGTGGTCGCTGGGCACCCCGCGCAGGTGACCGGCCGTCAGGATGCTCATCAGGTGCGGCAGGTGGCTCACCTGGGCCACCGCCTGGTCATGCTCGACCGGATCCATCCAGACCACCCTGGCCCCGCAGATGGTGGCCAGGTCACGGACCCGGGCGATGTCGGCCTCGGCATTGGCCGGGGTGGGGGTGATCACCCAGGTGCGATCGATGAACAGGTCGGCGTCAGCGGTCAGCGGCCCCGAGAACTGCGAGCCGGCCATGGGATGCGACCCGACGTAGCGGTGAGCGTCGGCCGCGTCGATCGAGTCAATGATGATCGACTTCACCGAGGCCACGTCGGTCACGGTGGCCTGCGGAAACCGGTCCAGGGCGTCGTCGACGACGCTGGCCACGTGGGCCGGTGGGGTGGCAACGACGACGAGTCTCACCGCATCGGGGCTGGCGGCTGTGACCACCCCCGCTCCCCTGCCGGCGGCGACGATGGCGTGGCTGGGCACCCGGTCCTCCAGATGCACCCGGTAGCCGGCGGCGCTCAGCGCGCAGCCAATGCTGGCGCCCACCAGCCCAGTGCCGATGATGACGACCGGTCCGGTCAGGCCACCATTCAGGCCACTGTTCGGGCCACCAAGGGGGTCAGGGGTCGCGTCGGGCATTGCGCCATTCTCGCACCTGGCCCCGACTGGTCGGCGCTACTGCCCGCCGCGCTGGACGAAGGTGCGGACGTAACCGGCCGGGTTGGCGTCAATGACCGCATCGATCTGGTCGAGCAGGTCCTCGAAGGAACTGTCGGACGCCTGCGGCTGGCTGCTGGACGACGTCAGGCGCAGTTGCTCCTCGGCGGGGCCGTCGTGGCCCTGCCGCTGCTGTCGGGACTGCTGCTGGTCGCTCATCGCGGGCCAGTCTATGTCCGGACGTCACCGAACGGGTCGCGCAGGTCGATGCGCGGGGTGTCGGACTCACTCGACAGGATGAGCTGGCTCCAGTCGGCGCGCGCCACCCTGCCCTCGTGCTCGGTGAGCAGCGCAGCCCGGACTGCGGCGCGGGTGCCGGTCGGCGCCGTGCGCATCGCCAGCTGCACTGCCGCCGGCTCCACCAGCTGACGCAGTCGTCCGGCCGCCTGTAGCTTCAGTGCCAGCCCCCGCTCGGGGTCGAGCTCGTGCCACTGCAGGTCGACGGCGGCGACACCGGCGTCGTCCCAGTCCCACCCGTGGCGGCGTCTCAGGCCGTCCAGCAGGGCGAGTTTCGCGGCCCAGTCGACCCGGTCGGCCAGCAGCCCGGGATCGGCCTCGGCGTCACGGATCAACTCGTCCCACAACTCCAGCACCAGCGCCCCGTCGGGCAACGCGTCGACGTGGGCGCTGGCCGCGTCCCAGTACAACCGTTGCAGTTGCAGGGCCGTGCGATCCACCCCGTCATCGCACGGCAGCGCCACCCTCACACCGAGGTCACGGGAGTAGGCCCGGACGGCGGTCAGCGGGTCGACCAGCCGCGGCACCCGGCTGTCACCGGTGGCGATGGCGGCCAGCACCAGCGCGGTGCCGCCGACCTTGACCAGGGTGGCCACCTGGGCCATGGTGGCGTCACCGGTGATGACGTGCAGCCTCCGCCATCGTCCGGGGTCGGCGTGGGGTTCGTCGCGCGTGTTGACCAGCGGCCGACGCACCGTGGTCTCGATGCCCTCCAGCGCCTCCATGAAGTCGGCGCGCTGGCTGATCTGGAAGCCGGGCTGCCCGCCGTGCTGACCCAGCCCGACCCGGCCGGCGCCGACCAGCACCACCCGGCTGACCAGGTGCCCGGTGACCTGCTCGACGATCCGCGACCAGGGCAGTCGTCTCGGCAGCAGGTAGTTCTCGTGGTAGCCGTAGCTTCGACCCTTGCCGTCGGTGTTGTTGCGGTGCAGGACGACCCGGTCGTCCAGGTTGACCGAGAGCCGGTGGGCGGCGGCCTGCATCAACTGGTCACCGGCCAGTTCCCAGGTGAGCACGTCGGTGGCGCTGACGCACTCGGGGCCCGAGTACTCGGGGTGGGCGTGGTCAACATAGACGCGGGCACCATTGCCGAGCATCCGGTCGAGGTGCCCGACCCCCAGGCCCGGCACGCGGAGGACGACACCCTCGGACAGTTGCACCGGGTTGGCCGCGCGGTCGCGCAGGCTGATGCCGTACTCGATCTCGCTGCCCAGCACCATCCTCATGCAGGTGAGCCTACGTCCCGGACGTCCGGGCGGCTCGATAGGCTGGGGCCATGGCCAAGCAGTATGCGATTCTCGTCGACCTGGTGCTCGTGCTGGTCTTCGCCACCATCGGACGCGCCAGCCACGCCGAGGGGCTGACCCCCAACGGCATCCTGAGCACCGCCTGGCCGTTCCTGACCGCCTGCCTGGTGGCTTGGGCCGTGATGTTGATCCGCCGCCGCGACCACCTGGGTCTGGGCGCCGGCCTGTTCACCTGGTTCATCACCTGGGCCGGTGGCCTGTTCTTCCGGGTGTCCAGCGGCGACACCGCCGAGACGCCGTTCATCATCGTGGCCGGCGTCGTGCTGCTGCTGTTCCTGGTGGGCTGGCGCCTGGTCGCCCGGCTCGTCACCCGCCGCAGTACGCCGGCCGCGTCAGTGGCTGACCAGTGAGCGGACCCAGCTGATCCGCATCCCGCGGCGTCCGCTGATCCGGGCCCAGTCGTCCGGGTTGGTGGTGTTGGGCAGGTCCTCGTTCTCGCGGAACTCGTCGCGGGCGGCCTGCAGCAGACCGGCGCGTGAGACTCCCCCCGCACCGCCGACCAGTTCGTCCTTGATGGCGAAACGCTTGGCCCGGTCGACGATGTTGCGCAGCATCGCGCCCGAGGAGAAGTCGCCGAAGTACAGCACCTCGCTGCCGCCGTCCACGTAGTTCACCTCCAGGAACCGGTTGTGGTGGTCGCGGGCGTAGATGTCGTCGACCACCGCATCGATCAGCGCCCCGACCTCGTCGCCGGCGGCGATCGGCACCTCGGCGACCAGGTACTTGGCCAGGATGTCGCGGGCGCCCTCGGCATCGGGACGATCGAGCTTGATCTTCACGTCCAGTCGGCCGGCGCGCAGGATGGCCGGGTCAATCATGTCCTCACGGTTGGAGGCACCGATGACGATGACATTGTCCAGCCCGACCACCCCGTCGATCTCGCTGAGCAACTGCGGCACCACCGTGGATTCCACGTCGGAGGAGATGCCCGACCCGCGGGTGCGGAACAGGGAGTCCATCTCGTCGAAGAAGACGATTACCGGACGACCGCTGGTGGCATGCTGGCGGGCCCGTTCGAAGATCAACCGCACCTGACGCTCGGACTCGCCGACGTACTTGTTCAGCAGCTCGGGGCCCTTGACGTTGATGAAGATGCTGCCCGGGGCGTCCGGGTCGGCCTCGGCCCCCGACGGCTGCAGCTGCTCCCCCAGCGAGCGGGCCACCGCCTTGGCGATCATGGTCTTGCCGCACCCGGGCGGGCCGTACAGCAGCACGCCCTTGGGCGGGGTGAGCCGGTAGTTCGCGAACCGCTCCCGGTGCAGGAACGGCAGTTCGACCGCATCACGGATCGCCTCGATCTGGGCGGCCAGGCCACCAATGTCCTCGTAGCTGACGTCGGGCACCTCGGTGAGCACCAGTTCCTCGACTTGCTGGCGGGTGACCAGCGCCACCGCCAGACCGGCGCCCCGTTCGATCCGGACGGTGTCCCCGGCGCGGCCCTGCGCCGCCGAACCGACCAGCCGCAGCCGCACTTCGTCCTGACCGGCCTGCACGACGGCCAACCCGTCGGTGGCCTCGACGACCCGGCCGACCTCACCGCTGGGGTCCTCGGCCGCCGGGTGGGCGGTGATGACCAGGCCCTCGTTGAGCAGCACCAAATCGCCGGGGGCCAGCTGGTCCAGGGCCACGTCGGCGGCGGCCACCACCCGCAGCATCCGTCCGAGCACGAAGACGTCGACGAACTCGTCGACCACCGCGACCACCCGGCCCCGGGTCAGCGGCGGCTGTCCCAACCGGTCGAGCCGCTCCTTCATGGCCAGCAACTGGGCCCGCGCATCCTTGATGGTGCGCGACAGGGTCTCGTTCTGGGCGGCCAGCGCCTTGGTCTCGGCGCGCGCCTCGGACAGACGACGCTCCAGCGGCGGCTCGGTCATGGCGTCTGGTTGTCCATGGGCACGTTGTCGGGACGAGGGCCGGTGTAGTCGGGGCCGTAGGCGCCCGGCGCCGGACGACGCTTGCGCATCGGCGCCTTGATGCCGGGGGCCAGCCGGCGGCTGACCACCAGGAATCCGGTGTGCGGACTGGTGCCGTGGCCGGGCCGGATGGCCAGCCCCTCGGCGTGCCACTCACGGATGCTGGTCTCGGTCAGGTGCGGCTCGGTGAACCCGCCGTGCACCCGCAGGGTGTCGGCGACGCGACCCAACTGGGTGGCGGTGGCAACGTAACAGCACAGCACCCCGCCGGGCTCGAGCACCTTGGCCACGGCGTCAATGCACTCCCAGGGGGCCAGCATGTCCAGGATGACCCGGTCGACCGGCTCCTCCCGGATCTCGGTGACCAGGTCACCGACGGTGATCGTCCAGGCCGGGTGGTCGCGACCCAGGAACGACTCGACGTTCTGTCGGGCCACCTTGGCGAAGTCCTCACGGCGCTCGTAGGACGACAGTCGTCCGCCGGGGCCGATGGCGCGCAGCAGCGACAGGCTGAGCGCCCCGGAGCCGACGCCCGCCTCCAGCACCCGGGCACCTGGGTAGATGTCGGTGGCCATCAGGATCTGGGCGGCGTCCTTGGGATAGATGACGGCCGCCCCCCGCGGCATGGTGGTGGTGAACTCACTCAGCAGGGGGCGCATCACCAGGAAGTTCAACCCGCCCACGGTGGTGGCCACGATGCCCTCGGGCTGGCCAATGATGTCGTCGTGGGCCAAGCCACCCTTGGTGGTGTGGAAGGTCTTGCCCGGCACCAGCAGCAGCGAGTGGCGCCGACCCTTCTGGTCGGTGAGGCTGACCCGTTCACCGGGCAGCATCGGGCCGGTGCGGACCCCCGAGAGGGTCTCGATCTCGTCGTAGCGGTCGCCGACCAGGTCGTCAATCCAGCGCAGGTCGACGCCCTCCATGGTCTGCACGACCACCCGTCCGGCGGTCTCGTGCAGGATGCCGTCGGTGGGGCACCCGATCACCACGGCACCGGCGGCCTCACCGGCAATGGCGCCGGGGTCGGAGTCCTCCACCACGACGCAGCGGTGGATGTCGACGCCGAGGCGTTCGGCGGCGAGCAGGTAGGGCTCGGGGTGCGGCTTGAGGTTGCGGGGAATTTCCTGGGTGATGACGGCGGCGAACTGGTCGGCGGGCAGTCGCGGCAGGACGGCATCGGTGATCAGCTTGGGGCTGGAGGTCACCACCGCACAGGGCACCCCGGCGGCCCGGGCCTCGGCGAGCAGCGCCTCGATGCCGGGACGAAACGCCGGTTCGGTCTGCCGCACCTTGGCGACGACCCGCTCGAACAGTTCGGCCATGAAGTCCTCGGGCCGGGTCTGGTCGTCGCCGAGTTCTTCCAGCATCAGCCGCACCGTGCTCGGCACGGAGGTGCCGTTGCGGGCCTGGGCGTCGGCGTAGTCCCAGTGACCGCCGCGTTCGGCCATCATCTCCAGTTCGACGTCGATCCACAGCGGCTCGGTGTCGACCAGGGTTCCGTCGAAGTCGAACAGCAGCGCCGCGACGTGCTGGGGGCCGGTCGGGTGCTGGGTGGTCGGGTGCTGGGTGGTCGTGTCCGCGTGGGCGGTGTCAACGGGCATTGAAGTACTTGGCCTCCGGGTGGTGGACGATGATCGCGTCGGTGGACTGTTCGGGGTGCAGCTGCAGCTCCTCGGACAGGTTCACCCCGATCCGGGACGGGTCGAGCAGTTCGACCAGCAGTTGGCGGCTCTCCAGGTCGGGGCAGGCCGGGTAGCCGAAGCTGTAGCGCGACCCACGGTAGGCCTGGTCACGGATGGCCTCGTCGACGGGTCCGTCGGCCGCGGCCAGGCCGAGCTCGGCGCGCACCCGGGAGTGCCACAGCTCGGCCAGCGCCTCGGTCAGCTGGACGCTGAGGCCGTGCAGTTCGAGGTAGTCGCGGTAGGCATTGGCCTCGAAGAGCTTGGCCGTCTCGCGGGCCACCTGCGGGCCCATGGTGACCAGCTGCATGGCAAAGGTGTCGGGGCCGAACTCGGCAGCCTCGGCCTCGTCACGGAAGAAGTCGGCCAGGCACAACCGCTTGTCGCGGCGCTGCCGGGGAAAGTCCCAGCTGCCCAGTTCGCGGCTGTGGTCGGCGGGGTCGAGCACCACCAGCGTCTTCTCGCGGCTGAACACCGGGAAGTAGCCGTGCACCACCCCGAACTCGCCAATGCTCTCGGCGCGGATGCGGTCGAGCCACATCCGCAGCCGGGGACGGGCCTCGGTCTCGACCAGTTCCTCGAAGCTGGGGCCACCCTTCAGCGACCGCAGACCCCACTGGCCCATGAACGTGGCCCGCTCGTCGAGCCAGCCGACAATGTCGTTCAGGGCGATGCCCTTGGTGACCCGGGTGCCCCAGAACGGCGGCTCGGGCACCTCGACGCTGCCGGGCACCGGACGGGCGACGTCGGATCGGCCCAGGTCCTCGGGCTCTTCGATCTCGACCAGCGAGCCGCGGGCGGTGCGACGCTTGCGCGGTTCGGGCAGCTTCGCGCCCGGCACGCCCTTCTTGACGGCCATCACCGCGTCCATCAGGCTGAGGCCCTCGAAGGCGTCCTTGGCGTAGCGCACCTCGCCCTCGAACATGCCGTTGAGGTCCTCCTCAACATAGGCACGGGTCAGCGCGGCACCGCCGAGCAGCACCGGGTAGCGGCTGGCCAGCCCCCGGGCGTTGAGCTCGGACAGGTTGTCCTTCATCACCATGGTGGACTTCACCAGCAGCCCGGACATGCCGATGGCGTCGGCGCGGGCGGCTTCGGCGGCCTCGATGATCTCGGTGATGGTCTTCTTGATGCCAATGTTGACCACGGTGTAGCCGTTGTTGGACACGATGATGTCGACCAGGTTCTTGCCGATGTCGTGGACGTCACCCTTGACCGTGGCCAGCACGATGGTGCCCTTGCCCTCGGTGTCGGCCTTTTCCATGTGCGGCTCCAGGTGGGCCACGGCCCGCTTCATCACCTCGGCCGACTGCAGCACGAAGGGCAGCTGCATCTGGCCCGAGCCGAACAGCTCACCGACGGTCTTCATACCGGCCAGCAGGTCGACGTTGATGATGTCGAGGGCCGGCTTGACGCCCAGCGCCTCGTCCAGGTCCTCGAACAGGCCGCGGTCATTGCCGTCGACGATCCGCCGGGCCAGGCGCTCGTCCAGCGGCAGCGCCAACAGCTCGGCGTCGCGGCTGGCCTTCATGTCGGCGGTGGTGACCCCGTCGAAGAGTTCCAGGAACTTCTGCAGCGGGTCGTAGTCGTCGCTGCGACGGTCGTAGACCATGTCGAGGGCGACCTCGCGCTGCTCGTCGGGGATGCGGTCCATGGGGACGATCTTGGCGGCGTGGACGATGGCCGAGTCCAGGCCCGCCTTGACGGCCTCGGCCAGGAAGACCGAGTTCAGGACGATGCGGGCGGCCGGGTTCAACCCGAAGGAGATGTTGGAGACACCCAGGGTGGTGCGCACCCGGGGGTGCCGCTTCTTGAGCTCGCGGATGGCGTCCAGGGTGGCGACCCCGTCGCGGCGGGTCTCCTCCTGGCCGGTGCCGATGGGGAAGGTCAGGCAGTCGACCAGGATGTCGCCGACGTCCAGGCCCCAGTTGGTGGTCAGGTCGTCGATCAGCCGTTCGGCGACCGCGACCTTCCACTCGGCGGTGCGGGCCTGGCCCTGCTCGTCAATGGTCAGCGCGACCACGGCGGCGCCGTGCTCGGCGACGATCGGCATCACCCGGGCGTAGCGGGAGTCGGGTCCGTCCCCGTCCTCGTAGTTGACCGAGTTGATGATGCAGCGCCCGGCCAGGGACTCCAGGCCGGCGGCGATCACCTCCGGTTCGGTCGAGTCGAGCATGATCGGCAGGGTCACCGAGGTGGCGAAGCGGCTGGCGATCTGGCGCATGTCCTGCTCGCCGGGGCGTCCGACGTAGTCGACGCACAGGTCGATCAGGTGGGCGCCGTCGCCGGACTGGTTGCGGGCGATCTCGACCATCTCGTCGAGGTTGCCCTCCAGCATGGCCGCCTTGAAGGCCTTGGAGCCGTTGGCATTGGCGCGTTCACCAATGCTGAGGTAGCTGGCGTCCTGGGCGAAGGGCACCTCGTTGTACAGCGAACTGACCGCATTGTTGGGTTCGACCTGGCGGGCGACGACCTCACGGCCCCGGACCCGGTCGACGACCTGGCGGATGTGCTCGGGGGTGGTGCCGCAGCAGCCACCGACCAGGCTCAGGCCGTAGTCGGCGCAGAACCGGTCGGCGGCGTCGGCCAGTTCCTCGGGGGTGAGCGGGTACTGGGCGCCGTCCTTGGTCAGCATGGGCAGACCGGCGTTGGGCATCACCTCCAGGCCGATCTGGGCGTTCTGGGACAGGTGGCGCAGGTGTTCGGACATCTCGGCGGGGCCGGTGGCGCAGTTCAGGCCGATCAGGTCAATGCCGAGCGGCTGCAGGGTGGTCAGCGCGGCACCGATCTCCGAACCCATCAGCATGGTGCCGGTGGTCTCGATGGTGACGTTGACGAAGATCGGCAGGTCCACCCCGGCCTCGGCGCGGGCCCGCTTGGCGGCGATCACGGCGGCCTTGGCCTGCAGCAGGTCCTGGCTGGTCTCGACCTGAATTGCGTCGATGCCGCCACGGATCATCGCGGCGACCTGCAACTGGTAGGCGTCGCGGATGGCGCGGAAGTCGACCTGGCCCAGGCTGGGCAGCTTGGTGCCGGGCCCCATCGAGCCGAGCACCCAGCGCGGACGCTCGGGGGTGGCGTGCTTGTCAGCGGCCTGTCGGGCGATCCGGGCGGCGGCCTCGGCCAGCTCCTCGAGCTGGTCGACGATGCCGTACTCGGCCAGGGCGGCCAGGTTGGTGCCAAAGGTGTTGGTCAGGACGAAGTCGGCACCAACGGCCAGGTAGGCCTCGTGGATGCCGGCGACCACGTCCGGGCGGGTCAGGCTCAGCACCTCGTTGCAGCCCTCGTGGCCGTTGAAGTCGGCGTCGACGTCCAGGTCGACGCCCTGGAGCATCGTTCCCATGGCCCCGTCAGCCACGAGAACGCGATGACCAAGGACACGCCGGAGCGCTTCGACACGGGTTTCAGACATGCCCACCAGCCTAGTCCAGCGCCCCGAGGTGGCCTTCCGGGAGCAGTCCCGCGGGACGGATAGGCTGGGCCGATGGAGTTGGATGTGTCAAACCTGCGCCAGCCGGCGGTGGTGGCAGCCTTCCGCGGCTGGAATGACGCCGGCGAGGCAGCCACGTCCGTGATCAGGCATCTGGTGCTGGGCAACGAGACCCATGAGGTGCTCGTCTTCGACGAGGGCTACTACGACCTGCGGCAGAGTCGTCCGATCGTGCACACCCTTGACGGCAAGAAGGTGCTGAAGTGGCCCAACACCTGCATGGCCGTGTGCCGGACACCGCAGCGGGACCTGTTGGTGGTGGTGGGCGACGAACCCAACTTCGACTGGGCCGACCTGTGCCAGGAGATCCTGGCGACGATCACCCAATGTCACGCGACGCCGGTGGTGGTGCTGGGGTCGATGAACTCCGATGACCCCCACTCCCGTCCGCTGCCGGTCTCGGTCGATGCCACCAACCACGACCTGGTCTGGGGCATGGGCACCGAGGAGTCCGACTACTCCGGGCCGACCGGCATCACCGGGGTGTTGTCGCTGGTGGCGGCCGAGGCAGGACATGACGTGGTGTCGATGTGGGTCTCCACGCCGTCCTACACCGCAGACGAGGAGTGCGCCAAGGCCACCTTGGCGCTGGCGCGGCGGGTCTCGGAGGTGCTGGGCGTCGACTTCGACTGGGCCGCACTGGAGAAGTCGGCCGACCAGTGGGAACAGCAGGTCACCGAGCTGGTCGAGACCGACCCCGACATGCTGCGCTACGTCCGCGCGTTGGAGGCCTCCAGCGACCG
Organism: Tessaracoccus sp. SD287; assembly: GCF_017355265.1. GTDB lineage: Bacteria > Actinomycetota > Actinomycetes > Propionibacteriales > Propionibacteriaceae > Aestuariimicrobium. Next base: position 66,738 of record NZ_JADIJQ010000003.1, read on the forward strand.
GAGCCTGGCCCCCACCAGCGGCGAGGACCTGGCTGCCCAGATCGAGGAGTTCCTGCGCGACGGGGACGATGGCTAGTGCGGCTGCGGCTAGTGCGCGTGGGCCGCGTCCGCAGCGATCTGGCGCAACTCGTTGACCATGGCGTCGGGGTCGGCCGCGCGGTAGACCGCTGAACCGGCCACGAAGGTGTCGGCGCCGGCCTCGGCGCAGCGTCCGATGGTTTCGATGGTCACGCCGCCGTCGACCTGAATGCGGATCTCCTGGCCGGTCTTGTCGGCGAGTTCGCGGGCGCGACGGATCTTGGGCAGCACCAGGTCGAGGAACTTCTGGCCGCCGAAGCCGGGCTCGACGGTCATCAGCAGCAGCATGTCGAGTTCGCCCAGCATCTCGGCGTAGGGCTCGATGGGGGTGGCCGGCTTCAGCGCCATCGACGCCTTGGCGCCCAGCTTGCGCAGTTCCCGGGCCAGTCGGATGGGGGCGGCCGCGGCCTCGACGTGGAAGGTGATGGTCTCGGCGCCGGCTTCGGCATAGGCGGGTGCCCAGCGGTCGGCGTCCTCGATCATCAGGTGGATGTCGAGTTCCTTGTCGGTGGCCCCGCGGATGGCCTCGACCACGGGCAGACCCAGGGTCAGGTTGGGGACGAAGTGGTTGTCCATCACGTCGACGTGCACGCCGTCAGCGCTCGGGATTCGTTCGATCTCGCCACGCAGGTTGGCGAAGTCGGCGTTCAAAATGCTCGGTGTGATCCTCATGCCCATGGCCGGATCCTATCGGCCGGGTGCTGAGACGTCCTGAGGTGGATCAGTCGGTGCGCCGCAGCAGCGCCGCGAACATCGCATCGGTGCCATGCCGGTGCGGCCACAACTGCAGCATCCGCTCGTCATCGGGATGGGTGGCATCGGGCACGTCGGGCAGCAGCGCCGGCGCGTCCAGCAGGTCGGCCTCGGGGTGTCGGTCCATGAAGGCCTGCACCTGTTCGATGCTCTCCAACGGATGCGGTGAACAGGTGACGTAGGCCAGCACTCCCCCGACCGCCGTCGACTGCCAGGCGGACTCCATCAACCCGGCCTGCAGGTCGACCAGTTCGGCCAGGTCCTGTTCGGTGCGTCGCCAGCGTGAGTCGGGGCGTCGCCGCAGCGAGCCGAGCCCGGTGCACGGCACGTCGGTCATCACCCGGGCAAAGGCACCAGGCTGCCAGGCGGGGGCGAGCCCGTCGGCGGCCAGCACCGTCCACCCGTCCTCGTAGCGCGCCAGCGCCTGGCTCACCAGCTTCGCCCGGTGCGGGGCCTTTTCGCTGGCCACCAGCGAGGCGCCCTGTTCACGGGCGAGCCCGGTCAGCAGCGCCGCCTTGCCACCGGGCCCGGCGCAGATGTCCAGCCAGGGCATCCCGGCAACCTCCGGCCCGACAGGCGCCAGCGACAGCAGCCAGGCGATCAGTTGGCTCCCCTCGTCCTGCACCCCGGCGCGGCCCTGCCGCACCTCCTTCAACGCACCGGGATTGCCCGGTCGCCTGAACCCGAACGGGCTGAACGGTGTCGGCTCCAGGCCCGTTTCGCTCAGCGCATCCCGCTCGATGAGCCCGGGCCGGACCACCAGGGTCGGTGTGGCGGGCACATTGTTGGCCAGCAGGGCTGCCTCGGCGTCATCGCCCAGCAGGTAGTCATAGACGTCGGCGATCCACCGCGGGTGGTGCGTCCGGGTGGCCAACTCGCCCAGGTAGTCCTCCTCGGCGCTGAGCAGGTCGAGCCAGCCGGCCAGGTCCTGGCGGCCGACCTTGCGGGCGATGGCATTGATCACCCCGGTGACCCGGTGCCCGACGGCGATGCGTCCCAGGTTGACGGCCTCGTCCACGGCAGCATGGGCAGGGGTGCGCATCGAGAGTTGTTCGTGGGCCGACAGCCGCAGCACCGTCACCACGGCCGGTTCCAGCGAGCCGATCTCACGGCCACTGGCGCGTTCAATGATGCGGTCGTAGGTGCCCAGCAGCCGGGCGGTGCCGTTGACCAGTTCGGTGGCCGTCGCTGCCTGCTGGGAGTCCAGCTGGTGCCGACTGATCACCGTCCCCAGCGCCAGGTTGGCGAACGAGTCGTCGGTCGCCACCTGGAACAGGGCGTCATAGGCGGCCCGCCGGGCCGGGCTCACCGTCACCCCGCGGCGGGTGTCCTCAGGGGGTTGACCGGCCGGGTCAGGATGCGCATTCTGCCCCCCACGACGGTCGTCTCGGCGCGGCTGTGAGCGTTGGTTGTTCAAGGAGGAAGACTCCTGTCAGAAACACTTGTCTATACAGGTTCGGCCTGTCTAGGGTGAGAGCCATGCGGTCGCGCCCAAGTGTGGTGCGACCGGGGCAATGGTGCCTCAGTCTATGACGGGAGCAGACAATGAAGAAACTCATCAACGATCCGGAGAACGTCCTCACGGAGTTCATGCGCGGGTTCAGCATCGCGCACAAGGATCTGGTCGAGTACAAGACCGACCCGGTGCACTTCCACCGTGCCGGTGGCGCCGTGGCGGGCAAGGTGGGCGTTGTGTCCGGCGGAGGTTCGGGCCATGAGCCCCTGGGCGGCGGCTACGTCGGTCGGGGCATGCTGGACGCCGTGGCCCCCGGTGCCTTCTTCAGTTCCCCCACCCCTGACCAGATCGCGGCCGCCACCCAGGCGGCTGACGGCGGCGCCGGCGTCCTGCACGTCGTCCTGAACTACTCCGGCGACATCATGAACTTCGAGATGGGGGCTGAGATCGCTGCCGCCGAGGGCATCGAGGTGCAGTCGGTCGTCATTGACGACGACGTCGCCGTGGAGGACTCCACCTGGACCGCCGGACGCCGTGGCGTCGCCGGCGCCATCACCGCCATGAAGATGATCGGTGCGGCCACCGACCTGGGCTACGACCTGAACGAGACCGCCCGGGTCGCCCGGAAGATCAACGACTCGATGGGCACCATGGGCTTGGCCCTGACCGCCTGCACCGTCCCGACCGCCGGCAAGCCGTCCTTCGACCTGGACGAGAACGAGATCGAACTCGGCATCGGCGTCCACGGCGAGCCCGGCGTCCGCCGCGTCCCGATCATGCCGGCCGACGACATCACCGACGTGCTCGTCGACACCGTCGTCAAGGACATGAAGCTGAGCTCGGGCGAGGACGTCCTGCTTTTCGTCAACGGTCTGGGCGGCACCCCGCTGCACGAGCAGTACATCCTGTTCAACCACGCCTGGGACAAGCTCGACGGACTCGGCGTCAACGTCGTGCGCAGCCAGGTCGGCAACTACTTCACCTCGATCGAGATGGCGGGCGCCTCCATCACGATCATGCGACTCGACGACGAACTGACCAAGTTGTTCGACGCGCCGGTGCATACTGCTGGATGGCGCGCCGGAGCCTGATCGCCGGTCCAACTGAGAGGAAAACATGGCTGACACACTGGGGGCTGCATGGGCCCTGGACTGGATCAAGCGGGCGGCCGAGGTTGCCACGGCCAAGCGCGAGGAACTGACCGACCTCGACCGCGCCATTGGCGACGGTGACCACGGCTCGAACCTGGACCGCGGTTTCAAGGCAGTCCTGGCCAAGTTGGAGGGCGTCGAGGCGACCACCGCCGAGGACATCCTGAAGCCCACCGCGATGACGCTCATCTCGACCGTCGGCGGCGCCTCGGGTGCGCTCTACGGCACCGCCTTCCTGCGTGCCTCCAAGGCCGGCGCCCAGGACCTCGACGGCGCGGGGGTCGTGGCCCTCATGCAGGCTGCCCTGGACGGCATCCTGCAGCGTGGCAAGGCCGAGGTCGGCGAAAAGACCATGGTCGACGCCTGGACGCCGGCGATCGCTGCCGGCAATGAGGCAGCCACGGCCGGCAAGTCGCCGGCCGAGGTGCTCGACGCGATGGCCACGGCTGCCCAGGCGGGCGCCGAGACCACCGATCCGCTGGTCGCCCGCAAGGGACGCGCCAGCTACCTCGGTGAGCGTTCGGCCGACCATCGCGACCCCGGTGCCCAGTCCACGGCCTACCTGCTGCGCGCCGCCGCTGACGCCGCTGCCGCAGTCTGAGCCGCGCACCGCTCTGCTGAGCACAGCGCCGAGGGCCGGTGGGAGATCCTCCCGCCGACCCTCGGTGCGTTGTGTGTGCGTCAGTGGTGTGTGCGGTCAGCTGAGCAGGGACTCCGGCCCGAGCTGGGTGCCGCGGGCCCAGTCGGCGCCGGCCATCGACTTCTTCCCGGCGGCCTTCACCCGCAGCAGTTCCAGGGGGCCGGTGCCGGTGCCCACCCACAGATGACGCTTGTCGGCGGCCAGAGCGCCCGGGGCCAGGGTGGGCGCCGCCCACGGGTCGTCGGGTTCGGCAATCTGTTCGACCTTGAAGACGTCATCCCCCAGGAGCCCCCAGGCGCCGGGAGCCGGGGTGACGGCACGAATGTGGCGCGAGACCTGCTCCCTGTCGAGGTTCCAGTCGATATGGGCGTCCTCGGTGCTGATCTTGGCTGCGGTGGTCACGCCGTCCTCGGACTGGGGGGTGGGCTCGACGCCGGCGGCAATGTCGTCAAAGGTCTGCACCAACAGGGGCCCGCCGGCGTGGGCGAGCTCGCCCAACAGCTGGCCGGAGGTGGCCGTCGAGCTGATCATCATGGTCATGCTGCGATAGACCGGCCCGGCGTCCAATGGCTTGACGATGCGGAAGGTGGTGGCACCGGTCTTCAGGTCACCGGCCAGGATGGCCCGCTGCACCGGCGCCGCACCCCGCCAGCGTGGCAGCAGCGAGAAGTGCAGGTTCACCCACCCGTGCGGCACCAGGTCGAGCGCTGACTGAGGCAGCAACGCCCCGTAGGCGACGACGGCGACCGCGTCCAGGTCCCACTGGGCCAGCTGGTCCTGGAAGTCGGGGTCACGGGGGTGGGCGGGTTTCAGCACGGGCAGCCCCAATGCCTCGGCCCGGTCGGCAACCTCGGAGGCCTTGAGCTTCTTGCCGCGACCGGACGCCGCGTCGGGTCGGGTGATGACTCCGACGACGTCGTGGGGTGAGTCGACCAGCGACTCCAGGGCGGGCACGGCGACCTGCGGGGTTCCTGCGAATGCGATCCTCATGGTGGTGCCACCCTAGTCGGAGCAGACCCTCACGAAAGCTGGTTGGGGTCGACCCGCACCCGCACCGGCGGGGACTTGCGCGCCGACCCGATGGCCAGGCCCGCCCGGACCCGTCGCACCAACTCCGTGGCCTGCGCCGGTGGCACCCGCAGGGTCAGCCGCTGCGTCGTCTCGTCGGCGCCCGGCACCGGTCCCAGCACGTCGAGCCCCTCCAGCGGTTCGGTGACCTGGGCCCCTGGCAGCAGGTCGGGTTCGGGCAGCAGCCGCGCCGCCGCCACCAGGGTCTCGATGGCCTCGGCGCTGCCCTCGATCTGGACGAACCGCAACGCGGGCGGGAACCCGGCCTCGCGCCGGTCGTCCAGTTCTCGGGCGGCCAGCGTCGCCGGGTCGGTGCGCACCAACGCCTGTAGCGGGCGGGCCTCGGACGGGCCGACGGCGCAGACGCTGCCGCCCTGCTCACCGGGACGCACCAGGGCCACCGTGTTCAGCCAGCGACGCAGCGCCTCCTCCGAGGCGCGCAGGTCCGCGCGGGCCAGCAACAGCGTGGTGTCGAGCAGCAGCGCGGCGGCATACCCGCCCCGGGCCACGGGTTCGGCGCCGGGAGTCGCGATGACCAACTGGGGTGTGTCGTCGACGCCCTCGACGACATGACCCCGGGAACTGTCAACCACCCGGACGCCGGGGAAGGCCCGGCCGAACTCTTCGGCGGTGCGTTCGGCGCCGACCAGCGGCGCCCGCAGTTCGGTGCCCTGGCAAGTGGTGCACCGGAATGATCCGCTGACCCGTCCGCACCACCCGCAGTCCAGCACCGCACCCTGCTTTGCCCGACGCAGCGGTCCGTGGCAGGCATGGCAGCGGGCCGAGGCGTGGCAGCGGGCGCAGGCCAGCGCCACGGCATACCCGGTGCGGGCGACCTGCACCAGCACCGGTCCCTGCGTCAGGCCGGTGCGGACGGTGGCGAACGCCTCGGCAGGGATGCGCACCTGGCGGGCCAGCGGGTCGCGTTCCAGGGCCCAGTCCGAGGCGCCGGCAATGCTGAGGGCCGGCGTCGCCCGCCGCAGTGCCGCACGCTCCATGACCAGCGGCACCAGCCAGCCGGTCTCGACCCAGCGCTGCACCTCGGTGCTGCGGGCGTGGCTGGCGACCAGCAGGGCCGCCTGCTGCTGCACCGCCCGGATGGCGAGCACGTCGCGGGCGTGCAGGTAGGGCGAGCGGGGTTCGGCGTGCAGGTCGTCCCCGTCGTCCCAGATGGCCACCAGTCCGCAGTCGTCGATGGGGGCCATGGCCGCCGAGCGGGTGCCCACCACGATCCGGGCATGGCCGCGGCTGACGGCCAGGTAGTTGCGATAGCGGGCCGACGGGCCCAGGTCGGCGTGCAGCACCGCCACGGTGCCCTCGCCGAACCGCGTGACCAGGGCTGTCTCGGCGACCGTCAGGTCACGCTGGTCGGGTACCACCACCAGCGCCCGGCGGCCGCTGGCCAGGCAGGCGGCGACGGCCTGGGCGAAGCCTTCGGCCCAGTCCCCCACCGCGGCCGTCACCGGCGGCACCTGCCAGAACGCCCGGGGCCCCTCGCCGGACTCCAGCGCCTGCAGGAACCCGGCCGAGTGCTGGGCGGCGTCCAGGGGGCCGGTCGCGGGTGAGGGCTGCGGTTCGGGCACTGGCCATGGCGACCGGGTGGCCTTCTCGGTGGTGGCGTGGCGCGGCGGCACCGCCAGCCGCACCACGTCGGCGAAGGTGCCGCACCAGTGCTCGGCCACCGCCCGGCACAGGCGCACCTGGCCGGGGCTGAGGACAGGTTCGGGCGAGATCACCTTGTCCAGGGGCGACAGTTCGGCGTCCTGCTCGGACTGCTCGACGACCTCGATGATGTAGCCCGAGGCCACCCGCCCGGCGAATCTCACCCGCACCCGCACCCCGGGCTGGGCGTCGGCGGCCAACGAAGCGGGAATGCGGTAGTCGAACCAGCGGTCCAGGTGCGTCAGGGGCATGTCGACGGCCACCCGCGCCACCCGCGCCACGGGGGCCCCGGGTGCTGCCGCGGGTGTGCCGGTCTCATTCATCACCAGACAGACTAGGGCCGGTCACCGACAACGGTGACCGGCCCCGGGCAGGCTGTGGACAACCTCGTCAGCGGACCACGCGGGCCAGCTGCTCGGCACGGTCGGTGCGCTCCCAGGTCATTTCGGGCAGGTCGCGGCCGAAGTGGCCGTAGGCCGACAGCTTGGAGTAGATCGGGCGCAGCAGGTCGAGGTCACGGATGATCGCGGCCGGGCGCAGGTCAAAGGTCTCCAGAATGGCTTCGCGAATCCGGTCCTCGGGCACCCGGTTGGTGCCGGCGCAGTCGACGTAGAACCCGACGGGCTGGGCCTTGCCGATGGCGTAGGCCACCTGGACCTCGCACCGGTCGGCCAAACCAGAGGCGACGACGTTCTTGGCGATCCAGCGCATCGCGTAGGCGGCCGAGCGGTCGACCTTGGACGGGTCCTTGCCCGAGAAGGCGCCACCGCCGTGACGGGCGTAGCCGCCGTAGGTGTCCACGATGATCTTGCGGCCGGTCAGGCCGGCGTCACCCATGGGGCCACCAATGACGAAGCGGCCGGTGGGGTTGATGAACTCCTTGAAGTCACCGGCCAGTCCGTAGCGTTCCAGGACGGGGGCCAGGACGTGCCGGCGCAGGTCGGGGACCAGCGTGGCGTCCAGGTCAATTTCGGGGGCGTGCTGGGTGCTGACCACGACGGTGTCGAGTCCCCGCACCCGTCCCTGGTCGTCGTAGTCGATGGTGACCTGGGTCTTGCCGTCGGGACGCAGGTAGTCCAGGGTGCCGTCCTTGCGCACCTCGGTCAACCGCTCCGCCAGACGGTGGGCCAGGTCGATCGGCAGCGGCATCAGCGACTCGGTCTCGTTGCAGGCATAGCCGAACATCAGTCCCTGGTCACCGGCGCCCTGCTCGTCGAGCAGGTCGACCGAGTTGCCCAGCCGCTGTTCGATGCCGGAGTCGACGCCTTGGGCAATGTCGGGCGACTGCGAGCCAATCGCGACGCTGACCCCGCACGAGTTGCCGTCGAAGCTCTTCTCCGACGAGTCGTAGCCAATGTCGATGATGGTCTTGCGGGCGATGCCGTAGACGTCGGCGTAGGCCTCGGTGCGGACCTCACCGGCGACCATCACCAGCCCGGTGGTGACCAGCGTCTCGACAGCGGCGCGGCTGTTCGGGTCCTGGGCCAACAGGGCGTCCAGCACCCCGTCCGAAATGGCGTCGGCAACCTTGTCGGGGTGTCCCTCGGTGACCGATTCTGAGGTGAAGAGCCTGCTCATGGTGTTTCCTTGCTGCTCGGCGAAGAGCCGGGCCTATCCGCGACCTGGTCGCGATGGGGGTGGTCGGACGCGAGGTCAGGCCGGGTCGACGGGACCGAGGTCACCGAACGGGTCGTCCATGCCGAAGTCGGGGGTGGCGACAGCGGCCTCGGCGCGGGCGGCAGCCTCGGCCTCGGGGTCGATCTGGGTGTATTCGAGCACGCCTGCCTGGACCTCGCGCAGCGCGATGGACAGCGGCTTCTCCTGGACGCCGGTCTCGACCAGCGGGCCAACGTTCTCGAGCAGGCCCTCACCCAGCTGCGAGTAGTACGCGTTGATCTGGCGGGCGCGCTTGGCGGCGAACAGCACCAGTCGGTACTTCGAGTCGACCTGGTCAAGCAGTTCGTCGACCGGCGGGTTGGTAATGCCTTCAGGAGCGTTGGTGGTCACTATGTCCCTTTCGCGAAAGACGGGGGTGCGGAGCCATCGGCTCACAGACCTGTCAACTCTACCAAACGGTCAACGGTTTCCTCGATTTCACCGTTCACCAGCACCTCGTCGAAGGCCGACTGCGACTCCAGTTCCAGCCTGGCGGTGGCCAGTCGCTCTTCCTGCTGCTCGGCGGTCTCGGTGCCGCGGCCGACCAGCCGGCGGACCAGTTCGTCCCAGCTCGGCGGAGCCAGGAAGATGTGGACGGCTTCGGGATAGCTCTGCCGCACCTGACGGGCGCCCTGCAGGTCGATCTCGAGGATGACCACCTCGCCCCGGGCGACGGCCTGCTCGACGGGCACACGGGGGGTGCCGTACCGGGCACGCTGGTGGACGACCGCCCACTCCAGCAGCCCGCCGTCGGCGACCATCCGGTCAAAGGTGGCGTCGTCGACGAAGTGGTAGTGCACCCCGTCGACCTCGCCGGGACGCGGCGGCCTGGTCGTCGCCGAGACCGACACGAAGATCTCGGGGTGACGCTCGCGCAGCCGACCGCAGACGGTGCCCTTGCCGACAGCCGTCGGCCCCGAGACCACGAACACGCCACCAGCCGACCCAGCAGAACCCTCAGAGATGCTCATCGGGGCCATTCTGCCGCGTCGCGGGCGTGGTCGCCACACGGGCCACGGCCGTGGGCGCTCAGCTGAACTGGTCGCGGAGGCCGGCGATCTGGTGGCGTCCCAGGCCCCGGATGCGCCGGTTCTGGCTGATCTCGAGTCGTTCCATGACGTCGGCGGCACGCTTCTCGCCCACCCGAGGCAGTGACTTCAACAGGTCAGCAACCTTCATGTGGGCCAGGACGTCCTGCTGCAGGGCCAGGTCGATGGCACCGGACAGGGTCACCTCACCGCTGCGCACCCGCTGCTTCAGCTCGGCACGGGCGCGACGAGCAGCAGTGGCGGCCGCCCGAGCAGCCTCGAGCTGCTCAGGAGTCAATGAGGGGATAGCCATGTGAGCTCCTCCGAGGTCCGCACCGGTGAATACTCGCCGGTAGCCAGTGTGACAAGGCCAAACTACATCCCCGAGGGCCACCGTTGGCAGGTTTGGAACGCTGAGATTTTGACCAGTGGCGACGCCCCGCGGTTCAGCGTTCCGAGACCGCCCGGGCAGCAGCCCTCAGCCCCTCGGGGTCGGGGCCGGCGCTGAGCACATCGCGGCTGGCGGTCGGCAGCAGCCGCAGGCCCGGCGCGGTGAAAACCTTCGCCAGTCCGCTGACGGTGCCGCCCTGGGCGCCGATGCCCGGCACCAGGATCGAGCCGGTGAACCCATCCAGGTCAATGCGCAGGTCGTCGTGGGTGCCCCCCACGACCAGGCCGACGTGGTGGTCCCCGGCGGCATTCTCGGCCTGGGCGCTGGCAATGATGGCCTGGGCCACCGAGTCGGCGCCGTCGGTGGGACGCGACAACTGCACCTGGTGCCCTTCGGGGTTGGAGGTGCGGGCCAGCACGTAGACCCCGCGGCCCTGGTCGCGGGCCATGTCCAGGGCCGGTCGCAAGGACTCGAAGCCGAGGAAGGGCGACAGGGTGATCGCGTCGACCGCCAACGGGGCCCCGTCGCACAGGTAGGCCTGGGCGTAGCCGGCCATGGTCGAACCAATGTCGCCGCGCTTGGCGTCCAGCAGCGACAAGGCGCCACCATCGCGGATGTCGACGAGCACCTGCTCCAGCACGGCGATGCCGCGGGCGCCGTGGACCTCGAAGAAGGCCGACTGCGGTTTGAAGATGGGCACCTGCCCGACCAGCGCCTCGACGACGCTGCGGGCGAAGCGCTCCAGCCCCTTGACGTCGGCGTCCAGGCCCCACTGGGCCAGCAGCCCGGGGTGCGGGTCAATGCCCACGCACAGCGGTCCGCGGGCGGCAACCAGGGCGTCAAGGCGGTCGCGGTAGCTGGTCATCAGTTCTCCTGGTGGTCGAGCAGCTGGTGGTCGGGCAGCGGCAGGGCGGCCAGCGCCGCAGCGATGCCGCGGACCAGGGCAGGCCCGGAGTAGATGAAGCCGGTGTAGACCTGCACCAGGCTGGCCCCGGCCTCGCGCAGGGCCACGGCATCGGCGGGGGTCATCACCCCACCGGAACCGATGATCGGCAACCGGGTGGTCCGGGCCAGGTAGCCGACCACCTCGCGGGCCCGCAACGTCAGGGGGGCGCCGCTCAGGCCGCCGACCTCGGACGCGGCAGCCGAACGCAGCGGGCTGCCGTCGGCGCGGGTGCGGCCGGTGGTGGTGTTGGTGGCGATGATGGCGTCGATGCCGGTGGCCTCGGCGGCGGCGACCACGTCGTCCAGTTCGGCCCAGCTCAGTTCCGGGGCCACCTTCACCCAGATCGGGACGGGGTTCTCGTGGTGGATGTCGCGGCGGGTCTCGTCAAGTTCGGCGAACAGGTCCTGCAGCGCCGAGCGGGTCTGCAGGTCGCGGAGCCCAGGGGTATTGGGGCTGGACACGTTGATGGCCACGTAGTCGGCGACAGGGGCAACGTTGCGCAGCGCGCGGGTGTAGTCGTCGACGGCGAACTCGTTGGCGGTGAGCTTGTTGCGCCCGATGCTGACCCCGATCGGGATGCCCAGCGCGCCATTGCCGCGCTCGACGCCCAGCATGGTCAGCCGGTTGGCCAGCGCCGCCGACCCCTCGTTGTTGAAACCCATCCTGTTGATGACGGCGCGGTCGTCGACCAGCCGGAACATTCGCGGGGACGGGTTGCCCGGCTGCGGGCGCGGGGTGACGGTGCCCAGCTCGGCGAACCCGAAGCCGAGCGCGGCCCAGGCGCGGGCCGCGTGGGCGTCCTTGTCGAGACCGGCGGCCAGGCCCACCGGGTTGGGGAACCGCAGCCCGCTGACCTCGACGGGGTCATCGCTGGGGCCGAGCACCGCACGCGCTGCCCTGATCGCGGGCCCGGGCAGCATGCCCAGCCCCTCGACCATGGCGTGGTGGATGCGTTCGGGGTCGCCGCCGGCATAGCGGAACAGCCAGGGCCGCACGGCGCCGGTGTAGCCGGCGTGCAGCCCCCTGGTCCACCACTGACCGGTGCGGCCCCCGGCGCTCATGCCGGCTGCCCGGCGGCGGCTCGTCCGGCCTCGACCCGGGCGGCCCAGTCCTGCAGCGAGCAGACCTCGCCGTGACCGGCCAGGATCGCCTCGATCCCCTGCACCCCGGCGGACAGGCCCTGCACGGTGGTCATGCAGGGAATCTCGGCGCGGATCGCGGCGGTCCGGATCTCGTAGCCGTCGGCGCGCGGGGACCCGCCCTCGGTCTGGCCTTGCGGGGTGTTGAAGACCAGGTCGATCTTGTTGTCCAGGATCATCGCGACGATCGTCGGCTCGCCGTGGGGGCCGGTGCCCTGGCTGTGCTTGCGCACCTCCTCGACCTCGATGCCGTGGCGGCGCAGCACCTGCGCGGTGCCGGCGGTGGCGAACAGCTTGAACCCCAGGTCGGACAACCGCTTGACCGGGAAGATCGCGTGCCGCTTGTCCCGGTTGGCCACCGAGACGAAGACCGATCCCGAGGTGGGCAACCCGGAGTAGGCCGCCGCCTGGGACTTGGCGAAGGCGGTGCCGAAGGTGGTGTCCATGCCCATCACCTCACCGGTCGAGCGCATCTCGGGGCCGAGCACGGTGTCCACACCCATCCCCTCGGCGGTGCGGAACCGGTTGAACGGCATGACCGCCTCCTTGACGGCCAGCGGCCCACCGGGGGTCACCAGGGTGCCGTCGCCCTCGGGCCGCAACAGGCCGGACTCGCGCAGTTCCTGGATGGTCCGCCCGACCATGATCATGGTGGCGGCCTTGGCCAGTTGGCTGCCGGTGGCCTTGGACACGAACGGCACGGTGCGCGAGGCCCGCGGGTTCGCCTCCAGCACGTAGAGGGTGTCGGAGGCCAGTGCGAACTGGATGTTCAGCAGGCCGCGCACCCCGATGCCGTGGGCGATGGCCCGGGTCGACTCGGCGATCCGGGTGATCACTTCGTTCCCCAGGGTGATCGGGGGCAGGGCGCAGGCGGAGTCCCCGGAGTGCACCCCTGCCTCCTCGATGTGCTCCATCACGCCGCCCAGGTACAGGTCGTGACCGTCGTAGAGGGCGTCGACGTCGATCTCGACGGCATCGTCCAGGAAGCGGTCGACCAGCACCGGGGAGGTCGCCGAGATGAGGGTCGACTGGCTGATGTAGCGCTCCAGGGAGTCCTCGTCGTAGACGATCTCCATCCCGCGCCCGCCCAGCACGTAGCTGGGCCGCACCAGCACCGGGTAACCGATCTCGGCGGCGACCCGGCTGGCCTGCTCGAAGGAGTTGGCCATGCCGTGCTTGGGGGCCGGCAGTGAGGCACGCTCCAGGACCGCCTCGAAGGCGCCGCGCTCCTCGGCCAGGTGGATGGCCTCGGGGCTGGTGCCGATGATGGGCACCCCGGCATCCTTCAATGCCTGCGCCAGTCGCAGCGGGGTCTGGCCGCCGAGCTGGACGATCACCCCGGCCACCGGCCCGGCCGCCAGTTCGGCGTGGTAGACCTCCAGGACGTCCTCGAGGGTGAGCGGCTCGAAGTACAGCCGGTCGGCGGTGTCGTAGTCGGTCGAGACGGTCTCGGGGTTGCAGTTGACCAGCACCGACTCGTAGCCGTTGGCCGACAGCACCTGGGCGGCGTGCACGCAGGAGTAGTCGAATTCGATGCCCTGGCCGATGCGGTTGGGGCCGCTGCCCAGGATCAGCACCGCGGGCTTCTCGCGCGGGGCGACCTCGTTCTCCTCGTCGTAGGAGGAGTAGTGGTACGGGGTGGTCGCCTCGAACTCCGCCGCGCAGGTGTCGACAGTCTTGAACACCGGCCGGATGCCCAGCGCCCAGCGCACCCCGCGGACGACGTCCGGGGACAGGTGGCGCAGGTCGGCGATCTGGGCGTCGGACAGGCCGTGGCGCTTGGCCAGACGCAGCACGTCGGCGGTCAGTTCGGGTGCCCGGGCAACCTGCTGGGCGACCTCGTGGACCAGCATCAACTGGTCGACGAACCACGGGTCGATGCTGGTGGCCTCGAAGACCTGCTCGGCGGTGGCGCCGGCGCGGATGGCCTGCATCACCAGCTGCAGCCGGCCGTCGTGGGGACGGGTCGCCTCGTCCAGCAGCACCTCGACCGACTCGGCGACCGGCCCGGCGAAGGCGAACGGGGCGTGCGGGTCCTCCATCGAGCGCAGCGCCTTGCCGAGCGCCTCGGTGAAGTTGCGTCCCAGGCTCATGGCCTCACCCACCGACTTCATGTGGGTGGTCAGGGTGTTGTCGGCCTGGGGGAACTTCTCGAAGGCGAACCGGGGAACCTTGACCACGACGTAGTCGAGGGTGGGCTCGAAGCTGGCCGGGGTCTTCTCGGTGATGTCGTTGGGAATCTCGTCCAGGGTGTAGCCGACGGCGACCTTGGCGGCGATCTTGGCGATCGGGAAGCCGGTGGCCTTGGAGGCCAGGGCCGACGAGCGCGACACCCGGGGGTTCATCTCGATGACGACGATGCGGCCGTCGGCGGGGTTGACCGCGAACTGGATGTTGCAGCCGCCGGTGTCGACGCCCACCCTGCGAATGATGGCAATCGAGATGTCGCGCAGCTTCTGGTACTCGCGGTCGGTCAGCGTCATCGCCGGGGCCACGGTGATCGAGTCGCCGGTGTGCACGCCCATCGGGTCGAAGTTCTCGATGGAGCACACGATGACCACGTTGTCGGCCTTGTCGCGCATCACCTCGAGCTCGTACTCCTTCCAGCCCAGGATCGACTCCTCGATCAGCACCTCGGTGGTGGGGCTGGCGTCCAGTCCGGTGCCGGCGATGCGGCGCAGCTCGTCTTCGGTGTGGGCGAAGCCCGAACCGAGTCCACCCATGGTGAACGAGGGACGCACGACCACCGGGTAGCCCAGTTCCTCGGCGGCGGCGAGCACTTCGTCCATGGTGTGGCAGATGCGGGAGTCGGCCACCTCCGCGGCGCCATCGGCGACGTCGGTCAGGGACAGGACGATGTCCTTGAACTGGTCACGGTCCTCTCCGCGCTGGATGGCCTCGACGGAGGCACCGATCAGTTCGACGCCGTACTTCTCGAGCACGCCCGCCTCGTGCAGCTTGATGGCGGTGTTGAGTGCGGTCTGGCCGCCGAGGGTGGCCAGCACCGCGTCGGGGCGCTCCTTGGCGATCACCTTTTCGACGAAGGCGGGGGTGATCGGCTCGATGTAGGTGGCGTCGGCGAAGTCGGGGTCGGTCATGATCGTGGCCGGGTTGGAATTGACCAGGATGACGCGGAAGCCCTCTTCACGCAGGACGCGGCAGGCCTGGGTGCCGGAGTAGTCGAACTCGGCGGCCTGACCGATGACGATCGGCCCCGACCCGATGACCAGGATCGATTGGATGTCTGTGCGGCGGGGCATGTCAGTGGGTTCCTTCCGAGGTGCGAGCCTGCAGCAGCTCGACGAAGCGGTCGAACAAGTAGGCGGCGTCGTGGGGTCCGGCGGCGGCCTCGGGGTGGTACTGCACCGAGAAGGCAGTCAGGGCGCCGCTGTCGTCGCGCAGTTCGAGGCCCTCGACGACCTGGTCGTTGAGGCCGACGTGGCTGACCCGGGCGGTGCCGTAGGGGGTGGCGATGTCCTCGCCGATGGGCGCGGCGACCGCGAAGCCGTGGTTCTGGCTGGTGATCTCGACCTTGCCGGTGGTCAGGTCCATCACCGGCTGGTTCACCCCGCGGTGGCCGAAGGGCAGCTTGTAGGTGTCCAGGCCCAGTGCGCGTCCGAACAGCTGGTTGCCGAAGCAGATGCCGAAGTAGGGACGCTTGTCGTCGAGCACCTGCTGAAGCAGGGCGATCACCTGGTCGGCGGCGGCCGGGTCACCGGGGCCGTTGGAGAAGAAGACGCCGTCGGGGTCGAGGTCGCGCAGCTGCTCGATGGTGGTCGAGGCGGGCAGCACGTGCACCTCGATGCCACGCTGGGACATCCGCTGCGGCGTCATCGCCTTGATGCCCAGGTCAATGGCGGCCACGGTGAACTTCCTGGTGCCCTGGGCTGCCACCACGTAGGGGTGGTCGGTGGTGACGTCGTCGACCAGGTTGGCACCGGTCATGGCCGGCTGCTCGAGCACGCGGGCCAGCAGCGCCTGCGGGTCGGTCTCGGTCGACGAGATGCCGACGCGCATTGCCCCCTTGTCGCGCAGGTGGCGGGTCAGCGCCCGGGTGTCGAGACCGCTGATCCCGACCACGGACTGGTCGACCAGCTCCTGCTCGAGGCTGTGGGTGGACCGCCAGCTGGAGCTGACCCGGGCCGGGTCGCGCACGACCAGCCCGGACACCCAGATGCGGGACGACTCATGGTCATCGGCGTTCCAGCCGGTGTTGCCAATGTGTGGGGCGGTCATCACCACGACCTGGTGGTGGTAGCTGGGGTCGGTCAGGGTCTCCTGGTAGCCGGTCATCGCGGTGGCGAAGACGGCCTCCCCAAAGGTCTCCCCCAGGGCCCCGTAGGACTCACCGCGAAAGGTTCGGCCATCCTCCAAAACCAATAGGGCCGGCGTCTTCACGGGTGTCGTCATACTGGGTTCCCTCCTGCAGGTCTCGGCGATAAACACTAGCAGCGACCCGCCGGGGCGGGTCGCTGCGAGTGGGGGGTGGACCGCGAGGCGGACGTCGCGCGGGGGTGCAGGCGGGTCGTCCCCGCAAGCACTCAGATCTGGTCGAACAGTGCCTTGGCAATGCGGGTCAACGAGACCGCACCCGGGTCAGGGGTGCCGACCGACTTCTCGCCCAACGGACGGGAACGGCCCAGCTTGGCCACCATGGCCCGGGTGGTTTCAGCGCCCTTCTCGGCGGCGACGATAGCCGCCGAGGTGCGTGACTTCAGGGTGCCCTCGGTCTGCTGGAAGGCCTCGACCAGCGGCACCATGGCATCGACCATGGTCTTGTCGCCGACCTGGGCACCGCCGAGGCGCTGGACGGCCTGCAGCGCCGCTGCCAGGGCCTGGCTGATGGTCTCGTCGGTGGGCTCGTCCTGGTCACCCAGGGTGGCCCCGACAGCGGTGAGGATGGCTCCCCACAGGGCACCCGAGGTGCCGCCGGCACCATTGGACCAGGCGTCACCGGCGCCGGCCAGGGTTGTCTGGGCACCGGCACCGCGGCTGACCAGGTCCTTGGCGGTCGCCAGTGCGGCGCGGGCCCCGTTGGTCATGCCAATGCCGTGGTCGCCGTCACCGGCGACGGCGTCCAGCTTGCCGAGTTCGTCCTTGGACTCCTCCATGCGGTTGCTGATCACCTCGATCAGGGTGACGACCTTCTGGGCCACCTGCTGCGAGGCGGGCGAACCCTGTTCGGCGACCTCCACGGCAGCGGCTTCGGAGTTGAGCACCGAGTCGTCCCGCTTCACCTCGCCGACCGAGCCCTTGCGGTAGGCGGGGGCGTCGCAGGCGGCGTCCCAGTAACCCAGCAGCTCGTCGTCGACCCAGACCAGGGTCAGCGAGATGCCGGCCATGTCGAGGGAGGTGACGAACTCGCCCGACTCCAGGTCGACGACCTCGACGCCGGCGGCCTCGAGACGGTCGTTGATGTTGCCGGCGGTGACGAACAACTCCTCGTACTTGGTCGAGCCGAGGCCGTTGACGATGGCGACCACGCGGTTGCCGGCGCCGGCGGGGCGGTCGTCGAGCAGGCCGTCGACCAGGGCTGCGGCGACGTCGTCTGCGGTGCCCAGATCGGCCTCGGAGACGCCGGGTTCGCCGTGGATGCCCAGACCGATGCCCATCTTGCCCTCGGGCACGGTGAACAGGGGTCCGTCTGCCCCGGGCAGGGTGCAGCCGGCGAAGGCGACCCCGAAGGTGCGGGTGGCGGCATTGGCCTTGGCGAAGACCTGCTTGACCCCCGCGAAGTCCTGGCCGGCCTCGGCGGCGGCGGCGGCGATCTTGAACACGGGCAGGAAGCCGGCGATGCCGCGGCGCTTCTCGAGCTCGTCCTTGCCACCGGAGGCAATGTCGTCGGTGACGACCAGGGTGTCGGCCTCGATGCCCTCGGCGCGGAGGCGCTCGATGGCCTCGCCGAAGTGCAGCACGTCACCGGCGTAGTTGCCGAAGCCCATCAGCACGCCGGCGCCGCGGTGGGCTGCCTTCAGCACCGAGTAGGCCTGCGCCGCCGAGGGCGAGCTGAAGATGTTGCCGCAGACCGCGCCGTCGGCGAAGCCCTGGCCGACCCAGCCGGCGAAGGCCGGGTAGTGGCCGGAGCCGCCGCCGTAGACCACGGCGACCTTGCCCTCAGCGGTGGCCGTGGAGCGCACGACACCACCGAAGACCGGCTTGACGTATCGCTTGTTGGCGAGCACGAAACCGCGGACGGCCTCGGCGGGAAAATCGGACGGAACGTTGACAAGACGCGTCATTGCGAACCTTTCGAAGTAGAGGACTGCCGCTGCTGTGCGGCATCCGGTAGGGGTCTTCCGTGGAGCGCACTCTACGGAGCCGATCACGCCGATTACAACCCTCGCGACGTGAACTTTCACATGGATCCTGTGAATAGCCGGGTCTCCCCCGTGGGCGTCCGCGGTCGCCGTCGGCCTTCGCGACTAGGCTGCCGCCATGGAGATGAATGCTGCCGTGCTCAACGGGATTGACGACCTGACCCTGTCGAGGGTGCCGGTGCCGGTGCCCGGCCCCGGTGAGGTGCTGCTCAAGATCGAGGCCAACACCATCTGCGGCACCGACTTGCGCTACATCTCGGGTGCCAAGACCTCGGGGGTGCGTCCTGGGGTGATCATGGGCCACGAGTTCGCCGGCCGGGTGGCGGACGTCGGCGAGGGTGTCGAGGGTGTGCCGCTCGGCGCCCAGGCGACCTGTTCGATCGTGATGAGCTGCCTGAGGTGTGATCGGTGCCTGGCGGGACGCGAGCACCTGTGCCAGCACCTGCGGCTGTTCGGGTCGGCCATTGACGGCGGCCTGGCCGAGTACATGCTGGTGCCGCGCGAGGCAATGGACCACGGCAACCTGGTGCTGGTGCCCCAGGAACTGCCAGCCACCATGTTGGCCCTGGCCGAGCCGGTGAGCTGCGTGCTGAATGGCGCCAACCAGGTGCGCACCCAGCCCGGCGACACGGTCGTGGTGATGGGCACCGGCCCCATCGGGTTGCTGCACATCGCGGTGGCGCGGATGGCGGGGGCGACCACCATCATTGCCGCCGGTCGTGCCGGACGGCTGGAGCCGGCGCTGCAGATGGGTGCCACCGCCGCCTACGACCTGACCGGTGAGGCGTTGACCCAGCAGATCCTGAAGGACACCGGCGGTCGTGGCGCCGATGTCGTGATCGTGGCCGTGGGCAGCCTGCCGTTGGCCAACCAGGCCCTGCAGGTCGCCGCCATCGGCGGACGCGTCAACTACTTCGGGGGCTTCCCCAAGGGCTCGATGGTCGAGATGGACCCGAACCTGATCCACTACAACGAGTTGGTCGTCACCGGCGGTTCGAATGCCCGCCGAGCCGACGTCGTCCAGGCCGTCAACCTGCTGTCCAGCGGCCGCCTCGAGGTCGCCCCGATCGTCAGCCACACCTTCGCCCTGACCGAGTTGGACGATGCCATCACTGCCGTGGCGCAGCGTCATGGCCTCAAGGTCGCGGTGCTGCCGTGAGACCTCGGCGTCTGGGCGCCCTGGTGCTGGCCGCCGCCCTGGTGCTGGGCGGTTGCGGCGACGAGCAGCCTGCGGCCGACGACGGCACCGCCATCAGCACCCTGCCAGCAGGGCAGCAGACCGACGAGAGTCTGGCGGCGCTGCTGCCCAGGGTCACCATCAACGGCCAGCCGCTGGAGGCCTTCCCGGTCGCCACCGTGCGACAGGCCGGCAGCCAATCGGTGCCGGCCGTCACGCCGGCGGCGTGCGGCTTCGTCGCGACCGGCCTGCTGAACCCCATCCTCGAGGGCCGGCCGGCAGCCATGGCGCTGACCAATGCCCGCATCAACGTCACGATGGTCGAGATGGGCACCGTCGAGGCCGCGCAGGCGCTGGTGGCCAAGCGTGACTTCGTCCTCGACTCGGGCCAGTGCACCACCGTCACGGTGGCCCAGTCGGACACCCCGACGCAGTCGACGATCTCGGAGAAGCAGGTCGGTGACGCCGGCACCGAGAACACCCGGGTGATCATCTCGACATCGGTCATGAATGGCCAGAAGGCCGTCTCGGCGGCACTGCTTGGCCGCAAGGGCACCGTCCTGATCCTGGTCAACAACGGGGTCAAGGACGACGTGGAGCCGCTGCGACAGGTCGCCGAGCACCTGGCCGGCCAACTGCCCTGAACTGACCCCCGGTCACGGCAAAATGGACGCGGCCCTCATCCCGTGGGCCACCCCCGCTGCGCTGCAGCGGACCGCTCGAGAGGAATCCCGTTGAACCGCACCCCGAAGAACTTCTCGCTCCGCAGCGCCGCCGCTGGCATCGCCGTGATCGCACTGATGTCGGTGGCTGCCTGCACCACCGAGGAGTCCACCAGCGCAGACACCCCCACGGTGGTCGCCAGCGATACCAGCGCCGCCGGGACCACCTCGGCGCCGGCGACTTCCGCTCCGGCCACCAGCGCGGCTCCCGAGACCACGTCGGCTCCGGCGAGTTCGGCCCCGGCGACCGAGTACACCGACGCATCGCTGGCCGCAGTGCTCACCAAAGTCACCGTTGACGGCAAGGCCGCCAGCCCGCTGCCGATCGCCACCGTGCGCAGCCAGGCCGGCACCGAGATCAAGGTCGAGCCTGCCGCCTGTTCCTTCGCCGGCCAGGGCCTGTTGCCCTACGTCAAGGAGAACCCGGCTGCGCTGGCCGTTCCTGCAGCCACCGCCGGCATGTCGCTGGTGTCGTTGAGTGCGGCCGACGCCGACAAGCTCATCGCCGACCGGGACGCGCTGCTGTCCAACCCGGACTGCGCCAACGTCACCCTCACCACGGGCGGACAGAAGATCACCTCGAAGATCGCTGCCCAGGAGACCGAGGGCTTCGGCTTCGAGGAGGCCAAGATCATGGTGAGCAACGGCGGCACCGGTGACGTCTACGGATTCACCGGCCGCAAGGGCAACCTGGTCGCGTCGGTGAACAGCCCTGACCTGGCCCAGATCAAGGCTGTCGCCACCCAGATCGCCGCCAACCTCTGAGCGTCGCCGACCTCTGAGTTGGCCCCCGCACTGAGCTGACCACCGCACTGAGCTGACCACCGACCCCTGGGCGTCGTCAGCAACCTGGGCTGGGCATGACAACGGCGGGCACCCCTGAAGGGTGCCCGCCGTTTGTCTCACTCCTCCGCGGAGGGGTCCGTCTCGGGTTCGGGGGATTCGGCGAGTTCGGCCTCGTGGGCCTCGGTCACTTCGTCCAGTTCGAGTGGCTGCTGGCGGGCGACGCCCGACAGCACGCCATTGAGGAACGCCGGGGAGCCATCGGTCGACAACTCCCCTGCCAGTACCAGGGCCTCGGCGATGGCGACGCGGGCCGGCACCGTCTGGGTGATGATCTCCCAGGTGGCGATCCGGGCGAGCACGCGGTCCACGCGGGCCAACCGGTCCAGCGTCCAGTCCGCGTCCAGGGCCTGGTGCAGCCGCTCGTTGACCTCGGCGCCACGGTCCAGGACTCCCTGGATGAGGGCGACGGCATAGTCACGCAGCGGCGGGTCGGCGTCCAGCAGGGCCTCGCGCAACAACTGCCGCGGGTCCGAGCCCATCAGGTCGGCCTGGAAGAGAAGGTCGAGGGCCTGCTTGCGCGCCTTGGATCGCGCGGACAGGTGCGCAGCGGGGGGTCGCGACATCAGTTGCTGACACGGCCCAGGTACTCACCCGTGCGGGTGTCGACCTTGACCTTTTCACCGTTGGTGATGAACAGGGGGACCTGGATTTCCTTGTCGGTCTCCAGGGTGGCGGGCTTGGTGCCGCCGGTGGAGCGGTCACCCTGCAGGCCCGGCTCGGTGTAGGTGATCTCGAGTTCGACCGAGGCCGGCAGCTCGATGAACAGCGGGTTGCCCTCGTGGAGTGCCACGGTGGCGGACTGGTTCTCGAGCATGTAGTCCCTGGCGTCACCGACGGTCTCGTCGGGGATGATGACCTGCTCGTAGGTGGTGTCGTCCATGAAGACGAAGCCGGTGCCATCGTGGTAGAGGTACTGCATGTCGCGGCGGTCGACGGTTGCGGTGTCGACCTTGGTGTCGGAGTTGAAGGTCTTGTCGACGATCTTGCCGGTCAGCACGTGCTTGAGCTTGGAGCGGACCACGGTGTTGCCCTTGCCCGGCTTGTGGTGCTGGAACCAGATGACTTGCCACAGCTGGCCGTCCAGGTTGAGAACCATGCCGTTCTTCAGGTCATTGGTAGACGCCACCGAATTCCTCTTCTCATCATCCGCCGCGCCGAACACGCGACAACCACCCTCAATTCTAGCGAAGAGGCCGAGCCGAGCGAAACGCGCTGGTGCCCACGCAGGCATGCCAGTGGCCCGCCGGGGTGACCGCGGGTACTGGGGCTGATCGGGTGTCAACTGGCGAAGGCTACGGGTGCGGGGTGCTGCTTGGGCAGGATCTGGCCCGACGGGTCCTCAATCATCCAGGAGTGCGAGGGCGTGACAAGGTAGCCGAACCCGAGGGGTGATCGCCACAGGAAGGTGCCCGGGGAGGGCTGGGTAAGTTGCCAGCCGCCGAAGGTTTTCGCTCGATGCACCTTGCGCGACAGTGGCCCGAGGTTGCCGGGCCCGGTCAACGGCGTCGGCACTTGCCCGGCTCCCCCGCCACCGTCAGCCAGCTGGTCGATCCAGTGGTCGCGGGTGGACTCCCAGGCCAGTGGTGGTTTCCACTCGATGGTGTGGTCCAGATCGGACCTCCTGGAGGTCTTCTTCGAGAACGGGAACACCTCATACGGATTCTTGAGCTGAACCCATTCGCGCATCCAGTGCGAGCACTCATAGGCGTCGGTGGGAACCAGATTGTCCGGATGCAGCACCGGCCTCACCGTCACCCGGGTGTGACCCACCAGGTCCTTGACCCAGCCGGCCAGCAGTGGACCCATGCCCTCGGTGCGGACCAGCCCGGCACCGGTCTCCAGACCCGAGCCGCTGATGTGGACCACGACCTCGGCCTTGGGCAACAACCGGTCCGGGTCGACGGTGACCGTCCCGCAGGTGTGACCCGGCTGACCCTCGGCCGGGCAGACCTGGTCCAGGTCCAGATCGGGCAACTGGTCGGTCAACGCGGCTTGCAGCAACTGCAGGGCACGCGCCGGGTTCGCCAACAAGCCCAACGCCTGCGCCCGACGCACGTCCAGGGTCTCGGTCGACCCGCCCTGCCGCAGCAGGATCGCCAACCGCGTCAACTGTCGGTCCAGCACCGTGGCATCCACCGCCCCCACCACCGCGGTCACGTCGGTCACCCCCAGGCAGGACTCGCCGAACTCCACCCGACGCCGCGCGAGCTGCGCATCATGGTCGGACTCGGCGTCCTCGCGCAGGGTGTCCATGACGCGGGCCTTGACCAACTCCAACAGCCGGGTGAACGCCATCGACTCGACCAGCACGTCGATCTCCTCGTCCAGGTCCAGGGCTTGGTAGTAGGGCAACTTGTGGGTGGCCGAGGCCAGCTCGCAGGCCTGCCACACCCGCAGCCGACCGGCCATGACGCGCGCCCACAGTCGTGGCAGCCGGTGCCGCACCGCCAGGGCCAGACCAATCTCGACGCGGACCTTCTCCTCCGACATCCGCAACGCCGCCGCCACCTCCAGCGTGCAGAACTCCGCCACCCCCGGGGTCCCGTCACCGCCCCACTGCATCAACCGCTCGGTGCCGGCCAGCACCGGACCCTCATCAGGCACGTAACGGTACTGGTCAGCGAACTCCGCGAAACACCGGAACTGCTCAGCCTCGGCACGCTTCTTCGCCTCGAACGCCGCATTCAACTCTGCCAACTTCTGCCGCGCACCCGACGCGCTGAAACGCCGGCCACTGGTACTTCTTGCGCTGGATCCCATCCGGACCACCCCGCCTCTGCTCGAACCATGCCCGAATCACCACTGAATCGAACTCATGTCTTATTATCTCGCGATGCGTCAAGGGCCACAAGAGGCAAATCCGAATCTGTGGATAACTTCTCGACGGCGCTGCCTCGAGCGTGGACATGCGGCGCGTGACCTCGATTCAGACGCCCACCCGATAGCGTCACCCCATGGCCACCGTGAAGACTCCACAGCCTCCCGCTGCCCCGCGCTACGCGCAGTTGACTCCCTTGGCGAGCCTGGGCAGCGACGGCATCGGTGACGACGACGTGGTGCTGGAACTCGAGGTGGCAGACGTCTTCCTGGACGCCCATTCGGTCGAGTTTGCCGAGCTCGGCGAGTGCCACCTGCGCTCGGGGTCGATGGCCAACTCCAACTGGTACAAGTCGTTGTGGCGTGACCTCCGGTTGGACACCATCGATCTGGCCAATGCCTCCTTCGATCAGGCCAGTTGGCGTCGACTCTCACTGCAGGGCTGTCGGCTGACCGGCCTGGAACTGTCCGACTCGACGCTGGAGGACCTGGACTTCCACCATGGGGTGCTGGACGAGGCCAACTTCCGGATGGCGTCCCTGCGGCGGGTGCGCTTCGATGGCACCCGGATGGCTGGCGTCGACCTCTCCAATGCGCGGGCCGTCGACGTGGCCTTCATCGACTGTGACCTGACCGGGGCCCACTTCGACCATTTCCGGGCCGAGCGGGTCCGCTTCGAGAACTGCCGACTGGACGGTGTGCAGGGGGTCACCGGTCTGCGCGGGTCCACCATCAGCACCCTCGACCTGATGGAGCTGACGACTCAGCTCGCCGCGGCCCTGGGCATCACGCTGGAGGCGTGAGCGCCGCGAAGCACTCCTCGAGCAGCGCCTCGTCGGGGGCATCAATGATGGAAACCCGGCCCACCTCGGGCAGGCCGACGAAGCGCAGCGTGTTTCCGCGGGTCTTCTTGTCCAGGCTCATCGCGGCCCGCAGCGGTGCCCAGTCGCCCTGGTAGGTGGTGGGCAACTGGACACTGGCCAGGCTCTCGCGCTGCTGGTCGACGACCGTGGGGTCCAGCCCAAGGGCACGGCGGGACAGTTCGGCGGCGAAGACCATGCCGACGCTGATCGCCTCGCCGTGGCGCCACTCGAACTGGTGCACCTTTTCAATGGCGTGGCCCAGGGTGTGGCCGTAGTTGAGCGCCTCACGTCCGACCCGGGTGCCGGTGGAGGTCGCCTCGAACAGGTCACCCGCGACGGTCTCCGCCTTGACGGCCACCGCGCGCCGCACCAGTTCGGCAAACCGCAACGAGGCTGGGTTGACCGCATCCTCGGGATCCTGACTGACCAGTTCGAGGATCCGTGGGTCGGCAATGAAGCCGCACTTGATGACCTCCCCCAGTCCGGCGCGGACGTCGACCTCGGGCAGGCTGAGCAGCAGGTCCAGATCGCACAACACTGCGCGGGGCTCGTGGAAGGCACCGACCAGGTTCTTGCCGGCGGCGATGTTGATGCCGGTCTTGCCGCCGACGGCCGCGTCGACCATGCCGAGCACCGTGGTGGGCACCGAGATGAAATCGATGCCGCGCAGCCAGGTGGCCGCCACGAACCCGGCCAGGTCGGTGGTCGCTCCCCCACCCACGCCGATGACCAGGTCGTTGCGGGTGAAGCCGGCCGCTGCCAGCGCGTCCCAGCACGACATCAGGGTCGCCGCCGTCTTCGCCTCCTCGGCGGCCGGCACCTCCAGCAGCAGCGGTTGGGGCACCTGCTGGGCGATCAGGTGGGCCTGGTCGGAGAGCACCGCCGGGTGGATGATGGCGGTCCGGGTGGCGTCGCCGAGCAACTCGGGCAGCCGCTCCAGTGCACCGGGGACGATGTGCACCTGGTAGGGCTTGGCGGTGCGGACCTCGATCGTGCTCACGCCCGGTCCTCGGCGGCGAGCCGCAGGATCAGCTGGTCGACGATTTCGTCGGGTTTCAGCGCCGAGGTGTCAATGATGATGTCCGCGACCTCACGATAGAAGGGTTCGCGCTCGACGAGCAGCCGTTCGAGGTTCTTGCGCACGTCGCCCAGCAGCAGCGGACGCATCACGTTCATGCCGACCCGACGGGTGGCGTGGGTGATGGACACCTGCAGCCAGCACACGGTGTGATCGGCCAGCGCCGCGCGAATGTCGGGGTTGAGCACTGCCCCACCGCCCAGACTGACCACGGCTGGCTGCTTGATCAACGCCAGGGTCGCATCAGCCTCCATCCGGCGGAATGCGTCCTCGCCGTCGTCGACGAAGATCTCACCGATGCGCTTTCCGGTGTTCTCCTCGATGGCGGCATCGACGTCAATGAAGGGCACCCCCACCCGCTCGGCCAGCGCGCGGCCCACGGTGGACTTGCCGGAGGCCGGTGCCCCCACCATCACCAGGACGCTCATCACTCGTCCCCTGCTGCCGGGTGCCCGGCGGCGACGCCGCCCTCGGCCAGGGTCGCGGTGCGCAGGTCCTCGTCCACCACGCCCCCGATGCCAAGGTGCCGTTCCTTGACCGCCGCCAGGTAGGACTCCAGGTTGCGGCGGGTCTCCCCCAGCGAGTCGCCGCCGAACTTCTCCAGGGCGGCCTCGGCGAGCACCAGGGCGACCATGGCCTCGGCCACCACCCCGGCGGCGGGGACCGCGCAGACGTCGCTGCGCTGGTGGTGGGCGCTGCCCGGTTCGCCGGTGCGCACGTCGATGGTGCGCAGGGCACGCGGGATGGTCGAGATGGGCTTCATGGCGGCCCGGACGCGCAGCGTCTCACCGGTGCTCATGCCGCCCTCGGTGCCACCAGAGTGCCCCGACAACCGTCGGACGCCTCCGTCGGTGCCCACGATCTCGTCCTGCGCCTTCGATCCGCGGGTGCGGGCCAGGTCGAAACCGTCACCAAGTTCCACACCCTTGATGGCCTGGATGCCCATCATGGCACCGGCCAGTCGGGCGTCCAGGCGACGATCGCCCTGGCTGTGCGAGCCCAGCCCCGGCGGCAGTCCCCAGGCCAGCACCTCGACGACGCCACCCATGGTGTCGCCCTCCTTCTGGCAGGTCTCGACCTCGGCCAGCATCAGGGCCGAGGTGGCGGGGTCGGCGCAGCGCAGGTCGTCGGCGTCGATGCGGTCGCGGTCGGCGAAACCCAGTTCGGCGGCGATCCGACGCTGTTGGTCTGCGGGCACCGCGACGGGGCCAAGCTCGACGACGTGGCTGAGGATGGTGATCCCGAAGGCCTGCTGCAGAAAGGCCTTGGCGATGGTGCCCAGGGCCACCCGGGCAGCGGTCTCCCGGGCCGAGGCGCGTTCGAGGATGGGCCGGGCCTCGTCGAAGTCGTACTTCTGCATGCCGGCCAGGTCGGCGTGACCCGGCCGCGGGCGGGTGAGCGGCGCATTGCGTGCCAACGTCGCGAGTTCGTCCTCGCTGACCTCGGCGGGGTTCATCACCTGTTCCCACTTGGGCCACTCGGTGTTGCCGATCATGATGGCGATGGGCGAGCCCAGGGTTTCGCCGTGGCGCAGCCCCGTCAGCAGCGTCACCTCGTCGGCCTCGAACTTCATCCGGGCCCCGCGCCCGACGCCGAGGCGGCGGCGCCGCAGTTCGTCGGCGACCTGCTCGCGGTCGACCCGGACGTGGGCCGGAATGCCCTCGATGGTGGCGACCAGCGCCTGTCCGTGGGATTCGCCGGCTGTCAGGTATCGAAGCATGTCTGCCAGTCTGTCAGACTCCGCCGTTGGCGCTGCGCCGTGACCGCCGCGCGAGCTCCGCCCGGCCGGCGTCGAGCAACGTGGCGAGGTCAATGTCGAGTCCGGTCATCAGCCGCACCTGGTCGACCGCCTGGCCGGCCAGCAGGTGCAGGCCCGACAGGATCGGGGTGCCGGTCTGCTCGGCGGCCTCGCCCAGCGGCGTCGGCCACGGGTCGTAGACCGCGTCGAAGAGCAGCTCGGCGGTGGCGGCCAGACGCAGGGCATGGTCAGCGATGCCCGTGGTCGGGACCGTCGACAGCAGCAGGTCCGTCCGGGGCGGGGTGGCAGTCAGGGGCAGGACGTCGACAGCGACACCGACGGCGGCACCGAGGTCGACCATGCCGGCCGCGCGCTCGGGGCGACGGGCCAGCACCGTCGCCGACTGGGCACCCAGCCGGGCCGCGCCGACCAGGCCTGAACGGGCGGTGGCGCCATTGCCCACGATGGTGACGGTCCGGACGCCCTCACGGCGCAAACCGACGGCATTGACCACCCCGGCGACGTCGGTGTTGTGCACGCTCGGGTGCGGGCCCAGCAGCAGGGTGTTGCCGGCGCCGGTGAGGGTGACGACCTCATCGGGGTGACCGAAGGCGATGATCGCCTCCTTGTGGGGCATGGTGACGCTGAGCCCGCGCCAGTTGCCGTCCAGGCCAGCCACGAAGCCGGCCAGATCGTCGGGGGTGACGTCGTGCCACTCGTAGTCCCAGTCCAGCCCCAACGCGGCGTAGGCGGCCCGGTGCATGACCGGCGACAGCGAGTGGTGGGCGGGATGTCCGATCACACCACAAGTGCGGTCGGCGCCGAACGGACTGCTCACTGCCGCCTGTCCCCGATCAGCACTCGCCCGGGTTGGCCTGGCACCAGGCCTGGAACTTGGCGACGTTGCGCTGGTGCTCCTCGAAGGTCTTGGCGAACGCGTTCTCGCCGGTGCTCGGGTCGACCACCACGAAGTACAGGAAGTCATGGGAGGCCGGGTTCAGCGCGGCGGCCAGCGCCTTCTGTCCGGGGTTGGAGATGGGACCCGGAGGCAGCCCCTTCACCTTGTAGGTGTTGTACGGGTGGTCGGTGGCCCGTTCCGCATCGGTCGTGGTCAACCGGCCCTTGACATTGAGGGCGTACATCACCGTGGAGTCCATCTGCAGCGGCATGCCGGCCTTGAGGCGGTTCATGATGACCCCGGTCACCATGGGCAGTTCCTCGTCACGCACCTCCTTCTCGGCGATGGAGGCGATGGTCAGCACCTGCAGCGGGGTGAGGTTGAGGGACTTGGCGCGGTCGGCGAAGTTGAGCTCGGTGGTGACCTTGGTGAATTGGGCCACCTGCGCGGTCATCAACTCGGTGGCAGTGGGGCTGTCGTCGACCTCGTAGGTCTCGGGGTAGAGGAATCCCTCAGCCTTGTTGCCTGCCCAGGCCGGCAGGCCCAGGCTCTTCGGGTTCTTGCCCAGTGCCTCCAGGTCGGCCTGCTTGATCTGGGGAATGGCCTTGGTCACCAGTGGCCATTGGTCGCTCATCCGCAGACCCTCGGGGATGGTCACCATGATCCTGATCACCTTGGTGGGGTCGGACAGGATCGCGGCGGCCTCTGCCGCGGGCATCTGCTTGTGCAGGGGGAAGCGTCCGGCCTGGAAGGTGGCGTCGGGTCCGAGCTTGGCCACGGCGCTGTCCCACGACTTCTTGGACTTGATGATGTCCTCGTCGACCAGCATCAGCCCGATCTCGCTGACCGACGCTCCCTTGGGCACGGCGAACTGCACCGGTTCGCCCTGCACGGTGAGGTAGTCGTCCTCGGACTTGAAGTCGAGGTAGGCATTGCGCACCGTGCGGTACCCCACCCAGGCGATGGTGACCAGGATGGCGATGCTCAGCAGCACCGCGAAGGCGCTCTTGGCGTGGTACAGGATCTTCTTCCAGTTGGGACCCTGGTTCTCAACGAACAGTCCGCTCACTCTTGCCTCCTGGGTGGTGGTCCGCCGCGTCGACGAGATTCCAGTGCATGTTCAAGGATGCCGACTGCCGCCATCTGGTCAATGATCCCGCGCCGCGCACGGGAGTCCTTTCCCGCCGCAGCCAGCTTACGTGTGGCCTCGGCAGTGCTCATCCGCTCGTCGACCAGCACCACCGGGACGGGGCTGATGGCTGCCTCGAGGTCGGCCAGGACGGCCCGGAGCCCGTCGACGGCCGGGCCCTCCTGGCCGGACAGGTTGCGCGGCCAGCCGAAGACGACCTCGACGGGGTCGTACTCGGCGACCAGGGCCAGGATTCGCCGCAGCGGCTGGTCCTTGGCGTTGACGGTCTCGACCGGGTAGGCCAGCACCCCGTCCGGGTCACAGGCCGCGACGCCGATGCGCGCCTTGCCCCAGTCCAGGGCAAGGCGCACACCACGGTCGTCGGACAGTGCGTTCAACGTGCCGCCAGGTCGGACTCAATGACCGCCAGCGCGGGCTGGGCACCGCTGGCGTCGGTGCCGCCACCCTGGGCCAGGTCGTCCTTGCCGCCACCCTTGCCGCCCAGCAGCGGCGCGGCCAGACCGACCAGGGCGCCGGCCTTGATGCCGGCATCACGGGCGGCCTGGGTGGTGGCCACCACGATCGCGGGCTTCTCGGTGGTGCCGCCGACCAGCGCGATGACGGCAGCGCGGTCGGCGATGCGTCCCCGCAGGTCGGTGGCCAGGGTGCGCAGGTCACCGGCAGCGACACCCTCGAGGTGCTTGCCGACCAGCAGGACCGGCCCGACGGTGCGTGCCGAGTCGATGATCTCACCGGCGCTGGCCGCCAGCTGCTGGGCCTTGAGGTCGGCGATCTGCCGCTCGGCGTCCTTGAGTTGGGCCACGAGCTTCTCGACCCGGTCGCTCAGCTGGTCGGGCTGCACCTTGAGGATGCTGGCCAGACCGCTGACCAGGGCACGCTCACCGGCCAGGTGGTTGAAGGCGTCGCCGCTGACCAGTGCCTCGACGCGTCGGGTTCCCGAGCCGATGGACTGCTCCCCCAGCAGGGTCAGCATGCCGATCTCGCTGGTGCGGGTGACGTGGGTGCCGCCGCACAGTTCGCGGCTCCACGGCCCGGCCAGTTCGACCATGCGGACCACCGGCGGGTACTTCTCACCGAACATGGCCATCGCGCCAAGCGCCTTGGCCTCGTCCAGCTTCATCTGGGTGTCGGTGACCTCGAAGTTGTCGCGGATCGCGATGTTGGCACGTTCCTCGATCTCGGACTTCAGAGCGTCGGACAGCCCGTGCTGGGCCGAGAAGTCGAAGCGCAGGTAGCCCGGCTTGTTGTACGAGCCGGCCTGGGTGGCGTTCTTGCCGACCAGTTCGCGCAGCGCCGCGTGGATGATGTGGGTCGCGGTGTGGGCCTGGCTGGCGGCCACCCGGTTGGCACCGTCGACCTGGGCCAGCACCTCGTCGCCGACGACCAGGTCGCCGGTGGCCTCGACCGAGTGGACGACCAGGCCGGGCACCGGACGCTGCACGTCGACCACGTCCAGCGCGAACCCGCCCGCCTCCAGGGTGCCGATGTCGGCATCCTGCCCGCCGGATTCGGCGTAGAAGGGGGTTTCGTCCAGGACGACCTCGACCACGGCACCTGCCGGAGCGTGGTCGACAAGCTTGCCCTCGTGGATGATGCCGCGCACCCGGGTGGGCACGCTCAACTCGGTGTAGCCAAGGAAGGGGGTCTCGCCCTGGTCACGCAGTTCACGGAAGACCTCGGTGCTGACACCGGCGGTCTTCTTGGACTTGGCGTCGGCCTTGGCGCGGGTCCGCTGCTCGTTCATGAGCTCGACGAACCGCTCGCGGTCGACGCTGAGGCCCTGCTCCTCGGCCATCTCCAGGGTCAGGTCGATGGGGAAGCCGTAGGTGTCGTGCAGTTGGAAGGCCTGCTCGCCGCTGACGGTGCTCAACTTCTGCTCGCGCACCTGCTTCACGGCGGTGTCGAACAGTTGGCTGCCCTGGGTCAGGGTGCGCCGGAAGGACTCCTCCTCGGCGGTGGCCACCGACAGGACGCGATCCCACTGGGTGTCAATGTCGGGGTAGCTGTCGTGCATCAGGTCGCGGCTGATGCCCAGCAGTTCACCAATCACCGGGTCGTGGACGCCCATCAGCCGCATGGCGCGGACGCTGCGACGCAGCAGTCGGCGCAGCACGTAGCCGCGGGCCTCGTTACCGGGGTTCACACCGTCGGTCATCAACATCAGCGAGCTGCGGATGTGGTCGCCGACCACGCGCAGGCGGACGTCGTCCTCGGGGTCGGCGCCGTAGGTCCTGCCCGCCATCTCGCCGGCCCGCGCAATGACGGGGAAGACCTGGTCGGTCTCGTACATGTTGCCGACGCCCTGCAGCAGGTAGGCGACCCGCTCCAGACCCATGCCGGTGTCAATGTTCTTGCTGGGCAGGGGTCGCAGCACGTCGAAGTCGTCCTTGGCGCGCACGGCCGAGAGTTCCTCGGTCTGGAAGACCAGGTTCCAGATCTCCAGGAAGCGGTCCTCGTCGGCCTCGGGACCACCGTCGGGCCCGAACTCGGGGCCGCGGTCAATGTAGATCTCCGAGCAGGGGCCGCCCGGGCCGGGGATGCCCATGTGCCAGTAGTTGTCCTTGAGCCCACGCATCTGGATGTGCTCGCTGGGCACGCCCACCTTGCGCCACATGTCGACGGTCTCCTCGTCCCCGTGCAGGGCGGTGACCCACACCTTGTCGGGGTCGAAACCGTAGCCACCGTGGTGCTGCTCGGTGGTGACCAGTTCCCAGGCGTACTCGATCGCCTCGGCCTTGAAGTAGTCACCGAACGCGAAGTTGCCGTTCATCTGGAAGAAGGTGCCGTGGCGGGTCGTCCGGCCGACCTCCTCGATGTCCAGGGTGCGCACGCACTTCTGGACGCTGGCGGCCCGCGCGTACGGGGCGGCCTCCTCACCGGTGTAGTACGCCTTGAACGGCACCATGCCTGCGTTGACGAACAGCAGGGTGGGGTCGTTGTAGAGCAACGATGCGCTGGGCACGATCGTGTGTCCCTTGGACTCGAAGTAGTCCAGGAAGCGGCGTCCGACGTCGGCGGCCTTCATGGTGGATCCTCTGGGTTCGGTGCGAGTGGCCGGCGCAGGCGGCGGCAGCCTCATCCAGCTTAGACGCAGCCGCGTGGTGACCTCGCCAAGATTTCTGCCAGGCGCGGCCCGCGCGAGGGATGGGTCAGCTCTTCTCCATGCCGAGCTCGGTGCGCAGTTCGTCCTCGCGCTCGGCCATTGAGTCCTGCACGGTGTGGATGAACTCGCTGACCTGGTCGGCGAGTGAGCCGACCTTCTTGGCGGCCGACTCCTGCAGGTGTTGCGGGGTGGCCTTCTGGGCAATCTCGCGGCCCTTCACCACCACGAAGACGGTGATGCCGACGCCCAGGGCGAAGAACAGGAACTTGCCCATGCTCACTTCACCTTCTTCACGGGCTTGCCGGACTTGCCCTTGAGGGCATTGCGGACGCCGTAGCTCAGGGCCGCGGTCTTCACCAGCGGACCGCCCAGGGTGGCGGCGAACAGCTGGCTCATCTGGGCCGCCTGCTCGGCCACGATGGTGGCGTTCGCCGACACCTTCGCAGCGTCCTCGGTCACCAGGGCCAGCTTCGAGATCTCGTTGTTGGCCTCGGTGACGGTTCCCCGCAACTCCACCAGGATCGGCACCGAGTTGTGGCCCACGTCGCGCACCACCAGCCGGGTCTCCTCCAGCACGCGGCCAAGCTTGAGCAGCGGCACGGCCAGGAACGCGACCAGTGCGACGGCGGCGATCGCGGCGATCAACGCGGCAATGCTTCCCAGGGACATGCGGGCTCCGTTCAGGGGGGACGTCTTGCGTCGCCAACTCTAGCGAGTCTGGTCCTCGCGTCCGAGCAGGTTGTCCAACTCCCCCACCAGGTCAGCCAGGGCAGCCTCGTTGCCATGACCGGTGGGCTGGTAGTAGCGGGTGCCGAGCAGCACGTCGGGCAGGTACTGCTGGCGGGCCACGGCATGGGGCGCGTCATGGGCGTAGAGGTAGCCCTTGCCGTGGCCCAGTTTCTGGGCACCGGCGTAGTGGGCGTCGCGCAGGTGCGGCGGCACCTCGCCGATCCGACCCGCACGAACATCGGCCAGCGCGGCATCGATGGCCTTGTAGACCGCATTCGACTTCGGGGCCAGCGCCGCCGCGACCGTGGCCTGGGCCAGGTTGAGCCGCGCCTCCGGCATCCCGATCAGCGCGACGGCCTGGGCGGCGGCCACGCAGGTCTGCAGCACCGACGGCGCGGCCATGCCCACGTCCTCGCTGGCCAGGACCACCAGTCGCCGGGCAATGAAACGGGGGTCCTCACCGGCCTCCATCATCCGGGCCAGGTAGTGCAGGGCGGCATCGACGTCAGAGCCGCGCACCGACTTGATGAAGGCGCTGATCACGTCGTAGTGCTGGTCTCCGTCCTTGTCGTAGCGGATGGCGGCCCGGTCGACGGCCTTCTCGACGATGGCCGGGGTGATCACCGCGGCATCGGTGGCATCGGCACCGGCCGCCGCCTCCTCCAGAAAGGTCAAGGATCGGCGGGCATCTCCCCCGGCCAGCCGGATGATGGTGGCGCGCGCCTCGGCGTCCAGTTCGTAGGCCCCGCCCAGGCCACGCTCGTCGGCCAGCGCCCGGTCGACGAGCAACCCGATGTCGTCATCGGTCAATGGTTTCAGCGTCAGCAGCAAGGAGCGCGACAACAGCGGCGAGATCACCGAGAAGGACGGGTTCTCGGTGGTGGCCGCGATCAGGGTGACCAGCCGGTTCTCCACCGCCGGCAGCAGCACGTCCTGCTGGGACTTGCTGAACCGGTGCACCTCGTCGACGAACAGGACGGTCTGGGTGCCGCGGGCAAGCGCGCGTCGGGCGGTGTCAAGCTCGGCGCGGACCTCCTTCACCCCGGCCGTGACGGCCGAGATCTCCACGAACCGCCGCTGGGTCGACTGGCTGACGACCGCGGCGATGGTGGTCTTGCCGACGCCTGGCGGTCCCCACAGGAATACCGACATGGCTGCGGTGCCCGAGGCCAGTCGGCGCAGGGGTGACCCCGGCCCCAGCAGGTGCTGCTGGCCGACGATCTCGTCCATCGTCCGTGGCCGCATCCGCACCGCCAGCGGCAGGTGGCTGCCAGCGGCTCCGGACAGGGACCCCCCGGCCACCGCCGTCGCGGGGATGAGTGGCTCATCGGTATTGCCGAACAGGTCAGTCACACGGCAAGTCTAGGAGTCCCCCGGGCTGATGCCGGACCGGCACCGACGAGACCACCGACCGATCCGCGTGAACCCGGCCGGCGACAGACTTGACCCATGCTGACCCGCCGCGACCTCGCCCTCAGAATCGCTCCACTGCTGCTGGCCGGGGTGGTGACCACCTCGGGGTGCACCGTCCTAACCGGCAACGACGCCCCGCAGGAACCGACCGACCCGGCCACCCCGCTGGCCGACGCCATCGACGCCCAAGCGCTGTTCGCGGCCAGGACCCCACACCTCGGCGACAACAGCCGCGTCATCGAGGTGGTCGATGCCACCCGGCTGTCACTGCTGGGCACCCGCACGATCGCCCTGCTGACCGACGCGGCCCCGCTCACCCTGGTGCTCAGCCTCACCGACCCCAGGATCACCGATGCCGACCTGCTGCGCCAGCGCCTGCAGGAGCGCGCGGTGCTGATGCTGGCCTGCATTGGCAACGCCGATGGCGTCAGCTGGACGGCGGCCGGGGTGTCAGCAGCCCAGGGGACGATCTCGCGCACCCAGGCCGACGAGCTGGCCGGGGCGCCGGTGCGGACCTACGCCACCAGCGCCGACCGGCTCAGGAAGCTCGCCGTCCGGGTGCAGCAGTAGCCGCTCAGGCGTCCTTCTTCTCCGCGTCGGACTTCTTGACCTCGGGCTTGAAGTCCACGCCGGCCTCCTTGC
The DNA here is from genome assembly GCF_017355265.1 of Tessaracoccus sp. SD287. Classification (GTDB taxonomy): domain Bacteria; phylum Actinomycetota; class Actinomycetes; order Propionibacteriales; family Propionibacteriaceae; genus Aestuariimicrobium. The sequence goes on from NZ_JADIJQ010000003.1 coordinate 102,199, forward strand.
GCTGCTGCGCAGTGATGGGTGCCGGGGCCTGGGTCAGCGGGTCGTAGCCATTGCCCGTCTTGGGGAAGGCGATCACCTCACGGATCGACTCCAGCCCCGCCAACAGCATGACGATGCGGTCCCAGCCAAAGGCAATGCCGCCGTGCGGCGGGGCGCCGAAGGCGAAGGCGTCCAGCAGGAAGCCGAACTTCTCCTGGGCGGTCTCCGCGTCAATGCCCATCACCTTGAACACGCGCTCCTGCACGTCGCGGCGGTGGATACGGATCGAACCGCCGCCGATCTCGTTGCCATTGCAGACCATGTCGTAGGCGTAGGCCAGGGCCTCACCGGGGTTCGTGTCAAAGGTGTCCATGAACTCGGGCTTGGGCGAGGTGAACGCGTGGTGCACGGCCGTCCAGGCACCCTCACCGACGGCCACGTCACCCGAGGCGACGGCCTCGTTGGCGGGCTGGAACAGCGGCGCGTCGACCACCCACAGGAAACTCCAGGCCGACTCATCGATCATGCCGGTGCGCACGGCGATCTCGACCCGGGCAGCGCCCAGCAGTTCCTGGGAAGCGGTGCGGGCACCGGCCGCGAAGAAGATGCAGTCGCCGGGCTGGGCGCCGGTGGCGCTCGCCAGTCCGTCGCGCTCCGCGTCGGTCAGGTTCTTGGCGACCGGACCGCCCAGCTCGCCCTCCGCCGACAGGGTGACATAGGCGAGCCCCTTGGCGCCGCGCTGCTTGGCCCATTCCTGCCAGGCGTCGAACGTGCGGCGCGGCTGGTCGGCGCCACCGGGCATCACGACGGCACCGACGTAGGGGGCCTGGAACACTCGGAAGCCCGTGTCGGCGAAGTACGCCGTCAATTCGGTGATCGGGTTCTCGAAGCGCAGGTCGGGCTTGTCCGAGCCGTACTTGTCCATCGCGTCGGCAAAGGTCATCCGCGGGAACGGGGTCGGCAGGTCGATCCCCTTCAGCGACCAGATCTCCTTGACGATGGCCTCGCCGAGTTCGATCACGTCGTCCTGGTCGACGAAGCTCATCTCGACGTCCAGCTGGGTGAACTCGGGCTGGCGATCGGCGCGGAAGTCCTCGTCGCGGTAGCAGCGAGCGATCTGGTAGTAGCGCTCCATGCCGGCCACCATCAGCAGCTGCTTGAACAGCTGGGGGCTCTGCGGCAGGGCATACCAGGAGCCGGGCGCCAGTCGAGCCGGCACCACGAAGTCGCGGGCACCCTCGGGGGTGGAGCGGGTCAGGGTGGGCGTCTCGATCTCGACGAAGTCGCGCTCACCCAGCACCTTGCGGGCAGCGGCGTTCACCCTGGAACGCAACCGCAGCGCCTCGCCCTGCTGCGGGCGACGCAGGTCCAGGTAGCGGTGGCGCAGCCGCGCCTCCTCACCGACGGTGATCCGCTCGTCGATCTGGAAGGGCAGCGGTGCCGAGGGGTTCAACACCTCCATGCTGGTGATGGCCACCTCGATCTCGCCCGAGGGCAGGTCGGGGTTGGCATTGCCATCGGGGCGCAGTTCGACGACCCCGTCGACCCGCAGGCAGAACTCGTTGCGCAGGTCATGGGCTCCGGACGCCTCAAGCAGTTCGTCACGGATGACGACCTGGCAGATGCCGGACGCGTCGCGCAGGTCGATGAAGGCCACACCACCGTGGTCTCGTCGACGGCCGACCCAGCCGGCCAGGGTGACGCTCTGGCCAACATGCTCGGCGCGCAGCCGTCCGGCTTCATGAGTGCGAATCACGGTATTCCCTTCGTGTGCCCCCGCATAGACGGTGCGGGGAACGGTGTCGTGTGGTGCCCGGCCAGCCTACCGGCTTAGGCGTGGGTGGCTCAGGAGTGGGCGGCGGGCAGCACCCGCAGCCAGTGGTCCTCGGCGGGCGGGGTCCACGAGGCTGCGTCGGCGGCGGACTGCTCACCGGTGCGGATGTCCTTGACCTCGCCGGTCATTCCCCCGAACCAGACGAACGGGATGCCGCGCCGATCGGCCTGGCGAATCTGCTTGCCGAACTTGTCGGGCTTGGACGCCACCTCACAGGGGATGTCGCGGGCCCGCAACGCGGACGCGACCGCGACGGCGGTGGCCCGCTCGGCCTCGTCGTCGACGGCAATGTAGACCGCGCTCGGCACCGACCGTGAGGCCTGCAGGGCATGCTTGGCCAGCAGCGGCACCAGCATCCGGGTGACACCGACGGTGATGCCGACACCGGGGAAGGTCACCTTCCCGTCACTGGCCAGCGAGTCGTAGCGGCCGCCGGCCGAGACCGAGCCCAGCGACTCCCAGCCGACCATCTCGGTTTCGAAGACCGAACCGGTGTAGTAGTCCAGTCCACGGGCAATGCGCAGGTCGGCAACGATGCGCCCCGGGAACCGGGCAGAGACTTGGCTGACCAGTTCGGCGAGCTCGGCGATGCCCTCCTCCAGCAGGTCGTTGCTGACCCCCAGCGCACGGACCTGGTCGGCGAAAGAGGCGTCCGCGGTGGTGATGCCTGCCAGCGCCAGCACGGCGTCGGTCTGCTCTGGGTTCAGGCCCAGGTCGTCGGCCAGCAGCTGCGCGACGCCGGCGCGTCCGATCTTGTCGAGCTTGTCGACGCGCTGGATCACCGCCAGCGGGTCGGCCACGCCGAGTCCGGTGTAGAACCCCTGGGCGAGCTTGCGGTTGTTGGCGTGCATCAGCACCGGCGGCAGGCCCAGTTCGGTGTGCAGTCGTTCCAGCGCCTCCAGCGCCACCAGCACGACCTCCACGTCGTGGTGGGTGGGCAGGGTGTCCTGCCCGACGATGTCGATGTCGGCCTGGCAGAACTCGCGGTAGCGACCCTCCTGGGGACGCTCGCCGCGCCACGCCTTCTGGATCTGGTGGCGACGGAAGGGGAAGACCAGGTGGCCGGAGTTCTCCAGCACGTAGCGGGCGAACGGGACGGTCAGGTCGAAGTGCAGGCCCAGCTCGGCAGCGTCGTCCTCGGCGGCGTGCAACCGCTGAACCGTGTAGACCTCTTTGGTGATCTCGCCCTTGCGCGAGAGCTGGTCGAGCGGCTCCACGGCGCGGGTCTCGATCCGGCCGAAGCCGTGCAGGGCAAAGGTGTGGCGCAAGCTGTCCTGGACGGCCTGCTCGACGGCCGAGGCTGCGGGCAGGAATTCGGGGAACCCTGACAAGGGCTTGGGACGTGCCACGAACAATCCTCACGATTCGATGACGATGCTTGACGCCGAGGGGCGCCTGACCGGGCCACTCTACCGGTCGTTCACTTGCCCGTTCGATGTGGATTCGGTCCGTGTCCTCACCCGGGTGTGCCGTGAACGGTCAGGATCGGGCAAGATATGCCCATGAGCGAAACGACACGTCCCCATGACTTCGGTCGGGTGGACCCGGATGGAACCGTCTACGTCACCACCGCAGAGGGGGAACGCAGCGTGGGGCAGGTGCCCGACGTCGACCCCAGCGAGGCGCTGGAGTTCTACGTCCGGCGATACCGCTCCCTGGAGACCGAGGTCGACCTGCTGACGGCGCGCGTGGGTTCGGGTGCCGTCAATCCCGACGAGGCACGACGTTCCATCAAGACGCTGCGTGAGCACATCACCGAGGCGAACGCGGTCGGCGACCTGCCCGCGCTGTTGGCGAAGCTGGACGCCCTGGAGCCGACCCTGGCCGCGGCCAACGAGCAGCGCAAGGCCGAGAAGGCCGCCGCCCAGGCGCGCACCAAGGACGCCAAGGAGGCCATGGTCGCCGAGGCCGAGAAGCTGTCCCAGGGCAATGACTGGCGTGGCGGGGTGAACCGTTTCCGGGCGCTGCTCGACGAGTGGAAGGCGCTGCCGCGCATCGACCGTGCCACCGACGACGAGCTGTGGCACCGGTTCAGCTCGGCCCGCACCACCTACACCCGTCGTCGCAAGGCCCAGTTCGCCGAGCAGAACGAGACCCGCGCTGCCGCCCAGACGAAGAAGGAAGCCATCATCGAGGAGGCCAGGGCGCTGGCCGACTCCACCGACTGGGGCCCGACCTCGGGTGCCTTCCGCGACCTGATGACACGCTGGAAGGCGGCCGGTGCCGCCCCGCGCGCCGTCGAGGACAAGCTGTGGACCGAGTTCCGCAGCATCCAGGACACCTTCTTCAGCGCCCGCACGGCCGCGCAGTCCGAGCAGGACGCCGAGTTCCAGGGCAACCTGACCGCCAAGCTGGCGCTGCTCGACGAGGCCGAGGCGACCATTCTTCCGGTCACCGACCTGCAGACGGCCCGCGCCGCCTTCCGCGACTTCCTGGCGAAGTTCAACGAACTGGGCAAGGTCCCCCGCGACTCCATCCGCAGCGTGGACGACCGCGTCCGCACCATCGAGCGGGCCGTCAAGGACGCCGAGGATGCCGAGTGGAAGCGCACCGACCCCGAGGCGCGGGAACGGGCCCAGGACACGGTGGACATGTTCACCGCGCAGATCGAGAAGCTCGAGAAGCAGGCTGCCGAGGCGGAGGCCGCGGGTCACCAGAAGAAGCTGCGTGAGGCGCGCAACTCCATCGCTGCCTGCCAGGCGTGGCTCGACCAGGCCAAGGCGACCCTGGCGGAGTTCAGCGCCTGAGCCGCCCGGGCCTACTGGCCCACCCGGTAGACGTCGTAGATGCCGGGAATGCGCTTGAGCAGCGCCACCACGTGTTCGAGGTGGCGCGGGTCGGCGGCCTCAAAGGTCAGCTTGATCTTGAAGGTCTGGTCACGGGTCGCGGCCATGGAGACCGAGACGATGTTGATGTGCTGCTCGGCGAGCAGCCTGGTCACGTCCGAGAGCATGCCGGCGCGGTCGAGTCCCTCGACCTGGATGCCGACCAGGAACGACTGGCTCTTGCCCACCGCCCAGGCCACGTCGACGATGCGCTCGGGCTGCATCAGCAGGTTTGAGACGTTGGTGCAGTCACGACGATGCACCGAGACACCCTCACCGCGGGTGACGAACCCGACGATCGTGTCCCCCGGCAGCGGCGTGCAGCACTTGGCCAGCTTGACCCACACCGAGCTGTCGCCGGCGACCTCGATGCCGACGTCATTGGAGGGACGACGATGACGCCGCGAGCTGATCGACTCCTCCTCGAAGGACTCCGCGGCGGTCTCCTCGACTCCCCCACCCAGTTCGATGAGTCGGTCCACGACGTGCTGCGCCCCAATGGTGCCCTCACCGACGGCGGCGTACAGCGCCTCGATGCCCGCCACCTTGAGGTCCTCGGCGACCGCCGCCAGGTACTCGGCGGTCAGCAGGTGCTTCAGCGGCATGTTCGAGCGCCGCAGCCGACGGGCGATCAGGTCCTTGCCCTGGTCGATCGACTCCTCGCGACGCTCCTTGGTGAAGTGGTGCCTGATCTTCGACTTCGCCCGCGGGCTCTGGACGAAGCTCAACCAGTCGCGGGACGGGCCGGCGTCGGGCGCCTTGGAGGTCAACACCTCCACGACGTCCCCGTTGTCAAGGATCGAGTCGAGGCTCACCAGTCGCTGGTTCACCCGCGCGCCAATGGTCCGGTTGCCCACCTCGGTGTGCACGGCGTAGGCGAAGTCGACGGGGGTGGAGTTGACCGGCAGGGCCATCACGTCCCCCTTGGGCGTGAAGACGTAGACCTCGGCCGAGTTGATCTCGAAACGCAGCGAGTCCAGGAACTCACCGGGGTCGTCGGTCTCGTGCGACCACTGGTTGAGGGCGTGGACCCACGACAGTTCGGTGTGCTCGACCGGACGGCTGCCCTGCTTGTACTTCCAGTGGGCGGCGACGCCGAACTCGGCGCGGCGGTGCATGTCGTGGGTACGGATCTGCAGTTCGATGGGCTTCTGGTCTGGCCCCAGCACGGTCGTGTGCAGGGACTGGTACATGTTGAACTTCGGCAGCGCGATGTAGTCCTTGAACCTGCCCGGCAGCGGGCTCCACCGCTCGTGCATGACGCCCAGCACCTGGTAGCACTCGGCCGGGGTCTGGACCAGGATGCGGATGCCGACCAGGTCGTAGATGTCGCCGAACTCTCGTCCCCGCACGACCATCTTCTGGTAGATCGAATAGTAGTGCTTGAGTCGCCCGTAGACGGTCGCCTTCACCCCTGCGTCCTTGAGGTCGGACTGGATCTGGCCGATCACCTGGCGCAGTTGCTGGTCGCGCTTGGGCGCCTGGTCGGCGACCAGGTGGACGATCTCGTCATAGATCTTGGGCTGCATCGTCGAGAAGGCGAGGTCCTCGAGTTCCCACTTGACGGTGTTCATGCCCAGCCGGTGGGCCAGCGGTGCGAAGATTTCGAGGGTCTCGCGGGCAATGCGGTTCTGCTTGTCAGGACGCAGGAAGCTGAGGGTGCGCATGTTGTGCAGGCGGTCTGCGAGCTTGATCACCAGCACCCGGATGTCGCGGCTCATCGCGATCACCATCTTGCGCAGCGTCTCGGCCTTCGCCGAGTCGCCATAGGTGACCTTGTCCAGCTTGGTCACCCCGTCGACCAGTGCCGCGACCTCTTCACCGAAGTCGGCCGTCAGCTGCTCCATCGTGTAGCTGGTGTCCTCGACGGTGTCGTGCAACAGTGCCGCGCACAGCGTCGGCTCGGTCATGCCGAGTTCGGCCAGGATCAGGGTCACCGCCAGCGGGTGGGTGATGTAGGGGTCGCCCGACTTGCGCAACTGGCCGCGGTGGTAGTGCTCGGCGGTGCGGTAGGCACGTTCGACGATCGTCAGGTCGGCCTTGGGATGGTTGGTCCGGATGACGTTGAACAGCGGGTCAAGGACGGCAGACTGGGGGGACTTCACCGCCCCGATCCGGGCCAGGCGCTGGCGCATTCGCAGCCGGGGCTGCTCGGGACTGGCCGTGAACCGGGGGGCGGGGCTGGCCGCGGGACGCTCCCCGGGCGGCGGTGCCGGGGGGCTCTGCGGCGAGGTGCCCAGCTGCGAGGTGATGGGCACGTCGGAGGCCTGGTGAGTACTCATGAGGTCCTCCTGTCTGCGGCGGCGACGTCATGGATTGACGCGACCCGATTGTCAAGTCTAACCAGAACTAGAAATCATCGCCCTTGCTGATCACCGGCTGCTGGACGCCACTGGAGGCGCGCCGCACGATCACCAGCCGGTCACCGGCCTGCAGGGTGCTCACGGTGGAGTCGAAGTAGCGCCGCAGGGTGTCATTGCGGACCACCGCCAGCACCCGCTCCCCCTGGATCTGCTGCGGGCTCAGTCCGACCTCGTCGGCGGTGATCTGGCGCTCGAGGACCTCCAGGCCCTCACCGCTGGACAGGAGGTCCTCCATTACCGCCCCGACGTGCGGGTTCACGCTGGACAGCCCCATCAGGCGGCCCACGGCGTCCGAACTGGTCACGACCTGGTCGGCGCCCGACTGGCGCAGCAGCGGCACGTTGTCCTGTTCACGCACCGCCACCACGATGCGGGCCCGCGGGTTGAGCTGGCGCACCGTCAGCACGGTGAGGATGGCAGTGGCGTCCCGGTCGAGGGTGATGATGACTTCGCGCGCCTTGGTGATCTCGGCTCGGCGCAGCAGGTCACGTTCGGTGGCATCACCCAGGAAGGCGGCCAGGCTGTCGTGGTTGGCGGAGGTCACCGCACTGGCATCGTCGTCGATCACCACGATCTTGTCGGTGCTGATGCCGTGGCGCAGCAGGGTGGCGACGGCGCTGCGTCCCTTGGTGCCGTAGCCGATGACGACGGTGTGGTTGCGCATGGTCTTCCTCCAGGCAGAGTCGCGCATGCCGCGTCGGCCCTCGTTGGCGAGCACTTCCAGGGTGGTGCCGACCAACAGCACCAGGAAGGCGATGCGCAGCGGGGTGACCAGCACGGCATTGATCAGGCGGGCGTGGGGGGCCAGCGGGGTGATGTCGCCGTACCCGGTGGTGGTGACGGTCACCGTGGAGTAGTACAGGGCGTCGATGAAGCTGACCCCGTCGCCGGCCACGTTGTCCACGTAGGAGCCGCGGTCGAACCAGATGATCATGGTGGAGGCGACCAACAGCAGCATGGCCATCACGATCCGGCGCAGCAGCTCCCTCACGGGGCTGCGCCCCTGCCGCTGCGGCAGGCTCACCAGCGCCACGTCACGCCAGCTGCGTGGCGCCTCGGCCCCGTCGCGGGACGACTTGCGGGCCATCGGAATCAGACGGTCAGGACGGGGCTGCAGGTGTCGATGCCGTCGGCCAACAGCCGTTCACGCCCGCCGAGGAAGCCAAGCTCCAGGACGACGCCGACGTGGACGAGTTCCGCGCCCAGTTGGCGCAGCAGCCGGGCGGTGGCGCTGATCGTGCCGCCAGTGGCCAGCACGTCGTCGATGACCATGACCCGCGAGCCCGGCTTGATGGCGTCGCGGTGCACGTTCAGGGTCTCCTCGCCGTACTCGAGGGCAAAGGACTCCTCGAAGACGGCCCGGGGCAGCTTGCCGGGCTTGCGCACCGGCACGAAGCCAGCGTGCAGGCGCAACGCCACGGGCGCGGCGAAGATGAATCCGCGCGCCTCCATGCCGACCACCACGTCGATGCGCTCCGGGGCATCCTCCACGAGCGCAGCGATGGTCGCCTCGAAACCCTCTGGCGAGGCCAGCAGCGGGGTGATGTCCTTGAAGGTCACGCCGGGCTTGGGGAAGTCCTCGACGTCGTGGATCAGCGACTTGATCAGTTCGAGATTGGACATGGCTCAGTTCTTTCGTCGTCCACGCGGCTGGCGACGCGGCTGCTGCCGGGTCGGTGCCGCGTCGTCATCAGCGGCGGGCAGGTCGTCGGGGTCGGGGTCGGCGACCTCGACACCCTCAAGCTCCCAGGGATTGTCACCGACCTGGTTGACGACCACCTCGGGGGTGCTGCTCGTCGCCCGGAGGGAGCGCTCGTCCGAGGCGACCGACTCGGCCGCCTCGGTGACGCTGTCCATCGAGCCGCGGGCATGCCGGGCGGTACGCCGACCGAGCTTGGCGCGGTGGGCCACCATCTCGGCGTCGCGCTCGCGCAGCTGGGCCAGCAGCGGGGCAGCGATGAACACCGAGGAGTAGGCGCCGGCGATCATGCCGACGAACAGGGCCAGACCGAGGTCCTCCAGCGGCCCGGGGCCCATGAAGAAGGTGGCCGCCACCAGGATGGCCGCCACCGGCAGGACGCCAATGACGGTGGTGTTGATGGAGCGCACCAGCACCTGGTTGATGGCCAGGTTCGCCTGTTCGGCGTAGGTGTGCGTCTGCCGGGTGATGTCCTTGACGTTCTCGCGGACCTTGTCGAAGACCACCACGGTGTCGTACAGCGAGTAGCCGAGGATGGTCAGCACACCGATCAGCGTGGACGGGCTGACGGTGAAGCCCAGCAACGCGAAGACGCCAATGGTCAGCAGCAGGTCGTGCACCAGCGCCACCAGCGCCGCCACCGACATCTTCCAGTCGCGGAAATAGGCCCAGATCATCAGTCCGACGAGGACGATGAAGACGACCAGGGCCTGGATGCCCTTCTCGGTGATCTGCTGGCCCCAGGAGGCACCGACGGTCGAGTAGGCAATCTCGTCGGTGGACACGCCCACGTGCTCGGCCAGGGCGGTGCGCACGGTGGTCACCTCTTCGGGTGTCATCGTGCGGGCCTGGACGCGCGCGGTGTGGTCCCCGATCGTGACCACCGAGGTGCCGTCGAGTTCACCGATTCCGGTCTGTTCGACCACCGAACCGATCTCGTTGGGGATGCCGTCGTTGACCGCGACCGGCACGGTGAAGACCGTGCCGCCCTTGAACTCGATGCCCAGGTTCAGTCCGCGGATGCCCAGGGACAGGAAGCAGATCAGCAGGATGACACCGCTGATGAGGTACCACTTCCTGCGGTTGCCCATGAAGTCGTAGGACGTCTGGCCGGTGTAGAGCCGGTGGGCCAGGCTGTGCCTGGCCGGCACCTGGTCGTGGCGAGGGATCGTGGTCGAGGATGCGGTCTCGTCCATGCCCGCGGTCTCGAGCGAGGAGTCCTCGACGGCGGCGGCGGCCTTGGAACGCGCCGCGGCCTTGGCCGAGGTGCGCCGACGGGTGCCGGTGGTGGCCTCGCGCAGGGCGCTGGTCTCGGGCTTGCGCGCGGGCCGGTTGGAGTTGCTGCGGGCCATCATGCTCAGGCCTCCTTCGCGGTCATCTTGCGGCGGCGGCCCATCAGGGAGGCGCGGCTGACGCCCATCTGGCGGGGTGACAGACCGGAGAACGGTCCGCCCTGTCCGAAGTACTTGGTGCGGCCCAGCAGGCTCATCAGCGGCTTGGTGAAGAAGAAGACGATCAGCACGTCGATGACGGTGGTCACGCCCAGGGTGAAGGCGAAGCCCCGCACTGAGCCGACGGCCAGGACGAACAGCACCACGGCCGACAGCAGCGAGACCATGTCGGAGATCAGGACGGTGTTGCGGGCCTTGCGCCAGCCGGTCTCGATGGCCGACTTCAACGACCTGCCCTCGCGCACCTCGTCCCTGATTCTCTCGAAGTAGATGATGAAGGAGTCGGCCGTGACGCCGATCGCCAGGATGGCACCGGCCAGACCGGGCAGGTTCAGCGCGAAGCCCACGGCCTCACCGAGCAGGACGATGACGGGGTAGGAGATGGCCACGGCCATCGCCAGCGAACTGATCACGATGATCGACAGGGCGCGGTAGTAGAACATCGAGTAGACGATCACCAGGATCAGGCCGATGATGCCGGCGATGATCGCGCCGCGCAGCTGCTCCCCGCCGAGGCTGGCCGAGACGTTGTCGACGCTGGAGATCTCAAAGGCCAGCGGCAGGGCGCCGTACTTCAGGACGTTGGCCAGTTCCCCGGCGCTCTTCTCGTTGAAGCTGCCGCTGATCTCGGCGCTGCCGCCGGGGATGGGGGTGGTGACCGAGGGTGCCGAGATGACCCGGCCGTCCAGCACGATGGCGAACTGGTTCATCGGGGGGGTCTGGCTGCTGAGGTAGGTGGTGTTGGCGGTGAAGGCCTGGGCGCCGGCGCTGTCGAACTGGAGCGTGACCACCCAGTTGAACTGCCCCTGGGGGACGCCGGAGCCGGCGTCGTCGACATTCTCACCGGCGATGACCTCGGGGCCCAGCAGGTACTTGTTGCCGCCCTCGTCACAGGCGAAGAACGGCTCGCTGGACACCAGCGGGAACTCATCGACGCACTTGAACGCCTGGAAGTCGGCGGTGTCCTCGGCGCTCGGCTGCCACTCGATGGCCTGCTGGTAGGTCAGCGGGGTCGTCGGTTCGGTGGTGGCCCGGGGAGTTGCCTCCGGCGGCGGGCTGGTCGGCAACCCCGGCGGGCCACCGGTGACCACCGCGGTGGGCAGACCGGGCGGAGGTGAGGCGGGGGCGCTGCTCGTCGACGTCGGGGTGGCCCCCGGGGTGCTGGCCGTCGGCAGCGGCCCACCCGCGTCGACCTGGTAGACGTTGCGGAAGGACAGCTTCGCGGTCTGGCCGACCAGACGGATCAGCTCGTCGCGCTGCATGTTGGGCACGCTGACCACGATGTTGCGGTCGCCCTGGGTGGTCACCTCGGCCTCGCCCACGCCCAGCCCGTCGACGCGCTGCTGGATGATGTTGCGGGCCTGCTCGAGGCTGGCCGCCGAGACGCTTCCCTGCCCGGAGGTGTTGGAGGCGGTCAACGTGATGGTGGTGCCGCCACGCAGGTCCAGGCCCAGTCGGGGCGTCCAGACCTTGGCCGCGGCCATCATCCCGTACAACGACGCCACGAGGATGAGGAAGACGACCAGGTTCAACCCCGGTCGGTACCGCCTGGGGGACGCGGCCACGGGTCAGCTCCCCTTGTTCTGGTCAGTGCCGTCGGGCTGCTCGAGGGCAGGCTGGTCGAGTGCGGGCTGCTCGAGGGGAAGGTCCTCCACGATGACGGGCTCCTCGACGAGGGGGGCGTCGTCGTACTCGAACTCCTCGTCCTCGGGCTTCAGGACCCCGCTGATGGCCTGCTTGAGCACCGTCACCTCGACCCCGGGGCCGAGTTCGACGATGGCCTGGCGCTCGCCGAGGTGCTTGATGGTCCCGAAGATGCCGGAGCTCAGCTGCACCCGCGACCCCACCTCGAGGCTGTTCCGCAGCTCCGTCTGCGCCGCGACCTGCTTGCGCATCGGGCGGATCATGAGGAAGTAGAAGAACAGAATGACAGCGAGGACCAGAAGGATCGTATCGAGTGGCATGCGTGCAGGCTCCTGTGCAGGGTCCCCGAAGGGGTCCCCACTCTGACTTGATGGGACCAGCCAAGACTAGCGAGTGCGGGTGTAACTCCTCGAACGCGACATCTGCTGGGCGTTGACCAAACGAGCCAAGACTAGCCGAACAAGTCGGGTCCATCGGGACGCGGCGGGGTCAGGCCCAGGTGCCGCCACGCCGCCGGTGTGGCCACCCGCCCCCGGGGGGTCCGCATCAGGAACCCCAACCGGACCAGGAAGGGTTCGGCCACCTCCTCCACGGTCTCGGTCTCCTCGGCGACGCTGATGGCCAGGGTCGACAACCCGACCGGTCCGCCACCGAACTTGGTGCACAGGGCGTGCAGCACGGCCCGGTCGAGCCGGTCCAGGCCGAGTGGGTCGACCTCGTAGAGTTCCAGGGCCGCCTGGACGATGGGCAGCGTCACGTGCCCGGTGGCGCGCACCTGGGCAAAGTCCCGCACGCGCCGCAGCAGCCGGTTGGCGATTCGAGGAGTGCCGCGTGACCGGGAGGCCACCTCGGCGCCGGCGTCAACGTCCAGCTGGACGTTGAGCAGCTGGGCCGAGCGGGTGATGATGCCGTGCAGGGCGTCGGCGTCGTAGTAGTCCAGGGTGGCGGTGAATCCGAACCGGTCACGCAGCGGGCTGGGCAGCATGCCTGCCCGGGTGGTGGCCCCGACCAGGGTGAACGCGGGCAGGTCGATCGGGATGGCCGTGGCCCCGGGCCCCTTCCCGACGACGACGTCGACGCGGAAGTCCTCCATGGCCATGTACAGCATTTCCTCGGCGGGTCGCGACATGCGGTGGATCTCGTCGAGGAAGAACACCTCGCCCTCGACCAGCCCGGACAGGATCGCGGCCAGGTCCCCGGCATGCTGGATGGCCGGCCCCGAGGACATCCGCAGCGGCGCCCCGACCTCGGCGGCGATGATCATGGCCAGGGTGGTCTTGCCGAGCCCTGGGGGCCCGCTGAGCAGCACGTGGTCGGGTGAGGTGCCGCGGTGACGGGCAGCGTCCAGGACCAGACCCAGCTGGTCACTCACCCGCTGCTGGCCGGCGAACTCGGCGAGCCGGGACGGACGCAGCGCCTGCTCGGCGGCCCGCTCCTCGGGTTCGAGTTCGGGGTCCAGGGGGGAATGGCTCATGGGGCGAAACTATCGTCCGCCGCCACGGGCCAGCGACTGCAGCGCCGCGCGCATCAGCACCGCCACCGAGACGTTCGGGTCGTCGGCGGTCAGCGGAGCCACCCGTTCGCAGGCGGCGTCGGCGTCCTTGGCCGACCACCCCAGCCCCTGCAGACCGGCCGAGACCTGGTCGCGCCACTGTTCGTCGGTGGCACCGGCCGGGCGCGGAATGGACGTGGGGCTGACGGCCAGGCGGGCCACCTTGTCCTTGAGTTCGATGATGATCTTCTGGGCACCCTTGGGCCCCAGCCCGGGCACCGAGGTCAGCCGCTTCACGTCGCCGGCGGTGATGGCCGCGACCAGGTCACCGGGGGTCAGCACCGAGACGATGGCCAGCGCCAGTTTGGGCCCCACCCCTGAGGCGGTCTGCACCAGTTCGAAGGCGTCGCGCTCGTCCTCGCCCTGGAACCCGTACAGGGTCATCGAGTCCTCGCGGGTGACCAGGGTCGTCGACAGGGCGCAGTCCTGGCCGATGCGCGCCCCGGCGGCGGTCGCCGGGGTGCACCACGCCTTCAACCCGAGCCCCCCGGCCTGGACGACGACCCAGTTCGGTCCGGCTGCCACGGCGGTGCCACTGAGGCGGTCAATCATGGTGGCGAGCGGTCATCGGCGGCCTCCTGGGGCACGGGTCGGGTACTTGGCGGGTCGGGCGGCCGCAGCGGCCGACAGTTCGGCGTAGCGGTTGGTGGCGGTGCCACGCCAGATGTGGGTGATGGCCAGCGCGACGGCGTCGGCCGCGTCGGCCGGGCTGGGTGGGGCGTCCAGTCGGCACAGCCGTGCCACCATGGCGCCCACCTGGGCCTTGTCGGCCCGGCCGGTGCCGGTGATGGCCGCCTTCACCTCGCTGGGCGTGTGGGTCACCACGGGGATGCCGTGCCGCGCGGCCACCAGCATGGCGATGCCGGCCGCCTGGGTGGTCCCGGTGACCGAGTGCAGGTTCTGCTGGGCGAAGACACGTTCGACGGCGACGGCCTGGGGCCGCATCCTGGTGATCCACTCGTCCAGACCCTGTTCGATGCGCAGCAGGCGCAGGGCGTGGTCGAGGTCTGCCGGAGTACGGATCACCCCGCAGTCGATGAAGACGGGACGACGCCCCACCGTGCCCTCCACCACGCCGACACCGCAGCGGGTCAGGCCCGGGTCAACTCCCAGGACACGCATCGATCCACACCCCCAGAAACGAACATTCGTTCGGATCCTACCCGATCAGTCCTCGTCGAGCTGGGAGGCGATCTCGTCGGGGATGTCGACGTTGGTGAACACGTTCTGGACGTCGTCGGAGTCCTCGAGGGCATCGATGACCCGGAACAGCTTGTGGGCATCCTCGACCGAGCTCACCGGCTGGTCGAAGTCGGCGCGGAACTCGACCTCGGCCGAGTCGTAGTCGAGACCCGCTGCCTGCACGGCCTGGCGCACCGCGACCACCTGGGCGGGATCGCAGACGATCTCGAAGGACTCCCCCAGGTCCACCACGTCCTCGGGTTCGGCCTCGATGGTCGCCTCCAGCACGTCGTCCTCGGTGAGCTGGCGTCCGTCCTGCTGCTTGTCGACGACCACGACGCCCTTGCGGGCGAAGATCCGCTGCACCGAGCCGCCGTCGGCCATGGTGGCGCCGTTGCGGGTGACCGCGACCCGGACGTCGGAGATGGCCCGGTTGCGGTTGTCGGTGAGGCACTCGATCAGAATGGCGATGCCGGCCGGGCCGTAGGCCTCGTACATGACGGTGTCGTAGTTGGCGGCCTCGCCGTCGGCACCCGACCCGCGCTTGACGGCGCGGTCAATGTTGTCGTTGGGTACCGAACTCTTCTTCGCCTTCTGGATGGCGTCGTACAGGGTCGGGTTGCCCGCGGGGTCACCGCCGCCGATGCGCGCGGCGACTTCGACGTTCTTGACGAGCTTGGCAAACAGCTTGCCGCGCTTGGCGTCGATGACGGCCTTCTTGTGCTTGGTCGTGGCCCATTTGGAGTGACCTGCCATGGGGGCGCCCCTTTCACGCTGCGCACACCCGGACGCGGGTGTGTCCAGCGGACCACTCTAGCCCCGTCGCAGGCCCATCAGCACCAAGCGCTCCGAGCTCTGGTAGCCGAGGTCACTGAACAGGTGGTAGGCCGCCTCTGCCCGGTCGGCGTCGACACCCAGGCCGGCACCCGTGAGACCGGCGTCGGCGAAGCTTCGCAGGGAGGCGGTCAGCAGCGCCCGGGCCACGCCCCGTCCGCGCCATTCCGGCACCGTGCCCAGGAACTCGGTCCAGCCCTCGCTGTAGCCCTCGTCGGCCCAGTCGCTGGGGTGGCCCGAGCTGATGGCGTAGCCCGCGACCTGTCCGTCGGCCAGGGCGACCCACGACCAGGACTGCTTGATCGTGTTGACCGCCAGGATGTGGTCCCAGACGCTGCGCGAGACCCGCTGGGCACCGGTGACGGTGGCAAAGGCCCGGTTGTGGGCGGTGCGGACCGCCTCGCTGAGGGACTCGTCGAACCCGACCAGGTCGATGCCCTCGGGGACGACGAGCGGCAGGTCATGAGGGGGCACCTCGTCGAAGGACACCTTCATGTCGCTGAACCAGCGTTCGGCCACGAAGCCGGCGGCGGCCATCTGGGTCGTCCGCAACGTGAGCTTCTCGTCGATGTGGGCACCCATCCACAGCGGGTCGGTGCTGCCGGACTCCCGCAGGCCCTCCCACCAGGCCATCCCCTGGTCGCGCAACCACGTGGTGATCCCCACACCAATTCCCTGGTGACGCCAGGCCGGATGGATGGCCCAGTCGACCCAGTAGCGCACCTCGCCCTCACCCATGCGCGGGTGGCCCCACGCGTAGGCCACCACCGAGCCCGTCTTGTCGCGGCCCACGGCACCGTTGCGTTCGGGGTCGGCGCCGGGGGCCGAGAAGAGGTCGCGCATGTGCTGCAGGTCGGCCCGTTCGATGGGGTCGTCGACGTAGTCGGTGGCCTCCCTCAGGTCGGCCAGCGCGGGCAGGTCGGCCTCGGTCAGCCAGCTCCACTGCAGTCGCGGTTCCACGTCAGGTTCAGTCATGTCAATTCAGTTCCCAGCAGATGAGGTCGAGGGATCGACGTTGATCCCTCGACCATGACCGCACCCTATCGGAACCGGTTGGGACACGGGACCCCAGGGTCACATCGGCAACATGCGGCGCCGATTGGCGCCGACCGGCCAGTCGACGACGGACCAGCCCTGCTGCTTGGCGGCACGCAGCAGGCCGACGTCGGGGCTGACGGCCACCGGGTGCCCGACCGCACGCAGCATGGGCAGGTCGACGTGGCTGTCGGCGTAGGCGTAGCAGTCGCGCAGGTCGATGCCGTTCAGTGCCGCGTAGTGGCGCAGCCAGGCCGACCGCGACTCGCCCACCATCGGCGGGCCCTGGAGGAAACCAGTGCAGACGCCGTCGGCGTCGACCGACAGTTCGCCTGCCACGATCACGTCGAAGAGGTCGTCCAGAGGTCGGGTGAACGGGCGCACGGCACCGGTCAGCAGCACCGTGGTGTGGCCCGCCTCGCGGTGTTCCTTGATCCTGGCCAGGGCGTCGGGGGCGATCCGGTCGTTGAAGAAGTCGGCCAGCCGGGTGTCGACGATTTCTTCGACCTCGGCCAGACGCATGCCGGCGAAGCGTCGGTACAGTGCCCGCAGGAAGTCGCTGCGGTCGCGACGCTCGGCACCCAGGTAGCCGGGCAGCCGTGAGACCACCCCGGCAAATTCCTTGAGCTTGCCGCCCAGCCCGAGTTCGGGCAGCCGCACGGCCAGGTAGGTCTCGACCACATTGGTCGCGATGACGGTGCCGTCCAGGTCGAAGGCGGCCACCGTCGGACGGGTTCCGGGTTTAAGTTCGCGGTAGGTGGTGGCGCGGGCCTCCCGACGCTTGCGGGCGTTCTCGAGTCGCTGCACCGGTTCCAGGATGGCCGGGGCGTGAATCTTCTGCAGGTAGGTGGGCCAGTCGACGTCGGCGGAGTCGAAGCCGAAGACGTCGCGGTCGACCGGGTCCAGGCTCTCGTGCAGGGCCAGGGTGCGGTCGTCGACGAAGTGCAGTTGCGACTGCAGGTACTCCCCGTACAGCGACAGGTACTTGCGATAGAAGCCGAGCCGGTCGGTCTGCTTGTCCAGGGCGACGGCAGCCTTGCGGGTGGTCTCCGACCGGGGGGCGACACTAAGCAGCCGGTTACCCCAGGTGGTCGCGAACTCGCCGAGACGGATGGCACGCTCCACCGGTGCGTGACCGGGGAAGTTCCACACCGAGATGGGCATTTCCTTGCCGTCCAGGGTGAACGGGTGCTCGCTCATGTAGGCGTGCAGGTTCTCGTAGATGCCCTTGAAGGTCAGCGGGTTCCGGGCGCCGGAGTTCGAGTGGTAGAACTCGATCCTGCCGACCTCGGGGTCGGTGGCGCAGACCGCGACGATGGCGTTGACCACGTAGTCGCAGGGAATGATGTCGATGACCCCGTCCGGTGAGGCCGGGAACTCGGGCAGTTCGCCGCGGGCATAGGCCAGGATGATCGGATCGGCCATCTTGAAGCCCTCGATCCAGCCCGGGTAGGGGTGCTTCAGGGACGACTCGACGATGGCGGGACGAACGACCGAGACCTTGAGGTCCTTGGCCACCTCGGCGACGACCCGCTCCCCCATGGCCTTGGCAAAGGTGTAGACGTCGGTCCAGCCCAGCGAGCGGGCCCGCTCGGTGCCAGCCCGCACCAATTCGTCGCGGATCCACTCCAGGCGACGCCGTTCGGTGTCGGCGGCGGTGGTCAGGTACCCGGCCTGCTGGTGCTCAGCCTCGGCCTGCTTGCGCAGCAGTGCCAACTGTTCGGGGCTGCGCGAACGGCGACGGATGTGCTCGCCCATCTGCAGGGCTGCCTCGGTCTCGACGCGGTAGTCGACCTGGTGCTCGTGGGCGGCCTCGGGGATGGCGCCGCGCCGGCGTCCGGCGGTGTAGGCCGTCGAGATGTGCACGTAGTGCGGGACCCGCTCCAGGACCCCGTCGGGGCCGGTGACCGACTCGATGAAGCGTTCCAGCAGCGCCTGGGTGCCGAGCACGTTGGTGCGGAAGGCATCATCGATGGGCGGGTCGAACGAGACGTCGCCGGCGCAGTGCACCAGCACGTCGATGTCGCGGGGCAGCTCGGGGACGTTGGGCAGGTCGCCCTCGATCACCTCGATGCGTGCCTGCGCCAGCTGTTCGGGGCCGCCGGCAGCCTCGCGCAGCTCGGCGAAGATGGGCTTGCGCAGCAGGCCGACCACCCGCGTCTGGGCGGTCATGGAGCCCTTGCGGCGCACCAGCACCGCCACCTTGGTCTCGGGCGATTCGGTGAGCAACTTCCACAGCACCTGTTCGCCAATGAACCCGGTGACACCGGTCAGCGCGATCTTCTTGCCGGCCAGCAGCTCACTGATGGGTCCGGTGAGCAGCGGCGGCGGCTGCTGCATCACCCCGGTGGTGCCAAAGGTGGCGGCGGGACCGATGGGTCGTCGCTCGGCGGCAGCGTTCATCACAGGTCCTTAGGGTCGGCGCCGTTGGCCACGGCCAGGGCATCGGTGAGGGTCATGCTGCCGACGTAGAGGGCGGTGCCGACGATGGCGCCCTCGACCCCGTCCAGGTCGCGCAGTCGGGCAATGTCGTCCAGGGTGGTCACCCCGCCGCTGGCGATGACGGCAGCGTCGGTGCGGGCGCAGACGTCGGCCAGCAGGTCGAAGTTGGGGCCGGTGAGCATGCCGTCGCTGGCCACGTCGGTGACGACGTAGCGCTGGCAGCCGGCCCGGTTGAGCCGTTCGATGGTCTCGTGCAGGTCGCCGCCCTCCCGGGTCCAGCCGCGGGCTGCCAGTCGGGTGCCCTTGACGTCCAGACCGATGGCGATCTGGTCGCCGTGCTCAGCAATGATCCGTTCGCACCATGCCGGGTTCTCGAGGGCGGCTGTGCCAATGTTGACCCGGCGGGCGCCGGCGGCCAGGGCACGCTGCAGCGACTCGTCGTCGCGGATGCCGCCGGACAGTTCGACGTGCATGCCGATCCTGCCGGTGATGTCGGTGGTGATCTGGGCGTTGTTGCCGCGTCCGAAGGCGGCGTCCAGATCGACCAGGTGCAGCCATTGCGCGCCGTCGCGCTTCCACCGCTGCGCCGCCTCGAGCGGGTCACCAAAGGTCTTCTCGCTACCAGCAACGCCTTGGACAAGCTGCACGGCCTGCCCCGACTGGATGTCAACGGCGGGCAACAACACCAGAGTATTCACGCCCGCGAGCCTATCGGATGGGCTGGCGTCAGCGGGCTGCCTCGACGGCCGCGAGCCAGCGCCGCAGCAGCCGTCCGCCGGCGGCGCCGGACTTCTCGGGATGGAACTGGACGCAGGTCAGCGCCCCATCCTCCACGGCGGCGACGAAGCGGTCGCCCTGGTGTTCGGCCCAGGTGACCGCCCCGGTGAAGCCGGCGGGCAGCTCGCGCACCGCGTAGGAGTG
Organism: Tessaracoccus sp. SD287; assembly: GCF_017355265.1. Lineage (GTDB taxonomy): Bacteria > Actinomycetota > Actinomycetes > Propionibacteriales > Propionibacteriaceae > Aestuariimicrobium. The sequence continues at coordinate 121,960 of NZ_JADIJQ010000003.1, forward strand.
CACGAAGTAGTAGCGCTCACCGGGTTCGGTGAACAGGCGTGAGCCGGGGGCCGGCTCGACGGTGTTCCAGCCCATGTGCGGCAGCCGCGGTGAGTCCAGTCGGTCGACGGTGCCCGGCAGCACCCCGATGCCGGCGCGGTCGACGCCATGCTCGTGGCCCGCCGCGAACATGACCTGGTGGCCGACGCAAATGCCCAGCACCGGACGGCCGGCGGCGAGTCGTTCACGCACCAGCACGTCACCCCGGGCCGCCTCAAGCCCGTCCATGCAGGCCGCGAAGGCCCCCACACCGGGGATGAGCACCCCGTCGCAGTCGGCGATCTCGTCGGCCGAGCCCAGGATCACCCGGGCGCCAGCCGCCTCCAGCGCCTTGACGGCCGAGTGCAGGTTGCCCGAGCCGTAGTCGAGGACCCCGATGACGGGCACGCCGTGCTCAGGCATTCAGGGTGCCCTTGGTGCTGGGCACCCCCACCACCCGCGGGTCGGGCGCCAGGGCAGTGCGCAGGGCACGGGCCAGGGCCTTGAACTGGGCCTCGACGATGTGGTGCGGGTCGCGGCCCGACAGCAGCCGCAGGTGGATGCACAGGCCGCTGTTCAACGCGAACGACTCGACCACGTGGCGGGTCATCGAGCCGGCGTAGGGCACCCCGGAGCCGCCGATCAGGGCGTAGACCTGGCCCTCGGGTTCACCCGTGTGCACCACGTAGGGGCGGCCGGCCACGTCGACGGTGCAGTGCGCCAGGGCCTCGTCCAGGGGGATGGTGGCGTCGCCGTAGCGGGTGATGCCGGTCTTGTCGCCCAGGGCGATCTTGAGGGCCTGGCCCAGCGCGATCGCGGTGTCCTCGATGGTGTGGTGGCCGTCAATGTGCAGGTCACCGGTGGCCTTGACCTTCAGGTCCATGCCGGAGTGGCGGCTCAGCGCGGTCAGCATGTGGTCGTAGAAGCCCACCCCGGTGTCGATCTCGGACTCGCCGGTGCCGTCCAGGTCGAGCCAGACGCTGATGCTGGACTCGCTGGTGGCGCGCTCGATGGAGGCGGTGCGGTGGGTGCTCATCGTCATTCCTTGGTGTCGGTGGTGAGGCGGGCTGGCTGCTCGGCGAGCACCGCGTCCAGGGCGGTGCGGAAGGCGGCCATTTCGTCGGGGGTGCCGGCTGAGACTCGCAGGTAGCCGGCCGGGCCGGTCTCGCGCACCAGGACGCCGCGGTCGAGCAGCCCCTGCCAGACGGCGTGCCGGTCGGCGAAGCGCCCGAACAGGCAGAAGTTGGCCTGGCTGGGCACGACGTCCAGGCCGCGGTCACGCAGCCACGACTGCAACTGCTGGATCTGGATGCGCAGCTCGCTGACATTGGCCAGCATCTCCGGCGCGTGCTGCAGTGCCACCCGGGCCAGCGCCTGGGTCTGGGCCGAGAGGTGGTAGGGCAAGCGGACGATCCGGCAGGCGTCCACGACGGCCGGCGCGGCGGCCAGGTACCCGACCCGTCCCCCGGCGAAGGCAAAGGCCTTGGACATGGTGCGGCTGACCACCAGGCGGCCGAAGCGCGACAGCAGCGCGCAGGCCGAGTCCTCGGGAAGCTCGGTGAACTCCTGGTAGGCCTCGTCGACCACCACCAGCACGTCGGTGCGCTCCAGCACCTCTTCGAGCACGCTGGCCGGAATGGTGGTGCCGGTGGGGTTGTTCGGGGTGGTGAGGATGACCAGGTCGGGTTGGTGCTCGTCGATCGCGGCTAGGATGTCGGACGCGGTCAGGGAGTAGTCGTCGCGACGATCGACCGCGACGTAGTTGGTCAGGGTGTTGCGGGCGTACTCGGGGTACATCGAGTAGGTGGGGGCAAAGGACAGCACGGTGCGGCCGGGCCCTCCGAAGGCCTGCAGCAGGTGGGTCATCACCTCATTGGAGCCGTTGGCTGCCCAGATGTTCTCGACGCCGAGGCCGAAGCCGAGGTAGTGGGCCAGATCCTGGCGCAGGCCGGTGGCCTCCCGGTCGGGGTAGCGGTTCACCCTGGAGGCCAGCTGGCTGATGGCGCGGGCCATGTCGTGGGCAATGGCCCCGCTGGGCGGGTACGGGTTCTCGTTGACGTTCAGGCAGACCGGCACGTCGAGCTGGGGGGCGCCGTAGGGCTGCTCACCCACCAGTTCCGGGCGCAACGGCAGCTCGGACAGGGCAATGTCAGGGCCTGCGATCGGGCGGTCAGTGGCGGTGGTTTCATTCACCGGTGGGCTCCCCTCGTCGGACGGTGATGGCATTGGCGTGGCCGGGCAGGTTCTCGGCGAGCGCGAAGAGCTCGACGCCGTCGGCGATCTCGAGCAGGGCGTCGCGGGTGTAGGCAATGACGTGCATGGCCTTCATGAAGCTGCGCACGGTCAGTCCCGAGCTGTGGCAGGCACAGCCGGCGGTCGGCAGCACGTGGGTGGAGCCGGCCGAGTAGTCCCCCAGCGACACCGGTGCCCAGGCACCGACGAAGACCGCACCGGCATTGGTCACCCGCGCCGCGACGCCGGCGGCGTCCCGGGTCTGGATCTCGAGGTGCTCGGCGGCGTAGGCATTGACGACCTGCAGGCCCTGCTCGAGGTCGCGGACCAGCACCAGGGCGGACTGCTGCCCGCTCAGCGACGTGGTCACCCGCTCGCGGTGCCGGGTGCTGGCCACCTGCTTGTCGACCTCGACGGCGACGGCCTCGATCAGTGCGGTGGAGTCGGTGACCAGCACGGCGGCGGCCATCGGGTCGTGCTCGGCCTGACTGAGCAGGTCGGCGGCGACGTGGACGGGGTCGGCGGTCTCGTCGGCCAGGATGGCGATCTCGGTGGGACCGGCCTCGGAGTCGATGCCGACCTTGCCGCGCAGCAAGCGCTTGGCCGCCACCACCCAGATGTTGCCGGGGCCGGTGATCATGCTGACCGGGGCGCACAGTCCGGGCACCCCATGGGCGAACATGGCGATGGCCTGGGCACCCCCGACGGCGTAGACCTCGTCGACGCCCAGCAGCGCGCACAGGGCCAGGATGTTGGGGTGGGGCAGCCCGTCGAAGTCCTGCTGCGGGGGTGAGGCCACCGCGATCGAACCGACCCCAGCCTCCTGGGCGGGGACGACGTTCATGATCACGCTGGAGGCCAGCGGCGCCAGTCCCCCGGGCACGTACAGCCCCACCCGGTCGACCGGGACGATCCGGGTGGTGATGGTGGCCCCATCGGCGACCCCCACCCGCTTCGCGGGCTCCTCACCCTCGCCGAGCTTGCAGACGGCCCGGCGGCGTTCGATGGAGGTCTCAAAGGCTTCCCGCAGCGCCGGGTCGAGTTCGTCCAGGCAGTTCTGCATGGTCTCGGCGTCGACGCGGAAGGAGGCCGGGACGACGCCGTCGAACTGCTCCGAGAACCGGCGCAGGGCGACCTCGCCCTCGGCGGCCACGGCGTCGCTGATGGGACGAACCTTCTCGACGGCCTGCTCGACGTCGAACTCGGCCCGCGGTACGAGGGTGCGGTAGTCAGCGTCGGTCACGCCGGTCAGGTCAATGCGTCGAATCACGTCGGCCAGTCTACCGACCCACCACCCGTGGTCAGGACCGCTTTCCGGGGGTGCTCATGGGCAGGATGCCGGAAGCACCATGATCTGGTTCCCAGCGTCGTCTTCGATGATGAAGCGACCCTCTCGCCATGACATCTTCGCGTCCCAGTGCTCATCATCGAGCTGTCCCACCCGACACATCCGTGCCAACACCCCGGTGCCGTCAGTGAGATACAGGTCCCGCGAACCCGAGTCGCTGACGGCCTGGATGAGTTGCACGCCCTGGGGGCTTGCCGATTCCGTCCAGTAGGAATGCGGTGACCAGATCAGCGACACCCCTGCGAGCACCAGCGGCCACGTGGTGGTGATGAGGAGAATCGGCCACCACTCCTTGGACGCCACCGCACCCGCCACCAACCCCAGCCCGAACGCGACGACCAACCGCAGACCGAAGGGAATGATCACGCCCAGCTGGAATGGCAGCACCACCAGTGCTGCCACAGCCGCCACCAGCAAACCGGCGACCAACACCCAACGCACGGTGCCGAGCGCCGCCCGATCATCCATGTCCATGCCGACTCCGCCTTGCAGTCACCCAGCAAATCCACTGCGCCAGATGGCCGCATGGAGAGAAACCTAGGCCACCCGCCGCCATCCCAGCCAGAGGCGCGGCTCACGACCTGGTCACGAGGCGAAGATGCGACACCTGCACCTGCTCGCGTGCCGCTCCTGTCCACATCGACCAGCCGTGTCCACGTCCCCTACGCTGGCCCGCGTGACATTCATCGGTCTGGGCACCGCCATCAACGTGGGCACCATCGTCGTCGGATCCCTGCTCGGCCTGGCCCTGGGCAGCCGCCTCAACGAACGCACCCGTACCACCGTCACCCACGTGCTGGGCCTGTGCACCCTGGTGATGGCGGCGACCATGCTGCTGCCGATGCTGGCCGCCCCCCTGGTCGAGGCGATTCCCGGGGGCGCCGTTTTCCTGGCCGTGGTGCTGACCTTGGTCTTCGGCACCGTCATCGGCTCGCTGCTGCGCCTGGAGGACCGCACCGACGCGGCCGCCGTGGCCCTGCGTCGACTGCTGGTGCGTGGCCAGAGGCAGGGCACCGAGCACCAGTCACGCTTCGTGAACGCCTTCGTCACCACCACGCTGCTGTTCGGCATCGGACCCATGGCGATCCTGGGCTCGCTGCAGGAAGGTCTCGGACAGGGTTCCTCGACGCTGATCGTCAAGGCCATCCTGGACGGGGTGGCCTCGATCGCGTTCGCCTCGGCGCTCGGTGCCGGCGTGATGGCCTCGGCGGTCTCGATCGCCGTCTACCAGGGACTGCTGACCCTGCTGGCCTGGCTGCTGGGCGACCTGATGAGCCCGGTCCAGACCGACATGATCTCGGTGGTGGGCGGCATCATGCTGCTGGGCCTGGCCCTGCGGGTGCTCGAGATCAAGGACATCAAGGTCGGTGACATGGTGCCGGCGCTACTGCTGGCCCCGGTGGTCGTCTGGGCCGCCCAACTCTTCTGAGGCACGTCCGGTGACGGTCGGGCCGCCCGGCATCACCGGCTCGGACAGCATCGTCGTGCTGGCCCTCACCCGCCCTGCCCGCCAGCGCTCCAGGTAGTCGGCGGGGTCGGTGAGGAAGGCCGAGGCGATCACCACCGGGATGATGGCGCCCAACGGCCACGCCGCCAGCGCGGACAGCGAGGTGAGTTCCAGGTCGATGGGCACCACGTCACCGGGAACGGCCTGGCTGAGTCGTTCATCAAAGTTGGTCGGCCCCATCACTTCACCGACCCACCAGCACAGCAGCGCAGAGATGACGGCGGTGCCGAGCACCAGCGGCACCAGGACCCAGCCGCGTCGACCGAACCAGAGCCACCCCCACACCCCGATCGCCAGACCGACCACGAGCCCGATGATGGCGAACCAGAAGTCGGCGGAGAACCAGGCGGCGAGCCCGCGCTCGCTCATGGTCGCCGCCCCGTTCTGGGCGACCAGGTAGCCGGGTGGGTTGGCCACCAGATGCCAGATGACCCCGGTCAGCAGACCAATGGGCAGCCCGGCGGCCAGGTAGGCCAGGATCCGCCTGGTGCCGGGCGCCAGCCGCCGCACGGGACGGTTCAGCAGCCCCGGCGATTCCGGGGACTGCGGCTCGGCACTCGAGCTGTGCGCGACGTGGGTCATGGACGCGATCCTCTCACGCGATCAGGCGAGGCACGAGGGCCCCAGCAGTGCCTTCAGGTCGGCCATCAGCGGCTGGGACGGGCTCACTCGCAGCTGCTCGTGCAGGCGGAAGGTGGTGGCCCGATCATTGGACAGCAGCGTCACCCGCACCTCCTGGACGCCGGGGTGCTGGCGCAGCACCACCTTGAGCTGTTCGACCACCGGCGGGGTGCAGCGGCTGACGGGCAGCTGGATGTTCACCGGACCCGCCCCGCCCTCGGCCGTGATCTCCGGCAGGCTCAAGTCGGCGGCCTGGAGGGCGACATTGTCGTCCCCACGCTTGATCCGTCCACGCACCTTGACCACCACGTCGGTGGCCAACTGCATCGCCACCTGCTCGTAGACGCGGGAGAAGACCATCACCTCGACGCTGCCGTCCAGGTCCTCGACGTTCAGGATGGCCCAGACCTGCCCGGTCTTGGTCTGCTTGCGGGTCAGCTGGGTGACCATCCCACAGATGGTCACCGTGGTCCCCTCCGACGGCCCGTCGGGTGAGGCCACCACGCCCAGGGAGTAGTCGCGGTGGCGTTGCAGCACGTGCTCCAGGCCCTGCAAGGGGTGGTCGGAGACGTAGAGCCCGAGCATCTCGCGCTCAAAGGCCAGCTTGGTGGTCTTCTCCCACTCCGGCAGGTCCATCACCTCGGCGTTGTGGTTGACCGGCTTCTCGTCGGCGAAGGCCAGGTCGGCGAACAGGTCGTCCTGGCCGTTCTCCTGGTTGCGCTTGAGGGTGATCACCTCGTCGATGGCGTGCTCGTAGACCTCCATCAGCGCGCGTCGGCGGTGCCCCATCGAGTCGAACCCGCCGGCCTTGATCAGCGACTCGATCATCCGCTTGTTGCACACCACCAGCGGCACGTGGTCGAGGAACTCCCCGAAGCTGGACGCCGGGCCGTGCTCGTCGCGGGCCTCGATGATGCCGGTGACCACGTGGTGGCCGACGTTGCGAATGCCGGACAGCCCGAAGCGGATCGCCTCGCCGACGGCGGTGAACATGGCCTGGGACTCATTGACGTCGGGCGGCAGCACCTGGATGCCCATGTGCCGGCACTCGGCCAGGTAGATGGCCAGCTTGTCCTTGTCGTCCTTGACCGACTGCAGCAGCGCGGCCATGTACTCGGCCGGGTAGTTGGCCTTGAGGTAGGCCGTCCAGTACGAGACCAGCCCGTAGGCCGCCGAGTGGGACTTGTTGAAGGCGTAGTCGGAGAACGGCAGCAGCACGTCCCAGACGGTCTGCATGGCGGCCTTGGAGTAGCCGCGTTCGGCCATCCCGGCGCTGAACACCTCGTACTGGGCGTCCAGTTCCTTCTTCTTCTTCTTGCCCATCGCCCGGCGCAGCATGTCGGCGCCGCCCAGGGTGTAGCCGGCGAGCTTCTGGGCGATCGCCATCACCTGTTCCTGGTAGACGATCAGGCCGTAGGTCTCACCCAGCACCTCCGCCAGCGGCTCCTCCAGTTCCGGGTGCAGCGGGGTGATGGGCTCCTTGCCGGTCTTGCGGCGGGCGTACTTGTTGTGCGAGTCGGCACCCATCGGACCCGGACGGTAGAGCGCACCCACGGCCGAGATGTCGGCGAACTTGTCGGGCTGCATCGAGCGCAGCAGCGAGCGCATCGGGCCGCCGTCGAGCTGGAAGACGCCGAGGGTGTCGCCGCGCTGCAGCAGGTCGAAGGTGGCCGGGTCATCCATCGGCAGGTCCTCCAGGACGACGTCCTGGCCGCGGTTGGACTTGATGTTCTTGATGGCGTCGTCGAGCACCGTCAGGTTGCGCAACCCGAGGAAGTCCATCTTGATCAGCCCCAGCGCCTCACAGCCGGGGTAGTCGAACTGGGTGATGATGGCGCCGTCCTGCTCGCGCTTCATCAGCGGGATGATGTCGATCAGCGGGTCGGAGCTCATGATCACGCCGGCGGCGTGCACGCCCCACTGGCGCTTCAGGCCCTCGATGCCCTTGGCGGTGTCGACCACCTTGGCCACGTCGGCACTGGAGTCGTACAGCTCGCGGAACTCGCGACCCTCCTGGTAGCGAGGGTGCGACTCATCGAACAGCGCGGGCAATGGGACGTCCTTGCCCATGATCGCCGGCGGCATCGCCTTGGTGATCGAGTCGCCGATCGAGTAGGGCATGTCGAGCACGCGGGCGGCGTCCTTGACGGCCTGCTTGGCCTTGATGGTGCCGTAGGTGATGATCTGGCTGACCCGGTCGTTGCCGTACTTGTTGCTGACGTAGGCGATCACCTCACCGCGGCGACGATCGTCGAAGTCAATGTCGAAGTCGGGCATGGAGACGCGCTCGGGGTTGAGGAAGCGCTCGAACAGCAGTCCGTGCTCGATCGGGTCGAGGTCGGTGATCCGCAGGGCGTAGGCGCACATGGAACCGGCGCCCGAACCGCGGCCGGGGCCGACCCGGATGCCGTTCTCCTTGGACCAGTTGATGAAGTCGGCCACGACCAGGAAGTACCCGGCGAAACCCATCTTGCCGATGATCTCGTATTCGAACTTCGCCCGCTCGAGCACCTCGTCGGGCACCCCGTTCGGGTAGCGCCGGTCGAGCCCGACGCGCACCTCGTGGACGAACCAGGAGTTCTCGGTCTCGCCCTCGGGCACCGGGAACTTCGGCATGAAGGTGCCCATGCCCTCGGTGAACTCGGTCTGGCAACGTTCGGCAATGGCCAGGGTGTTGTCGCAGGCCTCGGGCAGGTTGCTGAAGATCTGGCGCATCTCGGCGGCCGACTTCAGGTAGTAGCCCGAACCGCTGAACTGGAACCGTCCGGGTGTGTCGAAACGAGACCCGGACGAGACGCACAGCAGCGTGTCGTGGGCGTGGGCGTCGTCCTTGCCGACGTAGTGCAGGTCGTTGGTGGCCACCAGCGGCAGGTCCAGCTTCCTGGCCAACCGCAGCAGGTCGTCGCGCACCTTGGTCTCGATGTCCAGGCCGTGGTCCATCAACTCGACGAAGAAGTTGCCCTTGCCGAAGATGTCCTGGAACTCGGCCGCCGACTCCACGGCATTGTCGAACTGGCCCAGCCGAAGGTAGGTCTGCACCTCACCCGACGGGCAGCCGGTGGTGGCCAGCAGCCCCTGGGCGTACTCGTTGAGCAGTTCCCGGTCGGCGCGCGGCTTGTAGAAGAAGCCCTCCAGGCTTGAGCGGGTGCTCAACCGGAACAGGTTGTGCATGCCCTGCTTGTTCTCGCTCCACATCGTCATGTGGGTGTAGGCACCCTTGGAGGCGACGTCGTCGCCGGTGCCGTCGCCGAACTGGACGCGCTTGCGTTCGCTGCGGTGGGTCTTCGGGGTGAGGTAGGCCTCCAGCCCGATGATCGGCTTGATCTGGGCCTTCTTGGCGGCCGTGTAGAACTCGTAGGCACCGTACAGGTTGCCGTGGTCGGTCATCGCGATGGCCGGCATGCCCTGGTCCGCGGCCGCCTTGGTCAACTCGGCGACGCGGGCCGCACCGTCCAACATCGAGAAGTCCGTGTGGCAGTGCAGGTGGACGAACTGGTCCATGCAGGTTCCCTCCCCATCCGTGGCGACGGTGACCCAGCCTAACCCCGACCACCGACAACGGCAGCCTTGAGGCCGCGGGTGGGCGGCAGCCTCAGTCCTCGGCCGCCATCGACGTGCGCTGCGTGCGCCGGTAGAGCCAGCCGATGATGGCAGCGAAGGCGATCACACCGATCCAGGTGGCGGCACCGGTGAAGGAATCGGGTGCCACTGCCAACGGGGCGTCCTTGCCGGTGGCGGCAATGATGCCGGCACCGAGCACCCCGAACAGGCTCTCGCCGACGATCAGGCCGGTGGCCAAGAGGGTTCCGAGCCGCTTGGCCGACTCGGGGTTCTGCCGCCGGTCAGCCCAGCGGTTGTAGAGCAGTCCGAGCAGCGCCCCCAGCGGAATGATCAGGGTCAGGTCGATCGGCAGGTACATGCCCATGCCCACCGCCAGCGGCGGCAGCGACAACCTTCCGGTCCGGCGGATGAGGACCTCGTCGGCAATGATGACCCCGACCCCGATCAGGGCCCCGAGCCCCAACAGGTTCCAGTTCAGGTCGCCGCCCAGCACGCCGGTGGCCAGCGACGAGATCAGCGAGGCCTGGGGCGCGGCAAGCGCGTTCTCCCCGGCGCCTGGGGCGCCCGCGAAACCGAAGCCGGTGTTCATCACCTGCAGCACGGGCGGGATGATCACCGAACCGAAGGCGACACCGATGACCAGCGCGATCTGTTGCTTCCACGGGGTGGCGCCGACCAGTTGGCCGGTCTTGAGGTCCTGCAGGTTGTCATTGGAGATCGTCGCCACCCCGAACACGACCGCCGAGGTGAACAGCGTGTAGGCCACCAGCGCCGGCACCTGGCTGGCGTCCGAACTGGGGTGGACGACCTTGATCAGGATGGCGGCGGTGATGACCACCAGGATCCCGACCCCCGAGATCGGGCTGTTGGAGGAGCCGATCAGGCCGGCCATGTAGCCGCAGACCGAGGCCACCGCCAGACCCACCAGCAGGACGTAGAGGATGCTGATCACCACCAGTCCGGTGGAGTTGTGGGCCAGCGGGGTGTCCTGGACGAACAGCCACAGCAGCACCCCGATCGGCGCCATCGAGGCCAGGGTGATGCCGGCGACCAGTTTCATGGACAGGTCACGTTCGGTGCGAGGCACCTGCTCCCCGGCCTCACGGGCACGGCTGGAGGCCAGCGCCGCGGTGATGCCGCGCACGATGGGGCCGCTGATCTTCACCAACGTCCAGACGGCGGCGATGGCCATGGTGCCGGCACCGACGAAGCGCACATCCGACCCGAACACCGCGCCGACGGCATCACCGATGCCGCCGCTGGCGGGCAGGTCGCCGCGGGTCATCACCGGCAGCAGCACTCCGTAGGCGATCAGCAGGCCCACGATCATGGCGATGCCGACGGTGATCCCGACCAGGTGGCCGACCCCGATCAGTGCCAGCGACAGGCTCGCCCCGAACAGCGTCCCGCCGGATCCCACCCGGAAGGCCGTCGACAGGGTGTTGCTGGCCACCTTCATGGCCGCGAGCAGCGAGAACCCGGCCGAGGCCAGGCCACCGGCAATGATGACGTGCAGCCCGCGCCGGTTCTCCTCGGCACCCCCGGAGGAGTCGCCGACCTTGAGGACCTCGGCCGCGGCCACACCCTCGGGGTAGGGCAGGGTCGAGCCCGTCACCAGGGCCCGCCGCAGCGGGATCGAGTAGGTCACCCCCAGGATGCCGCCGATGAGGCAGACCAGGGTGGTGGTCCAGTACGGGAAGCCACTCCACCAGCCGATGATGATCAGGCCGGGCAGCACGAAGATGATCGCCGACAGGGTGCCTGCCGCCGAGGCGATCGTCTGGACGATGTTGTTCTCGGTGATGGTGTGATTCTTGAAGTAGCGCAGGATCGCCATCGAGATCACAGCAGCCGGGATGGACGTGGCGAAGGTGAGCCCCACCTTGAGCCCGAGGTAGACGTTCGCCGCGGTGAAGACCAGGGTGATCAGGCCGCCCAGGATGACGCTGCGGACGGTCAGTTCCCTGATCGCTGATGACTTCTGCACGACGGTTGTGGACACGCAACTACCACCTCGGTATGGACAATGAACCCACCGATTCCACGCCCGCGGCGGCGCCGGTGTCAAACCGGTACCGACGCTCAGGCCATCAGCTGCCGTTCGTGGGGGCCGATCGGGCGCGGCAGCACCGAGGAGCCCATCAGGTACTCATCGACCCCCCGGGCCGCGGAGCGTCCCTCGGCAATGGCCCAGACGATCAGCGACTGGCCGCGTCCGGCGTCGCCGCAGACGAAGACGCCGGGCACATTGGTGGCATAGGAGTCGTCGCGGGAAATGTTGCCGCGGGCGTCCACCTCGACCCCCAACTGGTCGACGACCGAGTCGGTCTCCGGCCCGGTGAATCCCATGGCCAGCAGCACCAGGTCGGCCGGGATCACGCGCTCGGAGCCCTCGACGGGCACGAAGCTGCCCTGCTCGAAGGTGACCTCGCTGAGCCGCAGCGAGGTGACCTGGCCGTCCTCGTTGCCGAGGAACTCGCTGGTCGAGACGGCATACATCCGCTCGCCGCCCTCCTCGTGGGCCGAGCTCACCCGCAGGATCATCGGGTAGGTCGGCCACGGCTGGTGCTCGGGCCGGTCGTCCGGCGGGGTCGGCAGGATCTCCAGCTGGGTGATCGAGGCCGCGCCCTGGCGGATGGAGGTGCCCAGGCAGTCGGCACCCGTGTCGCCGCCACCAATGATCACCACGTGCTTGTCCTTGGCGGTGATCTGGTTCTCGACGTCCTCGCCGAGGGCCGCCCGGTTGGCCTGGGGCAGGAACTCCATGGCCTGGTGGATGCCGCCCAGTTCCCGGCCGGGGACGGGCAGGTCGCGCGGCCTGGTCGAGCCGATGGCCAGCACCACGGCGTCGAAGCGCTCGAGCAGGTCCTCCCCGGTCAGGTCGGTGCCGATATTGGTGCTGGGACGAAAGACGGTCCCCTCGAGGGTCATCTGCTTCAGGCGGCGGTCGACCACCGACTTCTCCATCTTGAACTCGGGGATGCCGTAGCGCAGCAGGCCACCGATGGCGTCGGCGCGTTCGTAGACGACCACGGTGTGGCCGGTGCGGGTCAGCTGCTGGGCGGCGGCCAGACCGGCCGGGCCCGATCCGATCACCGCCACCGTCTTCAGCGAGTGCCACTCGGGCTGCTGGGGGGTGACGCGGCGGTCGTCCCAGGCCTTGTCGATGATGGCCACCTCGACGTTCTTGATGGTGACCGGGTCACCGACCAGGCCGACCACGCAGGCGGTCTCGCAGGGGGCCGGGCACAGCCGTCCGGTGAACTCGGGGAAGTTGTTGGTCGCGTGCAGCCGATCGGCGGCAGGCACCCAGTCGTCGCGCCAGACCAGGTCGTTCCACTCGGGAATCAGGTTACCCAGCGGGCACCCGGTGTGGCAGAACGGAATGCCGCAGTCCATGCAGCGCCCGGCCTGCTGGCTGATGATGGGCAGCAGGGCGCGGCCCGGTCCACCGGGGTAGACCTCGTTCCAGTCGTTGATGCGTTCGCCGACGGGACGACGCGGCGCCACCTCGCGCGGGGTGGTCATGAATCCACGGGGATCAGCCATGAGCGGCCTCCATCATCAGGTTGGTGGTCTGTGCGGCGTCCAGGCCCAGGGCCGTGGCCTCCGCCTCGGCGGCCTTCACCTTGGCGTAGTCACGCGGCAGGACCTTGGTGAAACGGGCGCCCAGAGCGTCGCGTCCGGCCTGCAGCAGGCCGCGGGCGACGTCCGAGTCGGTGTGGTCGAGGTGGCGCTGCAGCAGGTCGGTGATGCGGTCGAGGTCGACCTCGGTCAGGTCCACCGGGTCGACCATCTCGGTGTTGAGTCGTTCGACCGACAGGTCCAGCACCCACGCCACTCCACCGGACATGCCGGCGGCGAAGTTGCGTCCGGTGGGCCCCAGGATCAGCGCCTCACCGCCGGTCATGTACTCACAGCCGTGGTCCCCGACGCCCTCGACCACGGCGGTGGCGCCGGAGTTGCGGACGCAGAAGCGCTCACCGACGACACCACGCAGGTAGATCTCGCCGGAGGTGGCGCCGTAGCCAATGACGTTGCCGGCCACGATCTGCTGGGAGGCCTCGAAGGCCGCACCCGCCGGCGGGGTGACCACGATGATGCCGCCGCACAGGCCCTTGCCGACGTAGTCATTGGAGTCACCGACCAGCTTCATGGTGACCCCGCGCGGCAGGAATGCACCGAAGCTCTGGCCGCCGGTGCCGGTCAGGGTGAGGCTGATGGTGTGGTCGTCGAATCCCTCGCCGCGGGTGGCCTTGGTGACCTCGTGGCCGAGGATGGTGCCGGTGGTCCGGTCGACATTGCGGATGGTGAAGCTGGCCTCGACCTTGTCCCCGCGGTCCAGGGCGGGGCGGGCTGCCTCGACCAGGGCGACGTCGAGCTTCTGGTCCAGCCCGTGGTCCTGGCCCACGGTGTGGTGGCGGGGGGTGCCGGCGGGCACGTCGACCAGGTGCAGGATCGGGGAGAGGTCCAGACCCCTGGCCTTCCAGTGGTCGACGGCGGGCCGGGCGTCCAGGGCCTCGACCTGGCCGACGGCCTCCTCGAGCGTGCGGAAGCCCAACCGGGCCAGGATTTCGCGGACCTCCTCGGCGACGAACATGAAGAAGTTCACGACGTGTTCGGCGCGACCGTGGAAGTGCTCGCGCAGCTTGGGGTTCTGGGTGGCGATGCCGACCGGGCAGGTGTCCTTGTGGCAGACGCGCATCATGATGCAGCCCGAGACGACCAGGGGTGCGGTGGCGAACCCGAACTCCTCGGCACCCAGCAGCGCGGCGATGACGACGTCGCGTCCGGTCTTGAGCTGGCCGTCGGCCTGGACGACGATGCGGTCGCGCAGTCCGTTCAGCAGCAACGTCTGCTGGGTCTCGGCCAGGCCGAGCTCCCAGGGACCACCGGCGTGCTTCAGCGAGGTCAGCGGGGCCGCGCCGGTGCCGCCGTCGTGGCCGGAGATGAGCACCACGTCGGCCTTGGCCTTGGCCACGCCCGCGGCGACCGTGCCGACGCCGACCTCGGCGACCAGCTTGACGTGCACCCGGGCGCTGGGGTTGGCGCACTTGAGGTCGTGGATGAGTTGCTTGAGGTCCTCGATGGAGTAGATGTCGTGGTGCGGCGGCGGCGAGATCAGGCCGACGCCCGGGGTCGAATGGCGGGTCGAGGCCACCCAGGGGTAGACCTTGGGGCCGGGGAGTTGGCCGCCCTCGCCGGGCTTGGCACCCTGGGCCATCTTGATCTGGATGTCGGTGGCATTGGTCAGGTAGTCGCTGGTGACGCCGAAGCGTCCCGACGCGACCTGCTTGATCGCCGAGCGGCGCTGCGGGTCGTAGAGCCGGTCGCGGTCCTCGCCGCCCTCACCGGTGTTCGACTTGGCGCCAATGCTGTTCATGGCGATGGCCAGGGTCTCGTGGGCCTCGGCCGAGATCGAGCCGTAGCTCATGGCCCCGGTCGAGAAGCGCTTGACGATCTCGCTGGCCGGCTCGACCTCGTCGATGCTGATGGGGGTGCGGTCGCCCCGGAACTGCAGCAGCGAGCGCAGCGTCATCAGTCGCCGGGAGCCCTCGTCGACCAGCGTCGAGTACTTCTTGAACACGTCGTAGCGTCCGGTGCTGGTGGCGTGCTGCAGGCGGAACACGGTCTCGGGGCTGAACAGGTGCTCCTCGCCCTCGCGGCGCCACTGGTACTCCCCGCCGGTCACCAGGGTGCGGTGCGCCAACGGGATGCCCGATTCGGGGTAGGCCACCAGGTGGCGCTTGCGCACCTCTTCGGCGATCTCGTCCAGGCCAATGCCCTCGATCCGGCTGGTGGTGCCGGTGAAGTACTCGTCCACGAAGTCCTGGGCCAGGCCGATGGCCTCGAAGACCTGCGCCCCGGTGTAGGACGCGATCGTCGAGATTCCCATCTTCGACATCACCTTCAGCACGCCCTTGCCGAGCGCCTTGCGGACATTGAGGATCGCCTTCTCGGGGGTGACGTCGACGTAGAGCTCGCGGCGGGCCAGGTCCTCGGCCGACTCGAACATCAGGTACGGGTTGACGGCGGTGGCGCCGTATCCGACCAGCAGGGCCACGTGGTGGACCTCGCGCACGTCACCGGCCTCGACGACCAGCCCGACCAGGTTGCGGGTCTTCTCGCGGACCAGGTGGTGGTGCAGGGCCGAGGTGAGCAGCAGCGAGGGAATCGGTGCCAGTTCCGAGGTCGAGTGGCGATCCGACAGCACGATGGTGCGGGCACCGTCGGCAATCGCGGCCGTGACCTCGTCGCGGATGGCGGCGAGGCGTTCGGCCAGGGCCGCTCCCCCGCCGTCGACCGGGAAGAGACCGCTGACGACGTGGCTGGCGAACTCGGGCAGGTCGCCGTCCTGGTTGATGCGGATGATCTTGGCCAGGCCGTCGGAATCGAGGATCGGGTAGTCGATGGTCAGCTGGCGACACGACTCGGGGGTGCCCACCAGCATGTTGGTCCGCGGCCCGATGGTGGCGATCAGGCTTGTCACCAGCTCCTCGCGGATCGCGTCCAGCGGCGGGTTGGTGACCTGGGCGAACAGTTCGGTGAAGTAGTCGAAGACCAGCTTGGGTCGCTGGCTGAGCACCGCGATGGGGGTGTCGGTGCCCATTGAGCCGATGGGTTCGACACCGCCCTGGGCCATGGGGGCGACGATCAGGCTGAGCTCCTCGTCGGTGTAGCCGAACAGCTGCTGGCGACGGGTGACCGAGGCGTGGGAGTGGACGATGTGGGTGCGTTCGGGCAGGTCGGAGAGCTTGAGTCGGCCGGCATCCAGCCACTGCTGGTAGGGCTTGGCGGCGGCGAGTTCGGACTTGACCTCCTCGTCGCTGACGATGCGCTGCTGTTCCAGGTCGACCAGGAACATCTTGCCGGGCTGCAGGCGGCCCTTCTGGACGACCGTGGCCTGGTCCAGGGGCAGCACGCCGGCCTCGGAGGCGAAGACGACCAGGCCGTCGTCGGTGACCCAGTAGCGGGCCGGACGCAGCCCGTTGCGGTCGAGCACGCCACCGATGACGGTGCCGTCGGTGAAGGTCATGCAGGCAGGCCCGTCCCAGGGCTCCATGATCGAGGAGTGGAACTGGTAGAAGGCACGCCGGGCCGGGTCCATCTCGGTGTGGTTCTCCCAGGCCTCGGGAATCATCATCAGCACGGCGTGCGGCAGTGAGCGTCCACCCAGGTGCAGCAGTTCGAGCACCTCGTCGAAGGAGGCCGAGTCGGAGGCGTCGGGGGTGCAGATCGGGAACAACCGCTCGAGGTCGCCGGGGATGCGGTTGGAGCGCAGCTGGGCCTCGCGCGAGCGCATCCAGTTGCGGTTGCCGCGCACGGTGTTGATCTCGCCGTTGTGGGCGATCATCCGGTACGGGTGGGACAGTTCCCAGGCGGGGAAGGTGTTGGTCGAGAAGCGGGAGTGCACCAGCGCCAGGGCAGAGGCCATCCGCGGGTCGAGCAGCTCGGGGTAGACCTCTTCGAGCTGGTCGGTGGTCAGCATGCCCTTGTAGACCAGGGTCCGCGCGCTCAACGAGGCGAAGTAGATGTCGTGCTCGCGCTGGGCACGGTTGCGCAGGGCGTAGGTCTGCCGGTCGAGGTGGATGCCCTGGACCCCGGTCTCGGCGCTGACGAACAGCTGGGCCATGTGCGGCATGGCGCCCAGCGAGATCGGGCTGAGGGTGCCGGTCTCGACGGGGACCTCGCGCCAGCCGTGGACGACCAGGTCCTCCTCGACGGCCAGCGACTCGATCTTGTGGACGGCATGCTGTCGGGCACGCTCATCGGTGGGCAGGAAGGCCATGCCGACGGCGTAGTGGCCCACCTCGGGCAGGTCGAAGTCGACGGCCTCGCGCAAGAAGGCGTCGGGCACCTGGAGCAGGATGCCGGCGCCGTCGCCGGCGGCCGTGTCGGCGCCGGTGGCGCCGCGGTGGTCGAGGTTGCGCAGCGCCTCCAGGCCCTGGGCCACGATCTGGTGGCTTGCCTGACCGCTGAGCTGTGCCACGAAGGCCACGCCACAGGCGTCGTGCTCGTAGGCAGGATCGTAGAGTCCCTGCTTCGCGTGATGAGCAAACACCATGACTACCTCCGTCATTCTCACGCGGTCCGTGGACGCGCGCTGTCAGTCACGGGGTGGCCGGGGCCGCACCCGGACCCCATTGTTGTTCCGTGCTCCGCAACGAAACACGAGGTTGGGGTGGCGCGGCAACAACCATCCAGAATCTGGAAGGGGGTGTTACAGGCATGTTTCACGCCCGGAATACGCCGGAATCAGGCGCAGGCCAGCGGGTTTCGGACATCCTGTCGGGCCGACGCCGTCACGGGCCCGTCACATGATTGTTACCTCGGAAGCGCTTACCGCCCCTCGGGCGTGGTCTCCTCGACCGGCTCGTCGGCCGCTGCCGCGTCGTCCGCGTCGGGTGCCACGGGCGGGAAGGGCGTCTCGACGCGGCCGGGACGGTACTTGGTCAGCAGCGCGAAGCCGAGCACGCCGAGCACGCACAGCATCAGGGCGATGAAGCCGTTGATGCGCATGCCGAGCACCAGGTTGGCGGGGTCCAGGCGCAGCTGCTCCATCAGGACGCGTCCGGCCCCGTACCAGGCGACGTAGAGCATGAAGACCCGCCCGTTGCCGAGCCGGAATCGACGCTCGGCCCACAGGAGCACGCCGACCCCACCGAAGTTCCAGAGCATCTCGTAGAGGAAGGTGGGGTGGAAGGTCTCGTAGGCCCGGAGGTCGCGTGGACGGTGGGCGGCATCGATCTGCAGTCCCCACGGCAGGTCGGTGGGCTTGCCGAAGAGTTCCTGGTTGAACCAGTTGCCCAGCCGGCCGATGCCCTGGGCCAGCAGGATGCCGGGGGCGAAGACGTCGGCCATGGTCGGGAAGCTGAAGTGGTGGCGGCGGCAGAACAGCAGCACCACCCCGGCGCCGAAGATGACCCCGCCGATGATGCCGAGCCCGCCCTCCCAGATCTTGAGGGCGTCGAGGGGGTCACGGCCCGGGCCGAAGTAGTCCTGCCAGCGGGTCAGCACGTGGTAGACGCGGGCACCGAGGATGCCGGCGAGGACCGCGGCGACGACCATGGTCTCCATCAGTTCGGACTGCCCACCGCGGGCGACGAATCGTCGGCGCACGAGTGACCAGGCCACGAAGATGCCGAGCAGGATGCACAGCGCGTAGAAGTGGATGGTCAGCGGCCCGATGCTGAAGCTGCTGATCGAGGGGCTGGGGATGTCCAACGGGATCATCGGGGATTCCTTCGGTCAGGCTGGCTGCGCGGCGACGAGGGTGGCGAGGTCTTCCTTGTAGTCGCCGATGGAGGTGCCCTGGGTCCACAGCACCTGCGCCGTGCGGTCGGCGCCGAAGCCGTAGACCTGGGTGCCGTGCTCGATCTCGTAGCCACCGCTGGGCAGTTGGGCGGTCTGCTCCATGGTGATGCCGAGCGACATCCCGGCCTGCCGGATGACCTCCAGGTCACCGGTGAGCCCCACGAAGCTCGGGTCAATGCGTTCGAGGTACTTCTTCAGCACCTCGGGGGTGTCGCGGGCCGGGTCGGTGGACACCAGCACCACGGTGGTGGCCGCGCTGACCTGGTCGCCGGCGCGTTGGCGGGCGCTGGCCAGGTCGGCCAGGATGCCGGGGCAGATGTCGGGGCAGTGGGTGTAGCCGAAGAAGAGCAGCACCACGGGGGTGGTGACATCGGCGGCCAGGGCGAAGGGGGCACCGGTGGTGTCGGTCAGGGTGATGTCGGGCAGCGGCGGGCCACCGGTGACCTGGGTACCGGCCAGGTAGCCACCGGGGCGCTCCCCCACCTTCGCGGCGGGTCCGTCCTGGTCGGGGCTGGTGCCGCAGCCGGCCAGCGCCACGGCCGCGACGCCGCCACCGAGTCCGGCGAACAGTCCCCGGCGGGTCAACCGGCGATCAGCCACGTCGGCGCACTCCGGCAGCCAGGTCCTCGGTCACCTCACGCAGCCGGGTGAGGTCGTCGGACCCGATGCGCTCGTTCTCGATCAGGCAGTTCACCAGCGCCGAGCCGACGATGGCGCCGTCGGCGTAGCGGCAGACCTCGGCGGCCTGGTCGCCGTTGCTGACGCCCAGACCGATGCCCAACGGCAGGTCGGTGACCAGGCGGGCGCGGGCGACCAGGGCCTCGGCGGCCCCGGAGGCCTCGTCGCGAACCCCCGTCACGCCCATGACCGAGGTGGTGTAGACCCAGCCCCGGGACGCGTCGGTGGTCATCCTGAGTCGTTCGTCGGTGGACGAGGGGGCGATCAGGAAGATTCGGTCCAGGCCGTACTTCTCCGAGGCCTCCATCCAGTCCTGGGCCTCGTCGGGCACCAGGTCGGGGGTGATCAGTCCGGAGCCGCCGGCATTGGCCAGGTCACGGGCGTAGGCGTCGACACCGTAGGCGTCGACCAGCGCCCAGTAGGTCATCACGACGGCGGGGGTGCCGAAGCTGCGCACCGCCTCGACGGCCTTCATCGTGTCGCTGGTGCGTACGCCCCGTTCGAGGGCCCGGGTGCCGGCGTGCTGGATGGTGACCCCGTCCATCATCGGGTCGCTGTAGGGGGCCCCGATCTCGACCAGGTCGACGCCCCGGCCCTGGGAGCCCTCGCAGATGGCCCGCATGGCGTCGATCGAGCCGGGCACCGACGGGTAGCCGACGGGCAGGTAGCCGACCAGGGCGCCGCGCCCCTCGGCCCGGGCCTGCTGGTAGGCCTGGCCCGAACTCGTCACGTCAGTCATGCCAGTTCGCCCTTCACTTCGTCGGGGGTGCCGTCCAGCCCGAACCACTTCAGGGCGGTGGGCACGTCCTTGTCTCCTCGTCCCGAGACGCAGACCAGGATGGTGGGCTGCTTGCCCTCGGCGGTCAGTTCCAGGGCCCGGCGGCGGGCGCCGGCCAGACCGTGGGCGGACTCGATGGCAGGCATGATGCCCTCGGTGCGGGTCAGCAGCGACAGGGCCTCCATGGCCTCGGCGTCGGTGACCGGCTGGTACTCGGCGCGTCCGGTGTGCGCCAACCACGAGTGCTCGGGGCCGACACCCGGGTAGTCGAGGCCGGCGGAGATGGAGTGGGACTCGACGGTCTGCCCGTCGGTGTCCTGCAGCACGTAGGTCCGGGCCCCGTGCAGGACGCCGACGTGGCCGGCGCTGATCGGGGCCGCGTGGCGTCCGGTCTGGATGCCGTCGCCGCCGGCCTCGAAGCCCCACAGGGCCACGTCCGGGTCGGGGATGAAGTCGGCGAAGCTGCCCATGGCGTTGGAACCGCCGCCGACGCAGGCCGCCACCGCGTCGGGCAGTTGGCCGAACTGGTCGAGCATCTGGGCCCTGGCCTCGGTCGAGATGACGCGCTGGAACTCGCGGACGATTTCGGGGAAAGGAGCCGGACCACCCACGGTGCCGATCAGGTAGTGGGTGGTGTCCACGGTGCTGACCCAGTCGCGCATGGCCTCGTTCATGGCGTCCTTGAGGGTCTGGCTGCCGGAGGCGACCGCGACCACCTCGGCGCCCAGCAGCTGCATCCGGGCCACGTTCAGGGCCTGGCGCTCGGTGTCGACGCGGCCCATGTAGATCTTGCACTCCAGCCCGAGCAGGGCGGCGGCGGTGGCCGTGGCGACGCCGTGCTGGCCGGCGCCGGTCTCGGCGATGACGCGGGTCTTGCCCATCCGCTTGGTGAGCAGCGCCTGGCCGAGCACATTGTTGATCTTGTGGCTGCCGGTGTGGTTCAGGTCCTCACGCTTGAGCAGGATCCGCGCGTCGCCGCAGTACTGCGAGAAGCGGTGCGCCTCGGTGATCGGGGTCGGACGGCCGGAGTAGTTCTTGCGCAGGGCGTCCAGCTCGGCCTGGAACGCCGGATCTGCCATCGCGGCCCGGAACTCGCGTTCGAGTTCGGCCAGCGCGGCCTGCAGCGCCTCGGGCACGTACTTGCCTCCGAAGATGCCAAAGTGTCCGCGGGCATCGGGCTGGAACTGGTCGTGGTCACTCACGAGGCAATGCTCCTCAACAGGGCCTGGACGGCCGTGGTCGGTTCGGGGTGGCGGACGAGGGTCTCGCCCACGAGCAGCACGTCGGCGCCCTCGCCGTGCAGGCGGGCGGCGTCCTCGGGGCCCATCACGCCGGACTCCGCGATCTTGATGCAGTCGTCGGGCAGCAGGGCGACGAGCTGGGAGAACTGGGCCAGGTCGACGTCGAGGGTCTGCAGGTTGCGGTTGTTGACGCCGATCACCTCGGCGCCCAGGTCGACGGCGCGGCGTGCCTCCTCGGCGGTGTGCACCTCGACCAGGGGCACCATGCCGAGCGCCACCGTCAGGTCGTGCAGGCGACGCAGCTCGGCGTCGTCGAGTGCGGCCACGATCAGCAGCGCCAGGTCGGCACCGTGGGCGCGGGCCTCGACCAACTGGTAGTCGGTGACGATGAACTCCTTGCGCAGCACCGGCACCTCGACCCGGGCGCGCACGGCGTCCAGGTCTGTCAGGCTGCCCCCGAAGCGGCGCTTCTCGGTCAGGACGCTGATGGCTGCCGCCCCGCCGCTGGCATAGGCGGCGGCAAGTTCGGCGGGGTCGGCGATCTCGGCCAGGTCGCCCTTGGACGGGCTCTTGCGCTTGACCTCGGCGATCACGGCCAGTCCGGGCGCGCGGAAGGCCGGCCGTGGGTCCCTCGGTGCGGGAGCATCGGCCAGGGTCTGCTCCAGGTCCGTGATGCTGGTGTGGGCCATCCGCTCCTCGAGGTCGATGCGCACCCCCACGATGATGTCGTCAAGTACTCCCACGGATCAGCCGTGCCCCAGGCCCATGGCCTTGAGGATGTGCGTGACGATGATCGAGCCGGCGACCAGGGCGGCACCGATGTAGATCAGCAGCCAGGCGGGGCCGAGCACGGCGCCGATGCCGGCGACCAGGAATCCCAGGGCGGCCATGATCACACCGGTCCAGATGGCCGGGCTCTGGCTGTGGTGGTAGTAGCGAACGGTCTTGCCGTTCACATGCGCCTCGGTGGTCACCTCGAATGATTCGAGGTGCGGGTCCTTGTGTTCCATGGTGTGTCCTTCCTCGCGCCGTGGGGGCTCGGTCCAGCCTATCGCGCTTGCCCCGTGCCCTCGTCCGATTCCAGCTGGGGTGCCCCGGGCTCCTCGGTGGGGTCGTGGCCCTCGTCCATGGCCTTCCACACCTCCAGCGGTGGCGCGTCGGCGCTGACGGCCCGACCGCCCGGTTCGAACCGGGACCGGCTGCTGGGCCAGGCGCCGGCGGTTGCCACGATGAGCACGCCGCCGACCAGCCCCAGCACCGCGCCGAGGACGCCGAGCGGGTTGAGGGGGCTCAGGTCCAGCGTGAGCCAGCCCGCCAGCAGGCTGACCAGCACGATCAGCACACCGAGGATCCGTTTGCCACCGTTGCCCAGCACGAACAGCACCACCGCCCCGGCCACGATCGCCCAGCCGATCGGGTTGTCGCCGAACGCGCCACAACTGATGCCGCCCAGGGCGGCCAGCAGGGGCCCGTACCAGCGCAGCCGGCTCACAGGTCGGCCACCTGGTGGGCGCGCCAGACGGCGGTGAGCGCCGCCATCGCCTTGTGCTGGCACTCCTGGTCCTCGGTGAGCGGGTCGGAGTCGGCGACGATGCCGGCACCGGCCTGGACGTAGGCGGTGCCGTCCTTGACCAGTGCGGTGCGGATCGCGATCGCGACCTCGGCATTGCCCGCGAAGTCGAAGTAGCCGACCACTCCCCCGTAGACGCCGCGGCGGGTCTTCTCCAGCCGGTCAATGATCTGCATGGCACGCACCTTGGGTGCGCCCGACAGGGTCCCGGCGGGGAAGCAGGCCAGGAGTGCACCCAGGCTGGAGTGGCCCTCGGCGAGTCGTCCGGTCACCTCGGCCTCCAGGTGCATCACGTGGGAGTAGCGGTGCACCTGCATGAACTCGGTGACCTCGACGGTGCCCGGCACGCAGACCCGTCCCAGGTCATTGCGGCCCAGGTCGACCAGCATGACGTGCTCGGCCCGTTCCTTCGGGTCGGCCTTGAGCTCACGTTCCAGGGCCAGGTCCTGTTGGGGGGTGGCGCCCCGGGGACGGGTGCCGGCGATGGGTCGGGTGGTGGCCCGGCCGTCGCGGACGGTCACCAGCGCCTCGGGGCTGGCCGAGACGATGGCGAAGCCCGGCAGTCTCATCAGGAACAGGTAGGGGCTCGGGTTGGTCATCCGCAGTTCGCGGTAGACGGTCAGCGGGTCGGCGCTGCAGGGCAGCTCGAAGCGCTGGCTGGGCACCACCTGGAAGACCTCACCGACGCGGATCTGCTCGACGGCCTCGCGCACCATCTGCTGGAACTCCTCGCTGCTGCGCTGGCGAGTGATGTGCCCGGCCAGTTCCTCGGCCGAGATGGCGGGGCCGCGGCGGGCGACCATGGACTGGTGCGGTTGGCGCAGGGTGGCCGCCATCGCCTCCACCCGGGCGACGGCGTCGTCATAGGCCTGTTCGGCGCGGTTGGCGGTGGCGTCCAGGTTGATGGCATTGGCGACCAGCCACAGCTCGGCCCGGTGGTGGTCGAACACGGCCATGTCGCTGGCCATCATCAACAACAGCTCGGGCACCTGCAGGTCGTCCACGGTGGTGTCGGGGAGTTTCTCCAGGCGGCGCACCACGTCGTAGCCGAGGTAGCCGACCAGTCCGGAGGTGAGCGGTGGCAGGTCAGGATCGGCCGGGGTGTGGAAGGCCGTCAGCATCTGCTCGGCGACCGTCAGCGGGTCGCCTTCGGCGTCGATGCCCTCGGGGACGGTGCCCAGCCAGGCGGCGCGGCCGTCCTTCTCGTAGAGGGTGGAGCCGGCGTTGACGCCGATGAACGACCACCGCGACCAGGCGCCCGCCTCCGCCGACTCCAGCAGGAAGGTCAGTTCCCGCTCGCCGCACAGACGCTGGTAGAGGCCGACCGGGGTCTGGTCGTCGGCGATGATCCGGGCGTGGACGGCGATGACCCGACACGACGGGTCACCGGCGCGGGCCAGGAACTCCTCGCGGGTGGGGCTGATCTGCAGCGCGCTCATCCGGCCTGCTCCTGGCGGGCCAACGGCAGCACGTCGGCGTCGAAACAGGTGGCGTCCCCGGTGTGGCAGGCGGCCCCCTGCTGCTCGACCCGGAGCAGGATGGTGTCCCCGTCGCAGTCCAGGCGCACCTCACGGACCCGCTGGGTGTGGCCCGAGGTGGCGCCCTTGACCCAGATCTCGTCACGGCTGCGCGACCAGTAGGTGGCCAGACCGGTGGTCAGCGTCAGGTGCAGCGCCTCGTCATTCATCCATGCCTGCATCAGCACGGCCGAGGTCTCGACGTCCTGGGCGATGGCGGCGACCAGCCCGGCGTCATTGCGCTTGAGGCGGGCGGCGATGGTGGGGTCAAGGGACATGGGTTTGAGTCTATGGGCAATCTCGGTGACGCTCCCCCGCCGCTGGCCGGGCTGTGGTGTGATGACCTGCATGGAACCTCTGGAACGGCACACATCGGCGTCGGTCGACCAGGTCTGGCAGGTCCTGGCGGACGGCTGGACCTATCCGCTGTGGGTCGTCGGCGCGTCGCGGATGCGCGCGGTCTCGGCAAACTGGCCCGAGGTCGGCGCCAAGCTGCACCACTCGGCCGGGGTCTGGCCGGCGTTGCTGGACGACGAGACGACCGTCGAGGCATGCGAACACCGGCGCCGGCTGCGGCTGGTGCCCAAGGGGCGCCCGCTGGGCTCGGCCGTGGTGGAGATCACGCTGGCCGAGCACGGGGACGGTGCCACCATTCGGATCTCCGAGGACGTGATCAGTGGTCCGGCCAAGCTGGTGCCCGAGCGGGTGCGCCAGGCCGGGGTGCTGGCGCGCAATCGCGAGACGCTGCACCGACTGGCCCTGCTGGCCGAGCGACGCACCAGCCCCTGACCCCTCAGCCGAGCGCAGGGGGCTGGGCGTACAGACCGTGCAGGCCCGCCAGCCGCAGCTGACGCACCGGTCGCCCCCACCAGCGTTGCTCCCGCAGCGCGGCCCGGGCCGCCAGGTAGCCCGCGCCGCCGTGGACGCCGCCCCCGGGGTGGGTGGCTGCCGAGGCGAGGTACAGGCCGTCCACGTGCGTGCCGGGCCCGCCGAGTCCGGTGGCCGGACGCCAGATGGCCTGCTGGAACAGTTGCATGGTGCCGCCACCGACCGCCCCCATGCCGAGGTTGTCATCGGCGGCCGCCAGGTCGGCCGGGTACTGCTCCCAGCGATCGATCACCAGGTCGCGCCAGCCGGGAGCGAAGCCGTCCAGCATCTGCTCGGTCCGCGCGGCGACCTGGTCGGCGGTCCGGCGATCGGCTCGATCGCGCGGGGCGTGGGTGTAGAGCCACAGGGCCTCGTGCCCGGCCGGGGACCGGGAGGCGTCGATGGTGCTCAGCTGCCCGACCAGGGCGAACGCGTCCCGGGGAACCACCCCGGCCTCCAGGTCGGCGCTCCACCGACCCAGGCCGGCCGCGTCCAGGCCGGCGTGCACGACCCCGGCCCCGCGGGCCAGCCGGGCGGTCCACGGCAACGGCGCCGACAGGCGGTAGTTGAGCTTGATGGTGGGCAGGTCCCAGGCGAAGCGCTCCAGCCGGGCGGCCAGCCCTGCGGGCACGGCGCTGGTCGGCAGCAGGCGGCGGTACAGGGCCGGCGCGCTGGTGTTGGCGATCACCGCCCGTCGGGCCCGGATCGCGTGTCCCGCGGCGGTGACCACGCCCTGGGCGCGGCCGGATCGTACGCCGATGTGGACGACCGCTTCCCCGGTGCGGATGCTGGCACCTGCCTGTTCGGCCCGACTGGCCAGGGCACGCGCCAGCTGGCCGCTGCCACCCCGGGGCGAGGGGAAGCCGACGTCCTGGGCGAGCATCGTCATCAACCAGCCGAACAGACCGCTGCCGGGGGCCTGCGGGGGGATGTCGGCGTGCATGGCATTGCCGGCAAACAGGTCGCGCGCCCGCTGGCCCGAGAACAGTTCCCGGGTCATCTGGTCAAGCGGCAGCAGGGCGAAGCGGACGAAGTCGAGCACCTCGGGGGCGCCCACGGCACGCAGCAGTCGCCAGGCGCTGGTGGTCGGCGGCCACTGGGTCAGCAGCGCGTCCAGCAGGGGTCCCTTGATCGACTGGTAGTGCTCGACCAGGCGCAGCCACTGGTCGGCGTCGCGGCGGTCGTCCAGGTCGGCGGCGGTCTGCTGGGGGTCGGGGTGCAGCGCTGCCCCGTGGTCGTCACCGGCGGTGCCGACGTGGGTGAGCGGACGGGGGGCGTGGCACCACTGGAGTCCGTGGTCGGACAGCTCCAGTGCCCGCAGCACCGGTGAGGCGACCGCGAGCGGGTGGCAGGCACTGAAGGTGTCCATGGTCCAGCCGTCGAGCTGGGTCGAGGCGACGGCGCCACCGACGACCTCGTTGGCCTCCAGCACCACCACGTCCCAGCCGGCATCGGCCAGGACGGCGGCGGCCACCAGGCCATGGTGGCCGCCGCCGACGACGACCGCGTCCACGGTCTCGATGGCACCGACGTGGCGTGCGGTCGTCCCCGGTCGCTGAGATGTCCTCATGGGCCAACCCTAGGACGAAAGCTGCCTCAGTGGTTGATGGCGGCTCCAGCACCGGCACCGGTCATGGAGCGAACCTCCATCTCCTTGGCCAACTCGAGGTCGCCGCGTTCCTTGCTGGTCAGGGTGCCGACGATGCCGGCCAGGAAGGCCAGCGGCACCGAGACCAGGGCCGGGTTGTCCAGGGGGAACCAGGCGAAGTCCACGTCGGCCCCCAGCATCGAGGTGCGCGACCCCGAAATGGCCGGGGAGAAGACGATCAGGACCACCGAGCCGACCAGTCCGGTGTAGATCGACCAGACCGAACCGCGGGTGTTGAAGCGGCGCCAGTACAGGGTGAACAGGATCGAGGGCAGGTTCGCCGAGGCGGCCACGGCGAAGGCCAGCGAGATCAGGAAGGCGATGTTCTGCCCGTTGGCGGCAATGCCGCCCAGGATGGCGAGCACGCCGATCACCACGGAGGTGATCCGGGCGACCTTGATCTCGGTCTCGGGGTTGGCCTTTCCGCCCTTGAGGATCTCGTTGTAGACGTCGTGGGCGAACGAGGCCGAGGCAGTGATGGTCAGACCGGCCACCACGGCCAGGATGGTGGCGAAGGCGACACCCGAGATGATGCCCATGAAGACCTCACCGCCCAGGTTCAGGGCCAGCAGCGGTGCGGCGGCGTTGGCTCCGCCGGGGGCAGCCAGGATCGCCTTCTGGCCGACCAGCTTCGCGGCACCCATGCCGAGCACCAGGGTCAGCAGGAAGAAGACGCCGACCAGGATGATTGCCCACACTGCCGAACGGCGCGCTTCCTTGGCGGTGGGGACGGTGTAGAAGCGCATCAGCACGTGGGGCAGGCCGGACGGGCCGGCGATCAGGGCCAGCGACAGGGAGATGAAGGACAGCTTGGTCCAGTCGGTGGCGCCGTACTTCACCATGGGTTCGAGCAGGTCCTTGCCGGTGCCGGTGGCCGGGTCGAGGCCCGCCGACTGGGCGGCGAGCAGCAGGCTGTTGAGGTTGAATCCCTCGCCCTTGAGGACCAGGAAGCTCATCACCGCGGCGCCGGTGATCAGCAGCACCGCCTTGATCATCTGCACCCAGGTGGTGCCCTTCATGCCGCCGATGAGGACGTAGACGACCATCAACACGCCCACCAGGGCGATCACCAGCGACTGCATGCCCTTGTCCGAGACACCGAGCAGCAGGGCCACCAGACCCCCGGCGCCGGCCATCTGGGCGAGCAGGTAGAGGAAGGAGATGACCAGCGTGGAGGTGGCGGCGGCGGTGCGGATGGGCTTCTGCTTCATCCGGAAGCTGAGCACGTCGGCCATGGTGAACTTGCCGGTGTTGCGCATCCGTTCGGCGACCAGGTAGAGGGCCACCAGCAGGGCGACGAAGAAGCCGACCGAGTAGAGCAGGCCGTCGTAGCCGGACAGGGCGATGGCGCCAGTCACGCCCAGGAAGGCTGCCGCCGACAGGTAGTCGCCGGTAATGGCCACGCCGTTCTGGCGTCCGCTGAAGGAGCCGCCGCCGGTGTAGAAGTCGGTGGCCTTGGTCTTGCGGCGGCTCACCCAGATGACGATGCCCAGGGTCGCGACCACGAACAGGGCGAAGACGCCAATGTTGATGGCGGTGTTGCCGTACTGGCTTTCGAGTGCGGTGATCATGCGGCACCTCCCTCGAGGGTGGCCTTCAGGGCGTCGGAGCGGGGGTCGATCTTCTTGTCGGTGAACCGGACGTAGATGCTGGTCCAGACCCAGACGATGGCGAACTGCGCCAGGCCCAGGACGATGCCCAGGTTGGTGCCGCGCAGGCCCAGGAACGGCTGGCGCATGAAGTCGACGGCGT
This sequence comes from Tessaracoccus sp. SD287, assembly GCF_017355265.1. Lineage (GTDB taxonomy): Bacteria > Actinomycetota > Actinomycetes > Propionibacteriales > Propionibacteriaceae > Aestuariimicrobium. The sequence goes on from NZ_JADIJQ010000003.1 coordinate 150,613, forward strand.
AGACCGAGGCGATCACGTAGCTGAAGTAGGCGATGAGCGCGGCAATCGTCATCGAGAAGGCGAAGGTGACGAAGGTCGAGCGCAGGGACTTGTACTCGAGGGAGTCGGCCACCGCGATGAAGTCGGCGGGGGTGGCCTCGCGGCGGGGGCACTCGTCGGTGATGTCGGCGACGGTGGTGGGCGTGGGATGTGAGGGCAGGGCCTGTGCGTGCGTCACGTGCGCGCTCCTTGGGTTCGGCCGGGGACAACGTTGTCGTCCGGCGCTTGTGAATCCAGTATCAAACGAAGAGTGTCTTAACGTCAAGACAGATCTCTCGATATCAAGATGAGATTTGTCACACAGTTCCGGACCCATCGCTTGGCGCACTGCCCTAGGTTGGGGCCATGACCACCTTCGCCCAGTCGGAGCGAGCCCTGCTCGCGGACCTGTTCGACGACCTCGGCCCCCAGGCACCCACGCTGTGCGACGGCTGGACCACCGGCGACCTGGCCGCCCACCTGGTCGTGCGCGAGTCCGACCCCGTGGGGGCCGTGGGGATCGGGATCAATCGGCTCGAGGGATTCACCCGCAAGCGGATGGATGCCGTCCTGGCCCAGGGCTCGTGGACCCAGGTGGTGGAACGCGTGCGCCGCGGCAGCCGGGTCGTCGGCGCGGTTCCCGGTCTGGACACCGCCATGAACAGCGCCGAGTTCTTCATCCATCACGAGGACGTGCGCCGCGCCGGTGCGACGCCCGCCGAGCCGCGGCTGCTGCTGGTCGACCACGAGCGGTTGCTGTGGCGTCAGGTGGCAGTCCAGGCACGGCTGCTGCTGCGCAAGGCCCCCACCGGTGTGGTGGTCGAGAACGCGCTCGACCCCGAGGAGCCGCTGCGGGTCAAGGCTGGTTCACGCACGGTGACGCTGGTCGGCAAGCCCTCGGAGATCCTGCTGTGGCTGTCGGGACGTCGCGGGGTGGCCGACGTGGACATCATCGGCGACCCCGGCGACGTTCAGGACGAGTTCTGGGCGGTCACGCCAGCTTCTGGATGATGAGCTCGCGCACTCGTGCGGCGTCCGCCTGACCCTTCATCTGCTGCATCACGGCACCGATGAGGGCACCGGCGGCCTGCACCTTGCCACCGCGGATCTTGTCCGCGACCCCCGGGTTGGCGGCAATGGCGGCGTCGACGGCGGCCGACAGCGCCCCGTCGTCGGAGACCACGGCCAGACCTCGGGCCGCGACCACCTCGGCGGGCTCCCCCTCACCGGCAATGACGCCGTCGATGACCTGGCGGGCCAGCTTGTCATTGATGGTGCCCTCGTCGACCAGTGCCTGCAGGGCGGCGACCTGGGCGGGGGTGATGCCCACCGCGGCCAGCTCGACACCGGCCTCGTTGGCGCGGCGGACCAGGTCACCGACCCACCACTTGCGGGCCGACTGCGGGCTGGCACCGGCCTGCACGGTGGCGTCGATGACGTCGACGGCGTCGGCCCCCAGCACGTCGCGCAGTTCGAGGTCACTGTAACCCCACTCGGCGACCAGGCGGCGCATCCGTTCGGCGGGGGGCTCGGGCAGGGTGGCCCGCAACTCCTCGACCCATTGGCTGGACGGGGCGATCGGCACCAGGTCGGGCTCGGGGAAGTAGCGGTAGTCCTCGGCGGTCTCCTTGGAGCGTCCCGGTGCCGTCTCGCCAATCGTCTCCTGCCAGTGCCGGGTCTCCTGCTTGATGACCCCACCGGCGGCCAGGATCGCGCCCTGACGGCACATCTCGTGGCGCACCGCACCCTCGACCGACTTCAGCGAGTTCACGTTCTTGGTCTCGGTGCGGGTGCCGAACTCGGTCGCGTCCTTGGCCATCAGCGACAGGTTGGCGTCGCAGCGCAGCGACCCCTGCTCCATCCTGACGTCGGAGACGTCCAGTGCGCGCAGGATGTCGCGCAGCGCGGCCACGTAGGCGCGGGCCACCTGGGGTGCCTTCTCGCCGACGCCGACGATGGGCTTGGTGACGATCTCGACCAGGGGCACCCCGGCGCGGTTGAAGTCGAGCAGTGAGTAGTCGGCACCCGAGATGCGTCCGGTGGCACCGCCCATGTGCAGCGACTTGCCGGTGTCCTCCTCCATGTGGGCCCGTTCGACCTCGATCCGGAAGGTCTCGCCGTCCACCTCGACCTCGACCCAGCCGTTGTAGGCGATGGGCTCGTCGTACTGGCTGATCTGGTAGTCCTTGGGCATGTCCGGGTAGAAGTAGTTCTTCCGCGCCATCCGGCACCAGCTGGCGATCTCGCAGTTGAGTGCCAGACCGATCCGGATGGCGGACTCGACGGCCTTGCCGTTGATGACCGGCAGGGCGCCGGGCAGGCCCAGGCAGACCGGGCAGGTCTGGCTGTTGGGTTCGCCGCCGAAGTCGGTGGGGCAGCCGCAGAACATCTTCGAGGCGGTGTTGAGCTCGACGTGGACCTCAAGACCCATCACCGGGTCGAAGCGTTCCAGGACCTCGTCGTAGTCCATGATCTGGCTCATCTCATGCCTCCGACTTCTGCAGGAACGGGATCTGGCTGGTGAACGGTGCGCCCCAGGCGTCGAGTTGGGCGCGCTCGAGCGCCGCGCCGACGGTGTAGAGGCGCTCGTCGGCCATGGCCGGGGCCATCACCTGGAAGCCGACCGGCAGGCCGTCCTCGGGGGCGATGCCGGCGGGGAAGCTGGCGGCGGGCACACCGGCCAGGTTGGCCGGAATGGTGCACAGGTCGGCCCGGTACATGGCCAGCGGGTCGTCGATGCGCTCCCCCAGCTTGAAGGCGGTGGTGGGCGTCGACGGCGAGACCAGGACGTCGACCTGCTCGAAGGCGGCCTGGAAGTCGCGGCTGATCAGGGTGCGCACCTTTTGTGCCGACCCGTAGTAGGCGTCGTAGTAGCCGCTGGACAGGGCGTAGGTGCCAATGATGATGCGGCGCTTGACCTCGGCGCCGAAGCCCTGGCCGCGCGAGAGCCGCATCACCTCCTCGGTGGAGTTGGCGCCGTCGTCGCCGACGCGCAGCCCGTAGCGCATGGCGTCGTAGCGGGCCAGGTTCGAGGACACCTCGGCGGGCATGATCAGGTAGTAGGTGGCCAGGGCGTGCACGAAGTGCGGGCAGCTGACCTCGACCACCTCGGCACCGGCGGCCTGCAGCAGGGCGACCGATTCAGCGAAGCGCTGCTCGACCCCCGGTGCGTAGCCCTCGCCGCTGAACTCCTTGACGACGCCAATGCGCATGCCCCGGACGTCGGGGTTGCGGGCGGCCGCGACCACTGGCGGCACCGGCGCGTTGATGGAGGTGGAGTCCATCGGGTCGTAGCCGCCGATGATGGCGTGCAGCAGCGCGGTGTCCTCGACGGTGCGGGCGCAGGGGCCGGGCTGGTCGAGGGAGCTCGCCATGGCGATGATCCCGTAGCGCGAGGCGCCGCCATAGGTGGGCTTCACCCCGACGGTGCCGGTGACCGAGGCGGGCTGGCGGATCGAGCCGCCGGTGTCGGTGCCGATGGCCAACGGCGCCTGGAAGGCAGCCAGGGCCGCCGACGAGCCACCGCCGGAGCCGCCGGGGATCCTGTCCAGGTCCCACGGGTTGTGGGTGGCGCCGAAGGCCGAGGTCTCGGTCGAGGAGCCCATGGCGAACTCGTCCAGGTTGGTCTTGCCCAGGATCACCAGGTCATTGCTGACCAGCTTGTTGACAACGGTCGACGAGTAGGGCGGAATCCAGCCCTCCAGCATCTTGGACGAGGCGGTGGTCGGCAGCCCTTCGTAGCAGAGCAGGTCCTTGACGGCGATCGGCACCCCGGCCAGGGGTGAGAGCGGTTCCCCGGCGGCACGCTTGGCGTCGACGCGGGACGCGGTGTCCAGGGCGCGCTGTTCGTCCAGCGCCAAAAAGGCATTCACGTCGCCGTCAATGTCGTGGATGCGGTCCAGGTGGGCCTGGGTGATTTCGACGGAGCTCTGCTCGCCGGTGGCGATGCGACGGGCCAGTTCGGCAGCGGTCGCGGTGAGGATGTCGTGGGTCATCAGTCCTCCTGGTCCAGGATGCGGGGGACGCGGAAACGGTCGTCCTCGCTGGCGGGGGCTGCTGCCAGGGCGTGGGCAGCGCCGAGAGTGGGACGCACCTCGTCGGCGCGGAAGACGTTGGTCAACGGCAGGGCATGTGACTGCGGCTCAATGTCGTCGCCGGCGAGTCCGGCGACGCTGGCGACGGACTCAAGGATGACGTCGAGCTGCGGGGCGAGTGCCACCTGCTCGTCGTCGGTCAACTCGATGCGGGCCAGGGCGGCCAGCCGGGCGACATCTTCAGGGCTCAGGGCCACAGTGCTCTCCTGCAATGGTCGGGGTTCCAGCCCATCCTAGGGCCCCGGCGAGAACGGGCCGGCCCCCACCACGGGGCGGGGACGAAACACGATCGGCACCCGCCGGTAACCGGGCGGTGGCCGCGGCCGTGAAAGGATGAGCCTGTGCTACTACTTCGTGTCCGCCTTCCCGACCGACCAGGCTCCCTGGGTGCAGTGGCGACCGCCATGGGCACCGCCGGAGCCGACATCGCCGCCATCGAGATCGTCGAGAAGGGGCCCGGCTTCGCCATCAACGACTTCATGCTGACGATGCCGCCAGATGCCCTGCCTGACACCCTGATCTCCGCCTGCGCCAGTCTTGAGGATGTCCGGGTGCTGTGGCTGTCGCGCTACCCGGAGAACTGGGGGCTGGCCTCGGACATCGACACGCTGAACCGGATGACCGCCGAGCCCGGTCAGGCACTGCACATCCTGGTCGAGGCGGTTCCCACGGTATTCCACTCCCAGTGGGCACTGATCCTGGACGCGGATCGTCACGTGGTGTGCTCTTCGGGGCTGGCACCGGAGCTTGACCGACCTGCATGTGAGCTGTTCGCTCCGTTCCACCAGGCCCACACCGTCGAACAGCCCGAGGGCTGGTTGCCGGGCTGGGGTGAGACGTGGGTGGCGGTGACGCCGATGCCCGGGGAGCACGCGCTGGTGGTGGGTCGCCAGGGCGGCCCGGAGTTCCTCGAGTCCGAGGTGCGTCGACTGCAGCACCTGGCCGCGCTGGCCCAGTAGGCAGCCGTCGCCAGGAGGCGCCGGGCGGTGGCTCAGCCGCCGGTGAGGGCCTTGTAGAAGTAGTACCCGAGCCCGAAGAGTGCCGCGACTGCCACCAGCAGCGCCAGCGAGGCCCAGATCCGCATCCGCTTCTTCGCCGCGGTGGTGGGCACCATCTGCGGACCCCACTCGCCCACCTTGGGCTGGACCCGCGTCGGGGCCGATCCATTCAGGTTCAGGTTGGTGAAGATGCGCACGCCGTCACTGTACTCGGCGGGTGGGGTCGAGAACCCGCCGAAGACCTGGCGCGGGCCGCAGTTGGTCCCTCGGCATTCGCTCACACGATCGCCACCAGGGCTGGCCGAGCTCCGAGTCCCCTTCGACCCACCGCCGAGCCTCGGATCCCCTCGGATGCCGGCTATGCGGTTCGTCCCCTTGGGTGTCTTTCACACTTCCGAGAGTTGTGTCACAGAACATGGGTGTTATGTCTCAGGACATCGGTAATGAATCTTCATCAGCACATTAGTGACACTTCGGGCGTCCCGGGTGGTGACACTTGGGCAAGGCTCTGGCGGTGTCTCCAATGAATCCATCGACGACCGTGACCGTCGCGATCTCTGAACAACCGTCGCCGACCTCGAGGGCGAAGTCTCGACCGAACACACTCCCCCTGACCAGGGTTCACCTACGTCGGTAACGGCAGACTCCGCGGAAGAGGCTCCAAACAATCCAACACCGTCACCGAAGATCTGATGGACCAACTGTCACCGATGTCCTGAGACATCACATTCTTCGTGGCCGTGGTTCCGAGCGAAAAAGATCGAGGAATTGCACACCAAGCCTTGTCAATGGGACACACGCATGAGAGAATAGTACATAGGTTCGAGTCGACGGTGATTCGGACATGGTTCAAGCAGAGGCGGGGTGGTCCGAATGGGATCCAGCGCAGCACGTACCACTGGTCACCAGCCAGGTAACACTGGTCAGCAGCCCAGTGGAATGCGATCAAGTGGTGCGAGTTTCAGTGCGGCGGGGGCGCGGCAGAAGCTGGCCGAGCTGAATGCGGCGTTCGAGGCGAAGAAGCGTGCCGAGGCCGACCAGTTCCGCTGTTTCGCGGAGTTCGCCGACCAGTACCGCTACGTCCCCGATGATGGGCCGGTGCTGTCCGGGACGGAGCGGTTGATGCAGTGGGGCGGGGACGGGACCCCGGGGGTGGCTGAGTTCTGCACCCTGGAGGTGGCGGCGGCGTTGCGGTTGTCGGAGGAGAAGGTCCGCGTCGAGATCGGTCTGGCCCTGGCGGTGCGGCACCGGCTACCCCAGCTCTGGGCGCGGGTGATGGCTGGTGGGCTGCGGGTGTGGCAGGCGTGCGAGGTGGCATCGGTCACCCACAGGATGTCCTACTACCAAGCGTTGGACCTGGATGAGGAGATCGACGTGCTGGTCGAGTCGATGGCGTTCACCCGGCTGTTGGAGTTGGTCAAGGCCCGCGTCATGGACACCCTGCGCGAGGAATCCGAGGATGACCACGCGGCCCAGCTCGCGCGGCGGCGGGTGGAGTTCGGCGAGTCCTGCCTGGGGGTGACCGACATGACCGCCGTGGTGGGGGCGGTGGACGC
>NZ_JADIJQ010000030.1 GCF_017355265.1 Tessaracoccus sp. SD287
GATCTTCTTCGTGCCCGAAGTGACGCCGATCGCAGCGGCGACGTCAGCAGGGATGGCCATGGCGGCAGAGGTCTGCGCCGCGGCGGTGAAGGTGCTTTGCGGGTTCGAGATGCAGGCAGTGCTCTGCAAGTTGGTCCAACCAGATCCCTTCTTCGCCAGGGCGGCGGTGCTCTGGATGAACTCCGTTCCGCCAGGGACGGGAGCACCCCAGCCCACCATGTTGAGCTCTGGGCTCTTTCTGTATTGGCTGAAAATATTGCCAGTGATCGTGGTCTTGAAGTCGGACATCGGAATGGAGCCGCCCTTGCCGAAGATCTGGAATCGTGCACCGCAACCAAAGACGTTGTTGGCCACGGTGTTGTTCTTCGTCAGCAGACTGTGCGTGGAGGGAGCGTCATGTGGCCGATTCGTCCAGCGGTCATCCTGAGCAAGATAGAGACCGAACAGCCTGTAGCCGCTGATGTGGTTGTTCATCACCTTGAAATTGTCCGTGATCCGCAACTGGATGCCGTCCTTGCCACCGACAACCTCATTGTTGGCCACGATGCCACGGGTGGCCGCCTCAACGTTGAGCCCAGTTTCATCATTATTGATCATGCTGTTATTGGTGACCTGCACGTCAGAACTGTAATTGTCCAGCCACAGTCCCGTGGATCCGTAGTTCTCCGCAAACAGATTGTTGTTGATCTTGGCCCGGACGGCCTTGGTGATTTTGACTCCAGCGGCTTCGGGCAGAACCGGGAAGCGCTCGAAATTGTTGTGGCGGAAGACGGAGTTGGCGAGCACCACGTTTGCGGCGCGATCCATGCCCAGGCCCATCATCCCGTTGCGCTCGGCCGTGACGTTGCGAATCGTCTTGTTGGCACCACTCAGTGCCATCCCGATGTACGCGTTGTCTGAGACGACGAGGTGCTCGAAAGTGCCGCCGTCGGGGTCCATCAGCACAGCAGCGCGAGAGGACGAGGTGACCGCGTACCTACGGACGCCGAAGCCCTTGAGGCTGACATTGGGGGTGAGAATGGCGATCGCGCGAGTGAGGTCACTGGAGACGACGCTCTTGCCCGACGGGTCGCTACCGATGACCAGGCGCTTGTTGGCCGAGTCGGCGAAGAAGGTTCCGCTGCGGACCTCGGCGAGAGAACCCACCTGCGCCAGTGCGGTTCCGTTGACGAAGACCTGTGCCGGGTACGTCGCGTACGGGTATCCGGACCGCGTCTGTCCTGGATGCGAGGAGAAGAAGGCTGACCAAGGGGCGGTCCACACTGCGCCCGACTTCGTCCAACCCGACACCGGCCGTGACCCGTCGAACCAGACGACCTCACGCGGGTAGTTCTGGATCGTCACCCGCTTGGTGACAGTCACGGATTCGTGGTACGTGCCTCCCCTCAGGACGATGGTGCCGCCAGCAGGAGTGAGGACGAGGGCTCGGGCGACCGTCTTGACGGGCTGCTTGTAGGTGCCGGGATTGGCGTCAGAACCGGTGTTGCTGACGTAGCGGGCACCCCTGGGGGGCGTGTACGAAGCGGTGCCGAGCGTGGTGCCGCGGCCGTTCACGACCGAGCCGACATAGCCGTCGGCGGCTGCCGCAGGAGTATGTGGAGGTGCGAGGAGCACCGTGGTGATGCCCACGAGGAGCGCAAGCGCAAGCGAGGGGAGTCGAGTGAGGCGACGTGCCATGGGGGGTCCTTGGGTCATGCTGGTGGAGGGGCGTGCTGTCCTGGCAGAACAGCGTTACGAAGCTTAAGGTTAGCAGGAAATTCTCAGACTAGACCCCCAGTGTGAGAGTCTCTCAGGAACCTTGCCGCGTCCGCGCCCTACTCAAGGGCTGTGGCAAGGGGACGAGCAACGCGACAGACAACATCAGGGCAAGTGCTGACGTGGTGTACAGAGGGCTGAAGCAGGCGTCCCACACCACCTGGATGGTGAGGAACGTGGTGAGCGCGCGGCCGCGTCCCTCGGCGAGTCTCGTGGCACTGTTGCGGAGCACCAGCCACAGCATGGCCAGCATGAAGGCGAGGCCCAGGAGGCCACATCGAAGCCAGAGGTCACCTATCCCGGAGTGCACCTCAAAGCCATTGCCAAACATGTAGCGCTCGACGTAACCGTTGTTCGGGTCGTAGTTCAGTTGCTCCATCCCGGACTTGGCGGTGTAGATGTCCGCGAAGTTGGGCAGGACTCCCATCCCGTAGCCACCCGGCGACGCCTTCAACAAGGCCAGGGTCGCGCCGATCTCAGGCCGCCCACCCAGGAGCAGTGAGCCCGACGAGCGGATCTGCGCCTCGCTGCGCAACTGCGCCCCCTCACCGAGCAGGCCGTCGAGAATGAACGCCTGCATCATGAAGTAGGTGATCAGCCCCAGGACCACGACATTGGTGGATACCCGCAGAGCGCTGGAGCGGAGTTTGAGTGCTGCACGCAGACGCTGCCAGGCCAGGATGAGGAAGGTGGCGGCGAGAATCGAGACTGCGGAGCGGGAATCATTGAGCGCCGAGATCAGGGCGAGGCCGGGAAGGGCCAGTAGTTCCAGCCAAGGTGCTCTGAGGGCCCAACCCAGTGCCAGCACGAGAACAGTCACGGGCAGGGCGAGGCTAACCTTCCAGAGATTGTCTGCGCTGAGCCGTGCGAGAACGCCGAGCAGGAGGCCAGCTCCGAAGAGGAACGCCATCCACCCCGACCCCAGGACTGACCGGACCCACGCCAGGGTGCCGGCCCCGAGGATCAGTTCGAGAATCAGGATGAGTTGCGCCTGTGTCAGCGCGGCGGACACCTCATGTGTGGGGGCGTTCAGGGCATTCAGGATGAGGCCGTTCAGAATGGCGCCGATCCCCGTCAGGACGACGATTCCCTTCCTGTATCGCGCCACCTGCGATACCCAGACCGGGAGCAGAACGATGGGAATCAGAAGTGTCAGCGTGAGTGGTCCAGGCAGAGGGAGGTGCGATCCGATCCCCACCGCCGCGACCGCCGCCATCCACGAATCAATCTGCCTCCAACCCCGGGGGGCCACGTCCCCTGAAGACGCTGCAGGCAGTAGGTGCTGAGGATGACTCATGGCAGATGCCTCACGCTGTCTGCCACAACCGGGCACGGTGGCGGCGAATGTAGAGGATGAAGGGGACGAGCTGGAAGGTGAGAACGCAGGCGCAGTTGCTCAGGATTGGCCCGACCACCCCGAGTCGTGGAGTCACCACGATCGCAAGGGCAAGCGACATGACGGCCATCGTGATGGTCGGCGCCATCTGGAAGCGGATGCCGGGCTTGTCCATGATGAACATCCCCAACGGATACAGGCATGCCTGGAGCACGACCATCAGGCTGAAGGCGACCACCGTGGACAGCTCCACGGGCACCTGACCATTGGTGGTGAAGGCGAACAGTGGCTCACGCACGAAGGCCAGCAGAACCATGAAGCCGAGACAGGCGGCCCCAAACTTGATGCTGAGAGGGAAGGGACCGCTGGTCAACTTTCCAGCGGCGCGTTGGCGGGCGTAGCTCGGCCACAGGGCAACTCCGGCGGCGCTGATCACTCCCAGGAACGCCAGGTAGACCTGCGCTGCGGCCGTGTACTCCGCCAGTTGCTGGGTGGTACCCGACTGGGCGAGGACGTATCGCTGTGCCGCCAGGGACAGTGGAGCAGAAAGCATCTGGGCCATCATGGGCAATCCCACGTCCATCACCCGCACGCCGGGGTGACCGGAGCGGTCGAACAGGTGACGGCTGGCCCGGGCGATGGCCTTGGGCAGACTTCGAATCGAGGCAGCCATGCCGACCGTCGCGATGGCGAAGGAGCCAAGGTATGCCGCCAGCGACAGGAAGGGGAAGGCTTCGCCGCCCCTACGCAGGATCAACCACACCAGTACGAAGTTGATCGGTGCCATCAGTCCTTGGATCAGGATCGTCGAGTGATTCTTCCGCAACCCGAGCAGCACCCGCTGCCAAATGCCCAGGGGGATGGCGACGGCCCAGACGGACAAGCAGGTGAACACCACCAGCGAGGCGTTCGGAAGCTGGCCCGGTTCGCCGAGCACCAGAACCCAACCACCGGAGAAGAACAACGCTGCGTTCACCACCATCGTTCCGAGGGCGAACACGAGCATGATCCGCCAGACCGAGGTCAAGGTGGCGGTGACATGCGCGTCATGGTCGGGCGCCTCAGACGTGGCGATGGTGTTGACGAGCGCGGCACCGGTGCCGAGGTCCTGGAACTGGATGAGCGCGGGAAGGGCGGTCACCAGCGCATACAGGGCGAAATACTCCACACCCGCGGTGCCCAGGATCAGCCGGGCGGTCAGGATCCCGAAGAGGGCGGACGTCACAGTGGTCAGCCCTCGGGCAGAGAGCGCCTTGAACACCGGCCCGCCTACCGGGCGGCTGATGAATCAGGCAGCACTCTGCGCCTGGATGTACGTCCGTACTCACGGCTGTGGTAGGTGCTGGATCGCTCCATCTTCACGCTGTTGACCACCATGCCGAGCACTGTCGAATGGGTCGACGCCATGCTGGTGATGACGGCCCGCAATGCCTTGTTGGGCGTCTTCCTGGCCCGGGTCACCAGGATGATGCCGTCGGTGTGCGGGGAGAGCCAGAGAGCGTCACTGACGGCGAGTGCCGGAGGGGTGTCAATGATCACGGCATCAAACTGTTCTCGCGCCAGCGCGAGGGTGTCGTTGAGTTGACCGGATGAGATCAGTTGTCCCGGGTTGGGAGAGATCATGCCACCGGGAAGGAGGTGGAGATTCTTGTGTCCCCAGGGCTGGATGGCCTCCTCGAACCGGCAGTCGTGCACCAGGACGGTGGTCAGGCCAACAGCACCCTCGACACCGGTCCGGCGGGCGATGGACGGGTTTCGCAGATCGGCGTCGATGACCAGAGTGCGCCGGCCGGCCTCGGCGAAGGCGATGCCCAGGGCCAACGCGACGCTCGACTTGCCGTCGCGTGGCTGTGCAGAGGTGATGATCATCATTGTCGCCGGCTTGTCAACGGACACGAAGCGAAGGCTCGCTGCGACCGCACGGATTGCCTCAGCCGCCTGGCCTCTCGGTGCCATCAGGACACTGTGGGGCAGGCTGGAGCCCGGAGCGAGTTGCGGTACCTCGCCCAACACCGGCACGTCGGTCAATTCCCTCACGTCATCGGCGTTGCCCGGTCGTGAGCGCAGGAGTTCCCGGAGCAGGGCGATGACCACGGCCGACGCCAAACCCACCAGCGCACCGATCACCGCGTAGATCTTGCTGTTGGGCGACACGAAGGTCCGTGGCAGCGTTGCTGGTGAAATGTTCTCCAGACGCACCGCAGGTTCGTTTCCGACCTTGGGCGACAACTCCTGCACGGCGGTGATGAGTGAGTCCGTGGTCGCCGCAGCGATTTGTTGGGCTCTTTCCGGGGAACTGTCGGTGACCGACAGTTGGATGACCACGGTGTTGAGGGGGGTGACCACGCTCACGCGCTGCGCCAGTTGGCTCGGTGATTCGTCCAGGCCCACCTTGTCGATCACCGGCTGCAGTACGAAGGGAGTGGTGGTCAAAAGCGCGTATGACTGAACAATGTTCGCCACGTAGTTGGAGCCCTGGACAACCTCGCTGGTGTTCTCACCCCGGACTGGCACGACCATCACCGAGGCGTGCGACCGGTACTGCTTGGGCAACGTCTGCGAGTATGCGTAGGCTCCGATCCCGCCGAGCATGATGAAGGCGATGATCAACAGCAGGTTGCGGCGGAGGACGGCCACGTACTGGGCAACGGTCATTGACCTTCTCCTCGTCGTGGCAGCACAGCGAATCCGATGGCCTTGACGACTGAATGCTGCATTCAGCGCACCTTCTTTTCTGCCCTGCGGGTGGCGCCTTGCCGCTCCCGGGCGGACTTGGTCACCCACAGCCGCTCCGCGAGCCTACACCGGGACGTTCTGGACTGGGGAAGCATTCCTTGTCAGAGATATCCTGTCGGACCATTCCGAGTGACAGCGGACGGCACGGGCAATGGTGAGGTTGCGCACCGCGACGCTGGGCAGTCAGAGTGCCGAACGCCTCGCCGCGGATGATCGGGTCGGCCTGCCATCAACCCCGTCGGTGGCGGCGGGCCGAAATGGTCCTGCCGGACGATCAACGACCAGGACCAGCAGGGCGGCGACCGTCAGCACCACCCAGGCGGTCAGTGCGCCACCGTTGCCGGTGGACAGCCAGTAGCTGGGCAATCCGATGAAGCGCACTCGCATGCGCACCTCGCCGGTCACCTGGCTCGGCTTCACCGGCGCGACCTGACCGTCGGCGTTCGCATCCCCGGCGGTGCTGTAGCTGCCGTCGGGGTTGACCGCCACCACGCGATGCATGTGCACAGGGGAGGTGTCCGCACCTTCGGTCGACGGACTGGTGAACTGGATGATGCGCCCCACGGCGATGGGCGCGTCCTGGGCGGGTGGCGAAATCAGCGCCAGGTCGCCGGGGCTCAGCTGCGGTCGCATGGCGTCGTTGGACACCACCGAACCATGCCAGCCGAAGAGGGCGGGGACGAAACCGATCGCGACCAGGCCCAACAGGAGCACCAGGTAGATCCGTGCTGCGGTGACGACGGTCCGCCACGCTGCGCCGTCCCTGAACTCACCCGCGTCAAAAAGGGCCACCGTGGGGATGGCTTTCTGACCCGCCATGGAGCGAGAATGAGTGGACATGCAGACCTCGAGACGGGGCAGGTCGGAAAGACTGGCCGAAAGTTAGTATTGACAGTCAGCGACTTTTGAGCCTCGCCGCCTGACGGGACGACAGTAGCGCACCGCGAACACTGTTACAAGCCTTGTCGGTGCGTGTGCTGCGCATGGAGGGAAACCCGCAACACCGCGACGACCGCGAAACCGCGTCAATGCCGCAAGAACGGACCTCCACCCGCGCCGCCGACGTCACCAGGCAGCGGAAAGCACACAAGGCGCCCACCCGTCACCACGACGGGTCGAGCGCCTTCACTGTGGCCTGGGTGGGGGCGCAAGCCCGGGGTCAGCTCATTCGTAGCCGAGCTGGTGCAGCCGTGCGTCGTCGATCCCGAAGTGGTGGGCGATCTCGTGGACCACGGTGGTGTGGATCTCGTCGACCAGTTCGTCCATGTCGTCGCACTCGTTGATGTGCGGCTGGCGGAACAGCACGATCCGGTCGGGCAGCACGCCGGAGTAGTCGGCGCCGCGTTCGGTCAGCGGGACCCCCTCGTAGTATCCGTAGAGGTCCTCGCAGTGTGGTGGCTCGTCCTCGACGAGGACCACACAATTGTCAACCAGCTGTGTCAGCTGCTCAGGGATGGAGTCCAGCGCTTCGGACACGCACTGGTCGAACTCCTCCTCAGTCACCTGCAGGGGCATGAACTCCACCATAGCCCCGCACCCGACGGAACTCGAATGGTGCCGAACCCCCCCCACTCAGGCCGCGAGCCGCGCTCATCTGAGCGAAACGCGCGCACAGTCTCCCATCTCGTTGCCGTGACCCCATGAAGGGCGCAGGGTGGAGTGGCGGGCAACGAGGCCCGGCGGCCCCGACGGGGTGAATGAGAAGGAGATTGCCATGACTGCTGGCCCCTACCTGCTCGGCATTGACATGGGCACCGGCGGTGCTCGCGCCGGCGTCTTCGACACCGACGGCAACGAGCTCGCCTCGGTCGCGACCGAATGGTCGACGAACTTCCCCCGTTCCGGGCGCGCCGAACAGAGCCCCAAGGAATGGTGGAAGTGCATCGTCACCTCGGTGCGCGGCGCCGTGCAGAAGTCCGGCGTGCCGGCAGAGGCGATCGTGGGCATTGGCGTGGACTCCACCTCCGCCACGGTGGTGGCGGTGGACCGGAACAACAATGTGCTGTCCCCGGCCCTGCTCTGGATGGACGTCCGGGCCGCGGCCGAGGCCGACGAACTCGCCGCCACCGGCGACCAGGCCCTGCAGTACTCCGGCTTCGGACCGGTTTCGGCCGAGTGGGGCGCACCCAAGGCCATGTGGATCCGCAAGAACCAGCGCGAGATCTTCGACGAGGCCGCCGTGATCGCCGACTGCACCGACTGGCTGGTCAACCGGCTCACCGGCGAATGGACCATGTCGATCAACCACGCCGCAGCCAAGTACTTCTACGACTCCGACAACGGTGGCTGGCCCACCAGCCTGTATGAGAAGGCTGGCGTCGCAGAAGTGCTCGACAAGTTCCCCAAGACACTGCTGCCGATTGGCGCCAAGGTGGCCGGCCTGTCGCTGGCCGCCGCCAACGAACTGGGCCTCAAGCGCGACACCCCCGTCGCGGAGGGCGCCATTGACGCCTATGCCGGTGCCATCGGTCTCGGGGTGGTGGAGCCCGGCAAGATGGCCCTGATCACCGGTTCCAGCCACGTCATGATCGGTCAGTCGCGCACCCGCCTGCACGCCAAGGGTCTGTGGGGCTCGTTCACCGACGCCATCATCCCCGGCGAGTACACCGTCGAGGGCGGTCAGTCGTCGACCGGCTCGGTGGTGGCGTGGTTCAAGAACAACCTCGCACCCAAGGCCATGGCCAAGGCCCAGCAGACCGGACGCGACCCCTACGAAGTGCTCAACGAGGAAGCCGAGAAGCTGCAGATCGGTTCGGACGGACTGGTGCTGCTCGACCACTTCCAGGGCAACCGTGCCCCCTACTCCGATGCCCGCTCCCGCGGCGTCTTCTGGGGCCTGTCACTGGGCCACACCGAGTTCCACATGTACCGCGCCATCATCGAGGGCATCTGCTTCGGCACCGAGTCGATCTTCCAGACCATGCGTGACAATGGCTACCCGCCCGAGCAGATCGTGGTCTCCGGTGGCCCGGCCAAGTCAGACTTCTGGATGCAGATGCACTCCGACGTGTCGAACGTGCCCATGGTCTTCACCCGCAACACCGAGGGGCCGATCCTGGGCTCCGCGATGATGGGTGGCATCGCCGCGGGCCTCTTCGACGACCTGCCCAGCGCTGCCTCGTCCATGGTGCACACCGTCAAGGAGATCCAGCCCAACCGCGAGGCCCACGAGTCCTACCAGTACTACTACCAGGCCTACCTGGACACCTATCCCGCGATGAAGGAGCTCATGAACAACATGGTGCGCCACATCGACGGCAATTGACCCGTCCCTAGTTGAATGACCCACACGGAGGAAAGCATGACCGGCACAATGACCGCAGCAGTAATGCACGCGGTGGGCGACATCCGCATCGAACAGGTGGACATTCCCACCCCTGGCCCCGGCGAGGTGTTGATGAAGGTCGCCTTCTGCGGGGTGTGCGGCTCGGACCTCAGCCGCATGTTCGAGTCGGGACCGCACAAGCTGCCGCTGATCTGCGGCCACGAGTTCTCGGCCTGGGTCGCGGAACTGGGTGAGGGTGTCACCGACTTCGAGGTCGGCGACCTGGTCACGGTCCCGCCGATGCTGCCCTGCTTCGAGTGCCCGCCGTGCGTGCAGGGGGAGTTCAGCCTGTGCGAGGACTACGACTACTACGGCTCCCGTCGTCACGGCGCCTACACCGAGTACGTCGCGGGCCCCGCCCGGCTGCTGCTCAAGGTTCCCCAGGACCTCGACCCGCGGGCAGCCGCCATGGTCGACCCGGCCGCGATCGCCCTGCACGCCATCTACCGGACGAAGCTGGGCATCGGGGACCGCGTCGCCGTGCTCGGCGGCGGCGGCCCGATCGGACTGTTCTCGGTGCAGTGGGCCAAGCTCGCCGGTGCCGGCGAGGTCGTGGCCATCGACGTGTCGGCGGAAAAGGCCGCGCTGGCGCTCGAGGCGGGCGCCGACCATGCCACCTCCTCGGAGGCGGAACTCGAAGCCCTGGTCGGTGACGGCTTCGACCTGGTCATCGAGACCACCGGCGTGGCGCCGGTGGCCGACCAGGCCGTCCGGATCACCGCCCGCCACGGCCAGGTCGTCCTGATCGGCATTCCCCACACCGACGTGGTCCTGAAGGAGAAGACCTGGGCGCGGTTGATGCGTCTCGAGATCGACATCCTGGGGTCATGGAACTCGTTCTCGGCACCGTTCCCGGGCAAGGAGTGGCAGACGACGGTGGCCAAACTGGCCTCCGGCGAACTGAAGTGGGAGTTCATGATCACCCACACCGAGCCCGTCGAGCGGGTGCCCGAACTCATCGGCCAGATGGCGCGCCGCGAGGTCGTCTCGTCCAAGGTGTTGTTCTACCCGAGTCCGAAGAAGGATGCGTGAGCCCTGCCAGTACTGAGCGTGACCACCTGCTGCTGCGCGTGTGCCAGTTGCACTACGAGCAACAACTCACCCAGCAGCAGGTGGGCGACCGCCTGCACCTGACCCGGTGGCAGGTGGGTCGCATGCTCAAGGAGGCCTTGGGACGGGGCATCGTCCGGATCGAGATCGTCCACCCCGGGGCCCGGGCGCACACCATGGAGTCGGAGCTGGTGCGCCTGTCCGGCCTGCAGGAGGCGATCGTGGTGCCGGGCGAAACCGACCCCGTGGCCACCCGCCAGGCCGTGGCCCAGGCTGCCGCCGAGTACCTGGCCGACCTGCCCGTCGCCCCGCGCACCCTGGCCGTGTCGTGGGGCCAGACCATGAGCGACCTGGCCAGGGCGATCCCACCGTCCTGGGCCCAGAACGTCACCGTGGTCCAGGCCAACGGCGGGCTCAGCCGTCCCGGGCCGGGCGACCCGGCCGCCATCATCACCTCACTGGCCCGGCAGTCCCGCGGGTCGACCGTCTTCCTGCCGGCCCCCGCCATCGTCGAGTCGCCGGTGCTCGCGCAGGCGCTGCTGCGGGAGCCGTCCATCGCCGAGGTCACCAGCGTCGCCCGGGACGCGGACGTGCTGCTGTTCTCGTTGGGGGCGGTCAGCCACGAGTCGGTGCTGGTGAAGTCGGGCTGCCTGCTGCCGGGCGACGTCGAGATGTTGCTGGAGCGCGGGGCGGTCGGCGACGTCGTGGGCCGGTTCATCGGCCCGGACGGCACCCCCATCAGCCCCGAACTCGAGGCGCGCAGCGTCGGGCTGACCCTGGTCGACGTGAAGAATGCGAAGCTGGCCGTCGCGGTGGCGGCGGGTGAACAGAAGCACCGGGTCGCCGAGGCCTGCCTGCGTCGGGGCCTGTGCCACGTATTGGTCACCGACGAGGACACCGCCGCCCACCTGACCAGACGACTGCACGACGAGCCGCTCCGCTGACCTGACCGGTGCGGGGACCCGCCGGGCGTTCAGCTGAGGGGGGTCCCGTCGCCCACGGTGAAGCGGCAGTTGGCGTGCTGCGGGTTCTCGATCTCGTCCAGGACCGCGATCGCCATGGTGCCGGTGGTGGTGTGCGAGCCGCCGTCGGGGGCGACCAGCAACTCGTCGCGGCCGAGCACCGGGGTGGTGGCCGGGCCGGGCTCGAAGACGGCCGAGGGCGAGATGCCGACCCAGTTGGCCCCGCCAATGGCCCGCAGGTAGTCCAGCTCGTGCACCTGGGCGCGCGGAATCGCGATCCACGACTCGGCGCCGGGAATGTGGGCAATGTCCTGCAGGAACTGGTGGCGGTCAGCACCGGTGACCAGGCTGCCAGCGCCCAGGATGAACACCAGTCGCGGTTCCAGGCCGTCGGCGGTCTCGACCAGGTGACGGGCCAGGTCGACGTGGCGGTAGGCCTGGTCGGGGCCGGTGCCAAAGGCATTGACCACGACGTCGAAGCTCAGCAGGTCGCGGTGGGTCAACTCGAAGGCATCACGAACGACGACGGTGGCATCGGCACCGAGCACCTCGGCGGCACGCGCGGCGTCACGCACGAGGGCGACGACCTCGTGGCCGCGGGCAACGGCCTCGGCGTGGATGTCGCGCCCGGCCTTGCCGGTCGCGCCGATGATGCCGATCTTCATGAATTCTCCTGGCTCGGTGGAACTGGTCGGGGGAAGCGGGTCGATCCTACAGTGGCCGGGCTGACCGGCGACGCCGCACCTAGACTGAACGGATGCCCCCCAAGTCCCCGCTGCCGCCCCGCTTCGGCCTGCAGGCCGCATGGATGCGCACGCCTGACCGCGACCCGCTGCGCCCTGCGCCCTGGGCGACGCTGGGGGAGTACCTGCGTGAACGATTTCCCGCGGTCGGGCTGGAGGGCCTTGAACGGATGCTGTGCCGCGGCGACTTCGTCGACCAGCAGGGCAACGTGCTCACCGGCGCGGAGCCCTACACCCCGCACACCTTCGTCTGGTTCCACCGCGAACTGCGCGACGAGCCGGAGGTGCCCGGCGAGATCAGCGTGCTGTACCGCGACGAACGCCTGGTGGTCGTCGACAAACCGCACTTCCTGGCCAGCATTCCGCGCGGACGACACATTCGTCAGTCGGTGGTGGTCCGGATGCGCCAGCAGCTCGGGCTGCCGGAGCTCGGCCCGGCGCATCGGCTCGACCGGCAGACCGCCGGGGTGCTGGTGCTGACCACCGAGCAACGCTGGCGGGCGCCCTACCAGGACCTGTTCGCGCGCCGGGTGGTCACCAAGACCTACCACGCCATCGCCGGGTACGACCCGCACCTGGCGCTGCCGCGCACGGTCGAGTCCCACATCCACAAGGACCGCGGCATCATGCAGGCCTTCGAGCTGCCCGATCGTGACCCCAACTCCCGCACCCTGGTCGAACTGGACGAGGTGGGCCCACCCGATGGCCGGGGCCGGCGTTGGGCCCGCTACACGCTCAGCCCGCACACCGGGAAGACTCACCAGCTGCGGCTGCACCTGAACTCGCTGGGCATCCCCATCAGGAACGACCCGCTGTACCCCACCGACCTCGGTCGGGAACTGGACGACTTCACCGACCCCCTGCAGCTGCTGGCGGCGAGCCTCGAGTTCGTCGACCCCGTCGACGGCAGCCGGCGCAGGTATGACTCCATGCGGCGGCTGCAGCTGCCGACCACGTAGCGTGGGGGGCCCCGGCCACCCGCCTGAACTGACAGGACACCCCATGCATCCCGGTACCCCTGCCCGCATCCTCACCCTCGTCCTGGTGCTGCTGGCCCTGGGCACCGCCTTCCTCGGCTCGGGGGCGGTCATCGGCACACCGGTCAACGAGGCTGCGGGGGGTTGGCTGGCAGCCGACTCCACGGCCATCGCACCCGCCGGCGGTGCCTTCAGGATCTGGTCGGTGATCTACCTCGGGCTGCTCGGCTACGCCGGCTGGCAGCTGTTCCGACGATCCGACAGCGACCGTCACCTTGCCGTGCGCCGCTGGGTGCTGGCGGGCATCGTGCTGAACTCGGTCTGGTTGGGCACCGTGCAGCTGGGATGGTTGGCGGCCAGCGTGCTCGTCATCGCCGCGCTGCTGGCCTGCCTGGTCCGCGTGCTCGTGATGCTGTCGCGCGAGGCGCCCCGCGACTGGCTCGAGGCCCTGCTGCTGGACGGCGTCCAGGGTCTCTACCTCGGCTGGGTGCTGGTCGCGACCCTGGCCAACATCGCCGCGGCGCTCGCCTCCACCGGCTGGTCGGGTGCCCCCTTGGGCCCGGTGAGCTGGACGATCCTGCTGCTGGTGGTGGCGGCCGCGCTCAGCGTGGCCCTGGCCGTTCGACTCGGCGGACGGCTCGCGCCGGCGCTGGCCACCGGGTGGGGTCTGGCCTGGATTGGCGTGGCTCGCAGCAGCGGGGTCGGTCTCCAGTCCACGGCGATCAGCCTCACCGCCTTCGTGGCGGCCCTGGTGGTGCTCCTGGCCGCGGTGGGGTGGCGCTGGCGGATCGGCCGCCGGCGAGCCTGAGCCCGGCCCGGGGGCCTCAGTCGAGGACCACCTCGACGGGGGCCTCGGTGTCACGTGCGTCGCTGACCCGGTCCTCGACCTTGCTGAACAGCCAGCTGGCGACCACTCCGACCAGCAGCAGCGCCACCGCGAAGATGATGGCCGGCAACAGCGAGAGTCCCTGCTTGGCCAGCCCCTCGTCCCCGAAGGCCGGGAACACCACGGTCGGGAAGATCGCCAGCGACGACCCGACGACCATGCCCAGGATGAAGTGGTACATGCCGGCGTAGTGCCGATCGAAGGCCCACGCGGCGCCCTTGGCGAAGAGCAGCACGCAGGCGATCAGGCCGATCACCAGCGGGATGATGACGGTCATGTCGAAGGCGGCGATGCCGGCGGCCATCTTGTCGTAGAGGCCGAAGTAGATCAGGAAGTTGGACGGGCTCATGCCCGGCACGATCACGCCCAGACCGATCAGCGCCCCGGAGCCGAACCACGCCGGGATGCTGGGGGCCACGTTGAGGGCCAGCGAACCACCCACGATCATCACCACGAAGATGGCGACGGCGGAGGCGACCATGATGGCCCAGTGCAGCGGCTTGCGACCCTGCTTGCCGGCGGTGCGGAACAGCGAGGGGAAGGTGCCGATCACGAAACCAATGAACAGGCAGATGAACTGCGCCTCGAAGCGCCCGAAGGCTGCCTCGACGACGATCGAGAACAGCACGATGCCGATGCCGGCACCGATACCGACCGGGATGAAGTAGCGGACCTGCGACCAGAACTTGTGGAATGGCCGGGACAGGAACCGGATGATCGGGTCATAGATGCGGAAGATCACGGCCAGCACCCCACCGGACAGTCCGGGCAGGATGAATCCGATGCCGACCAGGATGCCCTTCACCAGGCGCGTCAGCCAGGCTCCGACGGAGTCCTTCTCGTCGAGATAGGCGTAAATCGCATCCGTCGTGGGTGTCGTGGTGGATTGGGTCATGCTGATCCTTGCTGCGAAGTGCGGGACTGGGAAGAGTTCAGTGCGGGGTGGAACGCGAGCGTGGTGCGTGCTCCCGCGCCATGGTGCGCCACGATCCTAGGTCACAGCACCCAACCGGCGTGTCCGTCGGCCTGGTAGAGGGGCTGCCCGTCCAGGCTCACCACGAAGCTGCCGCGGCGCAGACGGCGCCGGAAATGCGGGCGGGCGTCCAGCGCCTCGACGATCTGCGGCACGACGAACTGGCCCTCATTGCTGACCCAGCGGATGTCCCCGGCGCGGACCTTGGCCAGCATCCGCTCGGCGAAGGCGCCCCGGTCGGCGGTCGACAGATAGGCCAGCACTGCGCCGTGGACGATCACGGGCAGGTAGTCGCGGGGCACCAGGCGCAGCACCTCGTCGATCGCCGCCGGGTCGGTGATGTCGTGACGCAGGACGAGCACCGGGTCGTGCTGGGCGGCGTCAATGGCGTGGTCGAGCCGGGTCAGCCGGTGGCTCTGACCCGGCCAGATCAGGGTGCGCAACCATTGGGCGTCGTCGGGACGGGTCGGGTCGAGCGGGTTCAGGTCCACCCCCAACCGCCACTGGATCGGGGGCAACTGGCGGGGTACGACGATCGGGGGCACCTCGTCCGGGGCGGGGCGGTCAGTGTGGTCCTTGACCATGACGGTGATCACCGGACGATCAGTGGGCCCGAACTCGCTGATCACCTGGTGGTCACGACCCACATAGCGGTAGCGCCACGAGTGGGGGTGCAGGGTCAGCCCCGCCGAGGCACCCACCTCGATCAGGGCCAGTTCCCGTCCGGTCTCGGCGGCGATCTGCTGCAGGGCCGGCAGCAGCACCGCCAGCCGACCGGCCTCGTTGGTCTGGGTGTGGCGGCGGGCCGTGATGGCGCGGACCTGGTCCCAGTGGGCCAGCAGCGAGGCCCGCAACCGCTGGTACTCGTCGTCGCGGGCCGAGCGCTGGTGCGGGTCGACCAGGTCGGGGTCGGCCACCCGGGCCGCCGCGAACACCAGGTTGGGCTGGCGTTCGCGGCTCGGCAGGGTCTCGATCAGGGCGATGATGGTGGGGTCGACCGACACCCCGAAGGCCCAGGCCTGCATCACCTCGGAATGGTGGCTGGTCTCCCGCTCGGCGAACCGTGCGTAGCGCTCGGCCACGTCCTCGGTGTCTGCGGGTTCCATGGCCTCACCCTACGTTTGGTGACGGGTTTCGGGGCGGGGACGGGCTCAGTGCCCGCGGTCGATCCAGACCTGGCGGTGGGGGGCCTCGGCGCCGATGGTGGTGTCATCGCCATGGCCGGTGTGCACGACGG
The DNA here is from genome assembly GCF_017355265.1 of Tessaracoccus sp. SD287. Lineage (GTDB taxonomy): Bacteria > Actinomycetota > Actinomycetes > Propionibacteriales > Propionibacteriaceae > Aestuariimicrobium. Next base: position 15,981 of record NZ_JADIJQ010000030.1, read on the forward strand.
TGTCGTCGGGCAGCGTCAGCAGTTTGTCGGTGATGGACTCCATGATCGTCTCGAAGCTGCTGAACGAGCGCCCCGTCGCTCCCGGACCGCCCTGGAACAGGGTGTCGCCGCTGAACAGGACCCCCAGCGCCGGGACGTGCAGACAGCAGGCGCCCGGGGAGTGCCCCGGGGTGTGCAGCACCGTCAGGGTCACCCCGGCCACCTCGAGCTGGTCACCGTCGGCCAGGGAGACGTCGGGGCCCTCGACGTGCACGTCGTCCCACAGCATCCGGTCGTCAGGGTGCAGGTAGGTGGGGGCCCCGGTGGCCTCGGCCAGTTCGCGGGCGACGCCGATGTGGTCGTCGTGGGCGTGGGTCAACACGATGCCGCGCACGGTCCGTCCGGCCACGACGTCCAGGATCGCGGCGGCGTCGTGGGCGGCGTCAATGATGAGGCACTCCTGGTCGTCGCCGAGGACCCACACGTTGTTCTCGACGTCCCAGGTGCCGCCGTCCAGGCTGAACGTTCCCGAGGTCACGGCCTTGTCGATGCGCGCGCTCACAGCACGACCACCGAACGCAGCACCTCGCCGCGCGACATGGCGGCGAAGGCGTCCTCGACCTGGTCGATGCCGATGGTCTCGGTGACGAAGGCGTCCAGGTCGAACTTGCCCTGGCGGTACAGGTCGATCAGCATCGGGAAGTCGCGCGAGGGCAGGCAGTCGCCGTACCAACTGGACTTCAGTGCGCCGCCCCGTCCGAAGACGTCGATCAGTGGCAGTTCGATGGTCATGTCGGGGGTGGGCACGCCGACCAGGACGACGGTGCCGGCCAGGTCGCGGGCGTAGAAGGCCTGCTTGTAGGTCTCGGGGCGGCCGACGGCGTCGACGACCAGGTCGGCGCCGAAGCTGCCGGTGAGTTCGCGGATGGCCTCGATGGGGTCACGGTCGCGGGAGTTGACGGTGTGGGTGGCCCCGAACCCCTTGGCGGCCTCGAGCTTCCGGTCGTCCAGGTCGACGGCGATGATCGTGGTGGCGCCGGCCAGCGCGGCACCGGCGATGGCGGCGTTGCCGACCCCGCCGCAGCCGATCACTGCCACCGAGTCACCGCGGCGCACCCCACCGGTGTTCACGGCCGCACCGAAACCGGCCATGATGCCGCAGCCGAGCAGGCCGGCGGCGGTGGCCGAGGCCTCACGATCGACCTTGGTGCACTGCCCGGCCGCGACCAGGGTCTTCTCGATGAAGGCGCCAATGCCGAGCGCCGGGCTGAGTTCAGTGCCGTCGGTGAGGGTCATCTTCTGGGTGGCATTGGCGGTGTTGAAGCAGTACCAGGGCTCACCCTTGGCGCAGGCGCGGCACTGGCCGCACACGGCCCGCCAGTTGAGGATGACGAAGTCTCCGGGGGCGACCTCGGTGACGCCCGCGCCGACCGCCTCGACGACGCCGGCGGCCTCGTGGCCCAGCAGGAAGGGGTAGTCATCGTTGATGCCACCCTGCTTGTAGTGCAGGTCGGTGTGGCAGACGCCGCAGGCCTCGATCTTGACCACGGCCTCACCGGGGCCCGGGTCGGGGACGATGATGTCGACCAGTTCGACGTCGGCGTCCTTGCTGCGGCTGATGACTCCCTTGACGGTGCTGGGCATCGTTGTCCTCCTGGTGTGGGCGAAGTGATGGGGCCCAATCTAGGCGCAAAGCCGGCAGCGGTCACCCACGTCCACCGGGTTGTCCACAGAGGTTGTGCACAACTCCGAGACCTGTGGACAGGTGTTGACGGTGAGACCCCTCGGGTCATCCGCCAGTGCTCTCCCGCACCACGATCCGCCACGGCACCTGGACGTCCTCGGCCTCGGTGCGGGTGCCGTTGATGCGTCCCAGCAGCAGCCGCAGCGACTCCCGGGTCAGCGCCTCCAGGTCGGGGGCGACGGTGGTCAGGGTCGGGGCGGTGAACCGGGTCTCGGCAATGTTGTCGAAGCCGGCCACGGCGATGTCCTGCGGCACCCGCACGCCAGCCTCGCGGCAGGCCTGGAGCGCTCCGACGGCCATCAGGTCGTTGAAGCAGAAGACGGCGTCCGGGAGCTCGGGCAGCGCCAGCAGTCGCTGCATGGCGCACTTGCCCTCGACCCGCAGGTAGTTGCTGACGCCCATCTCGTACTCGGGACGACGCGGGCGGCCCGCCGCCGACAGCGCGGCGTGGTAGCCGGCCATGCGCACCGATCCGGTGCCGTCGCTGGACATGTAGCCGATCACCGCGATCCGTTCCCGACCCAGGTCGATCAGGTGCTCGGTCATCGCCCGGGCCGCCGACACCGAGTCGACCGAGACGTGGTCGTGGTCGGAGGGAATCGCGCGCTCACCCAACAGCACCATCGGGGTGGTGTCGCTGCGGGCCGAGATCTCCTCGGCGGTCAGGGCCAGCGGCGAGAAGATCAACCCATCGACCTTGCTGGGCTGCACCCCCGCCATCAAGGCGGCCTCGGCCTCGTGCTCGGCCCGGGTGACGTCCAGGAGCAGGACGTAGCCGCTCTCGGTGGCGGCATCGGTCAGGCGTGCGGCCAGTTCGGCGAAGTAGGGCCAGTCGATCTGCGGGATGGCCAGGTTCAGGAAGCCCGATCGTCCGTACTTGAGCTGCCGGGCGGTCAGGTTGGGGCGGTAGCGCAACTCCTGGATGGCGGCCTCGACCTTGGCCCGCGTCGACGCCTTGACGTGGGGCCGGTCGTTGATCACGTTGGATGCCGTCTTCGGCGAGACCCCCGCCAGCAACGCCACATCCCGAAGAGTCGCAGCCATGGGGCCCACACTATCGGCGTATTGCAGTTTCATCACCAAAGTTTTACTACCGTTGTAAATGCAGTTCGCCCGCTGTAACTTGTGGTTCACAACTCCACGTGGGACTCACTGCTGAGCACCCCACTGAACACCCGCCGGCGTCGTTGCCCCGGGTGCGGTCCTTCCGCCGTCCTGAAAGGGAACACCATGTTCAATCCCACTCCATCGGCCGCCTTCAGTCGCCGCGGCATCCTGTCCGCCGGGCTGGGCGTCGGTGCCCTCGGCGTGCTCAGCGCGTGCGGCGGCAGCTCTGCCACGGACACCCCGACCGCCACCGGGGACGGTGGCAAGGGAGGTTACACAGGCCCCAATGTCGACCTGGTCTTCTGGAACGGCTTCACCGGTGGTGACGGTGCCTTCATGAAGAAGCTGGTCGACCAGTTCAATGGCGAGAACGCCAACATCAAGGTGAGCATGCAGGTCATGCAGTGGGCCGACTACTACACCAAGCTGCCCACCGCGGTCACCGCGGACAAGGGGCCCGACATCGCCGTCATGCACGTCGACTCGGTGGCCACCAATGCCGCCCGCAAGATCATCCAGCCGCTGGACGACGTGGCCACGGGCCTGGAACTGTCCGAGGACGACTTCGCACCAGTGCCCTGGAAGGCCGGCATCTACAAGGACGTGCGCTACGCCATCCCGCTGGACGTGCACCCGCTCGGCTTCTTCTACAACAAGACCCTGATGGAGCAGGCCGGTCTCGACCCCGAGAAGCCGCCGCTCGACAACAACTCCTACATGGACGCCCTCGACAAGCTCAAGGCGAAGGGCATCCAGGGACACTGGGCCAGCCCCTTCCCGTTCACCGGCGGCCTGTCGGTGATCTCGCTGATCCACCAGTTCGGCGGCTCCCTGTTCAACGAGGACGCCACCGAGGCCACCTACAACGACGAAGCCGGGGTCAAGGCGTTCACCTGGTTCCAGGACCTCGTCAAGAACGGCTACTCCCCGGCGAAGGTCGACCAGGACGCCGACTTCCTGGCCCTGCAGAACGGCAAGAATGCGTTCAACTGGAACGGCATCTGGTCGCTCAACACCCTGGCCGAGAAGAAGGACCTGAAGTGGGGCGTGTCCAGACTGCCCATGATTGGTGAGAGGAACGGCGCCTGGGCCGGTTCGCACCAGTTCGTCCTGCCCACTCAGAAGAGCCCCGACTCCAACAAGGACCAGGCCTCGCGGGTCTTCCTCAACTGGATCTCGCAGCACTCCCTGGAATGGGCCAAGGGCGGCCAGGTGCCGGCCCGCAACTCGGTGCGTGAATCGGCCGAGTTCACGGCGCTCCCCGGTCAGGCCGAACTGGCCAAGCAGATCGACGACCTGGTCTTCCTGCCGGCCATTCCCGGTATCGGTGACGCGGGTGCCGAGTTCGACAAGGCACTCAACGAGATCATCCTCGGCCAGAAGGATGTGAAGCCCAGCCTGGATGCCGCCGTGGAGCGTGCCACCAAGATCCTCCAGGCCAACGTCAAGAAGTACGGCTGAGACCATGACCTCTGGTCCGCTCACTGATGCGCGTCCGTCCTCGACCACGGGGACGGGCGCGCCTCGGCGTCGCCGTCAGCGGTTGTACGGCAACCCGTTCGTGCCCTGGCTGTTCCTGGCGCCGTTCCTGCTGCTGTTCGTGGGTTTCGTCGTGGTGCCCGCCATCTACGGTCTGTGGATCTCGCTCCACGACTGGGACTTCACCCTGGAGCGCCGGCCCTTTGTGGGGCTGCAGAACTACAAGGACATCTTCGACAGCGGTGCGGTGATCAGTGAGCCGTTCTGGAACGGCATGCGCAACACCGGCCTGTTCGTCCTGTTGAGCGTGCCCTTCCTGGTGGCGCTGCCGCTGGCGCTGGCGCTGCTGCTCAACCGCGAGTTCCCCGGACGCACCTTCTTCCGGGCGACGTTCTTCGCCCCCTACGTGCTGGGCGTCGCGGTCATCGGCGTGATGTGGCGCTACCTGCTCGACGGCCAGTTCGGTTTCATCAACTACATCTTCGGCACCGACGTCCAGTGGACGACCTCGCAGCCGTGGGCCTGGATCGCGCTGGTGGGCGTCACGGTGTGGTGGACGATCGGCTTCAACGCCATCATCTACATGGCCGGTCTTGCCGACATCCCCACCGAGCACTACGAGGCCGCGTCCCTGGACGGTGCCTCGCCGTGGCAGAAGTTCCTCTACATCACCCTGCCGGGGCTGCGTCCGGTGCTGATCTTCATCTTCATCACCACGGTGCTGGCCAGCGCCAACATGTTTGGCCAGTCCTACCTGATCACCAATGGCGGGCCGACCGAGTCGACCCGGACCGTGCTGATGGTGATGACCGACCTTGGCTTCGGTCAGTCCCGCGCCGGTGCGGCAGCCGCGGAGTCCTTCATCCTGGCCCTGTTCCTGGCGCTGGTCTCGGTGGTCCAGTTCTGGCTGCTGCGTGACCGGGGTGCCGCGCTGGAACGTCGAGCCGCCAAGACCATTAAGCGCGAAACGAAGGGAGCCCTGTGATGAGGCGCGCCACCCGCAATCCGTTCTTCTGGCTGTTGCTGGTCGTCATCGCCCTGGTCTTCGTGGGCCCCATCGTCTACATGTTGTTGACCTCACTGAAGACCAACGTCGACGCCCAGACCGCACCGCCCTCGCTGCTGCCCCGCGAGTGGACCCTGCAGGCCTTCACCACCCTGTTCAACGACCCCGGGGCACCGGTGCTGTCGTGGCTGTTGAACTCGTTCCTGATCGCCTCGATCTTTGCCGTGGTGTCGGTGCTGATCTGCGCCATGGCCGGCTACGCGGTCGCCCGGATGAAGTTCGCCGGACGCAATGCCATCTTCGGTCTGATCATCTCGACCATGTTCATTCCCGGCTTCGTGTTCCTGATGCCGAACTTCGAACTGCTGAGCAAGCTCGGCTGGCTCGACAGTTACCAGGCACTGATCCTGCCGGGAGCCGCCAGCGCCTTCGGGTTGTTCTTCATGCGCCAGTTCTTCCTGTCCCTGCCCTACGAGCTGGAGGAGTCGGCACGCCTGGACGGGGCTGGCGCCTTCCGCACCTTCTTCTCGATCATGCTGCCCAATGCCCGTCCCGCCGTGGTGACGTTGCTGGTGCTGCAGTTCCTGGCCAACTGGAACGACTTCCTGTGGCCGCTGTACGTGCTGTTCAGTGAGGACATGTTGACCCTGCCGGTCGGCCTGTCACGCCTGCAGGGTTCCTACACCATTGACTATCCCGTGATCATGGCCGGCGCCTCGCTGGCGGCGGTCCCGGTGTTGATCCTGTTCATCTTCGTCCAGCGCTACGTCATCCAGGGCGTGGCTGCCAGCGGCCTCAAGGGCTGAGCCCCTCAACCACCAGGAGACAACGATGTCCCGCACCACCCCACCCCGCCGCCTGCGGCGATGGCTCGCGGTCGCCGTGGCCGCCTGCCTGTCCTGGGCGCTGGTCGCCCCCGCCCAGGCCGCCACCGACACCTACACCAACCCGATCTCGTCGTCCTATGCCGACACCTACGCCGACCCTGCCGTCATCCAGGGCAAGGACGGCTGGTGGTACACCTACGCCACCGCCGACCCGCTGCGTTCGGGTGGGCCCAGCGTCGTCGGGCACATCAGCCGCACCCGTGACTGGATGACCTGGGAGTACGTGGGCCCGATCTTCACCGACGCGAACCGTCCGTCCTACGCCGCCCCCAATGCCGGGCTGTGGGCACCCGACGTGCGCTACATCCAGGGCCGTTACGTCATGTACTTCACCGTCACCGACACCACCCTGAACCCGGGTGGGGACAGCGCCATTGGTGTCGCCACCGCCGACTCACCGGCCGGCCCCTGGGTCGCGGCAGATGCCCCGATCGTGCCGCCCCGGGCGAACAACCCCGGCGACTACTTCTGGACGTTCGACCCCAGCGGATTCACCGACACCGACGGCAACCAGTACCTGTACTGGGGCTCCTACTACGGCGGGGTCCACGTCACCCGGGTCACCGCCGATGGGCTCAGCGTCGTCGGTGAACCCACCCAGGTCGGCGCCTGGGACCGTTACGAGGGCAGCTACGTCGTCGAGCACGACGGCTGGTACTACCTGATGGCGTCCTCGGCGAACTGCTGCGCCGGCCCCTCGACCGGCTACTCGGTCTTCACCGGACGCTCGAAGTCGCCGATGGGTCCGTTCCTGGACAAGGATGGCCGCGACCTGAACGCCTCGGTCACCGGAGGCACCCTGGTCGTCACCCAGAACGGCAACACCTGGATCGGTGCCGGCCACAACGCCATGTTCACCGATGCGGCGGGACGCGACTGGCTGCTCTACCACGCCATCGACAAGGACAACCCGTGGCTGAACGAGCCGCACGGCATCAACCGCCGCCCAATGTTGATGGACCCCATTGACTGGATCGACGGCTGGCCCGTCGTCAACGCCGGCGCCGGACCGTCCGACAAGCCCATGCCTGCCCCGGTGACCACCTCGCTGCTCAGCGCCACCCCCTGGGACCCCGCCTCGGGCATTCAGCGGGCGACCCGGGTCACCGACGCCCAGGGCGGCGACTCGGCCCGCATCCGCGGCACCTCCACCACCTCCGACGTCCCGGCCGGTGACTTCCGGCTGCGGTTCGACCTCAAGGCCGACGAGTCGATGAACGTCTTCATCGGCAAGAACAACCAGGTCAAGGTGATCGTCGATGCCGAGGCCGGCACCCTGACCGTCAAGGCCGGCGGGGCCAGCGCGACCGACACCCTGCCCGCCATGGCCGGCTGGACGACGGTGGTCGTCGAACTGGACCGTGGCCGGCTCACCGCCTCGGTCTCGATGGAGGACCTGGCCGACCCGGCCGCGGTCGTCCGTCTTGACGTGCCAGGCTTCACCCTGGCCAAGGGTCCGGTGCGGTTCATCGGCCAGGGTCTGGTCGACAACCTGACCGTCGCCAGACCGGCGATCGAGGCCACCACGTTGAGCCCCCAACCCCGGGCCACCAACCTGCTGTACGCCGACCAGTTCAATGGCCCCGGCCTCGACCCCTCGTGGTCGTGGGTGCGCCCCCAGGGTGACACCACCGTCGCCAACGGTGGCCTGGTCTGGCCCCTGAAGGCCGTCGACATCGTTGGCACCGGCAACAGCGGCGCCCTGTTGCTGCGCGACGCCCCGGACGGTGACTGGGTCGCCACCGTGAAGTTCACCCTCGACCTGGGTGCCAACACCAACGACCGCAACTACCAGCAGGCCGGTCTGGTCGTCCATCGCAGCGATGACGACTTCGCCCGGTTGGGCTCGGTGTCGATCTGGGGCACCCGCACCGTCGAGTACGGCCGGGAACGCTCGGCCGGCCCGGGGGCAGGTTTGACCTGGGGTGGTGCCATCATCGGCGCCAGCAACCCGACCATGTACCTGCGCATCGCCCACCACCAGCAGCCCAATGGTGAGCGTCTGTACCGGGCAGCGATCAGCCATGACGGCGTGAACTGGACGTGGGGAGCCACCTGGACCTTTGAGGCCGGCACCACCCCCCGGATCGGTCTGTACGCCGGCGGCGGGTCGCAGTTCAACACGGTGGCCACCTTCGACTGGTTCACCCTCAGCGGCGCCACCAACGTCCCCGGCACCTGGCCGCAGCCGTGAGGGCTGCCGCCGTCGGCCTTGGGCTGGCCCTGCTGCTCGCGCTCGCGGGCTGCAGCGGCCAGCCCGGCTCGTCCCAGCAGAGCGCCACGTCGGCGACCTCCGCCTCGTCCACAGGAGCCAGCATGGGGTTCACCAACCCGGTCTACCCGAACAACTTCCCCGACCCGCAGATCATCGCCGACGACGCCGGCGGCTACCTGGCCATCGCCACCAACGGCAACGGGATGAATGTGCAGGTGCTGACCAGCCCCGACATGGTGACCTGGGTGCAGGGCAGTGATGCGCTGCCACAGGTCGCCCCGTGGTCGAGTTCGGGCAAGGTCTGGGCGCCCGAGATCATCAAGTGGACCGACGGCAGCTATCGCCTCTACTACACGACCAAGGCACCCGACCCCGCCTGGCAGTGCGTCTCGGTGGCCGTCAGCGACACCGCCGCCGGACCCTACACCGACTCCTCGTCGGCGCCGCTGATGTGCGAGATCGACGAAGGCGGCTCGATCGATGCCAGCCCGTTCATCGACGCGTCCGGCAAGGCCTGGCTGTACTGGAAGAACGACGGCAATGCCAAGGGTGTCGACACGTTCATCAAGGTGGCGGCACTGGCCGCGGACGGCAAGACCGTCACCGGCCCCACCACCAACCTGTTCAAGCAGGACCTGGCCTGGGAGGGCAACCTGGTCGAGGGTCCGGCGCTGGTCCAGATCGACGGCCTGATCCACCTGTTCTACTCCGCCAATGACTACGGATCGGACAGGTACGCCGTCGGCCATGCGGTGGCCGAGAGCCCCACCGGCCCGTTCGTCAAGGACCCCGACCCGGTGCTGGTCACCAATGAGGTCGCCGCCGGGCCGGGACACAACCAGATGATCAAGGTCGGTGAGCAGTGGTGGATGGTCTACCACGCCTGGGTGCCCGGCGAGGTCGGCAACCAGGTCACTGGGCGCCAGATGTGGCTGTCCACCGTCGATTTCGACGGCCGTGACGTCACCGTGCAACCGCCCACCGTCGACCAGCCCGCCACACCCTGACTGCCCCACCCTGAGTGCCCACACCCTGACAGACCGGAGACCAACGAATGACCACCACTGCCGCCACCCTGGCCTGCACCGACCGCGCGTCACAGGCCGACGGCAGCTACCCCCGGCCCACGCTCGTCCGCTCGGCGGCCACCCTGCTCGACCGGGTCGTCGGCTTCGCCCATGACGACGACCTGGTCGGGCTGGACGAGGGCTGGCACGCCACCGAGACGCCCTTCACCCAGCAGATCCAACTGCCCTTCCCGCCGGAGTCGGCGGCGTCCGGGCTGTCGGCCAACGGGTTCCACCCCTGCGTCTGGTACCGGATCGAGGTGAGCGCCGAGGACCTGGTCGAGGCCGGACACAGCGACGGGCGGCGCCTGCTGCTGCACTTCGGCGCGGTCGACTACGAGACCACCGTCTGGGTCGACGGGCAGCAGGTGGGCACCCACCGCGGCGGCCAGACGCCGTTCAGCTTCGACATCACCGCGGCGCTGGGTGGGCGCCGTCCCGGGGACGAGGATCGCGGGGGTGCCGGGGGTGGTCCCCCGCATGTCATTGTCGTCCGCGCCTTCGACGACCCGCTGGACACCCGCCAACCCCGCGGCAAGCAGGACTGGCTGCCCGAACCCCACGCCATCTGGTACGAACGCACCACCGGCATCTGGCGGACCGTCTGGCTGGAATCGGTGCCGCCGGTGCACCTGGCCCGACTGGTCTGGCGTCCCGACGTCTCGAACGCGCAGGTGCGGGCCGTCGTCGAACTGAGCCGCCGCCCCCTCGAGTCGGTGACGGTCGACCTGGCCATCGCCTTCAATGGTGAGGTGCTGGCAGCGGCCAGCGTCGAGGTGCAGGAGCAGTCCACCGAGGTCGTCCTGTCGCTGGCGCGGGTGACGAGCGGGGTCGACCTGGAGGCCTTCCTGTGGTGGCCGCACCGTCCCGCCCTGATGGACGCCGGGGTCGTCGTCCATGGCCCGGACGGATCGACCGACGAGGTGCGTTCCTACCTCGGCTACCGCGAGGTCGGCACGAACCCGGCCGGGTTGACCCTCAACTCCATTCCGTTCACGCTGCGTTCGGTGCTCGAGCAGGGCTACTGGAAGGAGTCGTGCCTGACCCCGCCCTCGGTGCAGGCCATGAAGGACGAGGTGCAGTTGATCCTTGACCTGGGCTTCAACTCTGCCCGCATCCACCAGAAGGTGGAGGACCCTCGCTTCCTGTTCTTCGCCGACACCATGGGGCTGACCCTGTGGGGCGAGACCGCGGCCGCCTACTCCTTCGACTCCCAGGCGGTGGCACGGCTGACCGAGGAGTGGGTCGACATCGTCCGTGCCAACGAGTCGCACCCCTCGATCCTGGTCTGGGTGCCGTTCAACGAGTCGTGGGGCGTCACCCACATCTCCCGGGTGCCGGCCCAGGCGGCCTTCACCCGCGCCCTGTCCGACCTGACCCGGGCCCTCGACCCGACCCGACCCGTCATCTCCAATGATGGCTGGGAGCACACCGATTCCGACCTGATGACGATCCACGACTACGAGTGGCGCGGTGAGGTCCTCGAGCAGCGCTACACCCGCGAGGGCCTGGCCCAACTGCTCGAGAGGAGTGGACCCGCGGGGCGTCCGCTGGTCGTCGGCACCGACCAGCGCCGCGACGTGCCGGTGCTGCTGACCGAGTTCGGCGGGGTGGAGTTCGTCACCTCGCCCAGCGCCGAGCAGACCTGGGGTTACTCCTCGGCCAAGGACGCCGCCGACTACGAGGCGCGGGTGCGGGCGATCCTGGAACCGGTGCGCCGCTCACCCGTGCTGTCCGGTTTCTGCTGGACGCAGCTCACCGACACCCTGCAGGAGGCGAACGGGCTGTGCGACGAGAACCGGGTGCCGAAGCTTCCCGTCGCCACCATTCGTGCCCTCGTCAAGGGACACGAGCAGTCACAGATTCCGATCGAGACGATGAACGAGGTGATCAAGGGATGAACACAGCTGAGAACGCGGGCACCCTGGACGACGGACGCCAGGTGCAGCGGTTCACGCTGGCCGGGGTCGGCCCCGGACGGCTGCAGGTTCTGGACGCCGGGGCCGCGGCCATGAGCTACCGGCTGGTCGCCGACGACCCGGCCACCGAGGTGCTGGTCGGCTTCGAGGACGCCGAGGGGTACCGGGCGGGGCTGGTGGGCGGCTACTTCGGGTGCGTGGTCGGACGCTACGCGAACCGGATTGCCGGCGGGCGGTTCAGCATTGACGGGGTCGAGTTCCAGGCCTCGAGCAACGAGCCACCCAACACCTTGCACGGGGGAGTCGACGGCTTCTCCCACCGGGTCTGGACCGTGGTGGAGCACTCGGACGACCGGCTGGTGCTGGGGCTGTCCAGCCCGGACGGCGACCAGGGTTTTCCGGGCAGTGTCGAGGCCAGGGCCGCCTATTCGGTGATCGAAGACGGATTCGTGCTGGAGTTGTCGGGCACCACCGACGCGCCCACACCGTTCGGTTTGACCAGTCACCTGTACCTGAACCTGGCCGGCGGTGGCACCATCAACGAGCACCTGCTGCAGGTGCCGGCCAGTGGCTACGTGCCCATTGATGCCGCCTCGATCCCGACCTCGGGTCCGGTGCCGGTGCAGGGCACGGCGTTCGACCTGCGGGAGCCGACCCGGATCGGGGAGCGGGTGCGGATGCCCGACGAGCAGATCGGGCTGGCCAAGGGCATCGACCACTCCTACGACGTCGCCGGCTCCGGGTTGCGCGAGGTGGCCCGGGTGGAGGAGCCCGGCACCGGGCGGACGCTGCGACTGGTCTCCGACGCCCCGGCGCTGCAGGTCTACACCGGCAACTTCCTGGACGGTGCGGTGGTCAGCGCCGGACGCCGGTTGCGTCAGGGTGACGCCATGGCGCTGGAGCCGCACGACCACCCGGACTCCCCGAACCAGGACTGGGCAGCCGACGTGGTGCTGCGCCCGGGTCAGCGGTGGAGCCGCCGGATCGAGTGGCACTTCTCGGGCTGACGCCGGCGCGCACCACGCTGGAGGTGGACGGTCGTCGGACATCGTGGCATGGCTGCCAGAAGATCCGTCCCGGTGCAGGATTGCGGCGGACGTTTCGCCCTCACCGTCACCATGTCCGCTCGACGGTGCCCTCAGCCCAGATACGTCGGTCCCAGGTGGACGCTGGAGCCGGTCGGTAGCCACTTGCCGGCGAAGACGCCATTGATGACCCGCACGTACTGGCGTCCGCTGACGGTGGCGGCCATGTCGCACAGGGCGCTCGACTGGCCCTTGGACCACCTGGCCCTCACCTGGGTGCCGGGCCGGTCGAAGCCGCGATCGTTCTTCGACACCCCGGTAATGGTGACGTTGGGCTCGAAGAAGACCTCGACAGGGGTGGTGAAGTCCATCCGGTCGACGTTGAAGCCTTCCAGGAACACCCGGTCGGGCTCCTCGTTGATCCACCAGCCGGGGGCCTGCCCACCGGCCAGGCGCAGCCAGGTCCGCCGGTGCTTGTCCCGGCCGGCGGCTCCGGCGCGGGCGCCCTGGCGGGCGTCGGCCGGCAGTCGGGTGTTGGTGGCGAAGGTGACCTTCCAGACCCGTCCGTCGTCGGTGTCGGCGTCCCACACCTTGCGCAGGGTGTAGGTGCCGGCCTTGATGAAGACCAGTCCGCCGCCGCGGTGGACGGGGAAGTCGCGGGCCAGGGCAGTGGCCCACCACGCCATGGGGGCGTAACCGGTGCGGTCGTAGACCGTCCACAGCGCCCCGGCATTGGCTGCGTGGTAGAACTTGTGCGTCGTCGGGTCGAGGTCGGGCTTGGCGTAGTAGAACGAGCACTGCTGCGGGTTGCGGATGACCGAGGCGTAGTGCGCAGCGGTCGCCATGCCGGCCCACACCAGTTGGCGCACCTGTTCGCGGTGGCCGCTGCTGAACGGCGCGGGGTACAGCGCCGCCAACCCGTACAGCACCGTCAGGTGGATGTTGTAGGTCATGGTGGCGTCGCCCTTGGCGGTGGGGAAGCCCTCGTACCAGAGGTAGCCCTCGTCGTCCTTGGCCGTGACCCAGAACCCAGGACGTTCGGGGTCGCGTGGCTTGCTGAACGCCGTGAACGCCTTCTCGGCGACCGCCACCCAGGCGGAGTTGCCGGTCAACTCATACATCCCCAGCGCCACCGAGATGGCGCGCTGCTGCCCGAAGGCGGAGACCCACGGGTTGGGCAACGCCTCACCCTGGTGCGTGGTCGCCATGTCATAGGTCGCCCACAAGGCGCCGTCGTGCTCGACCAGTCGGTCACGCATCAGGTTTCCCTGGGCCAGCGCGGCCCGGTAGTAGGCCTGGTTGCCGGTGAGTTCCCAGGACAGTTTCAGCTTGCCGAACCAGGTGCCGGCCACGGTCGGGTGGTGGATCAACCTGCCGTCGTTGCGGCGGTAACGGATCGTGCCGTCGGGCTGGACGACCTGGTCGGCCGCCGGGTTGTGCTTGAGCGAGACCGGGCTGAACCCCCGCGGGACATTGCGCTCGTCGACGATCTTCGGGTCCGGGTCGGTCGGGTCGACGTCGGGCATCTCGGACATGCGCATCTCGAGCGAACCGACGCCGGCCGATTCGCCGAAGTACCCGGGGTCGATGCGGGCGTGCTCCTCGAGCGGGATCACCGGACGGTGCCAGGCGTGCGGCAGGGTGCGGTAGGAACCGAACGGCAGCAGCGGGCTGCTCGCGAACTGGAAGTCGGTCAGGGCGTTCGCGTGCGCCGGTGCAGGGAACTGGTCGAGGGACATGCCGACGCCGGCAAGCGCGAGGGCTGACAGGCTGCGGGCGGTGGAGGTGAGAAGACGTCGCCGGGGAAGCATCACGGCAATGATGCTTGCCCGCGCCGATGAGAGCAAAGTGAGACCCGGATGAATCCCGGCGGCCCCGGTCTGGCGTTGCCGCCAGATACCTGAGAGAATCCCAAGAACGTCTGGGAATGGAGTCATGCATGGGTGCACCCGTCGGCCTGTTGATGGGCCTGCTCCATTCGACCGCGCTGGTGGGCGTGGTCAGCTACGGGGTGGGGACCGTGGTGCCGAGCGCCCCGCCTGCGCCCCCCGCAGTGGCGCGGACCGTGGCATCGAATCCGGCACCGATCAGTACGGGGACGAGCACGACTGGGCCGGGCACCGCCGCGTCGCCGGCAGCCACGAGCGACCCGGTCAGCACCGCCCCGGGCAGCACCGCCCCGATCAGCACGACTCCGATAAGCACGACTTCGGTCAGCACGACTCCGGTCAGCACCGCGCCGGTCAGCACCGCACCGACTCCGATCAGCACTGCCCCGATCGGTACTGCACCGACTCCGATCAGCACTGCCCCGATCAGTACTGCACCGACTCCGGTCAGCACCGCACCGGCCGTCCCTTCAGTGGTCCAGCCGGTGGCGGTCGTCCCCGTCGCAGCTGTCACCACCTCACCTCCGCGCCGCACCGGCGGTGGCATCATCCACGCCCCGGCCGACCATGCCTTCGTCACCCTGGCCGACCTGAGCGCCATCTTCGGGTCCAAGGTGTCGTCCTCGCCCCGAGTTGCCGAGGGACTGCCGTCACTCAACCAGGCGATGCAGGGGGCAGGCATCACCACCCCGGAGCGCAAGGCGGCCTTCCTCGCCACCCTGGCCTACGAGTCGACCTTTGACTACGGATTGCAGGAGGCCTACAGCGGCGCCGCCTACCGAGGCCGCGGCTACATCCAGCTCACCGGCGACTACAACTACCGCGCCGCCGGCAACCACCTCGGCGTCAATCTGGTGGACGACCCCACCCTGGCGGCATCCCTGAAATGGTCGGCGCCGATCGCCATCTGGTACTGGACGGTGCAGCGCCCGAACTCCAATGCGGCCGCCGACGACTTCGACATGGGGCTGATCAGCCGCTACATCGGCTACGGCGGCTCCGCCACCCAGGACCAGTTGCGCTGTGATGCGTTCAAACGGGCATACCTGCACTTCAGCGGCACCCCGGCCCCCAGCAGCACCGTGTGCTTCCGGCACTGAGCTGTTTGCGGGGGACGACCCCCTGCACCCCCGCGTGCGGGGGACGACCCCCTGCACCCCCGAGCGCGGGGGACGACCCCGGCCTTGACACCAGTTGCCCGTAACAACCGCAGTTGCCCCCGCTTCGAAACAGGGGCAACGGTGATCGTCACGGGCAACCAGGCGGGAACGCCGCAGCCTCGGGGGACTGCGGCGCCGACCAGGGCTGACTGTCAGATGGACCTGGCGATGTGGAACCCGCCGTGGACAGCGGTCAGGATGCTGTCGGGTCCGGCCACGTCGCCCACCTTCTCGACGTCCACGGCGCCGATGAGTTGGTCGTAGAGCTCGTCGTTGGGGGAGTACCCCGAGGCGATGATGTAGGTGTCGGCCTGGATCTGCTTGGTCACCCCGTCCTGCTCATAGGTGACCACGTCCTCACCGAACTCATGCACCCGGGCGTTGGTGATGAACTGGATCTGGGTGTCCTCCAACAGTTGGTCGAGGGCCTGTTCGTTGTTGCGGCAGTGGGTCACCGTCATCAGGCGCTCAGGAAGCATCTCGATGACGGTCACCTCCTGGGCGCCCTCGGTCTTGCAATGGGCAGCCGTCTCGCAGCCGACCAGACCCGCCCCGAGAATCAGCACCTTCTTGCCGAACTTGGCCTTGTGGGTCAACACGTCGTTGGCCATGACGACCTTGGAACCGTCAATGCCGGGAATCGGCGGGACGCTGTGACGGGAGCCGGTGGCCATGATCACCTTGTCCCAGTTGCCGCCCTTGATCTCGTCGGCGGTGGCGTCCTTCATGGTCCTGATGGTGACGTTGCTGCGGTAGGTCTTGTTGACCATGTAGTCCATGTAGTCCATGACGTCCTTCTTGAACACCGGCCCCCCAGCTGCGGCCAGGGTGCCGCCGAGGCGGGCGCTCTTCTCCCACAGCTCAACCTCCAGGCCTCGCTCGGCAGCGATGTGGGCAGCCTCCATGCCACCGGGACCCCCACCCAGCACCAGCACCCGCTTGGCCGTGGTGGCAGGGGTGACGGGGAAGTAGTCCTCGGCGTAGCACTGCGGATTGACAGCGCACTGGTAGTGATTGCCGGTGAAGCCGGCGAACAGGCACTCGTTGCACCCGATGCACGGGACCACCTCGTCGCCGCGGCCCTGACGCACCTTGTTGACCCAATTCGGGTCGGCCAGGGCGCCGTGGGCCAGACCGACGAAGTCGGCCATCTCGTCCTCGAGGACCTTTTCGGCCAGGTTCGGGTCCTGCAGCTTGCCCTGGGTCAGCACCGGCACCTGGACGTGCTGGCGGATCTCCGCGGCCAACCAGGCCTGTGTCGGGGACTCCTGGTAGACGGTGTCGATCGCCTTGTACCAGGCCTCGTAACAGCCCATGTCGACGTGCAGGGCATCGACGCCGGCGGCCTCCAACATCTTGGCCATCTCGATGCCCTCGGGGACCTCACGTCCGCCCTCGACGCCGTGGTACGGGGTGAACTTGTACAGGATCGGGAAGGTTGGCCCCACGGCCTCGCGGACGGCGGCAATCACCTCGAGGGGGAACCTGAGCCGTCCGGCCAGGTCACCGCCGTACTCGTCCTCGCGCTTGTTCCACAACGTGGAGGAGAACTGGTCCATCAGGTAACCGCCGTAGCCGTGCATCTCGACAGCGTCGGCGCCGGCACGCTTGGCCATCGCGGCGCCGCGGGCCATGGAAGCCACCAGGTCCTTGATCTCCTCGGTGGTGAGCGGCTCGCAAACCAGGCCGGGGAACCAGAAGGACTCCACGGCGCTGGCAGCCTTGGGAGCGACGTCGGCGGCGAACGGCAGCTGCATGCGACCCAGACCAGGAGTCAACTGGACGACGAGCTTGGCACCGTTGTGGTGGACACGTCGTGCCAGGAACCCCAGTTGGTTCAGGGAGCGTTCCGAGCCCAGAATGTTGCAGGCCTTCTGTTCGTAGGACGTGTTGACCTGGTTCGCGCCAGTGATGATCATGCCGAAGCCGCCCTTGGCGCGCTCCTCGTAGTAGCGGATGGACCGGTCGTGGAGGGACCCGTCCGGCTCGCTCGTGGTGCCCATCGGGGCCATGAACACGCGGTTGCGGACGGTCATCGAGCCAATGCGGCCCGGCTGCAATAGCTTCATGGGAAGTCCTTTCGCTCTTGGCTCGAGACCTGGCGGGGACGAGCCCTCCCATCCGACGATGATGGGACCCAATTCGACAGTAGGCCGCCCAGCGGAGGCCCTCGGCAGCAGGGGTGGCTAATTCGTGAAACATTTCACAAGGGGTGTGTTGGGTATTCGAGGCGTGCCTCGCCTCACCGCCATCCCCTGACGCCAGCTGCCCGCGAGAACCACCGTCGCCCCTGTTTCGCGACGGGGGCAACGGCGATTGTCGCCGGCAGGTGCGTGACGACCGGGCCAGTTGGTGAGCTGCTGCCCCGCCCCGGAAGCCCGGGGTTCGGGGAAACCGGGGCGTCCGTGTTGCCCGTTGGCCCTAGGCTGGAATGCATGTGGTCGCGGCGTCTCGAAGTGAGTTATGCGCTGCAGCGACGGGCCAGGCTCGAGGCGCTGCGGCGTCCCGATCGTGCCCTGATGGACGATCCCTGCGATGCCGACCCGTTGCTGGTGTCCTCGGCCGTGCATCACGGGGAGCCCAGCGGCAGCGAGTGCCCCATCTGTGCATCCGACCAGATGAAGGTGCTCAACTACGTCTTCGGTGACCAGCTCGGGCAGTTCTCGGGGCGGATCAAGTCGACCGAGGAACTCGACGAGATGCAGCCCCAGTTCGGCGAGTTCACCGTGCGGGTGGTCGAGGTGTGCCCGGACTGCCGGTGGAACCACATGATCAGCTCCTACACGCTGGGCGATGGCAAGAAACGTCGTCCCCCCCGGCGCCAGCAGACAGTCGAGGACATCTATGACTAAGCCCGCATCCAAGCCCGGGACGACCACGCCCACCGCCAAGAAGGCCGGCCGGGGCAAGAACTCGCGCGCCTGGCGGATCGTCGGGCGCAGCTTCGCGGTGCTCGGCATCCTCGTCCTGGTGATGGCGCTGGTGACCACGATCGCCGCGCTGGTGTTCTACCAGCGCACCGAACTGCCCGACCCCAACAAGGACTTCAACACCAACACCACGTTCATCTACTACAACGACGGCACGACCAAGATGGGCAACTTCGCGGTGCAGAACCGCCAGACGATTTCCTACGAGCAGATGGGTGCCCCCATCAAGGACGCCGTGGTGGCGGCCGAGAACCGCTCCTTCTGGACCGACCGCGGCATCTCGCCCACCGGCATCGCCCGCTCGGCATTCTCGATTCTGCGCGGCGGTGAGATCCAGGGCGGCGGCTCCACCATCACCCAGCAGTACATCAAGATCTACTACCTGACCAGCGACCGGACGATGACGCGCAAGATGCGCGAGCTGGCGCTGGCGGTCAAGATGGGTCGCCAGGTGCCCAAGGAGCAGATCCTGCGCGACTACCTCAACACCATCTACTTCGGTCGCGGCGCTTACGGCATCCAGGCGGCGAGCCGTTCCTACTTCCTGACCGACGCCAAGAACCTCACCATCGAGCAGTCAGCCGTGCTGGCCTCGGTCTTGAACAACCCGAGCCTGTTCGACCCCAGTGAGGGCGAGAGCAACTCCGCGCGGCTGCTCGACCGTTACCGCTACGTGCTCGACGGCATGCTCGAGATGGGCACGATCACCCAGGAGCAGCACGCCCAGGCCTACAAGGGGCTGCCGGAGTTCCCCGAGATTCCGGTCAATAACCGCTACGCCGGCCCCAACGGCCACCTGATGAAGATGGTGCGCGATGAGTTGCTGAACCGAGGTTTCACCGACGCTCAGATCAACGGCGGCGGCCTGCAGGTGACCACCACCTTCGACAAGGCCCTGCAGGACCATGCCGTCAAGGTGGCCCAGGACTACACCGCCAAGGTTGCCGCTGGAGCCCGCCCCGCCCAGGATGCCTCCAAGCTGCACGTCGCGCTGAGCTCGGTCGACGTGGCCACCGGCGAGGTGCTGGCCATGTACGGCGGCCCCGACTACCTGAAGAGCACGCGCAACTGGGCGACCACTCCCCGCGCGTCGGCGTCGACGTTCAAGGCCTATGCGGCGGTCGCCGGCCTGCGCGACGGGTTCAGCCTGCGCAGCACCTTCAATGGCAACACCTTCACCCCGGACGGGGACAGCGCCACCGTGCGCAACGAGTTCGGCCACCAGTACGGCGAGAACGTGTCCCTGCTGCGTGCCACCGAGCAGTCCATCAACACCGCCTTCGTCGACATGACCCAGCAGATCGACAACGGGCCCGCCCAGGTGGTCAAGGCCGCCAACGACGCGGGCATCCCGACGGGGTCGGGCTGGGACCTGAACAACCGCATCTCGCTGGGTACCGCCGAGGTCAGCCCGCTGGACAATGCGGTGGGCTTCGCCACCCTGGTCAACGACGGCAAGAAGGCCAGCGCGCACGTCATCAAGGAGGTCAAGGACCTCGACGGCAAGGTCGTGCACAGTTCCAAGACCAGCCCGACCCAGGCCATCGAGCCCGACATTGCTGCTGACGTCACCCACGCTCTGAAGTCGGTGGTCGACCAGGGCACCGGCGGCGCGGTCGGCAACCTGGGCCATGACATTGCCGGCAAGACCGGCACCTCCGGTGTCGGGGACGCCATCACGTCGGCCTGGTTCGTGGCTGCCACCAAGCAGATCTCGACCTCGGTCATGTACGTGGTGGGCGATGCCGGCACCGGCGACCTGGACCCCTACAAGCGCCCCGGTGACGGCACGTTCTACGGCGGCACCTACCCGGCCCAGACGTGGGCAGCGTTCATGAAGGCGGCCCTGCAGGGCAAGCCGAACGTGGCCTTCACCGAACCGGCCTGGGTCAACACCGAGAAGAACGACCCGAGCCCGTCGGTCGAGTCGTCGCCCTCAACCGAGACCAGCCAGACCGAGTCGACCCCGCCGCCGAGCAGCGAGAGCTCCACCCCGCCGCCCTCCACCGAGCAGAGCACCCAGGCACCGACGACCAGCGCGGCACCGACCACGACAGAGCCACCGGCCCCGGTCACCACGGCGCCGCCGGAGACCACGCAGGTGCCCACCTCGATCCCGGTGCCGACGGTCGAACCGACCGTCACCAGGACCGCCACCAACGCGGGCACCCCCGGTGGGGGTAATCGGCCGTGAGCCTGCGGGTCGACCCAGATCGGTTGGGGGGTCGCACGGGACGCCATGCCCGTCTGCAGGGCATCTTCTACGATCCTGCCCCGTGGCTGATCCTGGTGGCCACCCTGCTGTGGGCGCTGAAGATGGCCCACCAGGCCACCTGCCAGCAGAACACCCCCGAGGCGCCCGTCAAGACCATGCTGCGGATGTGTTACAGCGACGTCCCGATCATCTGGCAGACCAACCAGTTGGGCATGGGCGGTTCCGCGACCGGCGAGAACGGCCTGCCACAGACCCCCGTCGTGGCGATGGTGACCGCCCTCGGGCGCGCCATCACCAGTCTGATGGCGCCCATCTCGCCCAGCGCCTCACCCCAGCAGGCCCTGGACTCGGGCAATGTCTTCGTGGTCGTCAATGCCGTGCTGGTCTTCTGCTTCTTCCTGGCCTGGGTGCTGGCCCACATGCTGATGGGTCGCACCTCGACCGCCGGCATCGCGCGGGGCCGCGACGGGCTCCTGCTCAGCCCCCCGGCGCGCAGCTGGGACGGCCTCTACATCGCGGGGTCGCTCGGCGTGTTCACCGCCGGGCTGCTCAACTGGGACCTGATCGCCCCGGCCCTGGCCGCCTGCGCGCTGTTGGCCTGGTCGTGGGGACGACCGGTGCTCGCCGGGGTGCTGACCGGCATCGCGCTGGGTGCCGGCATCTCGGCGATGGTGCTGGTGATCGCCCTGGTGGTGTTGTGCCTGCGCGCCGGTCTGCTGGACGCCCTGGCCCGGTACGTGATCGCGGTCCTGGCCGCCTTCGGCGTGGTGCTGGCCGCTGGCATGGTGGTCTCTCCGGCGGCCGTGCGCCGGTCCTACCTGGCCGTGCTCGACCCCGAGGTGGGACTGGGTTCCTTCTGGTGGATCCTGCAGCAGGCGGGTCTGGCCTCCAGCGTGGTGCCGGGGCTGAGCAAGCTGCTGATCGCCGCGGCGTTCGGTCTGGTCGTGCTCTTCGCCTTCCAGGTGCCGGCCCGCCCGCGGGTGACGCAGGTCGCGGCGCTGCTGGTGCTGGTGGGCCTCATGCTGGCCCCCACCTACAGTCCGCAGTACGTGCTGTGGGCCCTGGGCTGGGTGGCGCTGGCGCGTCCCCGGTGGCGTGACTGGGCGATCTTCAGTGTGACCGAGGCGCTGTACTGGGCGGCGGTGTGGGGACATCTGCAGGGCAACCTGCGCCTCGGCACCGGGGACGACATGGCCTACCCGCTGGCGATCCTCGTCCGGCTGGCGGGGGCTGGCTGGATCATCTGGCAGGTCACCGGCGACATGCTGCGACCCTGGACCGACGCGGTGCGAGTGGGCAGCGTGGACGACCCGCAAGGGGGTCTGCTTGACCACGCCCCCGACGCGCGGTGGATGTCGGAGCCGCCGGCCGGCGACCCGAGCCCGCATCCGACGCCGAGCGACGCCACCGCCCCGGCACCGCGGTGAGTTCCTCCCGCGCCCGCACCGGGTCGACGCTGGCCGCCCGGGGACGCAGGATGGGCACGGCCGCCGAGACTGCCCTGGTGGTCGGCCTGACCTGGGGCGTGAGCCGGGTGCTGCTGATGCTGGTACTGCTGGTGCTCGCCCTCAGGGGCACCCCGCTGGCCGACGCGCTGCGACGCTGGGACGCCGCCATCTACACCCGGCTGGCCGAACAGGGCTACCTCACCACCACCGACTACGCCTTCTTCCCCGGTCTGCCGATGCTGCTCAACGGACTGGGACGCCTCGGCCTGGACACCGCCCTGGCCGGGGCACTGGTCTCGACCGTCTGTTCGGCGCTCGCCGCCTGGGCACTGTACCGGCTGGGCAGCCAGGGTTGGGGTTTCGGCAAGCGACACCAACCCGTCGCCGGTGCCATCGCGGCCTGCCTGTGGCTGGTGGCCCCGGTGACCGTGTTCACCTCCGTCGCCTACACCGAGGCGCCGTTCTGTGCCGCCGCCTGGTGGGCGTGGGAACGGGCCCGGGCTGGCCGGTGGGGGGCCGCGGCCCTGCTGGCCGGGCTGGCCTGCAGCCTGCGGGTGTCGGGACTGTTCCTGGTGCTGGCCCTGCTGGTGCTGGCCATCGTCGGCAACGATCCGCGCGAGAAGCTGCCGCGGGCCATCGCCGACCGTGTGCGCCGCGCCGCCTGGTTGCTGGTGCCGCTCGCAGTGCTCGGTGCCTACCAGTACTACTTGTTCACCCGGACCGGCTCGTGGACGACCTGGTTCGTCGCCCAGGAGGACGGCTGGAACCGTGAGTTCACCTGGCCGCACCACGCACTGCGGCACACCCTCGACGCCGCGGACCCCGCCGCCTGGCCGGATCGTCCGGCGGTGGGCTGGGTGTTTGCCGCCGAGATCATCTCGATGGCCATCGGCGTGCTGGTGACCCTGGTCTGCCTGCTGCGCCAACGTTGGGCCGAGGCCGTCTGGGTGGGGGTGCAGATCGCCGCGCTGGGCACCAGCTACTGGTACATGTCCATCAATCGCGCCGTGCTGTTGTGGTTCCCGCTGTTCCTGATGCTCGGTGCGGTGCTGGGTGCACCGTTCCAGAAGCGGACGGGCAGTTGGCGGACGCCGGTGGCGGTCCTGCTCGGGGTGGTGCTGACGGTGTCAGTGGGCTTGATGGTGGTGTGGGCCTGGTTGTTGTACACCGGCCAGTGGGCCTCCTGAGCGTCCGTCGTCCGGTGTGAACCTGAATCTGTTGTTGTTGGGCGGTACATGCAGCCGGGATCGGCTTCGGGGCATGAATGTCCTGCGTCGGTGCCAGAGCGACAGGACGCGTCGTCCGGACGTTGTGCCCCGGCTGTCACGAATGCCGGCGGGATTGCCGCGATGACCGGACGTTGTGGCGGATGCGCCACGAGTGCTGGCGGCGACGGCCGGATGACCGGATGTTGTGCCCTGTGCGTCACGAATGCTGCCGGGGTCGGCCGGATGACCGGATGTTGTGCCCTGTGCGTCACGAGTGCTGCCGG